>JBHPFN010000021.1:0-33165 GCA_042571725.1 Candidatus Omnitrophota bacterium
TCCTATAATAGGCTTAACCCCGTGTTTGAGAGCACTTAAATAAAATTCAATTGCACCAAATAGGTTTCCATGGTCCGTAATGGCTAGCGCGGGCATTTTAAATTGGCTGGCTGCATGAAGTAAGTCGTTAATACGGCAGGCACCGTCTAAGAGGCTATACTGAGTATGTACATGCAGGTGTACAAAATCGGAATGTGCTATCATGAAACTACTCCCACTCGATAGTGGCGGGGGGTTTGGAGCTTATATCGTATACAACTCGGTTGACACCTTTTACTTCGTTAATGAAGTTGGTGTCTATCGGGTATTTAGAAGGATTTTATTATCGGCCCCGCATTGACAAGGATGTGCTTGCGCAATATTCTAAAGGCCTTATTGGTTTAAGGCAAGCGCTTAAACCAATAAGGCCTTTAGAATTCCTGGTTGATTCAAAGGGATCAGATGAAAGAGGCACTGAAGGTCTCTGATGATTTTTGTCAGATTTTAGGAAAGGAAAATTATTACCTTGAGATTCAGGATAACCTTATGCCTGAACAGCAGAATGCAAAAAAAACGATCCTTAAACTTGCCAAGCAACTTAGTGTACCCCTTGTTGCAACCAATGACGTGCACTATTTAACCAAAGATATGGCACGAGCCCACGAAGCACTTCTTTGTATTCAAACCCAGTCCACGCTCGATGACCCGAATCATATGCGCATGCAAACGGATGAGTTTTATCTTAAGAGCGCAGAGGAGATGAAGCAACTTTTTAAAGATATCCCTGAGGCAATTTCCAATACCATTAAGATTGCAGAGCGTTGTAATGTCGAGTTAGATTTTAGCCAGACTCATTTACCAATATACAATCCGCCGGACGGTAAAACCCAGGAGCAATGCCTCAATGAGTTATGTAATGAAGGGTTATCCAAGAGGTATCCTACGGTAACTGATGAAATTCGTTCGCGGCTAAAAGACGAGTTAGCGATTATCAAACAGATGGACTTTATGAGTTATTTTTTAATCGTGTGGGACTTTATTCATTATGCAAAACAACACGAAATACCTGTTGGGCCAGGCAGAGGTTCTGCAGCGGGCAGCTTGGTAAGCTATCTTCTTGGTATTACCGATATCGATCCGTTAAAATACGGATTGATTTTTGAGCGTTTTCTGAATCCGGAAAGGCAGAGCCTTCCTGATATAGATATTGATTTTTGCTATGAGCGCAGGCCCGAGGTAATTGAATACGTAACGGAGAAGTTCGGTAAGGAAAATGTTGCTCAAATCATTACTTTCGGAACTATGCAGGCACGGGCGGCGGTACGGGATGTAGGGCGCGTAATGAATGTTCCTTACGCGGATGTTGATAAGATCGCTAAAATGATTCCTCCGGAGTTAAACATTAAATTAGCCGAGGCGCTAAAAGTCGAACCAAAACTGCATGAGCTCTACAAAAATGACCCAAAGGTAAAACAGGTTATGGATACAGCACTCCACCTTGAAGGGCTTACCCGCCACGCTTCAATTCATGCAGCAGGAGTGGTTATTTCCGACGAGCCACTGACTAATTATTTGCCGTTATTCAAAACTTCTGACGATCAGATTACAACCGGTTGTGATATGAATGCACTGGCTAAGATCGGTCTTTTAAAGATGGATTTTTTAGGATTGCGCACGCTTACCGTTATCAGCCAAGCCTTGAAGATTATAAAAGAGACGCAAGGAATAGAAATGAGCGTTGAAGACATACCGTTAGATGATCAGAAAACCTTTGAGCTTTTGAACGCTGCGAAAACAATGGGGATTTTCCAGCTTGAAAGCGCAGGTATGCGGGAGTTACTGAAAAAGTTAGATGCTAATAGGTTTGAAGATTTAATTGCGCTTTTAGCGTTGTATAGGCCCGGTCCGATAGGCAGCGGGATGCTTGATGATTTTATTAGCAGAAAGAAAGGGATAACCTCGATTCGCTATGATCATCCTCAGCTTGAGCCGATTTTAAAAGAGACCTATGGTATCATTGTTTTTCAGGAACAGGTTATGCAGATTCCGTCGCAGTTAGCAGGTTTTAGCATGACGCAGTCAGATCATCTTAGAAGGGCAATGAGTAAAAAGATTCCTGAGGTAATGGAGCAACAGCGCAAGGCTTTTGCAGAAGGCTGTGCAAAGAATGGAATACAGAAAAATATCGCCGAGAGAATCTTTGATCTGATTGAGTATTTTTCAGGATATGGGTTTAATCGCAGTCACTCGGCAGCGTACGCGATGATTTCTTACCGCACTGCTTATTTAAAGGCAAATTTTCCTATCGAATTTATGTGCGCTCTACTTACCTCTGAACGTGACAATACCGATAAGGTAGTCGAATACGTCAATGAGTCAGGCCGGATGGGGATCACCATTGTACCTCCCAATGTGAATCAGGGATTTGCTGAATTTAAGGTAATCGATAACAAGACTATATCGTACGGTCTTCTGGCAGTAAAAAATGTTGGTTCAACTGCGATTGATTCAATAGTTGCGGCAAGAAAAGATGGTGGTTTTTCTTCGCTCTATGATTTTTGCGAGCGTGTTGAATTACGGCTGGCCAATAGAAAGGTTGTTGAGAGCTTGATTAAATGTGGGGCATTTGACTTTTTAGGCCTTTATCGGTCGCAGCTTATGACGATCTTGGATTCTGCTATTGAGTCTGGCAATAGGTTTCAAAAAGAAAAAAGCAGAGGGCAGCTGTCATTATTTGACACCTCTGAAGAATTTGACGGATTTAAGAAGAAAATGGAAGATGTTCCTAAGATTAAGGAGTGGCCAGAACCCCAGATTCTTTCTTTTGAAAAAGAGATACTGGGGTTTTATGTAACTGGTCATCCACTGGCTCGTTACGAGACTCAGGTGCGTAAATTTTCTTCAGTGAATACCCAGGGCGTTAGTCAGTGTTATGATAGTCAGGAAATAAGGATCACAGGATTACTTATTAAGGTAAAGCAGACCACAACCCGCCGGACAAGCGAAAAAATGGCTATTTTGAAGCTTGAGGATTTAGATGGGGTGGTTGAAGTATTGGTGTTTCCAAAGACATTTAAGCTTGTGGAGCGGTATATTAAGCCGAATATGGTCGTTTTGGTGAAGGGAAAGGCAAATACGAGAGAAGATATTCCTAAAATTATTGCAGATGATATTGTCTTCATTGATGAAGTGTATAAGTCTATATCGTCTATAAAGATAGAGCTTTCTGGTATGAGAGAGAGTCTTTTGCGAGTTTTAAAGGATAAGTTGGCTAATTATCCGGGAAAAATTCCTGTATATTTAGATATGGATACCAGCGACTCGAAAAGGATTCAACTTATTGTTGGCGAAGAGTTTTTCGTCCAGCCCAATGAATCTCTTGTTCAGGATTTAGATAAAATCATTGGGACAGAAAAGTTTTCCTTGACTTTGTAACTTTATGTTGGTACTATACTTATACATTTAAGGAGGTGTCTCAATGACTAAGAAAGACATTGTTTTAAAAATTGCCGATGAGACAGGCATAAAACAGGTAGATGTGAAAAAGGTTGTGCAAAAGACCTTTGATCACATTGTTGACAGCTTGGTTCGGACTGAAAAAGTTGAACTGCGCAACTTCGGCGTATTCAAGGTAAAAGAGAGGAAGGCCCGAACAGGGCGAAACCCTCGCACCGGCCAAACCGTACCAGTTCCACCGAGAAAAGTTGCCGTATTCAAGCCTGGTCTTGAAATGAAACAAAAGATTGTTTAGCGTAATCATTTCATTATTTTTGATAAATACCAAATTATCGTAAGTAATTGTAAATAAATAATTATGAAGGGCGAAGGTGCGCAATTTCCCAATTGCACCTTCGCCCTTACGATTATACTTTTTCAATGAAAATAATCGCCACCCGAGGAACCAAAGACAGCTTACCTTCAGAAGTACAGGCCTGGCAACTAATTGAGGAAAAGGCGCGCACCCTCTTTAAAATTTTTGGTTACAATGAAATTCGCACCCCCATATTCGAACAGCAGGCGCTCTTTGAGCGTTCACTGGGCCGCAGTACAGATATTGTGCAGAAGCAACTCATATCTCTGCAGTCAGCTGGTAAGGACGTTAAGGAAGAAAAGAAGCTTGCATTGAGGCCTGAAGGCACTGCTCCAATCGTTCGAGCATATATCGAACACAATATAGATAAGAAGGAAAAATACGTCAAATACGGCTATGTAGGCCCCATGTTTCGAGGTGAAAGGCCTCAGAAGGGGAGGCTGCGTCAGTTTCATCATATAGGCGTTGAGGTAATCGGCAGCAATAATTCTTATGTAGATGTAGAGGTGATAGCCTTAGCTTACAATCTGCTCATGTCTTTTGGCATTAATGGATTTCAGATTAAAATCAATAATTTAGGCTGCGCAAAAGATAAATTAAAATTATCCACTATCCTAAAAAAACTGTTAAAAGTTAGGAAAGATGAGCTTTGCGAGCTTTGCAAGGATCGTTTTGAGCGCAATGTTTTCCGAATACTCGATTGCAAAAATAAAGATTGCATCGCCATCGTAAAAGAGTTAAAGATAGAAGAACAGCACATCTGCGATGATTGCTCGAACTACTTTCGCAGCGTTCTTGATGGCTTACGGCAACTATCAATTCCTTTTGAAGTAAGCCCGTTATTGGTTCGAGGCCTTGATTATTACACGCGGACCGTATTCGAGATTACTCATGATGCCCTTGGTAGTCAAGATGCGCTTGGGGCAGGAGGCAGATACGATAACCTCGTAAAAGAATTAGGTGGTCCAGAAAAGCCCGCTGTGGGATTTGCATTAGGATTAGAGAGAATTCTTTTAGTGTTGGGTGATCAACAAGATGCGGAGGCTTATCTTGATGTGTATGTTGTTACGCTAGGCGAAGAGGCGTTTAAAAAAGGATTTTCTCTGCTTCAAGTTTTGCGAAGTAACGGCATAGCAAGTGATCTCGATTATGAAAACGCATCTTTAAAAAAACAAATGAGCAGAGCCAGTAAAGCAAAAGCCCCGTTTGTGATATTGCTCGGAGAAGACGAAGTAAAAAAAGATGTCTGCACTTTAAAAGATATGGCCTCTGGAGCTCAAGAAGAGGTTTCGGCGCAAGAAATTATTAAAAGGATACAAGAGAAGCTATGATTCGAACGCATACCTGCGGACAGTTAAACGAAAGCGATATCGATAAAGAGGTAACGCTCTGTGGTTGGGTGCATCGACGCCGTGATCATGGAAAATTAATCTTTATTGATTTGCGAGATAGATATGGCTTGACCCAAGTTACATTTTATCTCAAAGGCTCTGAAAAGCTCAAGGAAGCAGACCAGTTAAGAAATGAATTCGTAATCTTAGTAAAAGGAAAGGTTGCTAAGCGGCCCAAGGGGACAGAAAACCCTAAGATGCCAACCGGGTATGTGGAAATACAAGTGCAGGATTTTGAAATCATTAGCCCGTCGGAGGTTCCGCCTTTTGAAATCGATGAAACACTAGAGCTTTCAGAAGAGATGAAGCTCTCGTATCGATATTTAGACTTGCGTAAACCGAATGCCTTAAACAAATTTCTTCTACGACACTCCTTTATTAAATCAATAAGAGATTTTCTCGATAAGGAAAGCTTTATTGAGGTAGAGACACCGGTTTTGACGAAATCTACGCCGGAAGGGGCGCGGGATTATCTTGTTCCTTCTCGAGTTAATCCCGGAAGTTTTTACGCTCTTCCCCAATCGCCGCAGCTGTTTAAACAGATTTTAATGGTTGCGGGTTTTGATAAGTATTTTCAGATTGCAAAGTGTTTTCGCGATGAAGACTTGCGCGCAGACAGACAGCCTGAGTTTACACAGCTTGATATGGAGATGTCGTTTATTGAGGAAGAAGATATTTTTTCATTGATCGAGTTGCTTTTACAAAAAATATTTAAAACTACGATTAACGAAGATTTAGCCGTTCCGTTTGAGCGCATTACGCATAAGGATGCAATGCAGCAGCATAAAACTGATAAGCCAGATTTGAGAAAAGAAGAAAAATTCAAATTCGTTTGGGTTGTTGATTTCCCTCTTTTTGCCTACAACGAAGAAGGAAATCGTTGGGATAGTGAGCACCATCCGTTTACTTCCCCGCACAAGGATGATGTTGGGCTTCTTGATTCAAGCGATTTGTCTAAGGTGCGGGCTCGTTCGTACGATTTGGTGTTAAACGGAATTGAAATTGGCAGCGGTTCAATTAGGATTCATCAAAGAGATGTTCAATCAAAAATATTTGATATTATCGGCTTGAGAGAAGAAGAAGTAAAGCAAAGATTTGGTTTTTTGTTAAATGCGTTTCGATTTGGCGCACCACCCCATGGAGGTATCGCGTTGGGGCTGGATAGACTCATTGCGATTATCACCGGCTCTGAGAGCATTCGAGATGTAATCGCGTTTCCCAAGACGCAAAAAGCTGTTTGTCCTTTAACCGATGCACCTTCAGAGGTTAAAGAAGGTCAGTTAGATGAGTTGGGTATTAAAATTAAAAAAAGGAGGTAGGGTATGAGTAGACGAACATTACACTGTATAGTTATTCTGTTCGTGGCGCTTATGTTTTCAGGGTGTTTTGTCCGCACCTACACGGTAAGGAAGGAAAGAGTGGATCAAGAAGTTTCTGGAAACAGAGGGTATATTCAAGGAAGCGCCCCTGCAATGGAAGAGGTAACTCCGCGCAAGAAAAAACGGACGACGTTTGTGGTTGAGGTTGAAACAGAATCTCACGTTCAACCCGAGGAAAGAGTAGGGACATCACGAGATGCGGGAGTGCAGACGTATGAAGAAGTTGATGCTTTAGAGTATGAAGAGGAACCAGCAGGCGTTGTGTTTGAAGAGGGTTATATGGACATGGATGAAAGCCCAGAAGAGGATGTAGTGAGCGAGCAGACCTTTGTTGAGTATAAGGTTGAAGAAGGAGATACTCTTCAGAAGATATCAAAGAAATTTTATGATACCTACAGAAAATGGCAGCAGATTTATGACGCTAATACCGATACTCTAAAAGATCCCAATAGGATTAAACCGGGGATGATCATAAGGGTGCCGGAAGAATAATATTATTTTATGGAAAAATTATTACGGGTTAAAAACAACGAGGAGCTCCAAGCTCTTTTAGGAAACCTTGATGAGAATATTACGCTCATCGAGAAAGAATTTGGAGTAAAAATCGTTTCAAAGCATGGTGGCCTTAAGCTTTCAGGAGACAACGATAAAGTAGATAAGGCTATGCACGTCTTGGAGTCTATGCAAGAGAAGCGAAGAAAAACTCGCCTTATTGATAAGCAGGACGTGGCAAGCCTTATTACAGCATCAAAAGCCGACAAGCCCATAGATATTAACGAATTAATCAACGGTAAGATTGAAGTAGCGGTAACTGATATTACCATTTGTCCAAAGACAAGAGGTCAGAACGAATACATCGAGGCAATTAAGCATTATGATATAGTATTTTGTATCGGGCCTGCCGGAACAGGCAAAACATATTTGGCTATGGCAATGGCAGTCTCTGCGTTAAAAAAGGGAATAGTCAAGCGTATCATTCTAACGCGCCCCGCCATTGAAGCAGGCGAGAGCTTAGGGTTTCTCCCTGGTGATATGCTTGATAAGCTATCACCCTATTTGCGGCCTCTCTACGATGCACTCTATGATATGATGGAGTCGGAACGCATTGAGAACTATCGCGAGATGGGAATTATTGAGGTTGCACCTTTAGCATACATGCGCGGCAGGACTCTTAACGATGCCTTCGTGATTTTAGATGAAGCGCAGAATTGCACCACAGATCAGATGAAAATGTTTCTTACACGACTAGGATTTGATTCTAAAGCGGTAATCACCGGCGACATTACTCAAAGCGACCTTGCAGGAGGTAAACCCGTTGGGCTTTTGCAAGCCAAGGAGGTGCTCAAAAACATATCTGGCATAAAGTTTTCTTACCTTACGAAAGCTGATGTGGTAAGGCACCAGCTTGTGCAAAAAATTATTGAGGCATATGATGCTGCTGAAAAAAAATAACGGACCTAAATATTCAGAACAGGCGCTCTTGATTTCAATCGTATTGGCCTTGTTTGTTGTGGCGTATCTTATCGGGGTATCGTTGGCTATCCCGGTATTACTTGTAATTATGTTAGGCTATTTAAGAGTTTCTTACAAGAAGCTTTTGGGTAAGGTATTGCAACTGGCGCTGTTGGTAGTTACTATCGTAGTTACAGGAAAGATAATGATCGTTTACTTTGACATCTCTGCTTACTACGTGCCGGTAATAGCGCTTGCTATGTTGGCTACCATTCTTTTCGAAAGCTTGGAGTTATCTTTAGCCTTAACGGTTTTTTCGAGTTTTGCCATAGGAATCATGGCGGGTAATGACTTCATCTTGGCATTTATTCTTATGGTTGGAGGCATTGTTGCTTCCATTTTTGCCTTTGGTGCGAGAAGACGATCGCAAATTTACAAAGCAGGGATGTACGCAAGTATCATCCAGCTATTTTGCATCATGCTTTTTTCGATCCATACGCGCATACCTGTGCATGAAATTATCAATGTAGAGGTGCAGCCTTTTATTACTGATAGCCTTGTATTTACTCCTTCAGCACTCTCGGGCAGACACATAATTTTTAGTGGGATTATTTCTTCGTTTTTGACGCTTTCGAGTTTACTTATTTTTGAAAACCCGTTTAAGGTTGCTTCAAATTTTACCCTGCTTGAGCTTTCAGATTTCAATCACCCGTTACTGAGGAAAATGATTCTTGAGGCACCGGGTACGTATCAGCATAGTCTTATCGTGGGTAATCTTGCAGAAGCTGCAGCTGAGGCTATTGGAGCGAATTCTCTCTTGGCAAGGGTTGGCTCTTACTATCATGATATCGGAAAAATTGAGAAAGCTGAGTATTTCAGCGAAAATCAATTACATATGGGAAGCAAGCATGACAAACTGCAACCCTCCATGAGCAGCCTGCTTATTATTAACCATGTTAAAGAGGGCATCGAAATTGCAAAGAAACATAGGTTAAAACCCGCTATTATTGAATTTATTTCGCAACACCATGGGACTGGGCTTGTGTTTTACTTTTATCGCAGAGCCTTAGAAAGCAAGGCTAATGAAACCGAGAATTTTGATGTTGAAGAAAATAGATATCGTTATCCAGGCCCGAAGCCGCAGAAGAAGGAAACTGCAATTGTGCTTTTAGCCGATTCAGTAGAGGCTGCATGCAGAACGCTCCCGGAGCCTGCCCCGAGCAAAATCGAGGAATTAGTGAGAAAAATCGTTAACAATAAGTTTATTGACGGTCAGCTTGATGAATGCGAGTTGACCTTGAAGGAGATTGAGAAAATTTCTACCACGTTTATTAAAATCTTAAGCGCGATTTATCACAGCAGGGTGCAGTATCCTGAGTCTGAAGAGAAAAAAAATGGAGCTAAGCGTAACCAATCTACAAAAGAGAATTCCCGTCCAGAAAAAAACAATACGACAGAGAGTCAAGCAGATTCTTCTGCATAGCAAAATTGCCGCAGAGCTCTCTATTGTTTTTGTTGATGATAAAAAAATTCAGCAGTTAAATAGGCGCTACCTGCACAAAAATTCCCCTACCGATGTTCTCGCATTTGACCTTAAAGATGCAAAGCAACCAAAAAACAAAGTCGTTGGCGAAATAGTAATTTCCTTAGAAATGGCTCAGAGAAATGCACGCGCGTTTAATACACCTGTTCAGGAAGAGGTGCTTTTATACCTTGTGCATGGGATATTGCATTTATCTGGATATGACGATACATCTAAAAAAAAGAAAGAGCAGATGCGCAGAAAAGAACAATCTATCGTAAAAAAAATCTTAAAGAAATGATACGAAAAGCCAAGGGAATAGTAATAAAAAAATTCAACTTTCGAGAGACGAGCCTTTTGGTAATTTTTTTTACAAAAGAATTTGGAAAGATAAAAGGAATTATAAAAGGCGTCCGTAAAGACCCTAGGAAGATTGCAAGTAATCTTGCACTGTGTTCGTATAACGAGATTGTCTTTTACGAGAAGCGAAACAGTGAATTGTGTCTTATTACGCAGTGTGATGTGCGTAAAGATTTTAGTTACATCCGTGAAGATATTCAAAAGGTTTCTTTAGCAAGTTATGTCTTGGAGCTGACTGATGTTGTTATGCAGCTAGGAGACCAGAATCTTGAGGTGTTTAAGCTGTTGCTGGATAGTTTTAAGAGTATGCAGAGCGTTGATCTTGAGAAAGTGTTGTATTGCTTTCAGGTTAAGGTACTCTCGTTATCGGGATTTAAGCCACATTTGGACGCGTGCATCATCTGCAAGGACAAACTGCATGGTGCTGCCAATTTTAGTATTGCCTTGGGAGGTTTAATTTGTTCAGTTTGCGCAGGCAACGATATTAATTCTAATACGGTATTGAAAGGAACAATCAACTCGCTTATCCACCTTGAGACCTTTTCATGGCATAAGGCCTTAACCTTGGGGCTTAGTAAGCAGATCCGTCAGGAATTAAGAAGTATCTTGTATAATTTTCTCTCTTTTCATCTTGAAAAAAGCATGAAATCATTTCAATTTCTCGCCAATCCAATATAGTTCTCTTCTTTTTTCTTTATTATAATTGACTGAAAAATGAGCTTTTTTATGAAGAAAGTATTAATTTAACCCATTTAACTGTAGTATGTTACGCAATAATGCAGCCGCTTAGGTTGACATTCATGTATATTCATTCTATACTTACATAGGTATATATTCTCAAGTGAAAAAGGCAAACCATTCGAAAGAATGGGGCGCAAAGCTAAAGAGCCTTAATCCTTAACAGGGAAAAGGTAGTCAGCTGCCAAAAGAGAATTTTTTTATTGCGCCTATTCTTTCAATGAGAGAGAATAGGCGCATTTTTTTTGGAGAGTAAGATGAACGTAAGAAACCAGGTGCAAAAAATGTCGTTGTGCGTAATGGCAGCGCTATTTTTGCTGTGCGCAACTAGCGTCTATGCAGAGGTTAAGATTGCCGTCATAGACTCAGGCACAACGGATGCGTCTGTAGAATCAATTAGCTTTTCATCGATTCCAGCATATAAAGACCCCGCCAGCCACGGGACGAGGATTGCACGTATCATCCAGAAAGCAAATCCTCAAGCAGAGATTGTCATGCTTCAGGTATGCGAAGCACAAGATGGTCGCTATAAACCTTCTTCTAAGAGTGTGGTAGAGGCGATCGACTGGTGCAGAGAAAACGATGTTGACATCGTGAACCTTTCGCTGGTGATAGAGTTCAGCAGAGAGATCGAGGAGGCAATTCAGCGCGCATACCTAGAGCGCGGCATTATCTTTTTTGGCGCAGCAGGCAATGAGAATATCTTCAGCCGGTTTGCTGTTAACGACGATGGGTATATGTACGCATCGAACAAGGATAGTGGTTCACAGTTTCCCGCATCGCATGAATACGTTATTTCAGTAGGTGCGAAAGATTCACATGGCAACGTAACCGACTACTCTACGGCAGATGTGGATGTTTTTTCAAATGGAGATTATGCTAAGCTGCAAGGTACCTCGTTTGCGTGCGCTCGAACCGCAGGATATGCCTCAAAGCTGTTCAACCGCAATATGACGCTTGAGCAGCTAAAACTCGCCCTTTTGCAGCAAAAATAGTAATTTCCTTCCTAATTATTTCAATACACTAAAAGAAAATTCGCTTCCTTGTCATCGGCCATTTTTACTGATTGTGGATTTAATTAATTCTCTCCAGAAAAAAACTCACACAAAAGAATTTAACTCATTATTTCATAACGAGTTATGTATGATAATAAAAGAAAGCGCTTTCTTGACACAACCTGTATCATATGCTACACTTTTTACGTCAATTCAGTGTTCATAACCCACCCAAAACAAGGAGAAACCATGAAAAAGCTACTCATCACATTGAGCTGTGCAATGTTGTTTTTTTCTATGAGTGCAACATCTTTTGGTCAGGAAAGCGGTTTGTTTGCAAAAGTGCTTTCTGTAAAAGGTGATGTTCTTGTTAAGGGGCCCAGTGATGCTGATTGGGTAGCGGCTGTTGAAGGTATGTCCTTGGAGCAGGGAGCCACCATAAAAACCGGAGAAAATTCGTCCTGCGAGATTGTGCTTGATGAAGATGCTGATAATATAATTGGAATAAAAGAAAATTCTTTTTTGGATTTAGAAAATAAACAGAAAATTAACCTAGCAAAGGGGCGAATATTTTCTTTGATTCAGATCGAAGGGGATTCGACATTCGAGGTTCATACCCCTACCGCTATCGGCGGGGCCCGTGGCACAGGCTGGGCCACAGAATCAAAAGCATGCACAACTGTCTTTAAGCAATTTGAAGGTGGTATCTATGCAGTAGCATTGGATGAGAGCGGCGCTCCTGCTGATAGAACCGATTTATCTGCAGGGTACTTAATTTCCGTAGAATGCTTGACGGGCTTAGGAGAGCCACTTCCTCTTACCGATGACGACGTCGACGAGTGGAATACTTGGAAGCAAGATGTTTCTTCCGCAGGCGCAGGAGATGAAGGTTTAGCTCAAAAGATTAGAGATGAGCTCGGAGAAGAGATTGATCCTGAATCAGGCTTTGCTGCAGATGAGGGCGATTTCGTTTTTATAAGACCTGAAGGCGGAGGAGATACTCCTTTTGTTGTGAGTAGTGATGATATTACCTTAACCGAAGAGCCCCCAACGCCTGATGAACCTGGTCGAAGACTAAAATTTGAATCAGTGTATTTTCCCGATGAGGATCGGTATGATCGCGGACAAGGCGAAAGCATTCAAACCCCTCGATAGACACTTCTGTTAGTTAATCTATCCGCAGTCTTTTATTACTGCAGTAGCTGTTTCTTTAAAAACGCCTAAAATAGCTTGACACTCACTACGTTCTATTTTATAATTCAAACAACACTCTATTTTTAACACACCTTTTAAAACTATGAGTAAAAAGCACACAATTTTTCTTGCAAGTTTTCTGGCTTTCTTACTGATAGTTTTTTCTTGCCTGCCTGTTTTTGCAGCTGAAGCTTCTGGTTTTATCACAGAAGATTCGCCCGCCCTGCTTAGATTTGTAAAAAACCTCATTAAAAAAATCGATTTTGCCACCTCTATCACCACCGCATACGACAGCAATATTTTCCTTACCGAAGACGCTGAAGATGCCGATATGATCACAACACTTACTCAAAAGGTGTCGCTCGAGCTTATTGAAGAACCGTTTTATTTCGATCTGGGCTACACCGGGAATGTCTCTTACTATATCGATGAGGGGGATAATCTTCACGACCATGTAGCTAAATGCATATTTTCCTACAGGCCTTTTGAGAATTTTTCGTACGGTATTGGCAACTATTTTAAAAAGGTCGCTTCAAAAAAGATAGCCACTCCTTTCGGCGACCGATTACTCACCCGAGGCTACAAAGAAGACACCCCGGTTTTTGAAGTTAAGTGGCAGCCGAGGGATAAGTTGAGCGTGGAATATTCTTGGTTGCATTATTGGCTCGATGCTGATTCTTCAGCCGATGATTTTATTGACAGAGGGGATAATAGTGCAAGGATCGCTTTTGATTATGAATTTTGGAATGACTTCATAGGAACGGTAGGATATCGTTACTACGATGCTCATTTTCCTCACCGCGGTGCAAAGGATACTGAGAGTTCAAGGGGATTCTATGGGATTACCAAGAAGTTTCCTGGCGCATTTAATCTTACGGTAGAGGCTGGTAACGAACACAAAAAGACGGTATATCAAAATAATGATTCAAATATCGATGCCCGATTATCGTTGAATACCACTTTTTCAGTTTATACAATTTTCAGTTTGAACTATACCTATAATAGAGTGTTGCCGTCTGCTCGGAGTGAATATTTTCAATATTTTACCAACTCTGTTTCTGCGGGCATAAAACACATTATAAATCCTAAAACAACCATTTTTGTAAATGGGGGTGTTGAGCAACAAGATTTTGACTCAGCCGATGCGCTAAGCGGCCAGCCCGTTATTGATAGAGAAACTGAGATTATTTCTTGCGGAGCCAGCTTACGAAGAAAATTGAACGATTACCTAACGGTGAATCTTGGATATGAATATACCAAACGAAATACTGATTTTGCTTCAGAGGGATATTCGGATAACAAGGTTAGCTTAGGAGTAACCGCGCGTTACTAATATGAAGAAAAAGATAAGAGTAATATTTTTGTTGTGTGCGCTGGGCTGCATGTTCTGCGCGGTTAGTTTTTCTCAAGAGCAGCCGATGACACAGGAAGAGTTTGCTGTTGAGTTGGTAAGGAGCATGAAGCTCCATGACGTACTTCCCTTAGCGGCCTTGCCTCAAGATTGCATAAAGCTTTTAGAAAGTTTAGGCATCGCTCCTTTAAAGGGGTGGGATGCCAAGGCGCCTCTTTCAGAAGACGACTATATGGTAGTTGTTGCTAAGTCCATAGGGAAAGAAAAGATGGTCCATCAAAAGGCAATCGAGGTGTGCGATAGGATTATTTATGTAGTTAATGGCCGTTGGCAGAAAAAGCCTCACATGTCATTACTGGAATTGCTTAGTGATAGGAGTATCTTTCCGGAAGGCCCGCCGCAGTGTCCTTATGGCTTACGCTTTGAAGATAGTGATGAGGATCATCGAGTTGACCCGCATTATCATGCTGCATTTCTGTTAAAGTAATTCAACGAACACGCCATTTCTTTTCGCAATCGAAGTAATTCTAAACCTCTAGCTTGGCAATTTGCTGTTTAATATCTTTCGCAAGCCCTTCTGCGACTTTAGGAGTTTTAATAAGTTCGCTAATTTCAGCCCGTTTGATGTCTTCAAGTTTCTTAAAGCCTTTTTTAAAAAGATTGCGAGCCCGTATTCTTCCAATGCCTTTGAGTAGCGCTAAATCGACCAACTCTTCTTTGATGCCGTATTTTACTCTTTGTTTTAGATTATCTAAAGGAAGTAGTGCGTTTTTGAATTCAAAAAGCTTTGCGATTGATTGAGCGCTATAGACCAGCCATTCAGCAGTATCGATAATGCGCCGAATGTCTCCGGGCCCTACGTTAAATCTGTCGCAGATTACATCTTCTTTTTCTTCACTGATCCAATCAATCAGCATCCAGAGTGTTTTTATGATCGAGAGCCTCACCGAAGGATCAAGAAAGCCATAGCCATCATCGAGCGCTTGAGGGAGCAGATCATTTACCTCAGAGAAAACCTCTAGTTTGTCAAAGTCAGTCTTTGTCACCGTCAGCAGTTCCATATCTACAGTAGTGCAAATGACACAGAGCAATTCTAAATCCGAAATCGATTGCAACCGAGTTAGTTTTATTAGTCCTTTACGTAAAATTACTCCTGAGAGCGGGTCGATATAGAGCCTGCTTACGCAGTTGCCAAAGGCTGTCGGATAGAATCTAAAGCCTTTTCGCCGTATCAATTGTTCGGACTCTAAGAATTCAAAGATTCTCGTGATGATTTCAATGAGGTTTTGCGTATTCTTCTGATGTGAGAGAAACGTGTGTGAAAGGAATTCAAAAACGCCATTTATATCATACACGTATCCGCTTGTGATAGAAGAAAGGATATGTGTTCTTAGGGCATTTTCAGATCCGAGCTTTGAGGTGATCGGCTCAGGGCTAGCATTAATGAAGTCATTAAATATAGTTTTGTATTCCGAAAGGCTTTTGACCAAAACAACAGATTCGCCGAACTTATCATAGGTTGGCCTACCGGCTCGTCCTGCACACTGTTTGTATTCAAAGACCGGCACGGGCACTGAGCCTAAGCCGGGCTGATACCTTTTATAATCGCGGATGATAACCCTTCGCGCAGGAAGGTTGACCCCTGCCGCAAGGGTAGGGGTGGCACAGATAGCCTTAATCAAATTTTCCTTAAAATTCTGCTCGATAAGCTTTCTTTGTTGATAGTGTAGCCCGGCGTGATGAAACGCAACACCTTCTCGGATGACCTGTGCTAGTTGTTTGCAGTTTTTTGTGGGCTCGCCAACTGCGTTTTCAACTTTTTTCGCAACCTCTTCTAGGGCGTGTTTTTCAGTTGGTGCGAGCTGATGCATAACAGCTTTTCCTAGGTTTTTCGCTACAACCTGGGTTGAACGGCGGCTATTGACAAAGATTAAATTTTGTCCTTTTGCTTTTATCGTGTTCAGGCACAGCGCGTTCAATTCTTCCGCGCCCAATACCTTGATATGAGTGCTCGTGCCATCAGCAAAATCAATGCTTTCCAGATAAAAAACTCCTTCTTTTAGCGGAATGGGCCTCCAGTTGCTAAAGACTAACTCTGCATCCAGCCAGTCAGCGATTTCATCAGCGTTTTTGATCGTGGCGCTTAAGGCAAGAAATTGAATGTTTTTATTTAAGAGTTTTAATCGTGCGGTTAAGATTTCTAGCGTAGGTCCACGGCTCTCATCATTGATGAAGTGTATCTCATCGATGACAACAACGCTCAAGAGTTTTGAAAGCCATTTCGCGCGAAATCGAAGCAGAGAATCAACCTTTTCTGATGTAGCAATGAGAATGTTGTAGCGCATCAAGTAGTTGCTGGGAAGGTCAATGTCTCCCGTGGCGATGCCTACCTTTATACCAAGGTGTTCGTAGCGGGCTTTGAATTCTTCGTATTTTTCATTGGCAAGGGCTTTTAAAGGGACGATATATAAGCAGAGGGTATCGTTATGGTGCTCTAGGATAGATTTTACCATGCACATCTCGGCAATTAATGTTTTTCCGGAGGCAGTGGGGAGTGCCAGGACTAGGTTTTTTGATTTCGTAAGGCCCTTTTTCAGTGCTGACACTTGAAAAGGATAGAGCTTTTTTATGCCGGATTTCTTTAAGGTGTCAATGAGAGTTTCCGGGAGGTTGTATTGAGCAGCAAATGTTTTGTCTAGCATAGTATATTCTTTTAGCACATGCATTTTTCTTTGTCAAACGTAACTAAAGCTTTTTATTTTCATTGACCACTATAGTAAATGAAGCTATAATCCAATTGAGGATTTTAAGGAGAAAAAAAATGAAAATTATTGTGGTTGGTCCGGGGGCAATGGGTTGTTTATTTGCCGCGCATTTAGCTAAAAAGAACGAAGTTGTTCTATTGGACAAGCATCCCAAGCGGGCTGATTCTATACGGCAACACGGTATAAGGATTGAAGGGATCTCAGGAAAATGGAGCGCTAAAGTAGAAGCTTTGGTTGATTCAAAAACCGTAGAGGGCGCTGAGCTCATTCTGATTTGTGTAAAGGCCTACGATACAAAGGCAGCTATCGAATCAATAAGGGCGGCCATTGGTGAATCTACAGTGGTGCTTACCTTGCAAAATGGAGTCGGAAACATAGAGATTATCGGTGAAATGATTGGCCATGAACGAGTAATCGGAGGAGTAACCAATCAAGGCGCTACTCTACTTGGTGATGGGCGTATTCGTCACGCAGGCAAAGGAGAGACTGTGATCGGTCGCATTGATGGTAAGATCCCCGCTCAAATGCGCAGCATTAGAGAGGCATTTAATCAAGTTAAACTCGAGACAAGAATCTCTCGTGATATAAAGGGACTTCTTTGGTCAAAGCTTATTATTAATGTTGGTATTAATGCGCTTACCGCAATAACCCGGCTCAATAACGGCAGGTTAGTTGAATTTGAAGGAACTCGACAAATAATGGGTAAGGCCGTTACTGAAGCCGTACGCGTTGCTAAAAGAAAAAGGATAAAACTTTTGTATGATGATCCGCTCAGCAAGGTTGAAGCGGTATGCGAGGCAACCGCAACAAATGTTGCTTCTATGCTTCAGGATGCACTCAAGAAGAAAAAGACTGAGATTAGTTTTATCAATGGCGTTATTGCTAGAGAAGGTCAAAGCCTCGGTATTCCCACCCCGGTAAACTCGGTTTTGGTTGAATTGGTAAAGACGATAGAAGAGAGCTACGCTTTAAGAGTCGGTTAATCCTTATGAAGACAGTTATTCAACGTGTCAAAGAAGCAGAAGTTTTTATTGAGGGAGCATCAACAACCCGCATAGGCGCGGGGGTGCTTGTATTTCTTTGCGTAGAACAAAACGATACCGAAGCTGAGGCAGATTATCTGGTTGAAAAGCTTCTAAATCTTCGTATGTTTAATGATGCTGAGAAAAAGATGAATCTTTCAAGTGTTGAGGTCAACGCAGAACTTCTAGTCATTTCTCAGTTTACCCTGTCTGCGGATTGCAAAAAAGGAAGAAGACCTTCGTTTGATAGTTCAGCTAAACCAGAGGTTGCAGAGGCGCTCTACAAGTATTTTATTGGAAAGCTTCAACAAAGTAAATCGAAAGTCGCTTCTGGAGTTTTTGGGGCAATGATGGACATCCGCTTAATAAATGACGGGCCCGTTACTTTTATAATAAACAGCAAATGATTTCAGGTTTAATCGATACCCACGCCCATTTAGATCAGATTGAAGAACTCGATGCCGTATTGCAGCGGGCTCATGAAGCGGGCCTCGAAGCAATTATTGCCGTTGGTACGGACTACGAGTCGAGCAAGAAGATTATAGAAATAAGTCAGAAACAAAATCCCGTTGCCGTGTTTTCTGCATTGGGGGTTCATCCCAGCGAAATCGATAAACCTTTGCGCGAAGACATCCTGACTCTTATTGAAGAGAATCGAGATAAAATTGTAGCCGTAGGAGAAATCGGCTTAGACTATTGGTTTAAGCCAGTAAAGAAAGATAAGTCTAAGCGGGAGATTCAAAAAGAGATTTTTCAAAAACAATTAAACATTGCAAAAGCATTGAATCTCCCGGTGGTAATACATAGCCGCGGCGCGTGGGAAGATTGCTTGTTGCTTTGTCAAGAGAGCGGTATTCAAAAGGCTCTATTTCATTGGTACAGCGGACCAATTAATATTTTAGATAAGATCCTTAAGGCAAACTATTTTATTTCTGCAACTCCTTCTTTGTACTATAGTTCTCAGCTTCAGGATGCGGTGAAGCATGTTCCTTTAGATCATTTACTTGTTGAGACCGACTGCCCTGTATTTTATAAAAACGCAGAAGGTGGATTTTCTGCCGAACCTAAAGATGTTGTTAGCACTATACAGCTCGTTTCACAAATGAAGCAGATGAAAGAAAATGAAATTGCCCAGAGCACATTAGAAAATGCCAAGCGCTTTTTTAATCTTTCATAAAGGATAGAGAACACATGAGCGTTTTTCCTAAGAAATTTTTATGGGGTGCTGCAACTTCAAGCCATCAGGTCGAAGGTTTAAATACGCTCAATGATTGGTGGGATTGGGAAGAAAAAGGCAACGTGAAAGAACGCTCTGGCAAGGCGTGTAACCATTATGAGCTATTCCCACAGGATTTTGAGCTTGCAAAAAGGCTCAACCATAACGCACACCGCTTTTCCATAGAATGGAGCCGCATTGAACCAAAAGATAATTGCTGGGATGAGAATGCGCTTAAGCACTATCGAGAGGTGGTTGTGGCCCTCAAGGAAAGGGATCTTGAGCCGATTGCAACATTGCATCATTTCACTAACCCTTTGTGGTTTTTTCAGCAGGGAGGATGGCTTAATAAGAAAGCATCCTACTATTTCCATCGGTATGTGGGTAGGGTTATTGATTTTTTGGGCAAGGATGTACGATACTGGATTACGATTAATGAGCCTGTTGTCTTTGCATATCATTCCTACCTGATGGGGAAATGGCCTCCGGGACATACGTCTTTGAAATCCACCTTCCGCGTACTTTCGAACCTTGCCACAGCCCATCGAAATGCATATGAGACAATACATGAGAAATATGCAAAGCAGGGTTGGCTGCATCCCCTGGTGAGCATTGCCAAAAACGCAGAGGTCTTTTCACCGTGCCCTGCGTTTCCGTGGGTTTTGAATCATCTACCTGTTTTCTTACGTCATCAGATTTATAACAAATACTTTTTTAAAAAAGTGCATGGATACCTTGATTTTATCGGCTTGAATTACTATACTCGGGAGGTAGTGCGTTGTTCTCTGAAGAAAGCAGATATTCTCTTTGGAGAAAATTGTAATTCATATCATCGCCATTGCAAAACCTTAAATTACATGGGCTGGAGCGTTTCTCCCGAAGGCCTTTTCGAAATATTGCATTGGCTTAAGCGGTACAAATTACCGATTCTCATTACAGAAAATGGCACATGCGATGATGACGATTCCAGGAGAGCGCACTATATAAAAGGACATTTGCAGCAGATTGAAAGGGCTTTACAATGTTCTATTCCGATTTTCGGCTATCTCTATTGGTCGTTATTAGATAACTTTGAATGGGATAATGGATTTGGTCCTCGCTTTGGATTGATAGATGTGGATTATGCAACGTTTAAGAGAACAATCCGCCAGAGCGCTTTAGAGTATAAGGATTATATCGTACTACAAAAGGGGTGAACGTCACGATGTCAATGATCGACAGAATTTTCCAGTTTGATGAAGCACTTTTTTTGCAAATTAATATGGGCATGAAGAATGATTTATTTAATTTCCTTCTACCAAAGATTTCGCTTTTAGCCGAACCTCATGTACTGGTTTTATTGTGTGTAATCTTTTACATATTTGGTCAAAGGAAGGCGAAAATTTCTTCGGTATTAGTTATGTTGACTCTCGGTTGCTCAATATTGATTGCTTGGGTTTTAAAAGACGTAATAAATGTATCGAGACCTTTAGGCAGATTTGAAGAAATAAAGCTTATTGGGTCTCCGTCTTTTATCTTATTTCCTTCGGTGCACGCCATGGGAATTGCCATTTTTGCTACCGCGCTTTCTTGCAAATATAAGAGGTTTATGGTGTTGTTTATTATATTAGTTTTATTGGTTGCTGTATCGAGGATTTACATGGGACATAATTTTCCTTCAGATATCGTCATCGGCATTCTCTCCGGATTTTTTATGGCAAAGATGTTTTTAGGCGTTGAGGACCTGTTCAAAAAGATATTTGGGTCAGATGAAACCAATCAAGAGGATTAATGAAAAACGCTGAAGTGGCAGAGATCTTTCGAGACATCGCAATGATCCTCGAGATCAAGGCAGACAACCGCTTTAAAATCCGGGCGTACGAACGGGCAGCGCAAAATATAGAAGGTCTTACCGAAGATATCGAGGTATTTGTTCGTGAGAATAGGGTGCAGGATATCCCTGGCGTAGGCAAAGACTTGGCATCAAAAATCACTGAGATTGTCTCTACCGGTAAACTGAAATACCTAGAAGAGCTAAGCGCTTCGATTCCCCCGGGGTTATTAGAGGTGGTGAGTATCCCTTCCATTGGGCCTAAAACCGCAAAGCTATTCTATGACCAGCTGCATATAGAAGATATCGAGGGTCTCGAGCAGGCTATCCGCACAGATGAGCTTCTCGGTTTACCAGGAATAAAAGAAAAAACTATCGAAAACATCACACGTGGCATCAGTCTTCTCAAGAAGGGAAGAGAGCGCATGCATCTGGCTATGGCAATTAGTATCGCGGGTGAATTTATTACAACATTAAAGAATTTAAAAGAGGTAAAAAGGATTTCAGTTGGAGGCTCGCTGCGACGCATGAAAGAGACAGTGCGCGATATTGATATTCTTATAATTTCTCCTCAGCCTCAAAGGGTAATGGATTTATTTACAACGTTGCCGCAGGTAAAGCGAGTTTTAGTAAAAGGACACACAAAATCTTCAGTGCTTATCCAAGAGGATGTCCAGGTTGACCTGCGCGTTGTAGAAAATAAGAGTTTTGGAGCAGCGCTTTTGTATTTTACGGGCTCTAAGAATTTTAATATAAAGCTACGCCAGCGAGCTTTAAAGAAGGAATTCAAAATAAATGAATACGGGATATTTTCCACAAAAGGAAAAAAAGAAAGGTTTGTCACAGGAAAGACCGAAGAGGAAATCTTTGAGGTTTTAGATCTGGGCTATATTGAGCCTGAGCTTCGAGAAGATACAGGAGAGGTTGAGCTTGCGAGCAAGGACAAGCTTCCGAATCTTGTTGAGCTTAGCGATATTAAAGGCGATTTTCACGCGCACTCAACATGGTCTGATGGTACAAATTCAATTCTCGAGATGGCTCATGCAGCTAAAAAAAGAGGCTTACAGTATATTGCTATTACCGATCATTCTCAGAGCCTTCGGGTTGCCAGCGGTCTTTCGTATGCAGAATTGAAACAAAAAAGAAAAGTGATCGAGAAAATTAACAAGTCATTAAAAGGCCTTAGGGTATTATTTGGAACCGAGCTTGAGATCGATTCAAAAGGAAATTTAGATTATAAGGACAGCGTGCTTGCAGAGTTTGACATAGTGATCGCAGCAATACACTCAGGATTTCGACAATCTAAAGAGCAGCTTACTAATCGCATCGTTAAGGCATGTGAAAATAAACACGTAGATATCATCGCACATCCTACGGGAAGGCTGTGGGGTTCGCGAGAGGCATGCGAGATTGATTTTGAGGAAATATTTAAGGTCGCAAAGCAAACCGATACTTTTTTAGAAATAAACGCCTTTTCTAACAGGCTTGATTTAAGTGATGTGCATGCTCGCCGCGCAAAAGAAGTGGGGGCAAAATTAGCCATTGGAACGGATTCCCATTCAGTAGAGCATCTTTCGATGATGGACTTAGGCGTTGCGGTTGCCCGACGTGGCTGGTTAGAGAAAAAAGATGTGGCTAATACCTTGACTCTCGAAGAGCTAATGAGGATCAAAAGATGAATACTCTAAGGCGTCCGTTTTATGTGATCGCGTTTCATTCTGGTCTTATTTTTGCGCTCATTGCATCTATGGGGTATGGCTGTGTCAAAAAGCAACCGTATCACACAGAGAGTAGATTGTTAATGGGCACGGTTGTAGAGATTACCTGTCAAGACAAACAGGCGATACAGGTCGCTTTTAGAGAGATGGAAGATGTCGAGCGATTGCTGAGCATTTTCGATGACAATAGCGAGATTTCCCAGCTCAATAAGCGCAGGAAGCTCAATGCTTCTTGGAAAACGCTTCAGATATTAAAAAAGTGTAAAAGCTTTTATGAGACTTCTAGCGGGGCGTTTGATATAACTGCTGGGCCGCTAGTTGATATTTGGAAAGATGCTATTGAGGAAGGAAGAGCTCCGAGCGAGCGTTCAATCACTAGAGCGAAAAAGCTTGTTGATTCAAATAATATTGTCATTGACGAAGTTTTTTCTACCGCGAAATTATCCAAGCGAAGAATGAAATTGGATTTAGGAGCAGTTGCCAAGGGATATGCGGTTGACGTGGCGATCCGAAAACTGAAGGAAATTGGCATCACATCGTGTTTGATAAATGCCGGCGGTGACATTTATTGTTTAGGCAAAAAAAACAACAGGCCCTGGCAGATCGGTATTCAGCATCCCAGAAATGATTCAATAGTAAAAAATTTCGTTTTGACAAATCGAGCCGTGGCAACATCAGGAGATTACGAGCAGTTTTTTGTTTTGCAAAATAAGCGCTATTCGCATATAATTAATCCTTACACTGGCTACCCAGCTGATTCAGGGGTGGTTTCTGTTACCGTAATTGCGGATGATTGCATTACTGCAGATGCGTTGGCAACGAGCATTTTTGTTTTAGGTAAAGAAAAGGGCGAGGAGTTGGCCCGTGCGTTTGCAAATGTCCAAACCATAATTTTCACTGAGGATGATTTAGATGTTTAAAGTAATTCATAAAGAGGTTCTTGCTCAAGGGATTCAGCGTATTGAAATACAAGCAGAGTTGATTGCCCGCAAAGCCTGCGCAGGGCAATTCGTTGTTGTTATTGTTGATGAAAAGGGAGAGCGGATCCCCCTTACCTTAGCCGATTGGAATAAAGAAAAAGGCACCATCGGTCTAATTTTTCAAGAGGTAGGTTATTCCACGCGGCGTTTGGGAAAACTAAAGGTGGGAGATAGTATTTTTACTTTACTAGGGCCCCTGGGAAACGCTACTGACGTTAAAGAGTTCGGTACGGTGGTTTGCGTGGGAGGCGGAGTGGGTATTGCAGAAGTCTATCCTATAAGTAGGGCGTTTAAATCTGCGAACAACGAAGTTATTGGAATTATCGGTTCCCGTGATAAAAATCTTATCATTCTTGAGCAAGAGATGAAAGATGTTTGTGACCAATTGTATGTCACCACTGATGATGGATCTTATGGCAGGAAAGGATTCGTCACCGAAGTGCTTAAGGAGCTACTGCAGGCAAATAAGCATATTGATTTAGTATATGCAATAGGTCCTGTGGTAATGATGAAAGCGATTTCTGAATTGACGAGACCCCAGAATATTAAAACCATTGTGAATCTTAATCCGATCATGGTTGATGCTACTGGTATGTGCGGTGCTTGTCGTTGCAAGGTCGGCGAGAAAACTGTATTTGGTTGTGTAGACGGGCCTGAATTCAACGGCCATTTAGTAGACTTTGCAGAATTACAGTCTCGACTTAATGCCTTTAAGAAACAGGAAGGTCAGATCAATGAAACATTTGACTAAGCATCTCTGGTTTAGTGCAAAAACAAAACGCGCATACATCAATATCACTTCGCAGATTGAGGAATTGGTAAAAGAATCGAAAGTTAAGGAAGGGCTGTGTTTGGTAAATGCGATGCACATTACCGCGAGCGTATTTATTAATGATGACGAAGACGGGCTGATTCAAGACTTTGATGATTGGCTTGAGGGTTTTGCTCCGCATCAGCCGCTCTCAAAGTATCGCCACAATCGAACCGGAGAAGATAATGCCGACGCACATTTAAAAAGGACTATCATGGGGCGCGAAGTCGTTGTCGCCATCAGCAATGGTAAGCTTGATTTTGGTCCCTGGGAGCAGATTTTTTACGGTGAGTTTGACGGGCAGCGTAAGAAACGCGTAATGGTAAAGATTATCGGTGAATAAATAATGCGAAATAAAGTACGACAGCAAGACCCAAAGAAAAGAACAAAGAATTTTAATCAGGTTTCTCTTGGCTTTTCAGATGAGCAGGCACTAAAAGAGGCAAAGCGTTGTCTTCAATGCAAAAAGCCTCAGTGCGTTGAAGGCTGTCCGGTAAATATTGACATCCCTGCATTTATTAAACTTATTGCTGAACAAAAACGCGCTGAATCTCTGCAAAAGATAAAAGAAAAAAATAATTTACCGGCTGTTTGCGGCAGGGTATGTCCCCAAGAAGAGCAGTGTGAAATTGCATGTATCTTAAGCAAGAAGAAAGAACCAATTAATATCGGAGCCTTGGAACGCTACTCAGCAGATTACGAGTTGCTTGAGCAAGAAACTAAAAAAGAAGCTACCAAACCGGAGGCTAAAAATGCTTCTGTTGCCATTGTTGGCTCCGGGCCAGCAGGATTGACAGCCGCAGCTGACCTTGCTAGAATGGGATATCAAGTCACGCTCTTTGAATCCTTGCATCTGCCTGGTGGAGTGTTAGTGTATGGTATTCCTGAATTTCGTCTCCCGAAACAGATCGTTGCGCATGATGTTGAATACATCGCATCCCTGGGGGTGGAAATAAAAACCAATGTGCTTATCGGCAAAACCTATAGTATTCAGGAGTTATTTCAGGAAGGTTTTAAAGGTATTTTTCTAGGCGTAGGTGCGGGCCTGCCGCAATTTTTAGGTATCCCAGGTGAGAATCTTGGACGGGTGTATTCGGCCAATGAATTCTTAACACGCATTAACTTAATGAAGGCCTATCAGTTTCCTGAGTATGCCACGCCGATGAATGTTGGAGAAAAAGTAGCAGTAATTGGCGGTGGAAATGTAGCGCTCGATTGCGCACGGTCTGCGATGCGGTTGAAAAAAGAAGTAACCCTCGTGTATCGTAGGACCGAAGCTGAGATGCCCGCCCGAGATGAGGAGATAGAAAATGCTAAGGAAGAAGACCTTCCGATCAGTTTTCTTACTCAGCCAATAGAGATTTTAGGGGATGAGCAAGGTATGGTTAAGGGCCTTAAGTGTCTTAAGATGGAATTAGGGGAGCCGGATGATTCTGGTAGAAGAAGGCCTGTGCCAATTAAAAATTCAGAGTTTCTCTTGGAAGTCGATACAGTGATTATGGCAATAGGCCAGAAGCCAAACCCGTTGATTGCAAAAGCAACCACAGAATTAAAAACCAATAAGAATGGCACGGTGTTGGTTGACGATAGCTTTATGACTTCGATTGATGGCGTATTCGCCGGAGGCGATATTATCACGGGTGCGGATACAGTAATTTCTGCCATGGGCGCAGGTAAAAAGGCCGCTGTGGCAATAGATGCGTATCTTAAGAAAAAGGTAGGGTAATTATGGAAGGCAAAAAAATAAGCGTTGCGGATATCAAAAAGATGAAGCAGGAAGACAAAAAGATTACCATGCTTACTGCCTATGATTTTCCCTTGGCTTCACTTGTTGATCAGGCAGGGATCGATATGATTTTAGTTGGTGACTCGGTGGCAAATGTCGTCTTGGGGCTTGAGTCTACAACGCAAGTCGGTATGGCAGAGATGATTCATCATGCAAAGGCAGTGCGGCGTGCGGTAAAGAACGCTATGATTATCGGTGATATGCCTTATGAATCGTATCAAGTAAATCCTAAGGAATCAGTAAAAAACGCAAAGCGTTTTATCGAAGAGGCAGGGTGTGATGCAGTTAAGCTGGAATGGTTTGATAAGTGCCTGGAGGTTACCGAAGCAATTATTAAGGCAGGAATTCCTGCTATGGGACACGTTGGATTAACCCCTCAGACTGCAGCGCAATTAGGCGGTTTTAAGGTGCAAGGTAAGGATGCCGATGCTGCTAAAAAAATTATCAAACAGGCTAAAGATTTAGAGGCATTGGGTTGTTTTAGCATCGTGCTTGAATGCGTTCCTGATAAAGTCGCTGCAATGATTACTCAGCAACTTGCAATTCCCACTATCGGCATTGGCGCCGGCATTGACTGCGACGGGCAAGTGTTAGTGACGCATGACCTGCTTGGTCTATTTGAGAGATTCACTCCTAAATTTGTAAAGAAATATATAAATCTTTCCCCATCGATCCTAGAGGCATTAAAGAATTATAGACAGGAAGTAATCGATAAAAAGTTTCCCACAAAAGAACACAGCTTTGCAATTAAACAAGAAGAAGCTGAAAAAATTTAGCATAAAAAAAGGAGGTGTAGATGGCAGCAAAGTCTAAGTTTCAAAAAGACCTGGAAAAGCTTTGGCCACAGACTAAAAAGCAGCTTGATAAGATGGCCAAAGAAGCGATGGTGCTAGCGAAAAAGAGCGAAAAACAGCTTATCGCATTATCAGAAAAAGGAAAATTGCAGTTTGAGCTCACCATGTTGCAGCTAAAAAAAGAGCAACTGTTTTACAATATGGGTAAGCTTGTATCGCAGAAGTCAAAAGGCAAAAAAAAGACAGCGAAAGTATTGAAGCTAAAAAAAGAATTAGCTCGTCTCAACAGGAAGATTTCTTCACTTAAGAAGGCGTTGGAGAAAAAGTAATAGTCAATATTTTTCCAGAAAGGAGCATCACGTGTCAGCAAATAAAATTCAGCATCTAGAAGTTGTAGCAGTGGATAAACCAGGCATGCTAGCGGAGGTTTCGGGCGCCATAGCAGCAGAAGGAATCAACATGGAGGCGCTCTGCGCTTATAGCTGGGAAGGTAATGCGATGTTTTATATCCATACTACCGATAATGCCAAGGTAAAAGAAGCGTTGAAGAGCAAGGGTTGGAGAGTGAAAGAAGATGAGGTTGTGATTGTTGATTTAGAAAATAAGCCAGGTGCACTTAGTGATTTATCAGCGAACTTAAAGGCTAAAGGAGTAAATTTAATGTTCGCCTACGGAAGTACCTGTGGTGGCAATTGTGCGTGTAGGATTATTCTTAAAGCCGAGGATAACGAAAAAATTATTAAAGCGCTTGCGTAGTTCAATCATAATGAGCGGAGGATGCAAATGAAAAAATCTATATGTCTTGTAGTGTTATTAGCTCTTGTTGCAACGGGCAGCCTCGTGTATGCGCAAGAAAAGGATTTAAAAGGTGCGAGTCCTAAAGCATATGAACATGCAAGTGATCAGGCAGTATTCAATCGAGTTTCTGACTGGTTTGCTACAGTTGGAAAATCCAAAGAAGAGAAGGTAAGAATACGTGCCGAGCGTAAAGCAAAGCGAGCCGCAGAAAAGATGAAGAAAAAGGCCAACCGTGCCGCTGAAGAGCTCGATACGCAGTCAAAAGAAAAAGCAAAAAAACTCAAGAAGCAAGAAAAGAAAGCAAAGGGGCTTTCTGGCGGGCGAAAAGGTCCACAATAAAGTAATAAGCTCCGTTAAAGCAAAGATTCAATAAATTGTAAGAAATCTTTAAAAAAAGTATAGTTTATATAATTATTTTGTTTTAACTTACTGATAGATAGGAAGTTACGATAAAGGAAAAGCGCTTACATTGACTTTTACCTATAAGCATTCTATACTTATATTGAAGGTGATTTCTCGGTTGAAAAAGGCAAACCTTTCGAAAGAATGGGGCGCAAAACTCAAGAGCCTAAATCCTTTTTGAGGATATGGTAGTCAGTTGCCAGGTGGGAATTTTTTATTGCATGCGCCTATTCTTTCGATCGTAAGAATAGGCGCATTTGCTTAAGAGCAGGACAGAAAAACGCTCACTCAATAATTTTTGTGAGCAGAAAAAGAGAATCGTATGATCGGGCAAACAAGAGCAAGGATCTCCGGTGTAGCATTAGGATTCATAATGGCTGTTTCTATTGCTGCAATTTTTGCCTCGCGCATGTGGATGCGTAGCGTAATGCAAGAGGAGGCGGATCTGCCACAAGGGCAGGAGCTTGTCCAACAAGTCTCGTTAGTTACTCAGGCAGTTGAAGAGCCTCAGCCAAAAAACACTATCGATTCTCAAGTTGAGCCGATAAGAAAAGTCCTCAGAAAAGGGGGAGGCTATACTGAGAATATTTTTTACCAAGGCAACGAGGAAATATCGCGAGAGAAGATCGATGTAGATGGCAATATTACACAAAAAGGAAAGATTCCCGATGGGAAGGTAGAATTTGCATACCGCGAAAGAGGTACCTACGGTGAAGAGTATTACAAGTGGGGCAAAAAACATGGCCCCTCCTACGAATATTTTGACGACGGCCAGGTGCGCATTGAAGCGTATTACCGGCTGGGAGTACTACAGACAGTCAGAGAATACTACAGCGATGGTTCATTGCGGCTTGAGGCAGACTACCGCGATGCCAGAGATTATAAAATCAATAACGAGAGCGGAGAGGGCAAGGTTTATTTCAGCAATGGCAAGGTAAAGTATGAGTGGAGATTTACCAAGAGCTATGCAACAGGCCGTAGAAGAACATATAATCAAACGGGTAAGCTTCGGCACGAAGCATATTATGATGAAAACGGCAATGTGATAAAAGAAAAGTACCATGATTAAAAAGTGCTTGTGGGTTATGTGCCATGCGCTATAATAAAAGCGAAGAAAATGAGAAATAGATATTCACGCAAGACAAGGAAGATAATGAACTGTTCTAAAAAAGGATTCACGCTCGCAGAAGTTGTTGTGGCTATCGGTATATTTGTGCTCGTAATTGCAGCACTATTAAAGATTTTTGTAGATTGTTCTGTATTGACCGAGCTATCCCGCAATATGATATTTGCGCTCAATGAAGCTCAAGGACAAGTTGAGGAAATACGCAATTGGCCATATGATCTTATCGCTACTGATTTTATTTCAGGAGGGGCCCCGGGTAATACATTCCCCCCTGCTCCAGTTGATTGGGCAGGCGCTATTTATCTTTACGATGCGACTGATCCCGCAAATCCAGTTCTTATAACAGTACCAACCAGCCCGACACCGGATCTATTGCAGATAGAAGTTGTAGTGTGCTGGCGCAATAAGAGCGGCCGTGTTTCCGGTGAAGATGAAAATACAAATGGCATACTCGATATTGCACAGGGTGAAGACGTTAACGGCAATAATAAGATCGATTCATTAGCAACAGTAGTAACGATGCTCTCAAGAAGGTAGGGTTTATGTTACAGAGACGAAGGCGTATGACAGTATTAAGCTGTCAAGGATTGTCGTTAGTGGAAGTCCTGGTGACCGTATTGATCCTTGCTATGATGGGAGGGATTTTTCTCTCTGTTGTTGTAGTAGGAAACAGTTCGTGGATTACTAATAGCATACAGGTTGAACTCCAGCAGGAAATCAGAAAAGCAATTCTATGGATCTCTGATGATTTGCGTCAATCTGGCCCTACTCGAGTGGACGTTGAAGACGATAGCGTACCGCATACATCAATTCAATTTGATATATGTACAGGTGGAGCAGCAGGCGTAATAACCTGGTCTGCAAACCCGATCGATTATCACTTGGATGGAAATCAATTGATACGAGATGACGGAGCTGAGAGGGTTATTTCTCATAATATTCAAACATTGCAATTTTGGCGTGATGTTTCAGATATAGTAGATGTACAGTTAGTGGCTCAAAAATCAGTCTTGGGTGGACGCACAGTAAATGTTACATCCAGTTTTCAGGTGCAATTAAGAAATTAAAGATAAAATTGGGGAGGTAAGGCCATGAAAAAGATAAAGCTTGATTGCTGTAACGCAAGTTCTTTGATAATGGTGTTGCTGATCATTGTGGTTTTTAGCATCTTAGGTGCCAGCTTTATGATGATGAGTCTCAGCGAGAGCAGGATGGCACAGCGCCATAGGATGGTTGTGCTTGCCTTTGAAATAGCCGAAGCAGGTATGGAGCGCACACTCAATGATTTACGGCAGGATTTTATTAACAGCGAAGACTGGAGTGACGGTCACATTAATAACTGGGAATTTACTCCTGCGGCGGGCTACCAGCCTTTTCCTGATCTTGGAGATCCTAATCGTGGCGATTATGTCACATCGTCCAATATAAACGGCGGGCAATATTCGATAATGTTGCAACCTGAGGCAACCGAATTCATGTGGATACGCTCAACCGGCGTTTACGGAGATGCCAGTCAGACCATTGAAGTCTATGCCCAGATTAAGAATCTTTCATTGTGGGGTAATGCCATTTTTGCGGGAACCGGAGGAGTGGGCGGCTCTCTAATTAATGGTAATGTTGACATACGAGGCTCAGTGCATATACTTGGTGACAATCTTCTCCCCACTGATCTTGCGGTGGATTTAGGCGGCACCGGTGAAATCATCGGGAATAATTATGATGGAATGCCCGCAGCGCTGAGAGCCAAGATTCCTGCCCTTCCCCAGGTAGTTTTTAATACAGAGCTTATCGATACATTAAATGCAGAGCTTAGAGTCAAAAATGGATTGATAGGCTTAAACGGTGCTGCTACTGCAGGAGAACCGGATGTTCCCGGAGACTCAGATAAAGAAACTATTGATGGTTCCTATGTTGCGTTAGGAGCAGACGGGTATGCCGGAAACCAGAACATTAATAATGTGCATTCTGACAACGGTTATGATAATGAATATGACCTTGGCGATGCCGTATCGTTTCCGCTCCTCACTGATCCTTATCCAAACTTTGCTGGTGACTACTATGACTATTTTGAAACTAATGGACTAGTTATTAGCAACATTACTCATCCACTATCGCAGGTCGAACTTGAAAATATTGACGGCAGTTCAATTTTTGAGTATGGGGATTGCGACACCCAACCTAATTGTCTAAAGGTCGACAGTGGAAACATGGTGATCAAGGGGATGGTGTATATCAAAGATGCAGATTTAAGGCTTGATGGTGCTGGTACCATGCTTTATTCAGGCGTAGGTACGATCTTGGCTAAGCAAAATGTCGCGATTGAAATGAATCTGGAGACAGATGGTAACAATTCTTTTCCAGCGAATATATTGGGACTTATGACTCCTGGCACGCTGACAGTAGGATCAGCTGCACAGCTTAATATAATGGGTTTATTTTATGCCCAAACTGATATTGTTTCAGATATGCAGACCAGGGTTCTGGGAACATTCGTCTCCAATTTCTTTGATATGACAGGTCAAGTGCCGGAGATTTATCAAGTGCCATCAACAGTTATTAATCTTCCGCCGGGTTTACCAGGAGGCGAACCTACCCGTTACATGTCAATTATTTCGTGGCAGAGGATTTAAGCTAGTTTTATCCTGTCAGATACATCGCTATCAAAGCTACTAGCGACCAGCCAACCATTTCGTAAAGAGAATACGAAAATAATCCTTGCATTTTTTTTAAAAAATAGTATAATATAAATACTTTGCACATCTTGACTTCTTAAATTTCTTAAAAAAGTAACATCCTCGTCTTTATCTGTAAGCGAAATACTTAATTATTGTTTAATAAGCTTTTCACCACTTCGTACTGCATCGCATCGAAAAACCAGCCACGCAATAAGGAAGTAATAGCAAAACAAATCCGTAAAAACAAATAATTATGTCCATCCTTTTAGATGCGCTTTTAAAAGAAAAACTTATCGATTGTCAGCAAGTTACACAGTTGAGAAAAGAATATAGCTCTTCCCAAAAACACCTGATCGATCTTCTGTTGGAAATGAAGTGTATTGACGAAGAAGAATTGGTAAAGGTGCTCTCCAGGATTCTTTGCATGCCCATTATCGAACTCAGCGAAGACACCGTAGACCCCGACGCTGTTAAAACCCTCTCATACGATATTGCAAAGCGATACCACGTTTTGCCGGTACGCCGCGATGTAAACAGTCTTGTAGTAGCGGTGAGCAATCCGATGGATATCATCGCCTTGGATAGCATCCGTTTAATTACCACCATGAAGATTGAGCCGATGCTAAGTACCCATAGTGAGATTGCGCGGTGCATTGAGAAGTACTATCATGGGATGGATGCTACGCTCAAGGGGATTTTTAACGAAGATAACGGGACATCGATCGAGCGGGTTAAGCAGGAAGATGCTGAGGTGCCAAACGCAGGGATGTTTAACCTTAAAGAATTACACAGTGAGAATTCTCCTGCGGTTAAGCTGACAAAGTTTGTCATGGGTGAGGCGATTCGTCACAGGGCAAGCGATGTTCATATCGAGCCTCAGGAAAAGTATGTTGATGTGCGGATTAGGGTTGATGGAGTACTGAGAAGTCTAACAAAGATCCCGAACCGCTACCGTGCCCATATCGCTGCGCACATAAAGATTTTAACCGATTTAGATATCGCTGAAAGCAGGAAACCGCAGGACGGCAGGGTAAGGATTGCAACCCATGGCAGGAAAATTGACTTACGTGTCTCGGTAATCCCAACATTC
>JBHPFN010000022.1:0-30862 GCA_042571725.1 Candidatus Omnitrophota bacterium
ACGTAACAGGTTGTCCTGCAATGACATAGAGAGTTCAAAGAAATGCTTATAGCGCCCAGCCGGACCAATTCAGTGGATTGGCAGCCGCGATAAGTATTTTTGTTTAATTCAGAAACCTGCGTTTGAAGTTACTGAGTGTTTTGCGAATTATATTGATAAAGGCAAAATCTTGACTAGTTTTAAGAGCCAAGAGGCAATTATTGCTCCCAATAGCACTCTTCAACTTGATTCTATTATCTATGTTGGTCCTCAAAAGACTGAATTGCTTTCTGCGGTTGATCCTTCTTTTAGCCAAATAGTATATTTTGGTAAACTCGACCCCATCGTGCGCACAATGATGTCTTTATTGCGCTTTATCCATAAGGTGGTACCTAATTGGGGAATATGTATTCTTATTTTGAGCATATGTATCTTTTCGGTTCTGTATCCGTTTACACAAAAAAGCCTGCGCTCCATGAAGCGCTTACAGGCCCTGCAGCCGGAAATGGAGCAATTAAGGGCAAAATACAAGGATGAGCCACAAAAGCTTAACAAGGAAGTAATGGAGTTGTATAAGACGAATAAGGTGAATCCTTTTGGTGGATGCCTTCCTTTGTTTTTTCAAATGCCGGTTTTCTTTTCACTTTACCAGACGCTTATGCGTTCCATTGAGTTAAAAGGGGCTGCATTTTTATGGATAAAAGACCTGTCTGAGCCTGATCGGCTTTTTGTGCTTCAAAAGGCATTGCCTTTTATAGGTAAAGATATCAACCTTTTACCATTGTTAATGGCGGCCGCCATGGCTGTTTCTCAGAAGCTGACGATGGCGCGAAGTGGTGCAAGTGGCCCGGCTGCTGAGCAACAGAAGATGATGGCTGTTATTTTTCCCATATTATTTGCCTTTATATTTTATACTTTTCCCAGCGGATTGGCTCTATATTGGTTCAGCTATACAATGCTGACAATGGTTTCACAGCTGCGTATGAATGCTGTAAAAGGAGAGGCCCGTGGATAAGCCTTTGGAATTTGAGGGAAAAACCCTAGAAGAGGCTATCCAAAAGGCCCTTAAAGAGCTTAATGTCAAAAGGGAAGAAGTGACCATCAAAGTGCTTTCCGAAGAGCAAAAAGGCCTATTTGGCATGAAGGGCGTAAAGCAAGCAAAGATTTCTGTGAAGCTAAAGAATGAAAATAATGCTTGATTTACTTTTTGTTTTCTAATAAAATACTATAACAACAATGTTCCACGTGGAACATTAGCTTAGAAAGCAATGTTCCACGTGAAACGTTCATTTAGATAAATATGGCTAAAATTATTGCCATTTGCAATCAAAAAGGCGGGACGGGAAAGACCACTACAGCGGTCAATCTTGCTACCTCATTAGCCCTAGCAGGCAAGCAAATCCTGGTTGTGGACATAGACCCCCAGGGCAATGCCACAAGCGGCTTAGGCGTAGATAAAAAGCAGGTCAAGGAATCTATCTACCATTCCTTGCTTGGCAATAAACCTTTGAGCGATGTGGAGATAGACAGCGCTATTGCCAACCTCAAGGTTATCCCTTCAAGCATTGATTTAAGCGCCATAGAGATTGAGCTGATTAACACTGAAAATCGAGAATTCCGCTTGCAATCCTGCATCGAGCCACAACGGAGCAAATTTGACTATATTTTTATTGATTGCCCGCCATCTTTAGGCTTAATTACCATAAATGCCCTTGTAGCTGCGGATTCAGTGATTATCCCTATTCAGTGCGAATACTATGCCCTAGAAGGTGTATCGTTGATTCTCAAGACCATTAATTTGGTTCAAGATAGATTGAATCCTCATTTGGAAATTGAGGGCGTTGTGCTGACTATGGCAGATTTCCGCACAAACTTGACTAATGATGTGATTAATGAGATACGCGCATTTTTCAAGGAGCGGGTTTACCAGACAATTATACCGCGCAATATTCGCTTGAGCGAAGCCCCTGGATTTGGCAAGCCGATATTTCTATACGACAAGTCTTCGGTTGGGGCTAAGCGTTATCAAGAATTAGCAAACGAACTTTTGGGTTTGCCGATTTCTTCTCAAGCTTCAGAGGTTGAAGAAGTTTCGGTTCAGGTTCAGGAGAGCACAGGAGGCAGCAATGGATAAGAAGCGAGGATTAGGCAGAGGATTAACAGCGCTCATTCCCGACGACGTCCCGCGGGAAGAGAGAGACAATATTTTATTTATCAGCACAGATAAAGTTAAGGCGAGCCGTTATCAGCCGAGAGAAGAATTTGATCAGGAGCGGCTCAAAGATCTAGTGGCTTCTATCAAGGAGCAAGGTTTTTTGCAACCGATCTTAGTGCGCAAAGTAGATTCTGGATATGAACTTATTGCCGGAGAGCGGAGGTTGAGAGCCGCTAAAACTTTAGCCATCCAAAAGGTTCCTGCAATTGTTAAATCGGTTTCTGAAGAAAATGTTTTAGTAATGTCCATTATCGAAAATGTCCAAAGAGAAGAATTGAATCCGATTGAAGAGGCGCATTCGTTTCAAAGACTCATGAATGAATTTAATTTCACCCAGGAAAAAATTGCGCAGTCAGTTGGCAAAGACAGGGCTTCCGTAAGTAATATTCTAAGATTGTTAAAATTACCTAGCGAGATCCAAGAGGCAGTGTCAAAAGGCAGTATTCGCATGGGTCATGCCCGTAGTTTGCTGAGCCTTGAAACTGCCGAAGAGCAGCTTAAGATGTTTCGCAATATGTTATCTAAAACTTTGTCTGTCAGGGAGTTAGAGAGCCTAGTAAATATTTCTGTACCTGCTGCAAAGAAAAAGAAAAAAAGCATATCGGCAAAACGTGACATGCATGTTGTGGCCTTAGAAGAAGAGTTGCAGCGCCTTCTTGGCACAAAGGTGCGAATTAGACATTCCAAAAAGCGCGGGAAGATCGTTATTGATTATTACTCATTAGAAGATTTGGATAGAATCTTAGAGGTGCTGCGAAAATGAAACAGCTAACCTTAATTTTAATTAAGCCTGATGGCCTGAAAAAATCTTTAACCGGAAACATTCTTACCCGGCTTTCTGAAACCAAGCTGGAAATTGTTGCCTCAAAGATTGTACGTGTTACAGAATCATTAGCGAAGCAACATTATCGACACTTAAAAGATGAACCCTTTTTCGACAAATTGATAAAATATATCTTAGGAGAGTTGCATAATAGAAAAAAGGTAATGGCCTTGGTCTATTGTGGATCCGATGCGATAAAAAAATGTAGAGAGCTTGCGGGTGCGACAAATCCTGAAGAAGCAGAATCAACTTCGATCCGCGGATCGTTTGGAAGGATCACCACACACGGGATCTATGAAAATGTGATTCATGTTTCTTCAGAGCCTGCAGAAGCAGAGCGAGAGATAAAGTTGTGGTTTCAGCCTGGCGAAATTATTGTTGAATCATATCCAACGAAAATGGTAAAAGAAAAAGATCGAGAAAGAAAAACATGGGCTTGATATAATACTCGTTAGTCAGATATCAAAGCAATATATTTGCTTTGATTTCTTTATTGAAGCGCGCATGAAACAAAGGAAGATACTATGAGAAGCATGACAGGGTTTGGCCAAGCAAGTATGCAGGTTGCTCAAGGAAAAATAAACGTTGAGATCCGTAGTCTCAATCATCGATTTTTTGATGCCGTGTTGCATCTGCCCAATGGATTTAATCAATTTGACGACAAAATCAGAAAAGAGCTGCAAAAGAGAATTTCTCGCGGAAGAATAAACTTATCAATTAGTTACATACCTTCAAAGTCACAAAAAGTGGTGCTCAATAAGGCGCTGGCACAAAACTACATTAAAACTTTGCGACAGCTTAACAAGAAATTACGGTTAAAGGACGACATAGGATTATCGCATCTACTTGCATTGCAGGGAGTTTTAACTCTTAGCGAAAATAACTCACAGGTTCAGCTCTGGCCGGCTCTAAAACGAGTTATTAACGCCGCACTTGTAAAACTTATTCGCATGCGGGATGCCGAGGGCAAAAGTGTGGAGCGAGATATCGCTAAACACTTAGCGCGCCTTGGTCAATCGCTGCAGCTTTTGGCAAAGGAATCGAAAAACGTAATAAAAAGGAAGAGTAAAAATTTACCTCCGGATGATTGCTCTATGTTTTTAAAGAGCACCGATATCAACGAAGAGATTGCGCGGCTTGGGTTTCATGTGAAAAATTTCAACACGAAGCAGGCCAAAGATCACGCGCAGGGTAAAGAGCTCGATTTTATCACGCAAGAGATGCAGCGCGAAGTTAATACCATTGGAGCAAAGCTCCCAGATAGTAAAATTTCTTACTTTGTGGTTACTATGAAAAGTTTAGTAGAAAAAATGAGAGAGCAATTGCAAAATGTCGAATAAGCGCGCCCGGTCTGCAATCCACCCTAAGATATTTGTTGTCTCCGGACCTTCGGGCAGCGGAAAGACTACGCTGTGCGCACACGCACTTGCTCATCCCGCGATAAAGGGAGTGATCATAAAATCCGTTTCAGTTACAACGAGGGCAAAGCGTCGCGCAGAAAAAGCAGGGAAGGATTATCGATTTGTTTCAGAAAAGACTTTTTTAGGTCTTAAGCAACAGAATAAGCTTTTGGAGGCCGAGGAGGTATTTGGCAACTATTATGGAACTCCCACGCACTATGTACGCAGCGCATTAAAAAATAAGAAAAATATTCTATTGTGCATCGATGTAAAGGGCGCCATGAACGTAAAAAGGATGTTTAAAAATGCAGTGACGATTTTTGTGCTACCCCCTACACTTACTAGCTTAAAGACGCGCCTTAAAGGTCGATCGTCAGAGGCAGCGAAGCATATGCGCTCGCGCTTAGATAAGGCGCGCTGGGAGATGGGATTTGCAAAATATTACGATTACATTGTTGTAAACGATAAGCTGGAACATGCTGTAAGGCAACTAGTTGCAATTGTAATAGCAGAGGGATGTAGGCAGTAATTATTTGATGGTATAATGTGGTTTATGCTTTAGGAGGAATGTATGATTTATCAACCTATGGAAACACTTTTAGAAGCAACCGATCATAGTCGGTACCGGTTAGTATTATTAGCTGCGCTGCGCTCCACCGAGATAGCTGAAGGCCTGCCGGCGCTGGTTGAGAATATTAACGGAGAGAAGCCTACCGTGATTGCTCTTCAGGAAATCATAGAGGGCAAAGTAGAATTAAAAGAAATAGAGGCACGCAGAAAAACAAAGCAAAAAAAGTAAGTTTCGATGGCAAAACAAAAAGAGATTATTGTAGGCATTACCGGCAGTATCGCTGCGTATAAAAGCTGTGAGCTTATCCGGCATCTTAAAGAAGGCGGCTTCGGCATTAGTGTTGTTATGACTGACGATGCCGAGAAATTTGTGTCTGCGCTTACGTTTCAGACGCTTTCACGCAATCGCGTGTATCGCGGGCTGTTTAATGTGGCTGCTGACGAATATGACTCTGAACACGTTTCATTGGCGCGCAAGGCTGATTTAATTTTGATCGTTCCAGCAACCGCTAATATAATAGGAAAGATCGCTTCAGGCATTGCAGACGATCTGTTAACCTGCACAGTGATTGCAGCCGCGTGCCCAACGCTCATTGCGCCTGCAATGCACGATAACATGTATCGCAACAAGATCGTCCAGGACAATATACGCAAGCTGAAAAGCGCAGGGTATGTCTTTGTCGGCCCGACGAAGGGAAAGCTTGCCGACGGCAAGAGTGGCATTGGCCGGCTTGCTGATATTGATGCAATCGTAAAAGAAGCAAGAAAGTTTTTAACAAAATAATCGAGTTATTGTAATACATAGTGTAAGCTATCGTTCTTTTATACCGTAGTTGCGGCGCGGTAGCCAAGTGGTAAGGCAGTGGTCTGCAAAACCATTATTCATCGGTTCGATTCCGATCCGCGCCTCGAATGCCGACACAACTTATGACGTGAAACGTCATAAGTTGTAAGACGGGATTCGCCCAGCACTTATTTTTGCAACAAACCAATATCACATACGTGCTGGGCATAATTCGCACTTAAATTTAAGTTCGCTTTGACTCCATAAATTTTGTGCTCATTGGGGCAAGTGGTGGAATGGCATACACGAAGGACTTAAAATCCTTTGGCCGCAAGGCTGTGTGGGTTCGACTCCCACCTTGCCCACTTGTTACGATTAAGAATAGAATTGGGCTCATAGCTCAGCCTGGTTAGAGCGTCACGTTGACATCGTGAAGGTCAGAGGTTCGAGTCCTCTTGGGCCCACCAGGAAATTATAGTATTATGGATCTAGAAACTTTACGACATAGTTGTTCACACGTAATGGCTCAGGCGGTAAAGGAATTATGGCCAGATGTAAAAGTGGCCATAGGCCCTGCTATTGCTGATGGCTTTTATTATGACTTTGATAAAAAAGAGCCTTTCGTCCCAGAGGACTTGGAAAAAATCGAAGCCAGCATGAAGAAGATCATCAAGGCAGACTTGCCAATCGTCCGGGAAGAAATCACCAAGGATAATGCCATTAAGCTTTTTACCGATACCAAAGAAGACTATAAGGTTGAGTTGCTCAATGACTTACAGCAAGATAAGGTAAGCATCTATAAGACTGGGGACGCATTTGTAGATTTATGTCGCGGCCCGCATATAGAGTCAACCGGCAAGATCAAGGCATTTAAGCTGCTTTCGATCGCAGGTGCATACTGGCATGGGATTGAAACTAACCCGATGCTGCAGCGCATCTATGGTACTGCGTTTGGGACTGAGAAAGAACTTAGAAAACACCTTACACTTTTAGAAGAGGCTAAAAAGCGTGATCACAGAAAGCTCGGGCCCCAATTAGGCTTTTTCGATTTCTATTATGATGATGCCGGCCCGGGGTTGGTGTTGTATCATCCTAAAGGTGCGATGTTGCGCAAGATTATCGAAGATTACGAAAAAAACGAACATCTTAAGCGCGGTTATGACATGGTGATTACTCCTAATATTATGCTGGGAAAACTGTGGCAGAAAAGTGGACACTACGATTATTATAAAGAAAACATGTATTTGTTTGATGTCGAAGAAAAAGAGTTTGCCATCAAGCCGATGAATTGTCCGGGGCATATCCTCATCTATCAATCAAAGATTCGCTCGTATAGAGATTTGCCTATTCGCTATTTTGAATTAGGCACTGTCTATCGCCACGAAAAAAGCGGCGTGCTGCACGGGTTATTGCGCGTGCGTGGGTTTACTCAGGACGACGCGCATATCTTCTGTACGCCTGAACAAGTAAAAGATGAAATCAAAGACGTAGTTGATTTTGTATTTGATGCAATGAAAGATTTCGGCTTTATTGATGTGGGAATCGAAATCAGTACGAGGCCCAAAAAATTTATCGGCAGCCCAGAAGATTGGGAAAAGGCAACCGTCGCACTTGAAGACTCGCTGAAGGAAAAAGATTTACCTTACAAAATCAATGAAGGAGATGGCGCTTTTTACGGACCAAAAATAGATATAAAGCTTAAGGATGCTCTGGGTAGAGAATGGCAATGCGCTACGATTCAGTGTGACTTTGCACTTCCTGAAAGATTTCAATTGGAATATATTGCTTCTGATGGCAAAGAGCGCCGCCCAATTATGCTGCATCGTGTAATCTTAGGTAGCCTCGAGCGCTTCATCGGCGCGTTGTTAGAGCATTATGCCGGAGCGCTTCCTGCGTGGCTCTCGCCAGTGCAGGTGAAGGTGTTGCCCATAAAAGACACTCACGTAGAATATGCCCAGAAAGTTCATAACTCTTTGCAAGAAAGTAAGTTACGCTCAAGTATTGATGCTCGGCAAGAGTCTTTGAACAAAAAGATCCGTGAGGCAGCATTAGAAAAAATACCCTATCTTATCATCGTTGGCGATCAGGAGATTCAACAGCAAACGCTTAGTGTGCGAAAACGATTTTCAAAAGACGCAGGAAATATGACATTAGAAGCATTCATTACGCAAATAACGCAAGAGGTTACGGCTAAAGCATAAAACAAAAATCTTTGTTTTTGGTCACGGTTAAGATAGCGCTGACCAAGAACGAAAAAGAAACAGGAGGTGGTAAAAATCCAGAAATACATTAGAGTAAACCAGCGCATACGAGCGGCAGAGGTTAGGCTCATTGGCCCTGAAGGAGAACAGCTCGGAGTAGTCCATATAAGAAAGGCAGTGGAGGTTGCTCAGGAGCACGGCCTAGACTTAATCGAGGTTGCTCCGCAGGCAAAACCACCGGTATGCCGCATTTTGGATTTTAGTAAGTATAAATACGATCAGGAGAAAAAGGAACGTGAGATTAAAAAACACTCCAAACCGGTGCACCTTAAGGAAATCAGGGTAAAGCCTCATATCGACGAGCACGATTATCAGGTGAAGCTGAGGCAGTTGCATTCCTTTGTGAGCAAAAAAGCCAAGGTGAAGGTTAATCTGTTCTTCCGCGGCCGGGAAATGGCTCATCGGGAGCTCGGCATGCAAGTCCTCAACAGGTTTATCGCAGATTCCTTAGAGGCATGCCAGGTTGAAAAAGGGCCGGTGATGCAGGGCAGAATAATGAGCGTTACGTTTTCCCCGAAACATACTGCGTAATTGTTGTAGCGTGAAACACTGACGACTTTTTTATGAGGCACTTTTTATAGATAAGCATAGACCATGCTTTGAGAAAGGGAATATCATGGCGCGTAAGGCAAAAAAAAGAAAGCTTAAGACAAGGAAGGGCGTTGCAAAAAGATTTAAGCTGACAAAAACAGGCAAGATTAAACGATCGCGGGCTTACAAGAGCCATATTTTGTCAAAGAAGACATCACGGCGAAAGAGGCGATTGAGAAAACCAGATCTAGTCAGCGCTCATCAGACACAGCAAATAAAACGCATGTTGCCGTATGGATAACGCGGCAGAAGCAGGGAGGGTATAATTTATGGCGCGAGCAAAACATTCAGTAGCAAGTCACAAGAGAAAAAAGCGGGTTCTTAAACAAACCAAAGGCCAATTCGGAGACAGAAGTAAGCGTTACCGGCATGCCAAAGAGTCTCTGATGCATAGCCTTGTGTATGCGTATCGCGATAGAAAAACCAAGAAGCGCACCTTTCGCAGGCTCTGGATTGTGCGCATCAATGCTGCGTGCAGGGCAGCGGGAATTACCTACAACCGGTTTATCAAAGGTCTTAGCGATGCGAAAATAGTAATTGACCGCAAGATGCTTGCGGAGATTGCGGCAACCGATGCAAAGACGTTTAAAAAAATAATCGATATTGTTAAGAAATCTTCCTAAGCATTTATAAAACGAAGAAACTATGTACATTATCATTATAGGTTGTGGAAGGGTCGGTTCAGAATTGGCGGGATTGCTTTCTTCGGAAAAGCATAACGTCGTGGTTATCGATAAAGACCCCAATGGCTTTGACCGGCTCGGGGATAGCTTTAACGGTCTGACCATCGTCGGCAACGGGTTTATGCTCGATGTGTTAAAAAACGCCGGCATTGAAAAGGCCGATGCATTCTGTGCGGTTACCCACGATGACAACACCAATATTATGGCATCGCAGATCGCTAAGAAGATTTTTAAGATCCCCCGCGTAATAGCGCGGCTCTACGATCCTCGCCGGGCAAGCATTTATAAAGGCTTCGGTTTAGATATTATTAGCGGCACCGAATTATTTGCCGCGATGCTTAGAGACAAGCTTATGGAAAAGCGCCTCTCGAGCTATCTTATAGAGAGCGCAGAGCTGGCAACGGTCGAGATTGAAGTAAGCGATAGCCTCAACGGCCGCTCTGTTGAAAGTATCAATATTCCGGGAGAGTTTATGGTTGTTGCGCTGATTCGCGGAAACGATACGGTGATGCCGAGCCCGGAGATGACTGTTGGAGCCGGCGATAAAGTCCTCGGTGTTCTTAAGATGAAGAGTATCAATAAGATAAAGAAGCTTTTTGCGTAATCGACAGGAGATAAAGAGCATTCAATGTATATCATTATTGTAGGAGGCGGAAAGGTTGGATTCTTTCTCGCCAAACAGCTCATAGTAGATAAACATAAAGTGGCACTCATCGAGCAAGATAGAAAGATCTGCGAAGAGATTAAAAAAGCACTCAGCAATATCCTGGTGATTCACGGTGACGGATGCAGTATTGAATGCCTCGAGCAAGCAGGAGTCAAGCGCGCTGATGTTTTGGCTGCAGTCACCGGCGCAGATCAGGACAACTTAGTAATCTGCCAGTTAGCAAAAGATCAATTCGGCATACGCCGTACTGTTGGCAGGGTCAATGATCCTACTAATGCGCGCGCTCTTGGCGAACTCGGCGTAGACGTTCCCATCGACTCAACGAGCATCATTGCAAAGATTATTGAAGAAGAGGCTTCGTTTTCTGATTTCGTCAACCTGCTCAGTTTCAAGCGCGGAAAGCTTGCGATTGTGCGCGTTGACATTACCGACGAGTCTCCCGTAGTCAATAAGCGTTTGCAAGAGATCAAGCTTCCTTCCAGCTCAGTCTTAGTTTCTATCATTAGAAAAGACGCAGTGATTGTTCCCGACGGTGAAACGGTGCTTATGCGCGGAGACGATATCATCGCACTCACCTTGATTGAGAACGAACAGCAATTATTAACCAGCTTAATCGGTAAGATGTAACCATGAAGTCAAAAACAAAAAATCTTATTCTTGGCATCTGCACAGAAATGGGATTTGCATTTGTTATCATGGTAATGGCTTTTTTAATAATAGCGATATTCCGCATGATCCACTAAAATGATCATTCGACCCAATTTCGAAGACATACAATTAATCGGACATTACTTAGGAAGGCTTATTATCGGCATAGGAGTATGCATGCTCGCACCTGTGGCGGTTGGCCTTATTGCGCGAGAATTTTCTCCCGCGATGGATTTTGTTCTCGGGTTTGCCACGTGCTTATCGGTAGGGTTATTGTTGACGCTAGTATGTAAAGCAGAAAAAGACCTCTCATGGTTGCATGGGATGGTGGTAGTTTCTCTTTCGTGGCTTGTGGCCATGGTGTTAGGGGCAATGCCACTATTCTTAAGCGGGCATTGGGCTTCGTTTTTGGATGCGTGTTTCGATGCGATGTCCGGCTTTGCTACCACCGGTCTTATGCTGGTGCAGGACCTGGATCACTTATCATATTCTCATAATTTCTGGCGCCATTTTATTATGTTTCTTGGCGGGCAAGGTATTGTGGTAGTTGCACTTACGTTTCTAGTCCGCGGGATATCCGGTGCGTTTAAAATCTATGTCGGCGAGGGGCGCGGAGAACAGGTATTGCCTAATGTAATACATACCGCGCGGTTTATCTGGATGGTAAGCATTGTATATTTTGCGTTGGGAACATTTCTTTTAAGCATGATTGCCTTTTTTGAAGGCATGCCGCTCTTGCGCTCGGTGTTTCACGGCGCCTGTATCTTTATGGCAGCATTCGATACAGGTGGGTTTACCCCGCAGTCTCAAAACATCATGTACTATCACAGCTTCGCGTTTGAAATCGCCACGATTCTTATTATGGTTTTGGGAGCAATCAACTTCAAGGTGCACTATGCGCTCTGGACCGGCGATAGAAAAGAGATCCTGCGCAACATAGAAATCGTAACCTTTTTTGCCTCTGTATTTATTATTTTTTCCATAATGGCTTTGGATTTAACCCGCTCGGGAGTGTATCCTCAGGCGGTTATGTTTTTCCGCAGGGGCTTTTATCAATTGATCTCTGCGCATACCGGAACGGGCTTTACGACATTATATCCGGGGCAGTTCATTCATGACTGGGGCAACCTGGCGGTATTTGGCATCATTGTTGCGATGGCATTAGGAGGTGCGACCTGCTCTACCACCGGAGGTATCAAGGTATTGCGTATCGGGCTTATTGCTAAAACGTTATTCCACGATGTCAAAAAGATTTTACTGCCGGAGAATGCGGTTGATGTGGCGCGGTTTCATCACATCAAAGACCTTGTCCTGGAGGATGAGCGCGTACGAACGGTTTTGTTGATTACAACGGTCTATTTCTTCCTATATATAGGAGGAGCGGTGGTGGCGATGCTTTTAGGGTATCCATTGCTGGAGTCTTTGTTTGAATCTACCTCTGCAGCGGCCAATGTGGGATTATCCAGCGGGATTACCAAGGTTTCTATGCCGGCTGCATTGAAGGTTACTTACATCCTTCAGATGTGGGCAGGCAGATTAGAGTTTATGTCGGTCTTTGCGCTGTTAGGGTTTATTATTGTAACCTTGAGAGGGAAATAATTTATGAGGCGTATACCGATACATATATTGTGCGCGGTGCTTATTGCAGGCGTGTTATGTTGTGCGCTACAATGTAACGCGTTCGCCTTTGCGCGCAACGCAACCAGTAAAGAGCTCATTGAATACGGAGAGGCTTTTAATAACCAGCAAATTGTTTTTACAGGTGAAGTAGTTGGTGATATTATGAAGCGGGGAGATTTTTCCTGGGTAAATATTAGCGATGGAAATGCAGCCATTGGAATATGGATGCCGCGAGAGTTTGTTGATGAAATCGTATATATAGGAAGCTACAAGGCTACGGGTGATACGGTTAAGATTACAGGTGAGTTTCATCGCGCATGCAAGCAGCATGGAGGTGATGTTGATATTCATGCCAAGACCATAGAGGTAGTAAATGAAGGCGAACGCAGGCAAGAGGAGGCAAGCCCTGCAAAACAGAAGTTATCCGGAATTTTATTAGGGGTATTATTGTGCCTAGGGATATTGAACATATTGAAAAGCAGGCGTGTGAGCAAATAGAGGCAGCAGGCGATATCGCCGGCCTTGAGGAAGTGCGCATACGCTATTTAGGAAGGAAAGGCATTGTCTCGCAGATCCTTGCTGAGCTGCCCAATCTTGCTGTTGAGCAAAGGCCGCGCGCCGGCAAGACAGCCAATCTGCTCAAGCAGAAGCTCACCCAGCGTTTTCAAGAGCGCCTGAATCAGCTTAAAGAAGATTTAGTGCGTGAGCCCTCAGGTTCTGTAGACATAACTTTACCGGGAATCGCCCGCGAAGCCGGTTCGCTGCATCCGGTCACCCAGGTTGTCCATGCCATTTGTGCAATATTCAAAAATTTAGGCTTCAAAGTCATTGAAGGGCCTGAGGTTGAGACTGAATACAATAATTTCACCGCACTCAACATTCCGCTGGAACATCCTTCGCGCGACGCCTTTGATACCTTCTACATTGACGATGTAAAATCAAACATACGCAACAAAAAATTATTACTGCGCAGCCATACCTCTCCGGTGCAGGCGCGTGTTATGAAGCATCATAAGCCGCCGCTTGCGGTGGTAGTGCCGGGCAAGGTCTACAGGCCTGATGCGGTTGATGCAAGCCACAGCTTTGTGTTTCATCAGATCGAAGGATTTTTGGTTGATGCCAACGTGCGCCTTTCTGACTTAAAGGGTGTTTTGGAGCATTTTGCCAAAGAGACGTTCGGAAAAGATATCAAGATGAGATTCAGGCCGCACTATTTCCCTTTTACCGAACCATCAGCTGAGGTAGATATCTCCTGCATTATCTGCAAAGGGAAAAAAATTAGCGCAGAAGGAAAGAAGTGCAGCGTCTGCAGCGGCAAGGGCTGGCTTGAGATTTTGGGCGCTGGCATGATTCATCCCCAGGTGTTTGAGGCAATGGGTTACCGCAAGAACAAATACACCGGCTTTGCCTTTGGCATGGGAGTTGAGCGCATCGCCATGCTTAAATACGGTATTAATGATATCCGATTGTTTTTTGAAAATGATATTCGATTTTTAAAACAATTTTAAATCCTTATGAAAATCAGTTTGAATTGGTTAAAAGACTATGTTGATGTAAAACAAACCTCCCAGAGCTTGGTGCACATGCTTACTATGGCAGGGCTAGAGGTTACCGCGATCCAGAGGCTCCCGGGTGATTGCGTATTTGAGATCGAGATTACTTCCAATAGGCCCGACTGGTTGAGCATCGTCGGTGTAGCTCGAGAGGTTGCAGCTATTACAGGAAAGACATTGAAATTACCTGTGGTGTCTCAATGCGCAGTCGCTGATACCTCGTCGGAAAAAGTTAAAATATTGATACAAGATAAAAAAGCATGCACCCGATATATTGGCACCTTGATTAATGATGTAACGATAAAAGATTCCCCTGCGTGGCTTAAGCAAAGAATTGAAACAATCGGCCTGCGCCCTGTTAACAATGCGGTTGATCTGACTAACTTTTGCCTGATGGAGACCGGTCAGCCGATGCACGCTTTTGATTACGATAGATTAGCCGGAGGCAAACTCATTGTTCGCCGGGCTAAAAAAGGCGAGAGTATTATTACTATCGACGGAGTAATGCGGACTCTTGATTCTGATATCTTGGTGATTGCCGATCGTCAAAAGCCTGTTGCCATTGCCGGCATTATGGGCGGCGCAGGCACTGAGGTAACCGCGACTACGAAAAACATCTTACTTGAGAGCGCCTATTTTGATCCTCTATTGATCCGTCGGGCATCGAGAAAATTAGGCCTAAGCTCTGAATCAAGCTATCGGTTTGAGAGATTCGTCGATTACGAAGGCGTTGCCAGCAGTTCTCTGCGCGCAACCCGGTTACTCTGCGAGCTTACCAAGGGCCGTGCAGTAGCGCTGAAGGATATAAAACAAAAGCAGCCGCAACTAAAAGAAATCCCCGTCGATATGCGCGCCGTACAACAACTCATCGGTAAAAACATCTCACTTGCTCAATCCGCCAGTATCTTAAAAAAACTCGGATTCAGAATCAAGACTTCTAAAAATAGTATTAAAGCTACACCCCCGGGCTTCCGCCGGGATGTGCAGTTGGATGTTGATATCATCGAAGAGATAGCCCGGTGTTTTGGCTATGAAAATATTCCTTACACTCATCCGTTTATAAAGCCTATAGAGGTTGCCTCTCAACCAGAGACAGAGCTAAGACCAACGATAAAAGAGATATTAGCTGCGCAAGGTTTGCGTGAGGTAATAACATATAGCCTGATACCTTTAGAATTTTTAAGCAAGACAAATCTAAGCAGCCAGGCAATTATTGCGATTAAGAATCCATTAAGTAGAGAACAGGAGATCTTGCGTCCTACGCTGTTACCCAGTTTGATTTCCTGCATGAGCTATAACTTCAGAAGGAATCAGAAAGATCTTAAGATTTTTGAGATTTCAAATCGGCACATTGCTGTCAATGGCCAGCTCCAAGAAGAACCGGTGCTTGCGATCGGTCTAAGCGGAGAGGATGTAAGTGTTTGTCTTCCAGATAATAAGGTAAGCTTGAGTTTAAGCCTTTTTCATCTCAAGGGCGCAGTAGAGGCACTCTTGAATCGGCTAGGTATTGAGAATGCCGCATTCAAACCCTCAAGCTATCCTGCGTTTTCCAAAGAGACCAGTACTATTATTCGCGTAGAAGGAAAAAAGATCGGGGTGCTTGGCCGGGTATCTTCAGAGATCTTGGAAAAGTTTGATTACAAAACAAAGAGTGATGTGTTTCTTGCGGAGCTTTATCTTAATGAACTGTATCCGTTGGTAAAGTTAGAAAAACGCTTTACCGCATTAAATATCTATCCTGAAGTTGCGCGGGACATCAGCCTCGTGGTTTCACAGCAGGTCAGCTTTGCCCAGATAGAAGAATTAATTACAACATCAGGCCATGGGCTTTTGCAAGAGGTGCAGCTGATCGACTATTATTTAGGAGGGCATATCCCCAAAGGCTCTAAAGGCATAACACTTTCTTTAACCTTCCAAGCAGAGGATCGCACCTTAAGCGACATGGAAGTAAATTCATTGTTTGAGACAATCCGTCAAGAATTAAAACAAACTCTAAACGCAGAATTTAGATAACAAGGAGGAAAACATGAGACGCCTAATCATCGGATTAATTATCGTATGCTGCACAGGTACCTTTGTCTTTGCTCAAGGCACTGATTCTTTAACCATCACTACCTACTACCCTTCGCCGTACGGGGTGTATAGGATTATGAGGCTCAATCCTTTGGATTCCTCTGCAGCGCCTGTTCCTGCGTGCGCTGCTGCTATCAATAGAGGAGATATGTTTTATGATGACGGCAATGCAGCAGGTCTTCACCCCGGTGTTCCCGGCGTGTACACTTGCGTTGAGGATCCACCTGCTACATTTAGCTGGGTACCGGTCACAGGTGGCTTCTGGACGCTCGTCCCTGGCGCGCTCCCTCCCGACAACCTACTTTACACAACTGGCGTAGATCTGGGAGAAGACTGGTTTGTGGGTATCGGAACCGCAACTCCCAATTCAAACTTGCAAGTTATTGGAGCAATCTCTAGGCAGGGCACAACATTGATAGGCAATCAAAGTAACACACACGTAAACTTAGGGAACAACAGCACTACAGGAGAAGGAGGGGAAGATTGGGCTGGCTGTACGGTTTCAGGAGGCGATGGCAATCTTGCCGAGGAACCTTACTCTACAGTCGCAGGAGGACAAACTAACACTGCAACTCAAGATTGGACTGTTGTCTCCGGAGGGCAGGGAAACGACGCTGATGGTCGCTGGGCCGTTGTCGCCGGAGGCGAAAATAATTTAGCCGATGACTTACATGCAACAGTAGGAGGCGGCGAGGATAATCAGGCTCTCGATCAGTGGACAACTGTGGCAGGGGGTGCAGGTAATCAAGCCACCACCGACTATGCTACTGTCTCAGGAGGCCACGACAACACTGCAAGTGCTCATAGATCCACTGTTTCTGGTGGCGAAGATAACACTGCAAGCGATAGTAGGGCTACTGTTGGCGGCGGTGAAGACAACACTGCTTCCGGAGAACGCTCTACCATTGCCGGCGGAGATACCAACGCTGCTGCAGGAGACTACTCAACTATTTCCGGCGGCGCCAACAACGGTGCTGCAGGAAACTATTCATTTGCGGGGGGAGGCGACAACAACCAAGTTAACGGAGACTATTCAACTGCGGGAGGAGGCAACGGTAATGATATAAGCCCTAACTATGCTACAGTTGCAGGCGGTTCGGACAACGATATTTGGGTCGGAAACTATAGTACTGTTTCAGGGGGTCATAATAATGATATCGGCGGCGCCAGCGCGTATAGCACTATTTCAGGAGGTCAGGGCAATGAAGTCAACAACGCGTACGCCACTGTTTCAGGAGGCCAGGAAAATGAAGCCAACGGTAACTACTCTTGGGCAGCTGGACATGAAGCAATAGCGGCTCATGATGGTGCGTTTGTCTGGGCTGATGATCAGGGTGTCGGCTTCCCGTATTCATCGACCGTAGCCAATAGTTTTAATATCCGCGCTACAGGAGGCATTTTTCATGGTGGAGGACTGATTCATGATATTGCAGAGTTTATGAATATTATTGAGGCAGACAATGTCCAAGAGGCAGAATTGGTTTCTATAAAAAAGGATAATGTGTTAGGCAAGAGCGCCTCTGCTTATGATGAAAACCTTATCGGTGTAATCTCAGGCAAGCGGACCACTACGTTGCACTTAGGAAATACACAAGCCGCCTTTGACGATACTGTACGTATGCCGGTTGCATTAGCAGGCCCGGTATTTGTTAAGGTCAATGGCGAGAACGGCATTATCGCTGTGGGCGATGCCATTACCTCTAGCTCAGCCCCGGGCATAGGCATGAAGGCAACAAAGCCAGGCAAGATCGTCGGCTATGCTATGGAACAAGAAGGCTTCCAGGATACAGACACAGGCGAAATCCTCGTGTTTGTTAACACAGGATACTATGTGCCTGAGACCATAGCAGAGCAGTTAGAAACGCTGCAAGCAGAAATCGCTGAGCTTAAAAATCAAATAGCTCAGCTTAACAAATAATAGCGCCAAAGCCCATCTTAAAACCTATCGTGATAATTGCGCTATAAGTTGCGCACTTATCAAATTCCTTGATTTTATCCTGCCAAAGTGGTATAATCAAAAATGATGAGTATTTATAGTGAATCCCTGCGGTGCTCGTCGGAAAACCATGTGTATTGAACCAACACCTATTTAAGGGGAGTTGACTTCTTGATTGCCTGCGGGTAAGTTTAGAGCGACACCCACTTATAAACACACGGTTCAAACTTCAATTTTCCGACGGCACAGGCGGGGATTAACTGTCTCTGCCAACCTTAGTTACCGATGGACCTTTTCGAGACCAAAACCATAGACGGAAATCAAAAGGACATGCCTCTGGCTGCACGCATGAGGCCCAAGGACCTGTCTGAATTTGTCGGCCAGGAACATATCTTAGGCAAAGACAAATTACTGCGCAGAGCCATCGAGGCCGATCGGCTTACCTCACTTATCCTCTATGGACCTCCGGGCGTAGGCAAGACTTCGCTTGCCTATCTTATCAGCAACATTACCCAATCGGAATTCGCACCAATAAATGCAGTCACCTCAAATGTCGAGCAACTGCGCAAGATTATTGCCCAGGCAAAACACCGAAAGGCCACCAACGCTAGAAAAACCATCCTTTTTATCGACGAGATACACCGTTTTAATAAAGCACAGCAGGATGTGTTGATGCCTGATGTAGAGAGTGCAAATATTATTCTTATCGGTGCCACGGTGCACAATCCGTTTTTTTCAATTGTCTCACCGTTGCTCTCGCGATCTTTGGTGTTTGAGTTACGTGTATTAAAAAAAGACGAAATCGTAGTTATTCTAAAAAATGCCCTTAAAGACAAAGAGCGCGGGCTTGGCAAGGCAAAGCTCAGTGTCGAAGAGAAGGCGCTTGTTTTTTTAGCCAAGACCTGTGATGGAGATGCGCGGCGCGCATTAAATGCATTAGAGGTTGGAGTGCTTACTACACCCGGTGATAAAAAAGGCAAGGTGCATTTTAGCGTTGAGGTTGCCCAGGAATCGATTCAGAAGAAAATTATTCTATACGATAAAGACGAAGATGCGCATTACGATACCGCCTCCAGTTTTATAAAATCAATGCGTGGCTCTGATCCGGATGCAACCCTTTATTGGATGGCAAAGATGCTCTATGGAGGCGAAGACCCGCGCTTTATTGCCCGGCGTATCTGTATTTGCGCTGCGGAAGACGTGGGCAATGCCGATCCCCAGGCACTGGTATTGGCCAATGCAGCGTTGCAGATATCCGAATTTGTCGGTCTTCCCGAGGCGCGCATTCCCTTGGCGCAGGCAGCGGTGTATATTGCCTGCGCGCCAAAGTCAAACGCCGCATACCTGGGCATTGATAAGGCAATGTCCGATGTAGAGAATAACCGCCTGCAAGAGGTGCCAAAGCATCTAAAAGACGCTTCTTATCAAGGTGCAAAGAAGCTGGGCCGCGGCAAGGATTATAAATACGCGCATAGCTTTCAGGACCATTTTGTGGTGCAGGAGTATATGCCTAAAGACATCCGGTACTATGAACCAACCGGAATCGGCTACGAAGCCAAGATAAAACAACGTTTAGATGCCCTGCGCAGGCGCATTGAATCAGAACAAAACAGCCAAGAGAAGGTGTCAGAGGGGCCCTCTGGGGGCAAAATTTAATTGTTTACAATTTCCCTGTTTTGATTTACAATGATTACTTACTATGATTATAACTAAGCAAAAGAATTTTGAGGATATTGTAGCCAACTTAAAGGATTCTAAGAAGATCTTTATTGTTGGCTGTGGCGAATGTTCTGCTACCTGTAAAACCGGCGGTGAAACTGAGGTGCTCGAAGTAAAAAAGAAGCTTGAGCAAAACGGCAAAGAGGTAACCGGCTATGCCATACCCGATGCCCCGTGTGTTGCCGCACAGATGAAGACCGCACTGGCCAAGAATACCAAGGCACTTAAGGAAACAGATGCGGTGGTGGTGATGGCCTGCGGCCTGGGCGCACAATCGGTAAAGGCCAATGACCGCCGAGAACTCTGGATAGTTCCGGGGTGTGACACGCTATTTGCAGGTGCCACAGACAGCGCAGGTGCGTTTCAAGAGCTCTGCTCTGCCTGTGCAGAATGCATTTTGGATGTAACTGGTTGCATTTGCCCAGTCACCCGCTGCCCCAAGGGCTTGCTTAATGGCCCCTGCGGCGGAATGGATAAAGGCAAATGCGAGGTTGATAAAGATAGGGATTGCGTCTGGGTGCTTATTTACAATGATCTTAAGAAACGCGGCAAGCTCGATATGTTTTCCCAGATACAATCGCCTAAGAATTACGCAAAGACAGTAAAGCCGCGCACACGCGCAGCGGAGGCTCAACAAACCAATGGCTGAAGGATACAATGAAAAAGTAATGGAACATTGTCTGCATCCGCATAACGTCGGAGAGATTACGGATGCCGATGGGGTAGGTACCGTGGGAAATCCTGTCTGCGGTGACATATTGAAGTTGTACCTGAAGATAAAAGATGGTACAATAGTAGATGCAAAATTCAAAACCTTCGGGTGCGGCGCTGCGATTGCCACCAGCTCAATGGTCACCGAGCTTGTCAAGGATAAGACCGTTGAGGAGGCACTGAAGATCTCCAATCGCATTGTTGCCGAGGCCTTAGGGGGCCTGCCCAAGGTGAAGATGCACTGTTCGGTACTTGCCGAAGAGGCATTAAAATCTGCCATTGATGACTTTCGCAAAAAGAAAGCTGGCGAGACCAGCAAAGAAGACGGTAAGAACTAAAAAAACTGAACTTAGGAGAAGCATCCTAACGACATTAAAATCGCAGAAGGAGGTACATAGAACAAGAAAGAGTAAAGTAATCCAAGAAAAGTTGTTTTCTTGTTTAGAGTTTAAAAATGCAAAAACGATTTTGTTCTACGCAAGTTTTAACGGTGAAGTTGATACGATTCCTATGATACGCAAGGCAAAACATATTGGAAAGAAGATTGCGCTCCCGGTGATACAGGAGCGGACGCGAACTATTATTCCTTCGCTGGTGACGCGCTGGAGGGGAGCCCTCGCGCGCAATAGCTACGGCATACCAGAGCCAAAGAAGGAGTATTTACATCCTATATCAAAAAAGGATATTGACTTGGTTATTGTGCCCGGGGTAGCCTTTGATACAAAAGGTAACCGCCTTGGGCGAGGAAAAGGGTATTACGATGCATTTCTGAAATCATTACCAAGGCATATCCCTACAATCAGTCTTGCTTTTCATTGTCAAATCGTACCACGCCTTCCTCACCGCCAGGGTTTCGACATACCCGTAGACAAAGTCGTATACGCATAAAGTAGCAACCCCACTCTAAACATTTTACCTACAATTAAAAGTAATCTGTAAGACTTGCAATCTTTGTGATAGGAGGTGTATAGATCATGACAATAGCATTTAATACAATAATGCAGGCAGTGTTGATTTTGTTGATGGTTGGCTGTTTTATGGTTGTGGCGTACTTTTTGATGAAGTATTCTGCAGGCAGAAAGTATATCAATGCGCAAGCCGAGGCAAAACGCATTTTAGAGACCGCCAAACGCGAAGCAGAAACACGCAAAAAAGAAATAGAGCTTGAAGCCAAGGATTTGCTTTTTAGAATCCGTCAGGACTTTGAGAAATCAACCCAAGGCCGACGCGATGAAATTACCACATTAGAAAAACGCTTGATGCAGCGCGAGGAGAATTTAGAGAAGCGCGTTGACCTTCTGGAGCGTAAAGAGCGGGACATGCGCCAGAAAGAGCAGGCAATTGTCAGCCACGAAACAGCGATTAAGCAGAAAGACGATCAGCTGCAGCGGTTGTTAGCCGAAGAGAAACAGCGCTTGCAGCAGATTTCTTCGCTGTCGCAGGAAGAAGCCCGACGTCTGTTGCTGACTCGCTTAGAAGAAGAGATGAAGCGTGAGAAAGCCGTATTGTTAAAAAGAATGGAAGACGAGGTCCGCGAGACCGCTGATAAGAAGGCCAAAGAAATAGTTATCTTGGCGATTCAGCGCTGCGCAACCGAGCATACGGTAGAATCCACGGTAAGCGTAGTAAGCCTTCCCAGTGACGAGATGAAAGGAAGGATTATAGGTAGGGAAGGAAGAAACATCCGCGCTTTAGAAATGGCAACCGGCATTGATATCATTATCGATGATACACCCGAAGCGGTGACGCTCTCTGGTTTTGATGTGATTCGGCGCGAAACCGCACGCCTGGCATTAGAAAAGCTGATTGGCGACGGGCGTATTCATCCCGGCCGCATTGAAGAGGTAGTGGAGAAAGCCAAAAAAGAATTAGAACAGCGTGTCCGCGAAGAAGGAGAAAAGGTAGTTTTCGACATGGGCATCCACGGGATCAGGCCGGAGATAATAAAGCTGTTAGGAAAGTTGAAATACCGCACCAGCTTCGGACAGAATGCGCTGCAGCATTCTAAAGAGGTATCATACCTCATGGGAGTGATGGCATCTGAGCTGAATTTAGATTTTAAATTGGCCCGTCGCATTGGCTTGCTGCACGATATCGGAAAGGCTATTGACCATCAGGTAGAAGGCACGCATGCCCGCATCGGTGCGGATCTAGCAAAGAAGTTTGGTGAATCAGAATTGGTGATCAATTCCATCGGTGCGCATCATGAAGAAGAAGAGGTCAAAAGTTTATACGCGGTTCTTGCAGTGGCAGCTGATGCGATAAGTGCAGCTCGGCCCGGCGCTCGTCGGGAAACCCTTGAGAGCTACATCAAGCGCCTGGATAAATTAGAGTCGATTGCTACCGTATTTAAGGGAGTCGATAAGGCATATGCTATTCAGGCAGGAAGAGAGATCCGCGTGATTGTTCAGCCGGAGAAGCTCACCGATGATGAATCAACGGTTCTCGCCACCGACATACGCAAGAAGATCGAGGAGGGGATGGAATACCCTGGGCAGATTAAAGTAACGGTGATCAGAGAAACGCGGGCGATAGAGTATGCTAAATAGATATTCTCTGCTTACGCACTTAAATATATTATTGATACTTGACATTACACAACGTAGTCAGTAAGGTAATAGTATGAAGATAATCTTTATCGGCGATGTAGTAGGAAAGCCCGGAAGGGATGCGGTGAGTACCCTTCTGCCACAGGTAAAAAAAGAGCAGGGAATAGACTTTTGCATCACTAATATTGAGAATGCTGCAGGTGGGTTTGGCATTACCCCTAAGATTATTGATGATTTTCTTTCCTTTGGGGTTGATGTGCTCACCAGCGGAGATCATATTTGGGATAGGCGAGAGTTGATCGAGGTCATCGATAGCAAAACACAGCTTTTGCGCCCGGCAAACTATCCTAAAGGGGCCCCGGGCGCGGGGTATTGCGTTACAGAAGTCCAGGGCAAGAAAGTGGCTGTGGTGAATCTGCTAGGTCGGGTCTTTATGCATCCTGTGGTAGATGATCCTTTCAAGGAAGCCGGCGCCTTGGTTAAACATATTCGTAAAGAAACACCTATTATTGTGGTTGATATGCACGCTGAAGCCACCAGTGAAAAGGTTGCCATGGGGCATTTCTTAGCCGGTCAGGTAAGCGCTGTGATCGGCACACATACTCACATACCGACGGCGGATGAGAAGATATTATCAGGAGGCACTGCGTATATCACCGATGCGGGTATGACCGGGCCGTATGATTCGGTTATCGGCCAGCGTAAAGATAGAATTCTTGAAAAATTTCTTACTGGACTACCGGTGCGATTTGAAGTTGCCATTGACGATGTGTGGCTGCACGCGGTAATAATCGATATAGATGAGCAGACAGGCAAAGCACGTTCCATACAACGAATACAAAGGGGGTTATAATGACATGGCAAGGCATGGATAGGCGTAGATTTCCCAGGGCTAATTATCCGTGTTTAGTGATTATCCGGAGAAACAGCATGCGTCCCGAGGCGATGCTGACCCATACCGAAAATATCGGGATGGGGGGAATCTGCGTTATCTTAAAGAGAGACTTAGGTTTGTTTACGCCGGTGGAGATAGAGCTCGATTTAATGGATACGCAGTCTCACATAAAATGCGACGGAAAAATCGTCTGGGTGGTAAAGCGCAAAGAATCCGACGAGAAAAAACCTTCGTTTTTCGATACGGGTATTGAATTCGGCAAGCTCAAAGAGCAAGACCAGCAGCGCGTTCATTCTATTGTACAGCGCCTGATGAAAACGCAAACAGAAAACCTATAACCGTGTTAGTTGATAGAATTAACTCTCCTAAAGATCTTCAAGCGATCCCTTTACGCGAACTGCCGTTGGTTGCCCACGAGATTAGAGAAAAGATAATAGAGGTAGTTTCAAAAACCGGCGGCCATCTCGCCTCGAGCTTGGGTGCGGTTGAATTAACCGTAGCACTACACTATTGTTTGCATTGCCCGGACGATAAAATAATCTGGGATGTCGGACACCAGAGTTATCCTCATAAGATTCTCACTGGCCGCGCCAAACGCTTCCATACGCTCAGGCAATATAAAGGCATAAGCGGCTTTCCCCATAAGGATGAATCAGCATGCGATCCTTTCACCACAGGACACAGCTCTACCGCAGTATCGCTTGCCTTAGGGTTAGCCACGGCCAGAGACCTTAATGGGACCGATGAAGATGTTGTTGCGGTTATTGGTGATGGCTCTCTTACCGGGGGTTTATGCTTTGAGGCGCTTAATAACGCCGGACACCTTAACAAAGATATTATTGTTATATTAAATACCAATGAGATGAGCATTGCTCCGTCGGTAGGCGCACTTTCGACGTATTTAAACAAGATTATTTCCCAGCCTATCTACAATCGTTTTCGTGAAGCGCTTGAGCATTTTATTGAAACGCGCATCCCTCGGGTAGGCGCGCGCATGCTGAAGCTCTCGGGTAAATTCGAAGAGGTATTAAAAGGATTAATCATCCCCGGCATATTCTTTGAGGAATTAGGATTCCGCTATTTCGGTCCTCTCGATGGGCACGATTTGAATATTTTGGTGCCAACGCTTAAAAATATTTTGACCTTAAAGGGACCACGCATACTGCATGTGGTAACCAAGAAAGGAAAAGGGTATCTTCCGGCGGAGACGCGGCCTGTAAAGTTCCATAGTGCAGTACCTTTCGACATCGAATCGGGTAATCCAAAACCGAAAAAGGCTACACAGGATACCGTAACGTACACTAAGGTGTTTAGCGACACAATCGTAGAATTGGCGCAGCAACACGAGAAGATTGTAGCTATTACCGCAGCAATGCCTGAAGGCACAGGGTTAGATGTGTTTGCCCAGCGTTTCCCCGAGAGATTCTTCGATGTCGGCATTGCTGAAGAGCACGCAGTGTGTTTTGCTGCTGGTCTGGCAAAAGGGGGTTTAAAGCCGGTAGTTGCAATCTACTCCACTTTTTTACAGAGGGCCTTTGATCAGCTCATGGAGGCCGTTGCCTTACAGAATCTGCCAGTAGTGTTTGCGGTTGACAGAGCAGGCTTGGTAGGGGTTGATGGCGCAACGCATCATGGGATCTCGGATATCGCCTATTTAAAAAATATCCCCAATTTTGTCTTGATGGCCCCGAAAAATTTACAAGAGTTCAAGGCAATGCTTACATTTGCCGTCGGGCTCGATGCGCCTTCAGCCATACGTTACCCCAAGGTAGCCGAGATGCTGCAGACCGATGCTTCTGATGATGCGCTTGCAATAGGCAAGGCTGAGGTGTTACGAGAGGGCAATGATGTAGCGTTGCTTGCGTTGGGTACGATGGTCAAGACCTCGCTTGAGGTAGCCAAAGACTTAGTCAAAAACAAAATTAACGCAACGGTTATCAACGCCCGATTTATTAAGCCTCTTGATGAATCATTGCTCAAGAGGCTCGTAACAAAATATACGCATATAGTAACGTTAGAAGAGGGTATTGTCGACGGAGGTTTTGGCACAAGCGTGCTGGAGAAATTACACCAGCTCTGTCGAAAAGGCACTTGTCCGAAGGTTCTTGCGCTGGGCTTGCCCACAGAATTTATCACCCATGCCACCAGAGATGAATTATTCGCAGAGCTTGGCCTTGATAAAGATTCTTTAGTGAAAAAAATACAATTTTTCATACGAGTATAATTACATGGCGAAAATAAAAATTACTCGGGATAAATGTAAAGCGTGTTATCTATGTATTGCCCATTGTCCTAAAGGACTTATTGTGATTGAGCCGAAGTTTAATAAATTGGGTGTTAAGCCCGCCCAATTTAAAAATTCGAAAAAGCAAGATTGCATTGGCTGTAATGTTTGCTGTGTTGTATGTCCGGAGGTATGCATTGAAGCGTTTAAAGAATAAACAGACTTCGAAGATTTTAATGACCGGCAACGAGGCCATTGCCGAAGCTGCCATACAGGCAGGCTGCCGTTTTTATTCAGGATATCCGATTACTCCGCAGAACGAGATACCTGCATATATGTCCAGGCGTATGCCCGAAGCGGGTGGCGTGTTTATTCAGGCAGAGTCAGAACTTGCTGCAATTAATATGGTATTTGGGGCAAGTGCTGCCGGAGCGCGCGCGATGACAACCTCTTCAAGTCCGGGAATGAGCCTAAAGCAAGAAGGTATATCATACATGGCAGGGTGTCGGTTACCAGCGGTCATTGTGAACATTATGCGCGGAGGTCCGGGCTTAGGAAACATCTCTCCCAGTCAATCCGATTACTTTCAGGCAACCAAAGGCGGCGGCCATGGCGATTATCATTCTATTGTGCTTGCGCCTTCTACCGTGCAGGAATCGGTAGATTTGACGCGTCACGCCTTTGATTTAGCAGATACCTATAGAATGCCGGTGATTATATTGGGCGACGGCATGCTTGGACAAATGATGGAACCCATTACTAAATTTAAAACTAAGGCCACACGCGTTAAAGCAAAAAAACCATGGATATTAACTGGTGCGCAAGGAAGAAAGCCAAACATTATACGGTCGTTATTGTTAAAAGAAGGTGCGTTGGAAAATTTAAATCGAACACTTCAGAAGACGTATCGAACCATCATATCGAAAGAGCAACAATATGAGATATCTCATTTAGAAAATAGCACTGTGGCGGTCGTTGCTTACGGAACCGTGGCGCGTATTGCAAAGCAGGCAATGATAGAAGCCCGAAGCAAAGGTAGTAAGGTAGGGCTCATACGGCCTATATCATTGTGGCCGTTTCCCGACAATGCATTTTCGCAACTTTTAGCTAAAAACTCAAAATTAAAAGCTATTCTCGTCGTAGAGATGAGCACCGGTCAAATGGTAGAAGATGTGCGGCTCGCCGTTAACGGGCGCTGTCCGGTTCATTTTTATGGCCGCACCGGCGGCGGCATACCTACGTACGAAGAGATCGTAAAGCATATAAAAAAGCTGGCGAAATGAGCAAGCAGATGAAAAAAACATTTTCTCGACCAAAAAGCATGTACGATAGGCTCACGCACTATTGCGCAGGTTGCGGTCACGGCATTGTGCATAGGCTGGTCTGCGAAGTGATTGACGAGTTAGGTATTCGCAATAAAACTATTGCGGTCGCTCCGGTTGGATGTGCAGTGATAGCCTATGATTACTGGGATTTTGATTGTGCTGAGGCAGCACACGGTAGGGCCTTAGCAGTTGCAACCGGCCTAAAGCGATATCGACCAGATAGATTTGTCTTTACCTATCAGGGTGACGGAGATTTAGCTGCAATCGGTACAGCCGAGACCATTCATACTGCAAACCGCGGAGAGAATGTAACCTGTATCTTTGTAAACAATGCGGTATACGGCATGACCGGAGGGCAGATGGCACCGACGACACTGACAAACCAAAAGACTGCTACTACTCCGCGCGGCCGAGATTGCAAAGACGCAGGGTACCCTTTGAAAATTTCTGAAATGATTGCTCTGCTTCCTGCGGTTGCATCGGTAGAAAGAACCGCCATTAACTCTCCCGCGCAGATCCTTAGGACAAAAAAGGCAATTAAGCAAGCATTCCAAAACCAAATCGAAAATAAAGGTTTTTCCTTGGTTGAGGTATTATCCGCATGTCCGACGTATTGGGGCATGACGCCAAGGCAGGCAATAGATTGGATAGATAAAACAATGATTAAAGAGTTTCCTTTAGGTAAGTTAAAATGACAGAAGACATAATTTTCTCAGGGTTTGGAGGGCAAGCCCGCCTGTCCCAAGAAAGGAAGTGTAATTGAAGTGACGGAAGACATTATCTTCGCAGGTTTCGGCGGGCAGGGCATAATGCTTATGGGCAAGATCCTTGCTCGCGCAGCCCTTCTTGAAAATAAAGCAGTAACCTGGCTTCCGTCGTATGGGGCGGAGGTGCGAGGTGGGACCGCACATTGCATGATTAAAATTTCCGATAAGCTAATCGCATCCCCTTTTATTGAGTATCCCGATACCTTTTGCGCGATGAACCAACCATCACTTAATAAATTTACTGCGCGCATCAAAAACAAAGGCTTATTGATTATCAACAGTTCCTTAGCCAAGAAGATTCCTCGGAGAAAAAATGTGCGCATATTTTCCGTGCCGCTTACGGATATCGCAGTCGGGCTTGGCAATATCAGGGTAGCCAACACAATCGCTCTCGGTGTCTATGTTGCCAAGAAGAAGATTGTAAGCTTAAAAAGTATTGTGCGGGCGATGAAGGAAATCGCTCCCCCTGATAAACGCGCCCTTTTAGAGATTAACCAGCAGGCACTCGAAAAAGGATTTACATTAGGACAAAGTCATGATTAGAGTCCGTTTTGCCCCCTCACCGACGGGGTATCTGCATATCGGTGGTGCGCGCACTGCCTTGTTTAATTGGGTTTTTGCCAAAGCCAATAAAGGCACCTTTATTCTGCGCATCGAAGATACGGATGTAAAGCGCTCTGAAAAAAAATATCTCGATGAAATCCTAGAAAGCCTTCAATGGGTTGGTTTATCCTGGGATGAACTTTACTATCAGAGCAAACGCCAGGATGTTTATAAGGAGCACGTCGAAAGGCTTATTAAGGAGAAAAAAGCTGTTTATTCTGAGGGCGCAATCGTGTATCCTCTGCCGCAGAAAAAGATTAAGGTATACGATTTAATCCGCGGCGAGATTGAATTCGATACCGCTGAGATAAAAGATCAGGTCCTGATTAAATCTGACGGCACCCCGACGTATAATTTTGCCTGTGTTGTCGATGACGCAACGCTTAATATAACCCACGTTATTCGCGGAGACGATCATATTTCCAACACGCCGAAACAGGTGCTGTTATTTGAGGCGCTTGGATTTAAACCTCCTAAGTTTGCGCACTTGCCGCTTATTTTAGGAAGCGAGGGCGGCAGATTATCAAAACGTACCGGTGCCACCGCCCTGAGCGAATACCGAGCAATGGGATTTGTGCCCGAGGCGCTGATTAATTATTTTATGCTTTTAGGCTGGTCTCCCGGAGGCGATCAGGAGATCATCTCGCTTAAGAAGGCGATTAATGATTTTTCCATCAAAAAGATTAATAAGGCCGCAGCGGAATTTTCACTACAGAAATTGAAATGGATCAACAACCAATATCTTAAGAAGATGGAAGTCGATGCACTTACTGATTTATTGCTGCCGTTTTTACAAAAACAGGGTTTTATTAAAGAAGATGTTGATAAAAAGTGGTTGAAAAATGTGGTAACGCTATACCATTCGCGGCTTGAGACCTTAACGGATTTTTCAACAAGAGCAGATTTTCTTTTTACTAAAGAATTTGATTTTACTGACGAGGCACGACAGAAACTGTTGGAGAAAGACGTTATGAAAGAGTTGAATGTATTGGCCGCTTCCCTTGAGAAGCTTGATGTTTTTGAGGCACAGCCGATAGAAGAGGCGTTTCGTAAGATTGCAAAAGAATTGAAGCTTTCTACGTCTGACCTTGTGCACCCGGTGAGGGCAGCGCTTACGGGAAAGCTTGTTGGTCCGGGGTTGTTCGAGACGATTGAAGCATTGGGTCCAAAGCAGACAATAGAGCGATTGAATTCTATCTATAAGAAGATTAAACGAGAGGGGTGAGCTTGCGCTATTTAAGAAGATCGATAGCCATAGTTCTCTTCATTGGTTTTGTATGCTCTGCAGGTTGTGCCACGGTAAAAGGTACAGCTTCCGGTTTAGCCGAAGATACTAAGGCTGCCGGCAAGGGAATCGGAAACAGCTTAGGGTATGTTTGGGACAAGACCAAGAAAGCCGATGCATGGTTTCGAGAGAATTATTGGTAATGCACTAGTTATATAGGAAGGAAATCATGCCTGTCCCGATTGGGAAGCATCGGGACTGGGCAAATTTCAGCACGAGAACAAATCATGCCCTGTCCTGACTGAAAAGCGTCAGGACTGGGCAAAGCAGCCTTGGAAACGAAAGCTTTGCCCTGTGGTGTAATTGGTAGCACGCTTGATTCTGGATCAAGTAGTTCTGGTTCGAGTCCAGGCGGGGCAGTGGTTCGACGCAGGCCGACGTTCCGTCGGCCCTTGCTCACCATTTGTAAGCGTCGAACCATCCTGTACCCATGATTTAAATTAAAAGGTACTGCACCCGCTCTTAAAGAAATAAGGGTGCTGAGCGACTGAGGAGTGAAGCGACGAAGGAGTCGAAGGGTCAATAAAATAGACTCACGCGAATAAGAACCATGGAAAAAAATCAACCACCAACTAATTTTATCAGTGAAATAATCGACAAGGATAGAGAGGCTGGTAAGCACGGCGGCCGCGTGCATACGCGGTTTCCTCCGGAACCAAACGGCTACCTGCATATCGGTCATGCCAAGGCTATTTGTCTTAGTTTTGGCATCGCCCGCGATTATAAAGGGTTATGTAACCTGCGTTTTGACGATACCAACCCTGAGACAGAAGAGGTTGAATACGTTGATTCCATTATCGAAGATGTGCGCTGGCTCGGTTTCGACTGGCAGGACCGGCTGTACTATGCTTCAGATTATTTTGAAAAGTTATATGACTATGCAATCGACCTGATTAAAAAAGGCAAGGCCTTTGTCTGCGATCAGTCGCTTGAAGAGATGCGAAAATCCCGGACCAACAAGCTTTCCCGTAAGCGCTGCCC
>JBHPFN010000023.1:0-29843 GCA_042571725.1 Candidatus Omnitrophota bacterium
ATTTAATACAGAGGTAGCAGGGACAGTCCTTGCATCCTGCGATCAACTGATAGAGGGAGCAAGGGCAGTACCAACTTCCTTTGAAAATTTATTTAGGGTAGTTGGTGCGGAGGCCAGCGAGTTTTTATCTCTCGCCGCAGCCGCACCGCTGTATCTACTAGAGATTCGCCCCGGAAAGTCAAACACAGCTTTAGTCAAAGATAGGTTTGCCTTCACAGAGCATGAGACCGTACCTGAATCAGGAGTGCTTAATCTGCACCGGTTCATCGACCTGTTTAAAGCACAAAGATCAACTCGATTTGTGGTTGTCGGTGGTGGATTTTTTGCCCGCCTGGCTCTGAATTTCAATCACCTTATGATTGCTTTTGAACATGTTATGAACGATACCAGAGAATATGATAAGAGACATTGTGAGATTCATCTGCCGCTGTTTGACGATAGTAAAGCAGTTTCACCTACTGAAGTTGTTACGGGCCTCGATTTATCAGTTGAGGGTACGTTTACTGAGCGTATAATTCAAATAGTTACAACGTTCAATCGTTCGTTTGTTGCTGATATGCGTTCGATGAACTATGCAGTGTATTATAACGGGAGGATTAGGCTTGATTCGAACTGCGCTTTTGCAAATCCACAGATTGCTGTGTATCTTTGGGAGGATGTTAAAACCATGGAGGCATCCGGCATGCTTCCTGTTAAAAATAAAAGAAATCCTCTTGGTCCCGGCAGCACCGCACTCATGGCTGGTGGGGTGGTGTTTGCTGGATTACTTAAATGGTTGCCGCCGGATGTAGATGTTGATGGCTTTTCTGCTTTAGCTATGCTTCCGCCGGCGCTGAAGACAGAGAAATTTACCAATCTATGGAATTTGTTTGTGTTTAGAAAATTAGCAGCATGGCAACGTGTTGTAGCAGAGAGTATCGTGATACGGTTCTTTTATAGAAGAAAACTTTCAGATGCGCACAAAAGCGAAGTTGTGCGGTTTACAAGATTGATGCGACCGACCGGAACGGTTAGGCGCAACACTCCCCTAGAGGACATCAGAACCATTGCAGACCTTAAAGAGCGGTTGCGCATGGAGGATAATCAGCATCGGGCAGACTGTTACGGCGGATCCTACCATACAATGAGGTTGCTAAGAGAAAACGGGTTTGAGGGTGAGTGGGTTCACCGCTGGAATAATGAAACTAACCTGTATCATAGATATGTAGTATTTTCTCTGGCCGGAGAGAAGTTTATCATTTCACTTACCGAGGAGCAATTCTTAGCTGATGAAAGCCAAGATCTCGGTATTGTGATGATGCCGTTAGAGGAGGCAAAGAAGAATAGAAATATCCTGCCGTGGCTGGCAAAGTGGCCGGTGAAATTCAGGGTACATTTTGAGGCAGATGGAAGGATTAGCAGCTATATCATAAGCGATAACGAATTACAAACTGTTGCAGAAGAAGCCGATGCAGATATTTCAGATGTTCGTATGCAGTATCATCGGCTAGGCCCTCAACAATCAAAAAGAATAATAACGATTCAATACCGTACGGGTAAGCCTAAAACAGTGACGATAGAGGGCGAGCCTGCTGCCGGGCCACACGAATGGACCCGGCTTGAGATTGCAGAGTCGTGTCAGACGATTGTACGCGAAGCGGTTCATCCGTTAATGAGCGGCTTTAGCGGTCTTCTTGCATGTTTAGAAGAATTGGGGAGCAAGCAGTATCATCCAATTCGTAAACGGTATGAGGGCGGGGAACCCCCAATGATTGAGCGGCATCTTTTTGATAATGAACTTGATCATTCTGCCCTGGAATTTCTTATACATCTCGTTGAGCTTACCCGTCTGATAGAATTATCTTCAAGCCCAGAAGCACCGGAAGGATTACGACCGTGGTGGGAGCATAAGGAATGGTTACGTGTAAAAATATTAACCACATTAACTCCATTGAGCGAACTTGCCAAAACGTTCGTTGAGCCACAAAATCAAGATGGCCAGAGAAAAGAAAAGGGTGCAACTTCTTCCGGTGAAGCTTCAGCATTTATATCCGGATTGCTACCACCAATTTTTGGCGGCAGAGTATCACTGGTACGATTATTGATTCTGATTTTAAAGTTTTCAGAAGGAGTTGCAAAAGCCTTTGGATGGTCTAGTCCTGGCCAAATAGTCCTAAAAGGAAGCGTGAATCAAATTAAGCGCGTGAAAAAAGGCCAGTGCCTAGTCCACGAAGGCGTAAAATTGCCCTTTGCAGCGTACAGTTTAAGGATGCCTTGGGACACTGACGAAGACGTTGAGATAAAAGTGCGCATCAGACAAAATCTTTTGCAGACCGCAATTGAAGCGGTCATATGTGAAGTAGAAAATCATGATCTACCCGGAATTCTAAGCGAACTGCAGGAAATTTGTTCGTGCGCAATTGAAGAGCAAGAAATGAGTGCGCAGTACGTGTTTGAGACCGCAGCAGAAGAGAAAGCAGCGCAGTTACGACAGGCGGGCGCAGGGAGCCTTGCAGAAGACTTAGGGCGGGCTAAGAACAAGGTTATCGAACATATACAGCATCAGTATGATAGCGGCGATGTTGAAGCAGATGTGAGACGCTTTAAAAAAGCGGCGCGCGCAATCCTGGCTCCGTACGAGAAGGAAATGGTGGTGTTGGAAAGGGCAGGCCGAGAAAATGATGCAAAGATATCGCGTGATTTTATAGCGATGATGAAAATTAGCTTTGATGATTTTGAAAGATTCATCAGAGACCGAAGAATGTCTCCGGCACGGCTGCTCTATGAATATTCCTCGCCGCAGCACATCCGAGCCTTAGTTGAGTCCGGTAGAGCCTTGCCTGACTATAGCAATTTGCCGAAATTTAGCAAAATAATGATAGCGCTAGACAATAACGAAAGAAGCAAAGCAGAATGTGCAAGAATGGGAACCGAGTTTCCGGAATCGGTAGAGAAGATGATAGATGGCTTTAGACAGATTAAAAGTGTTATCGTGCAGCTGATCATGGAGTTAAGAGAAGAAGATAGCTATATTCGTCCAACCGATTCTGATGAGCGCAAACAACAGAGGGTAGCAAACGAAAGGATGCGTTTTGGTATGGTGTTAGACGATATCAGAGAACACGAGCTATTACCTGCTGATAGGGCGGCTCATGATTTTGTCGATGGGCTTGGACGTGTAGTTCCGGAAGTTATTACAGAACAACCGGGTGTGTTTTCAAGTGATATCGTATTTGAATTGGAAGAAGAACGAGAAAGAGAGTTATTAAGAGAGATTGGACTCTTAGATGAACTTAAGGAGCTTATTACTGAAGGCACATGGGTTACCCTTGAGCAAATTGAAGCAGAGTTAGCTAGAACTAAAGAAGCGCGTTTTAGAGAAAAAGAGATATTCTTCGCTTCATTTGAAGAAGTCGTTACAGAAACAACTCGCACTTCACTTCGTGAACAAGCACGCGCAGCAAGAGACAGAGAATTAGCTTGGGAAATTGAATTCATAAGAAAAATAGCACAGCAGGTCCAGCAAAGAGCAGAAACGCCCCTTTGCGCATGCAAAAGTGAGCTTGTTAAAGCTATACAGCAGAAACAGTCTGAGATTTTCGCGCAAATTGATAAGATTAATTTAGCCTGTTCTTTGATTGCGGAGAAACTCGAGAGGCAGTATGTGCCAGATGAGACTCTTCAGGACGCTGATTTGATCCTCGTTGTTGACGAGATGGAGTTTTCTCAGCTGGAGAGACTTCTTGAAACGTATCCACGAATAGTAGCAATTGTCAGTAAAACCGCCACCCCCATGGCTCATTGGGTTATCTTTGCAGGTAATCGGGGCATTACGGTTATTACCGGAGTGCAAGGATTGCTTGAGAACATAACCGGAAAAGAACGTGTGTATGTTGACGGGCATAACCAGCAGGTCATTATCAATCCGGACGTCTTTACCCGCCTGAGGCTTACTGAGCGGATCTGTCAAGAAGAGGCCTTGGAGGCAATATATAGACAGCGCCGCAACGAGCCTGTTGTTACTAAAGACGGATTGGCCATGAGGGTGTTTGGAACCGCAGGTACTCTTTTCGATGTGCAAGAGGTGAGAGAGGCAGGCGGAGACGGTGTGGGCTTATGGCGTACCGAGGGGATACCGTATGAAGGAACGATGGAGCTTTATGAAGCTTCTCTTGTTCAGCAGTTTGTGGCAGCAGCGAATATGATACAAGGGCCTCTGGTGGTGCGCGTAATCGATAGAGAAAAAGATAAAGAGCGGGCTCATTTCCCGCCGACCAATTGGTATGGCTTGGATTTTTATTTTAAAGATGATTTTGGAAATCAAGTAGTCCGTGCCATGATACGCGCGCTGCTTACTAGCTTCGCACTCTGCCGCAACAATAATATCGAAGCAATGTTTCCTTTGGTTGAAAGCTTAGTAGACGTTGATAATGTTTTAGCGTTGTGGGAAGAGGAGGCGCAAAGGTTGGTTGAAGCCGGCATAGTACAAAAAGAACAGCTTGAAGGAATGCGCGTTGGATTTATGATTGAAACTCCTAAAGCAAACAGAGGAATAAATAGAGAAAACATATTTAGGTCCGCACATTCAGTACATTTTGGCAGCAATGACTACACGGTAAGGACCTTTAGAGTTTCTCGCGATAAGGCAAAAGACGCATTGATGTTTACCCAGTTGCAACCTCGCATCATGAAAGCAACCGGAACCTTTATGCGTGCAGCCAAGCGGCATAATCTTAAGGCTGAGTTCTGCGGAGAGTTGGCCGGTTCAAAACCGTTTATATTGTACCTGCTCTATATGGCTAAGAAACTAAAGTATGCAGAGAACGGTGTAGAAGTAATTCCTACTATGGATGCGGCCTTGATTCCGGAGATGAAAGAGTTTATACGCCATGTGGATGTTAATGAACTAGATGAATTGTTTATAGGCGTTCACGGTCTTAGCCAAGATGATCCCGAGGGGATTGTAGTCTTTAACAGACGCGTAGAGGCAAAGGTGGCTGAGATAGAGTCACGCATAAGAAACACAAAGGCATTTAGGATATTATTTAATCAGATAATGACAGAGCATATGTGCGGTAGGCTGGGAGAGTATGGTTTCTTTAGTAGATGCTGCGCACGCGCATTGCGCGCAATAGCACCTAGGGCAAAGATGATATTTTGGTTTGTGCTCACCGCAGGACCAGCACTGACCCTTGTAAACGAGGCAGTGCTGCACCAACTTTCGTTGGATGCCAGTGCTGTACCAACTTCCTTTGAAAATCTATTTAGGATAGTTGGTGCAGTGTATGCGACGGCTTCCTCTGGTGAATCCTTGTTTGGTTTAGCAATGCTGTTCTTTCCCGGCATGGGCGGCGGCATCGGCGGATCTGATTGGCGTGTGTCACTTAGGCAAGCTGAGCAACTTTTCAATGAAAGAAGGTTCCAGGAGGCCATCCCGTTCTACCAAGAGGCAATAAGGATACTTGAGACAAAGGATCCAGAGCCAACCGAGGGCGAGAGGGAGTTCGAACGTAAAGCCCTGGGTCAGGGGTATGCGAGGTTAGGATCGATTTACAGTGAGCTTGGGGAAGCTCTGCAGTGTGTCGCTCACTTTGAAAAAGTCAGTCAGATACAACCTGAGAATTTCAAGGTTGCCTGTTTCATTGGGAATCTGTATGTCACGCAACGCGACTATACGTTGGCTGCGCAGAGTTTTGGCATTGCGCAGCAGAGGATCTTTGCATCTGAGGAAAATGCAGGCACACAAGACGCCATCGGTTCTCTAGGAGAGATTATTGCGTTTTATGGAGTAGTGCATGAGGATTTTGTTGCTCTTGAGCAGCTGTTCAACGAATGCCTGGAGAAACATAATAAGTTTGCTCCTTCGCTTACTCAGGCGTTGGGTAGTACCGTACTCGTACTTTCTCAGCAAGGAGAAAATGATAAAGCAATAACAATGTTAGAAGTCCTCAAGGAGCTTAAGGCTGTTGAAGATAATCCTGAAGTGAAGGTTGAGGTGCTCATATTTCTTGCAGGGACCTATGCGGCAGCCGACGACAGCCCAGAGAGAACAGCTGCGATGCTTACTGAGGCAGATGGCATAATTACTAGTAAGCCTGTTTCAGATGAGTGTAGGGCAAAGGTCTTTTCTAATTGGGGAAGCTTAAGAAAGCAAGAAGGAAAACTCGCTGAAGCACGTGGCTTTCTGGAGAAATCACTTGCGGCTAACCCTGAAAGTATCAAGACGGTAAATGATTTGTCAGAAATCTATCTCTTGCTAGGAGATTATCCCGCCGCAGTTACATTAATCGAGGCGGATAAAGAACAAAGAACCATAGATTTAAAACTTCCTTTGCACGTAAAGATATACTGTCACGACTATGGCTACGCGCTTGTACGCTCAGGTCAACATGAAAAGGCGGGCGCACCCCTTGAGGAAGTATTAAAACGAGCGAGAAAAATCGAAGGTTTCGGAGAGAGGTTATATATCAGTGCGCTGAGTTTAAAAGCAGAGCTACTAAGGGCTACCGGTAAACCGGGACAAGCCCTTGCTCCATTACAGGAGGCGCGGCGTTTTGCAGACACAAAGGGAATAGATGATATACATGTATCGAGCGTGCATTTTGATTTAATGAAGCTCTATCGCGAGTTAGGAAATCTTGATAGTGCACTGAGCGCATTCGAACAGGCAAGAGCAAAAGGGTTTGCCACACCCAGCATCCTTAACCTCGCGGGCATTATTCTCGGGGAAAGAGGCAAAGAAGGTGATAGGGCGCAAGGCAGAGCGCTTCAGGAAGAAGCGCTTGAGCTCGCCGCACCCGGCCCTGGAAGAGCCTTGATTCTTCGCAATCTGGCAGATGGTTATCTGTGGGATGATCAGCTCGAAAGAGCACGAGAATACACAGAGGCAGCAATAAAAGAAAGCCCGGATGATGCTCAAGGATATGCCGTGATGGCACTGGTCTGTCGGGAGGAAGGTAAGTTAGAAGAAGCGGTAGAGCTTTTCCACAAGGCTGGTGAGCTTGGGCATGTAACCGTTGAAACACGATTAAATCTACAGTTGATATTTGCTGAGCGCCCTGATTTGGGCGCTGTCTCTACTGATGAACTTGAAGCACTCGTTTCGCTAGAGCACGATAAAACAGTTCTCCTGCCATTATCGCAGACATCAGCCAGGATTCGCGCAAGCATCATCCCTCATCTTCTTGTGATAGCGCGCAAGCATCTTGAATTAGTCCGGGCCATCGAGGTGGAGAATAACAACTCACATGATGTATTGCCGAAGATTATCATCGGTTTTATTTTTGTTGGATCTGGCGTGTTGCGTCTACTTGGTCTAGAGTTTGGAGGAGAGGAAATAGGCTTGGCACCCAGCATGTTAAATAGTGAGTGCTGCGCTGACTCGGTCAGCGCTGCTTTTGCCGGAGGGATTCCACGCAAGAAAAAATCTAAATCCAAGAAGAAAACAAAAACAAAAGCAAAAAGAAAGGCAAAAGCAAAGGTAAAGAGAACTCCACAACAGACTGAGCAAGACCTGCAAAACAGAACGCAAATTGCACGGTTTAAATTTTATGTATTGGTTGTCTTAGGGCTCACAGAGGATTTTGCCAACGAAGAGCTGCGTGCGTTCTTTGAAGAGCTTCTAGAAGAAAGTGTGGTAAAAGCAGACAGAAAGTTAAAGGCTGAGATCCAAGAGCGCATTGCAAAGCTGCCTGAATTGATTCGAAAAACACCAGCCGAAGTTGCTGCAGCAGCAGATAGAACTCTCGATACACCACCACCAGCTGCTCCGGGTGCTACGGATATTCCACCAACTCCGGCTCCTACTGACGTAGGTGAACCGTCAGCTCCTGCTCCTGAAGATACAGAAAGACCTGGTGTACCTACCGATACCGGTGAAGAGTTGTCTTCTGGTCCTGCAGCGGGAACGCCAGCGTCTAGCCCTGATGATACGCCACCAGCTCCAGGCGCTGATGATGTGCCACCTCCGGATGATGGCGATGGCGGTTCTGACTCAGGTGATTTCGAGACACCAAATTGGTTAGAATTAATTGAAGCATTTGCTTCTGCTGAGGAGGCTGATGCAGCACGGCAGGAATTTGTTGATGGATATAGAAGAGTTGGAGACACCGACAGGCGTGACGCTGAAGAATTTCTGGTTGAGATTGGCTTAGAGGATTCAAGGGATCAGGCTCGATTGGTTGCAATAGGGGTGTGCGCAGAATTAGGAATTGCAGATGCAACTGGAAAATTAAGGGAGCTTGCCAGAGGTAGGATTGATACAGTTAGAACTGCGTTTGAGCGTTGTGCAGGCAACTATAAAGATATGAGAGTTGCCGACGTTGTTGCCGAAGAATTGATTGCATGCGTAGAGGGTTTAGCAACTATTCGAGAGCTAGATGTCGAGGATGTAATTGAAGATGTGATCGAAGGGATGACCGGGCCAAATGCATTAAGACGTGGCTACAGCGCCTTAATGAGGCTAAGACGCGAGGCAGTAGCTCCGACAACTCCGGCTGCACCAGCTGCTCCGGCTGCACCAACAGCTTCACAGCCACCGTCAGGTGCTCAGCCTCCTTCAGGTGCAAGACCACCAGTACCACCAACAGGGGCACAGCCTCCGTCAGCGCCACGACGACCACCGTCAGGCGCAAGGCCGCCTACAGGTACAGAAAAACCGTCAGCTGGCACAGGAACACCATCAACCGGCGAAACCCCTTCGTCAGGCACAAAACCACCAGCACCTTTGGATACAAACGGACTAAAGAAGCAATGTCAGAAAGAAATTGCTATTGCTATTGGCAAGGCCAGCTCTAGGGAGACGGCTGAATCTGAGGTAGCGCGAATCATAGGTGAGCATAGAGACAAGTTGGATCCTGTGGCAATTCAGGCTTTAGAAAGAAGAGCGCAAGGAAAAATCGACGATAAATTTCCTAAGGCCAAACCGATGCCTGAACCAGAAGACGCAGGTCAGGCAGCAGGTGAAGCAGGTCATGAGGAAAAAAGATCTCTCGCCAGTAAGTTGCTGCGCACTCTCGAAATAAGGGGGGAAGTTACTAAAGCTATAAACCAGACACGTAAAGCTACACAGCGCGATACGCTAGAGCGAAAATATCGAAAACAAACAACAGAACAACCAGATAATCCTGAAGCTCATTATAGATTAGGAGAATTCAGGGCAGGGGTAGGCAATTGGGAACGTGCCGTTGATTCCTTCGATGAAGCGGCGAGGCTCGATTCAGAGAATCCCTGTTATCATCAGAGATCGGCAGAAGCGAATTACAATCTGGGAAGATATGAGGTTGCGCTTACCGCATATGAAGCAGCTTTAACAACTGGCCTTGATACAGCAGAAGTGCATAATGGCCTAGGCAATACTTTACATAGGCTGCGCAGAATGCCTGAAGCGATAAAAGAGCACGAGAAGGCGTTAGCACTTGAAGAGGCAAGTGAACGATGCTCTGCGAAAAAAATTGCTATGATCTGCACTGATTTAGGCACTGCGTATCGTATAGCAGATCGCTACGAAGAAAGCGAGGGGGTCTCGCGTAAAGCGTTGGCAACAGAAGCACTAGAACAGGACGATAAGTGTAGTGTTTTGATAAATTTGGGTTTTGCGGTTCAGTGGCGAGAGAGGCATGAGCAGGCGCGAGAAGCTTTTGAAGAGGCATTAGCGATAAGCGAGCAGATGAACAGTGAAATTAATATAATGAATTCCAATATGTGTTTAGTGAGCTACTTCCTTTCTCGGCGTAGATATAAAGAGGCAATGGTCTGTTGTAAACGAGTGCTGGCGATACAGGAGTCTGCGTTCGTATTGACGTATCTGGCGTTTATCTTTCTAAGAGTTGCAAAGTTAGTTGAAGCACGCAGGGTATTTTTGAAAGCACAGAAGCTCGAGCCAGGCCAGGAGATCTTATCAAACATCCTCAACGGTCAGGCTGAATTAGAATTTGAGCAGGAAAATCTTAAGGAATCAGAGCGTCTTACCCGTGAGGGCCTTGAGATTGCAGTCCCGAGCAGCACCAATTGGGAGAAAGGTGGGCTTTTGACGACTTTAGGTAGGATACATCACGCAAAAGAAGAGTTTGAGCAGGCTGAAGAGGTTTTCATGGATGCGCTTCACCTACTGCTTGCCTATAAAAACATTGTACCAGAAGGACAGAGAAAGGAACTAGAAGAGCTGGTTGGTATTATTGAGGGAATTGATCAGACGCGATTTATGAATTCTGACACTGTTATTTACCTTTCGAGGATAATGAGTTGTCTGGGTCAAATGTATGCAGACAGCGATCAGGCATTAGCCCAACGTATGACAGCGGTGGCAGAGCGTCTTGCAATGAGCCCTCTTGAGCGCTTTAACGCTATGCTCAATAGGGCAAGACCTGCCATTGAAGCATTAGGCACAGCGACAGACCAAGGTGATCCTGAGCTCATCGCAAGTTTGCAAGCCGCACGCGGGGAGCTTGAAGGAGCACTGATCATTGATCCTGAGCATGCAGGGGCACACTGGCTCTTAGCCACAGTCTGTATGGGATTAGCCCGTCAAGAGTTAGCGAGCCATGACGACATCTGGGAAGAACTTACATCTGCGGCGCGCTGTGGTTTTGACGGTAAGCGAGCCTTGGCAATAGCTATGACGGAGACAGCGGTAGCTCGAGAGAATTTTGATGATGCAACCGCTGCATTCGAAGAGGTAATTGAACATGCTGCTGATGTAGTTCGTCCTTACAAGAGAATTCTTGCGCTTGCGCTAGTGAGAGAGGATCATTTAGAGTCGGTATTAAGAACTACCCTTTCAGTAAACGACAAAAAGGCAGATACGGTAAGGGCAAAGGTTGCCGAAGCTTTAGAAGAAGCATCAGGCGAACAATTAGCAACAGTAGTGACTGTAGCAGGTAGGATGTTGTCAGATGAAGAAAGAAAGCCGGATGATATCAGAAGGCTCGATGGGGTGCTGGGTCTTACCAGTTCAATCGTGGCAATAGGCAGAGTGGAAGATGGTGCTGTATTTGCGCCGGTTGTGGGATTTCCCGAGCAGGAGTTGGCAAGTATTAAGGGTTCCAAAGGGGGCGTATCCGGTAGACGCTGGAAGCTTGTCGGCAACGCCGTAGCAACGGTAGTTTCTATCGGCACACGTGATGCTGAAGATGTGTTGGAGAGGCTGGCAGCAGACGACCTTGTAAAAAGGAGAGCTCCTCTTAGAAGACAAGTAGACGTTGCTCTCGAACCTATCCGAGAACGCAAAAGACAAGAAGCAGCAGGGCGGGAAGAGGCATTGCAACAAGCAGTAGATAAAATTGTAGAGGGATATGATGCGAGCAACCCAGATGCAATCGAACAAGCACTTGCTGACTTAAGGGCAGATGAGCAGAAAACTAAGGGTATTGATCCGGCAGCAATAGACGGCATCTTTACAGAGGCACGCAGAGACATTGCTGAAAAGGCATTCGAATCAATTGATGCTGTGGTATCCGATGTCGTTGAAGCAATGGATCCTGATAACCCACAAGCAACATGCGCAGTGCTCTCTGGTTTACGAGAACGGGCAGAAGCTATTCCTAATATTGAGCCATCCAGAGTAGCGACTCTGTTTGAAACTGCAGGGCAAGAGGTGGCAAGCAAGGCTTTGGATGCTATAGGAGGCTTAGTAACTGATGCTGTTGAAGGATTCGATCCGGATGACACAGAGGATACAACGCGCGCCACACTTGCTCAACTACGAGAGCGGGCAGATGCACTTCCCGGCGTTGATGCTGATGATGTAGTTGGAGTCTTTACCGAGGCAGATGGAGCCCTTGAAGAAAAAGACGATGAGGCACTTGATGCTAAAGAATCTACCTTAAGAAGAACGGTCGAAGGGGTTGCGAGCGGTTATAATGCAGATACTATGCAAGCAACGCACGATGAACTTACCCGCTTAGAGCAAGACGCCCGAGAGAGTTCTCGCCTTGATGCCGCAACCATAGATGAGATCTTTAGTGGGGCGCAGGAGGATGTTGAAGAAGAAGAGCGCGCACGTCAAGAAAGAGCTACAGCATTTTGTGAGCGAGCAGCTGCATTGCCCGATGAATTAGGCCTTCGCAGGCGACAGACTACAGAAGCAAAGCTAGAAAGATTAGCTCAAGAATTCAGCGGTTACCTTACTGCAGGAGACATTCAAGAGGCACGGCGGTTAGTAGAAGCACGCTTTGCCCAGCTGGAGCACGATGCTGAGGATGCAGAGTATCAAACGCGACTAGAGATTGTATGGGACGGAATCAATCGTTTAATTGCAAGCTATGAAACACATAAAGACAAAACGCGCTTTGAGAGCGAGCTGGCTGAAGCGTTAACGGTGCAATACGGATATGTATTTAACAATTCTACTCCGGAGATAACCGCAGCAAGAAAGGCGGCTGTACGAGAAGAAGCGCTCAAGCGCGCATACGGCGATGAGTACGACTCCCGCATGGAAGAGCTTCTGGCAGCAGGGTTAGAGGAATTTAACGCTCGCGCAGCTGAGCTGGTATCGAGACTGAGGGTTGATAGCCCTGCATCATTCCACACAGCAGTGCTGAGTTTAGTTGAAGAGTTTGGTGATAGGCTTACACCGCAGCAGGCCGTTGCAGGCCAGAGAGAGGCATGGGAGAGCAGAAACACTAAAGAAGTAGCGCACAGAGAGTCAGTCATAGGAGATATTATTCGCAGACATCCTGATTTAGAACCGTACGAAGATGCGTTGCGACTCAAGCTTTCTGCGGTTGAGCCTCCCTTAACCAGAAAGAATACGGAGTCTGTTGTTCAAGACGTGTTGGTGGAGTGCTGCATTGCCGACTGGCAGCCGCTTTTATCCGAGGAGGAAGTTCGATCTATTGTCAGAGATAGAAAAACAGCAGAGCAACGTGACCGCGCCCTGCGCAAAAAGGCCGCACGGAAAGTATTAGAACCTGTGAAGGAGACACTACGCGCACAGCTTGGGGAAGGGGCCGAAACACATATCGCTACTGCAGTCAGGACAATCCAGGATCGGACCACCTGGGGTCGTGAAAAAATACAAGCACGCAGCATACTTCTTGTGTTTAGCACATACCTGAATATGGTCAGGTCTGTTGTTGTTTCATTGTTGTCAGAACGGACTATACTAAGAGAATTTCAAAAGAACCCGGGTAATCTACACGCGGTAGAAAAGCAACTCTTTGTTTTAACTGCCCGCAAAATTAAGGAAATGCCCGGATACGGAGATAATGAAATAGAAGAAATTGTTCGGGCTATAGATAGCCATAGAAGTCAAGGCAAGGACGCTGTATTAAGCGATCTTAAATGTGCGCCTGAAGAAGGACTGTTGCATTCCGCGCAGGAAGCCTTTAACAGCGGTAAACATGCGGAGGCAAGGGAGCTTGCCGCAGAGGCGTTGAGGCTTTGCGGAAGCGAGAGAAGGGATAGAGTTTACAAATTAGCCACAGTTATTATGGAGCAGACCGGGCGTAAAGAGAAAAAGAAAAAAGCGTCAGCGCCACCCGCACCCAGGGTACAGCGTCCAAGGGCAGAGAGTCAAACATATGAAGAACTCGTGAGAGCCCGCGAGGAAGCTGCGGCTTCGCTCATTGGGGCATGTAGATCTATGCGTGAATTCGAGGGTATGCTAAGCTCTATGCTGGCAACGCCCGCATTTACCGCTATTAAGGGTGGAGATCGAGAGAAGATTAGGACAAGTGTTACGGCAAAAGCGCGAGAAAGATTTGGATTTAAGGCTGTTGCTAAGAAAAAAGAATCAGCGCCACCTGCACCTGCTCAACAGGTTATACCTACACCTGAACCACCGGCTGCGCCAAGAAAGAAGAAGCGTAAAGAAGCAGAGGCCCCAGAAGCAGAAGAGCTTATTGATCAGTTGCTGGCTCTTCCGGAAGCTGAACAAATGAGGGAACAAGATCCGCGAGCAGAGGGCATGCTAGAGAATTTCTTCCTAATGAGAGCTGCAGAGGGTGCATCTGCTGAAGATGTCCGTCAGGAGCTTGAAGATATCGGGGATCCGCTTGAGCTGCTTTTATTGCTCATTGATGAAGATTTTAAATTTTCAGAAGCACGCAATATTATGGCTAAACGACTTTTAGAAAGAGAAAACCTTACCTGGCAAGATATCTCAAATGCAATCGAAGCGCTAAGAGACTGCCAGAGTCTGTATAAGCCAATTGACATGCTTCGTCATATTATTCCGCGCATACGTCCTGGGATGAGCGTTGACGACATTAAGCGAATTATTACCGGTCCTTCAGGCGGTTCGTATTGCTTGCTGGTTTTACCTACGCTTTCGACGCAGATCGATTCAGATGCAGCTGTTATTGTGAGCCTAGTTTCGACATTGCTTACAATGTCAGTTATCTTGGCACGGCAAAAAAGAATCAGTTCCATAATATCAGCTCTGAGAGTGCGCGAGAGGATAGCAAGCTTAAGCAATGCTGCCCGCGCGCCGGGAATAGAAAGAGTAAAAACTTTGTTATATAACATGTTATATAACACCTTTTCCGCAGTTAGACATATCGCAATTTTCTTTAGAAACATTCCTAAACACCCCCTCATAAAAATAATACTACTTTTGCCCATCATGCCTATCTTAGGTATATCCGCAGGAGGCATGTCTTCCCCGAGTCCCGCAGGCAGAAGAGATCTTACTCCTGATCAAAAAAGATTATTAAGGGCGCGGGTTCTGGCAATCAACCTTAAGTTTCATGAGGCCGCAGCGTTACTTATTGAGGATCAGGAAGAATCTGCGCAGCCGCAGGAGCAATTTAGACATTTTGAAGCTGCATATATTGAATACAGCCGTTGGTCACAAGAGCTTATCGAACAAATCGATGCGATGTTAGTCGTGCTTATTCCAAAGGAAGCAGCTAAAAAATATATTATCGGAGATATCGGTGCCGGTCAGCTTCCTGTTGCTGATAGCCTACAGATAACAATGGGCTTTGTCCATAAACTTGTACCGGATTACAGAGTCAGAGGGGAGTTTCGAAAGAAACGGGAACGGGCAAAGCTGCTGCCAATTTCTATTATTGAAGAATTTTTCCGGTATTATCAGTTGGGACTGATTCGATTTAAGGAAGACCAATACTATATCAATCAAGCGTGGGAATTTGATGGCTCATCGCAACTTGTGAGTTTTGCTTTGAGAGAAGCCGGTCAGGAGGCGTTGTTAGAAGCAAGATTAGTCTTTGTAGGTAAAGTAATCAAGTTGCTTGGTAGCGGGAATTTCTACGCAAGATTTAGCGAAATACCTCATTCTGAAATTGATGATGATTTTATGTTTCAGGGTGCTGATGTCATTGAAGAGAGTTTTATAGTGACAACTCCGGGTCCTGAAGCGGTCAAGAGAAGGAAAAAAGGCAGAATGAGAATCGTTATTAATATTTCCGGTGAGCACCTGATTACCAGAGGTTCTTCTAAGGGAGGGATATTTGAAGGAGATGGAGAGCCGGGGGCGCCGTATGTCGGAGCAACCATTAAAGATCTTCAGGCTAGAAGAGCAGTTCTCTATAGATTGCGTATGCCGCCGCAGCATCATTCTTATGGTCGGGCACCGCGCAGAAGCCGACCAAAAACTCCTGGCGATGAAGATGCGGGTGAGGCGAGTTGTTTTGTGGCGGGCTCGGGCATTGGATTTATTGGGGCAGTCGCAGGTTTGATGGTTGCGTGGACCACGCTTCTACTCATTATTGGATATATCCATTACGAGATTCTTGCTTATTTAAAAGGAATTGATTCTAATTGGGAAAAGTTCCACCCCGGACTTATTGTAATGACGCTTTTCTATGGTATTATATTTGCGTTTATCGCCCCGCTTACAGGTATGTTTAATTTGCACATTATTTGTAAGGGGCTGATTGCGCTATTTATTTCGTATTTAGCAATAAGTATTATAGCGCACTTAATTTTCGAGACTCATAAAAAAATATTTCCTTTTGCTCCAAAAGATTTTATACGCATACCCGATACGGTACTCTTCATATCTTTTAACGTCGTGATGGTTGCGACGATATACCATTGGTTGACACGCGATGCAAATAATGGCGCACTAAGTTTATTAGGGTCGCTGTCCTCATGCATGCTGAGTCTAGGAAGGACTGCGGCCATGATTGTAAACGAAGGGTCGCTGCACTTAGAAATAATATCAAATATTGATGTTGGGCTGTTGTGGCAGAGAGTATTATCTCTAACATCGTCTACCTCTCCGTGGCTGGTGGGAACGATGGCCACAACAGCCCTATCTTTTCTAAAAGGGACGTTTCTGTCCTCAATCGGAAAACTGTCCCTTGCGGGGACACACTTAGCTTTAATATCAGAAACGTCCCTATATTATCCTGGTTTTGTTTTGGGAGTAGCAAGTGGCTCAGGGAGCTCGAGAGATTCGATAGGTTCGTTTGAAAGACGCGTTCTTGCGCAAGGAAAGAAATGGTCTAAAGCCAAATTCGTATGCGGCACTGGCAGAAGAAGATTGAAAGCCCATGAGCTTACGGTCAAATGCCTCACGATGGTTATAGGTAAGGGGTATGCTCCTGAACAGTATGTAAGGGCTTTTGAAGTCTTGGAAGGAGCGCGTCTTCTTATGGGTAACAGGCTTTGGGATGCTCAAAAATTGCGTTTTCTATTAGAAAACCTCCACTTGACTAACGTGCAATTAGCACAAGCACTAGGAATGAGAGAGGGATCTGTGCGTCATCAAATAAGTAAGTTAGGCTGGAAACGGCAAGGCATGGGTCGTTTTCACGATGCCTTGCGCATAATAAGACAAAGAAAAAAAGAAGGAAAAGGGAACGCTGCGATTATTGAAGAGCTTAATAGAAAAGGTTTTAGAACCCGAAAAAGAAGACCTTGGACTTTAAAAGCATTAGAAGGGCTGGTCAGAAGAGGCGAGGTTGACCATGTGCGCGGACGGTACGGTTCACATCGTGTTAAAAGCAAAAGAAAGAGAAACGCCCCTGATGCAGTGGTTACAGCTTCTATGGAGCTTTCCGGCTTTGCAAGAGTCGATTTAGGAAGGGTGGTGGTTCGCAGCGAAGATGATTTTGATATAGAAAATAGGCGCAGGTATGTATGCTTAGCGCTTGAATATAAAAAGAGATTCAGGTTGATTTTAAGATATATAGCAAAATATGCTCAGTTGCCGTTTGAGTGCAATGTTATTCTTGAGCCTGTTCGCATTGATGAGCCTTCAATGCGGTTTGATACCGCTACGAACACTCTCCACATTCAAGCAATTCATTTATCCTATTTGATCCGTCCGGACCTGCGCGAGGATCTGACAGAAGTACAAATTCGAGTCTTTGAGGCCTATACAGAATTTATTGTAGAACACGAAGTCTATCATAAAGAAAACCCTCAGGCAACTGATGATGCGGCCAGGGCGTATTCCCTATCATTGTTAGAGCAAGAACCAGAGCGCAAGGCAGAGATCCGTTTATTCTATAGCCTGAAACATTGTTCTGTGTCACCGGATGAAGCATTGTATGCATATTTAATGGCCGATGAACAAGAAGACACCGCTGAATCGTTTGAGGATGCTATCGAGATTACTGTAAACGCTGAAGGTGACAAGGCCCATCTGCCACGTGCCTTATTAAGCGAGTTAGCGCAATTACGTTATTCCGAGGCAGAGGTCCGGCTAGCGCTGGGGAAAACTACAGAGCTTCCAGGTACTAACGGGGGCAACTATGGTTTTGCAGGATATCCGCCGGGACATTTCAGTTTAATGGATCCTGACCTTGCTAAGGCATTGCTACGAGAAAAAGAGAGAAGTTTTGCTTCCGGTACACTTAAGCGTCAGAAGGAGTTATTGCGTGCTGATTTCAGGAGATTCATCAAAGAAAAACTCAGGCAGGAAAAACCCAACAAAGAAGTTACCCTGTATGCAATAGGCTTAGGAATTTACCCAGATGAGGCATTAGAGATTATGGAGGCCCTTACTGGAGAGCTGAGGGATCTTGTGGGGATTGATGAGGTATCTGCATGGGACATCTTGTTGGTTGGTATTGATATGAAAAGAGAATTTGTAGAGAGAGCCAGGAGGGAATTTGAAAATGCACAAACCTTCTATAGAGAACAAGGTTTCAACGTATCGATGGTAGCTAAACGAGGAAGTGCGCTAGGTATCCATAGGCTTAAAGAGATTCGTGATACCGCTGGGCGAGGTAGAAAAGCAGATTATATTTTTCATAGACATGTTACGTATATACAAAATATTTTATCGGTAGGCATCTTAAGTTTAGCGCGACTCGTCTCAGAAGCTTCAGAGAAATCGATAAAGATTTTAGCATCGATTCTAGATGCGTACTTACAGATGCGAAATATCTTAAGCGTATTAGCAGAGGCAGGTGTTACTCGCTATGTGGTTGAGCCAAAGATTTATGAATTTGATGTTATTTTAGCGGTTCATCCTGAGAGATATCTCGTGATTCCCGGAACTGAACTTTTGAAAGATGCAACATTCGACGATTACCGCTATACAGGAACTGGCATCTACTTTGTGCAAGACCCCAGCGCCATGCTCCAAACAAGCCTTGCCGACTTTCTTTTAGGCATAGAGGATTCAGAGAAGCCTATGAGAAAGCGCAGGTTCTCCGGGGAAAACGCCGGAGAAGATTCTTCTGCATCCTGTTTTGTGAGTTTAGGATTTATTCCTGTAGAGATTTTTGAACTTTTCAATCAATTCTTAGAGCCGATTGCAACTGTTTTAGGATTTTCAGCTGTCTTGCCGGCAAGCACTCAAAGAGTTAGCTCAGCCACGTATGAACCATCTGCAGAAACAGTGTCTGATCGCATTATCATCTTGTGGGTAAAGCAAAGATATGAGGAGGTTGAAGCCCTGCTTCCTCATATCGATGGCTACTTAAGAGATCCTGATTTAGATGATGAGTTAAAGAGACATATCCTTTTTGCGTTTGATGCGGAGATTATCGAACGAAGTCAACAAGCAAGAGACTACTTGGTGAGTGCTTTTCTTTCTCAAGATGATGGTATTAGTGAAGAAGTAAGGCATAATATTTGCTCGGTTCTCAAACATGCGGCAAAAGACGGGTATCCCCAACCCTTCATTGATATTATCCTTAGATCGAATACCCGTCAACAAGTTGAGGTTTTACAAACGGCAATTGCTGCGGCCGGTAAAAAGGATGTGTACGAAGAGAATAATCGAAATATGGTATTTGCATTGCTACAGGCATATCGCCAGGCGTTTTATCCGCATTCCAGAGAATTACCCCGCGAATTAACCTTGCCGAAGATCATTGAACATCCTGAAAATTATCCTCCGGGGATAGTATTCTTTGTCTTAGGTGTTTCCGGACGAATGTTTGATTATTTAGACGATAAAGAATTTTATACTTTGGCGCAGAGATTTGTCGGTTCAGCGCCTCGGGAGGTAGCGCAGGAATTTATTAATAGTGCCTCGGGCAGAAGCCTTTTAAGTTTAAGAAGCTATATCTTTGCCGTAACGTTCATTATCTATCAGTCCCTTTGGCGCAGACACATTAATAGTAGAAAAGATATTAAAGTAATTTTGGAAAAGGCCATAAGTAATGCAAAAATTGTTCCCGAAGTTAAAGGAAGCGCTAACGCAGGTTTTGTGTTTGGTGAGAATATGTTAGAGAGTTACAACGACATGCAGCTGGTTCTTATGGTTATTGCTCACGAGGTCGGCCATTATGTCTGGACCATATTTGAGCGAAGATCAGAACTTCCCGCAAATGAGTTTCTTGCGGATGATGCGGAATTAGCCTTTGGCCAGATAATGGGGTGGTCTGAGGCAGTAGAGAGAATGCTAGAGATTGATAGGGTTAATAGTTTCTCTGATAATCCTCAAGGCTTAAACGGCGTTACAGAGGAACATCATCTTGCCAGGGCACAGCGAGGTATCATCATGAAATGGGCCCGGCTTTACGGTCAGCCGATTACCAACTGGGTTAGCTTTGCCAGGAATGACCTTGTAACAGTCTTAGAGTATCCGCAGCATTTTGCGATAACGCTAAGACATTTAGCAGAAGATATTTGCCATGGGATCACATCAGTTGACGAGGTAGCTGATGTAGCCGGGTATGAACCGCTTTTTATTCCTGAGGCACTTTGTCCTGAATGCCTGTTGCAAGATACCCGAGAAGAGGTTGTAAGCGTAGCTCAAAGCCCCGTACTTGTTCCGGCAGCAGCACCGACCCTTGTAAACGAGGCAGTACCGCACCAACTTTCCCTGGATGTCAGTGCAGCACCGAAACTTGTAAGCGAGGCAGTGCGGCACCCACTCAATTCAACACATATGGGTGCAGTACCAACTTCCTTAGAAAATTCATTTAGGATAGTTGGTGCAACAGGAGACAATTCTGAAGCCAGTTGCTTTACAAGCATGGGGATTCCTAGAGAAATTTCGGAAATTGCTGAGTTACAACGCCGGATCGAGATATTTACTCAAACGATCGCTAGTGTATATCATGCGTTTCTCAAAGAGAAGTTTCCCGGATCATATCCGAGTGTATCCGGACATTCTTCAGTGGCGCTTGCCAGGATTCTCTCAGAGAGATTTAATCTACCGCTTGTTGGTGTAACAGCGGATGCAAAGAAGAGCCCTAATCGAATTGAAATCGTCACAGGGATAAAGTATGTCTGGGATAACCCATTTGGTTTGTTTAATTTCCATCAGCATGCTTGGATCGCAATAATTATCGACAATAAAGAGGTGTTGTATGTCGATGCCTTGCTTAACAAATATTTTATCGGACAGGAAGATCAGATTGTAGTCATACCCTATGCTGAGGCTTTTGAAAGGTTTGATATCTTAGAGGCTGCAGAAGCATCAATCGGATGGCATGAAAGGGAACGGGCAGGGTATGAGGATTTCTGGAGCATGCGTCCTGATACATTCGTCGGATACCTAGAAAGACTTGGCGCTATCAATAGAAGAGTCCTCTCAGGTAACTTGGGGTATCATATTCCTCGCGATGCTGAAAAGATCGATCAAATAGTTCAGGCAGCATTGCGCGCCGCCGAAGATACCCCTGAAGCTTCTTTTGTTGCCGACGCCAGCTGTTTCGTCTCAGGGGTAGGGCTTGGTGTGGGCTATGAGGAATTTATGGCGTTAGCACAGCGATATCGCAGTATTTGTAGGAGCGTTTCTGGAGTAATGTGGATGGACGAGAGATTTATGAAGCGGCATGCACCTGTTGAAGCACTACATGCTATCAGCGCAAAGCGATTGAGCTCACCGTCTTCATCTGGCTTGGATGTTCGACAACAACTGTTTCAGCTGTTTGGAAAGCAGCTTTGTCGAATGTACAGTTGCGCATTAAGTGCACTAGATATATCTATTCTTAATGAAAATTGGTTGATTGATTCAAAAATTGTCTTCACCGGTTGCACCGCGGTGATCATTGAGGGGCGCAGAGTCAAAGACGATAAACCATTTTTATTGCTTTTGCATTTAGGAATGCTAGGCTTCCTTCCTGATGTTATCCAGCGTATGCATTCAATGGGATATGAAGATCTAAGGGGTGTGGTGATTCACGATGTAGTAGCCACCCCTCCAAAATTAAAAGAGGAAAAGAATATTCGTCTCTTTTCGTATCCTGCCATGGAGACAGGTCACAACTTCCTAATTGGGTCATTCGGTATCGCCTTTGTTCCTTTAGATAAGGGCCATCCTATTATGATTAAGAGTTGGGATGAGCTTGGGTTTAATCCGTTTAGAAGCGCTGCTGCAACCGGTCAATCAGGCGTGAGCCTGGCTTCGATGAGGCCCGACGATACGTCGGCCGAGGCGAGTTGTTTTGTATCGGGCATAAGCGGCCTATCAAATTTATTTTCTGTTTTCAGCGGGTTTGTACTGGGGGTATCCGAAGGCGTTGATGACAGCGGTATGAGTGAAGAAGAGATTATACGTCAAAACTGGGTAGCTGATTCGGCAGGGATTATCACTGGTGTAGAAGAGGATATTGAAATTATAAATGTTACGCCTGCAACAGGAGAAGCTCCTGCGCAGCAATTAAGACCAGTAGGTGAAACAGACGCCTTTTGTCCGCAGCTGATGAGCACTGTTGCAATGCTACAGGCCTATTATCTTGCCCAAATGACTGAGCAGGGTGATCCTTCGCTTGAGGCATACTTATTCAAAGAGGGAGGTATTGGGCTTAGAGAACGTTTGGCAGCGTTGGTTTCCAAAGGGTTTAGCGCACGGGTAGTATTAGCCGACGAAGAACAGTACGGTGAGCCAACCGCAATTGGAGTGGGTACTGTCTTTGGACAAGAGCAAGGACCCTGTTGCGATTTAGGCGTTTGGCATATTCTCAATGCTGAATCAATGGAGAGCTCCCGCGATGTTGCGGTAAAGATCATGCAGCGCAAAGGTATGAACGTTGATGTTATTGCTGAGGAGCAGACAGGCATCGGTAGTGCGCTTACCGTCACTCCCAGAAGGGGTCAGCGGCAGACCGCGATTGACGGCTATACCTATATTAATGCGTATATGCAAAGACCGGTTCGACTGACACAACGATGTCCAGGAGAACAGCGTAAAGAAGTCATTGGTGTCCTTGATAGGCCTCGGCACCAGGGCCTCATAGCAGCATTAGAGAAAAACTTTATCGTAAAGCGCTACCCTCGAGACAATTTCTTTGCTGCGGTTGACTTGATTTTTGGAGACGTAGATATGCTGGTGGGAACTTGGAGGAGCACTACGGTAAATGGAATGATCGCATTGATCAAGGCTGCGGGGGGACACGTAAGGGCGCGTAATTTACCCTTTGGGGCTTTGCGCAAAGACGGCGTTGACTTAACCAGCGCCGATACACGCAACTTTACCACTATGGAAATAGATCAGTGGCGCCACTTTGCTGAAGAGTATGGGTGTGGCGTGGAAGAATTATTACAACAGGATTTTGGCGAGAATGATATTGTTCCTAGCGACGACATCCTTGTTATCGTTGGTATCGTACGGCCAAACAAGGTATTACAAGAATTAGGTGCCCATGAAGTGAAGTTTGATCCTATCACGAATCAGGTTCATGTCTCGGTGTTGGTTGTTAGTTCTTCAAGAGGAGCGAGGATTATCAATCTGACGATGAATACCGTCATCCCCGAATTATTGGAACGGTGTCAAAACTCAAAAAAGGCAATAGAAGAGGCTAAAGGAAAGACGCAAGCACAGCAGGACGCACTATCCAATACACATGCAAAGGATTGTCTGGGCTTAAGCATTGCGTATGGAGAGTTGGGGCAATTTAAAGAGTGTTTCCTTGCTTTAGCCGATGCCCGTACATGCGCACGCGATCCACAGCTTATACAAGAGGTTGAAACCGCGGTCTACTATTTTCAGGGATTGAAGCTTCTGGTGAACCCCGGTGATTGCTCACATTGTATCTTGACTCTAGAGTCAGATGAAGGCGTAGCTATAGAGCCAACGTTCGAAAACATGATGAGAGAAGCTGCTTTGAAGGATTGCGGTTGGTACAGCAAAAAGGCCAGGAGGGATTTGGTTGACTACTATATCTTTTTCGCCTTTGACTGGATTGAACACGCAGAGGCGATGCATACCATGCTGCTTGATGATCAGGAAGGCGCAGGAGAGGCGCGCAGTAACTCATTACATGAGGCAGCGGTTTGTTTTGAAAATGCGCTGTTATACCTAGTCGGAGAAGACGAAGATGTTGCTTTTAAACGAGACTTCTCTCGGCTGTGGCATCAAGCAGTTACCCTTATGGCTGATTTGGCAATAGCAACTGATTCTACAGATAGAGATACAACAGAGATAGATCCCACGGAGAACTTAAGAAAAATATATGAGACCTTTATTGAACTTACCGATGTATTACTTGAAGCGGGATATGCCGGTAGTGCAATGCATGCTATTGCGCGCGCACAGGAATTTGAAAGCCAGATTCCTTGGGAAGAGGGCGGGATGTTTCCGGTAACAAGCCATTTGCGCATGGCTCGCGCATGGGAAAGAAGAGGTTTAGGTGCTTACACTACTGCTATGAATGAATACGCCCGTTTGATGACTCCCCGGGGCGTTGCTTGGATTTCTGCCCGCATCGAGCCTCAGGTGGCCCATGCAATTGCGAGTGAAGATATAAGTAGTTTAGCGCTCAGCTGGGGTAACCAGGTATGGGAGGCGCGCAGAGGGTTTATTAGAACCTGGTTTCTCGCCCGAGCAGGTACTTCTGCAGAAAGACAGAAGATTAGAAGAATAATCAATGATCGCTTAGCTGAAGGCATGGCAAGAAAAGAAATACCTAGAATCCTTAAAACGGATGATCCGGACCGTTTTAGCCTTGTGCTCATGGAACCTGTTGGTGAAGGAGAATACGAAGAGCGCGAGATTGCCAGTGGCGTTACCGAGATTGTTATCACGCGTGAACAACTCTACGGCCATATTCCTTCAGAAAAGAAGAAAAACGACACAAAGAGAAAATATGGCCCTCCCCGTGGAGAAGAATTCATTCTATTGTTGATTGCAGGCGTAGGCATTGCCGCAGCACGTATCTTTGGAGCAGAGTTCGGCGGCGAGGAAATTGGCTTAGCCATTGCAGCGGGAGCGCCGCAAAAAGCAAGAGTATATTCATTAAAAACTCGACGCAAATGGCTTAGGAGAGTTCAAATAACATTTCGGAAAGAGATTAAATTTTTGAGGCAACATCCAGAAGTAGAAGCATCCATCATTCGAGAAAGTCCTCAGAGGGGACTGTTCATTAGTCTGCATATGAATCCTTCCAGCGCAGGAGAATATAAAAGCCTCGATGAATTAGCCAGCCATGTGGGGGGCGTAACACGGGAACGCGTAGGACACTTGGGTGAAGAAATTGTGGCGATAGTTAAGACATATACCGGGGGTCTTCCTGCAAGACAGGCGCAATGGGAGGCAAACTTTGCCAATAGCGACGGTCGATACCTCTTTCCCGCAACAAAGATAGAAGGATCAGAAGAAGAGGCCTATCTTTTACACCTCATGGATAAAGAAAAGGTCGATGTTGAGGACATCGAGAGTTTGAAAAGATTTTCAGAACGCTTTGGAGATAGAAGACGGACTTGGAGCGTCCTTCTTAGGAAAATGCGTCGTTATGGAATCCTCAAGGGAGACCATGTACTTTTGCGAGGAATCAATATCGAAGCTGCACGCAAACACCGACATTTCACTCAAATCCAACTTGCGCAAAGGATGCAGAGAGGACGCAATTATATCGCCTGGTTCGAAGAAGGCCACAAGATACCTTCGATACCTGCAATGAGAGGAATTGCTGAAGAGCTACACGTATCCTTAGAAATTCTTATGAGGTTTGATGAAATTGATTGGCCGGAGGCCGGGGATGATATTCAGCATATCGATAGAGAAAAAAGAAAGATTTGGGGTCGGGGTAAATTCTTAAGAAGAGTAGACGTGTTTTCGATTGAAGTAAGATTTGAAGACGATGTTTTTATAAGTGCTGACTATTTCTTTGAAAGAGCGCAACCTGGATTAAAAGTCGGAAAAAAAGCTAGGTATAGTGTTTGGGCAAAGAAAAAGCCTTCGCCTGGTGAATTAAGGAAAGTAGAAAAGAGAGAAAGATCGCAACCGCAAGAACCAGAAAAGACTGATACTGGTGATGATTTTGTCCCTCCGGATACCAGTGAGGCAGGAATAGAAGAAGGTAATGACGGAGAGTTTTTATCTAGTGTAATCATCGGCCTTATCCTTGCCGGGATTGGTGTTGCAAGGATGCTTGGGGTGGAGTTGGGCGAAGGAGTGGAAGCATTGGCTTTTACAGCACCAACCTTCCTACATACGTTTTTAGAGGAAGTTGGTACCGCACCCATATATGTTGAATTGAGTGGGTGCTGCACTGCCTTGCTTACAAATTTCGGTGTCGCACTGACCGCCTTTGCATCTGGAGAAGGTTGGTGCAGTACTGCCTTGTTTACTAGTGTCAGTGCAGCAGGTGTTCCTCGCAGAGGAAGCTCAAGAGTTAAGTCCAGGATAAAGAGGAGAGTAAGAGCAAAAGCCAGGAAAACACCCCTTCCAGTCAGAGAACCTAGGCGTACGGGTATCATGAGAACGCCATCCTCGAGAGATGAACCTCGACGCAGGACTACGGGCGGAATAGCGCCCTTCACTAGAGACCCGACTCCTAAGTCTTGGCTCAAGAAAAAGCTGCGGTTGCACGGCGGTATTAAAGCAAGAACAATGGATGCATTGTGTATGAGCCCCAGGGAATTTCAATTGGCTTTGGAGCAACACGATTTAGTTGAATTTGCCAGACAGGTAAGAGAAGAACATAGCGAACTTAAGAAGGCTTTACGCAGGACCGGAGGCAATATCGTACAGGCGAGTGAGTTTCTTGGCCGGAAAACGAGTACGACACGCACAGCAATCGAAGACCATAACTTAATAAAATTCGCCAAGAGATTACGAGAGGAAGTCAGAGAAAAGGCAAAAAAAGCACAACAGCGTAAGCACATTATTGCACACGCAGTAGTAGTAGTCGAAGATCATTTTGCGCAACGCGGAGATGTTCCGCTGCGTGCAAAACTGCAGAGACTCATAGATGACAACCCTGCGCCTTCAGTAGGCGACGTAACCATTGACCGGGCACTCTATGAAGAAATCATTAAAGCCTTTGCGCAGAGGCTTAGGTCGCTAGGGCTTAGATCGTTTGTAAATAGATTCTTTGAATCAAACAGGGCAGAGATGGTTATTGCGCATTTGCTCAGACGTGAAACCTTCAGTGACATCGCTGGTACACCAGATAACAGAGCACGCTCGAAGGTATTTATGCTCTATCAGTCGGTTCGCAATGAGCTTGCGGTGTGGCTAAGGTGGAAAACCGGTCGCGTAGTTTTGACAGAAGATAGCCCCGTTAGTGATCTGCCAGGGCTTTCCCGACGGGCACGTACCGCTCTGGCTGCGGGGGGAATACGAAAAATCGGGTGGTTAATCGATATGTTACCAAGGATTGCGTTGATACGAAGCATTCTTGATGTCACAGAAAAGAATATCCACAAGGCCCTGAAATATACCGGTTTACTATCATGGTTACTGTTTATCGCTGTAGGGATTGGCATATTGCGTCTGTTAGGGGTGGAGCTTGGCGAAGAGACGGTAGGGTTGACAGCGATGCTTCCAATTCCGTTCGTCCAGCTTGATCCTGAGATGCGCTTTACTGGAAAGAAGACATTTGTTCAAGAACAGGTGCGCATAGAAAATATAAACAGTGAAGGATATCTTGATTTGACCGCAATTAATCTGATTTCAGAAGCGGCACTTAACTTCGAGGAACATGCCCACATAATAATTGTGTTCAATGAAACAGTCATTGATGCTCGCAATCTTGTTGCATTCTATTTGCTTGGGTTGCGAGAGGATCATGAAATTATTGTTATTGCCGAAGGGCCATCAGCCCAAGAGGCGGTAGATGAGATTACCGTGATCTTATCAGGGCTGCAGCAAAACAGAAGGTTGTCCGTTGGATTTTTCCGCACTATGAATAGGCGCCGGCATCCAAGGCTCTGGAAATTATTTCATGACCGCCGATGGCCGTTTACAATGCTTTTAGGCTTATTGTCAGGGGGAGGCATGGTATTAGGTGTGGCAGCACTGACCTTTGTAAATGAGGCAGTACAGCACCAACTTTCTCTGGATGTATTAGACATAGTCAGTGCAGCACTGAAACTTGTATGCGAGGCAGTGCAGCACCCGCTCAATTCAACACCTATGGGTGCAGTGCCAACTTCCTTTGCCTATTTATTTGGAATAGTTGGTGCTGAGGCAGCCGGTAGTTCAACAAGCACTTTGGATGCAGGAGCAATCATCGCTTCGCATAGGGGTAGAGATAGACTTGGCATTATGGCCAGCCAACGATTTATGGATGATTGGAATGGGCTTTCGGAAACAGAAAGAGAAGCTATCGCATCTGACCTCAACGAAGAGCTTGCGTATTGGGAAGAACACGATACGCCACGACACAAGCTTCGACATATGGACGTTGAGCGAAATGATCATTTTCACTTTACCAAGGAGGCTGCGGTATTCTATGTGGTTAATAGAGCTTTGAACATCATGTTTATTTTAGGTACTGATAGGCATCCAAAAAATGAATTTTTCTTCCGTATCGGCAAAGGAGACCAAAGGAGAGATCGTAGCCTAAACGCCTACTATGCACTCTTTACAGGAGACGATCCTCATGCTCCAGAAGTAGCCGAGGCAGTAGCCCTCGATAGCTTCAAGGAACTTAGTAAGTACGGAGTCGGAGAGGGGGCAACCTTAGAGAAAGGGACTAGTACAGAGAAAGAAGAAATGAATGAAGCCGATGCAGCATATTTACGAGAGGTAAACAGGGCGGCCAAAACCGCAACCCAAGAAGCAACTAGGGAGCTTTCGGATAAGCTTGGTGAGCTTGATGAACCTCAAGCCTTCCAGGCGATAGTTAACTTTGTAAGAGACGCGCTAGGGGAATCATTGCTCAGTAGACGTCCTAAAGCATTAGACGAAGAAATCGTAATTGCCGAAGTCGAAAAGGTGGTACGACGCAGGTATCAACATAAACCCTGCGAAGAACTATCGCCTGATCCTAAGCAGGCACCAATGAGCTTTAGTCCTGGTGTAGTAACGCCGAAAACGAGAACAAGGCTTTTAGCGCAAGAGCGCGAATTACGGGAAACTGCAGCTTCAGTTGCTTCATCGATTGAGGGATGTGCTCACTGGGGTACACTCGGCGTGTCTGAAGCTAGGGCATTAAGAACAAGGTTAGGGGTCTGGCGTGGGCTTAGCGGTCCATTAGCTGAATTTTATCATACGGGAGAGCGCAGTGTATTTACCTTAGCGCGTAGGGACATCCAGGATATCCAAGGTAGATTAGTAAGAGCCGAGACAGCAATGCGCACACAAAAAGAAGCCGCACAAAGAGAGCTTGTACATAACATTGAATTACTCCAAGAGACCATCAGGGGGTGGGTATTGCACGCAGGTATTACAGGTCTGTGCGCAACAGTGGTAGATCAGGTACAACAATCAGTTGACAGTGCAACATCAATTGAAAGCAGGAAGAGCTTTGAGGCTACAGTAGAGGCGGGTGCGACCCGATTAGAACCGCTTAACCGATTGGTAAGGATTGCGCAAAGTCTGGAAACGCTTGCGCAGAACGCAGAAAAGCTCAATATTTCAATTGAAGAATTTCGGGAAGATTCTGTGTATCAAGAAATCACTCACACACTTGAACAGGTGCAAGAAGAAAGCGGCATAAACGAAGCATGCAGTGTAGTAGAACCTCAACTTACACCTTTAACACAAGCGCTCGAAGCCACACGAGTAGCTACGTTTCAACGAAAAAGGGAATTACTTGCTTTCGCATTGAGCGGATTTACAAGAATTATAGATTCTGCTTTTGAGCTGCGTAATCTAGTGACTTCCCGGGATACTTTAGAGAGAATTCAGCAGACAATTTCTCTACATGGCGCATTCTTGTCCCGAGAAGATGGAGCGCGACAGGATCTCGATAGAGGGTATGGCGTAGACCGTGATCGTTTGGAAGCTGCAGGCGAAGAGGTTGAAGAAATGCTCTCCGTGATCGAAGAGATGGAATCGAGTATGTTAGGTCCGTTTGATGATGACTCTTCCTTCGATGCAATGGTAAAGGTACGCGATAGAGTACGGACGCTACCTGCGGACATTGATAGATTTTTTCACACGATTGCTACCGTTTTGCAGTGTGTGTGGGTGATCCGATTTAAGTGGTGGAAAAGATATATGCTTGATTTCCTTAAAGATTTAGAGTCTCTCATGCAAAGCACGCAACCTACCCAGGTCGGAGTGTTCAGTCGGTTACTCAGCCCTGATGCAATGGAGGAAGAAGACTACGAGGCATTGCTACTTAGAACCCGCGAAGAGAGAAAAAGAGTGGCAC
>JBHPFN010000024.1:0-28207 GCA_042571725.1 Candidatus Omnitrophota bacterium
TGCTTCCATATGTTTTTTACTTGCCGTACCATATACGGCTTCGTTTTCGAATTATCCACTACGTAGTCTGCGCGCTGCAACTTTTTCTTCAGGGGCAACTGAGATGCTATGCGCTGAGTAATTTCTGCTTGGGTAAAATCTCTCTTCCCTAACCTCTGAAACTGAGTTTTTTTATCCGCTTTCACTACTACTAATACATCTACAATAGATGTTAATCCCGCCTCGATAAGTAACGGTGCATCGATGGCGATTACTTTTATTCCTTTTTTCCTGCTTTCTCGAATGTACTTTTTTATTTTCTGTATCACCACAGGATGAACAATCTTACAAAGCACAGCAAGATTCCTTTTGCTGGTGAATACAAGGTCAGCTAATTTCTTCCTGTCAATAGCGGCAGCGCCTTCTGCGAGAATTCTTTTTCCGAATAACGTTACTATCCTTCGATATACTTTCGTGCCAGGATTCATTGCTTCGCGCGCAATCCTGTCAGCATCGATTACCTTTGCGCCAAGCTTTCTTAAAACCTGCGCTACCGTTGTCTTTCCCGTGCCGAAACTACCTGTTATTCCGATGATAAACATTTCGTATAGAGCTTAACATAACGCTTTGCTGAATCATCCCAGGAAAAATCGTATTCCATGACGCGACGTATGAGTTTCTGCCACCGAGCCTTATCTTTATAGACGCCTACCGCAGTTTTTACCGTGTCCAAAAAAGCCTTTTTTGGACCATCATAAACAAAGCCATTGCCTTCTCTACTATACGTGGGATAATCAATAACAGTATCAGCCAGGCCTCCGGTTTTTCGTACGATAGGAATTGTTCCGTATTTAAAACTGATCATCTGCCCGAGGCCGCAGGGCTCATACCGAGATGGCATAAGAAACATATCAACCCCTGCATAGATTCTATGAGCCAAAGTATTATCAAATTTTAAATGTAGGGACAAGTGCTGGGGTGCTTTCTTTGCAGCCGCCTGCAAGAGCCGATGATATTTCATCTCTCCAGTCCCTAGAATTACTAATTGTATACTGAGTTTCTGAAGTCTGGGCACGAGCCCGGAGATAAAATCTACACCTTTTTGCTCAGCGAGCCTGCCGACGAATCCTAATAGCACGATATTTTTATTTACTTTTAATCCACAGAGTTTTTGCAATTCTTCTTTATTGGTGTATTTATCAATACTATGCTCTGTAGAATATGTTTTAAAGAGGTGCTCATCTTTAGCAGGATCCCACAAAGAATAATCTAAACCATTGATAACACCGAAAAGAGAATCTTTTCTTTTCAGTAAAATCCCCTCTAAACCACAGCCAAATTCTTTGGTTTGAATCTCTTTGGCGTAGGTAGGGCTGACCGTAGTAATTAAATCAGAAAATAAAAGTCCTCCTTTAAGCAGGTTAACCTTTCCGTAAAATTCAAGCCCTTCGACATCAAACAAGCTCCAATCAATTCCAAGCTTAGGGAATTCATCCTTTGGAAAAAGTCCTTGATAAGCAAGATTATGAATAGTAAAGACGGTTTTTGTGTTACGGTAAAAGTTATCATTGCGATACAACGTTTTTAAATATACTGGAATCAGTGCGCTCTGCCAGTCGTTACAGTGGATGATATCTGGTTTAAAATCTATTTTCTTTAACAACTCCAGGGTTTTTCGACAGTAGAAAGAAAACCGCTCCAGGTTGTCCTTATAATCTCCTGCCTTCTCACCGTAGAGCCCGTCCCGAGCAAAAAACGTATCGCTCTTAATAAAATACACCGTGCTTGCTCCTGAAGTTTTACAATATGTAACATCAGGCCCCAGCTCCTTCAAAGAAAACTTCTTATTATCGATCATCTTATACTTCGGCATTACCACTACTACCTCGGCATTTTGACGCTTCAATGCAACAGGCAGGGCCCCTGCGACATCAGCCAGTCCTCCTGTTTTTGCAAAAGGCACAACTTCTGATGAGCAAAATACGATTTTCACACCATCTCCTTTTCTAACCAATTTTTTCCTTTTGTCATCACCACTCCTATTGGAACCAGGAGCGTTAACGAAGCTTCCATAATATCCTTTACGATATTCTTAACCGTATCAAACTCTTCTTGTACAACATCAAAGAGTAGTTCATCGTGGACCTGAAGGATAATCCGAGACTGTATACTTTTTTCATCAAAGGTTTCCTGGATTTTTATCATTGCAAGTTTTATTAAATCGGCAGCAGAACCCTGAACTGGAGCGTTGATTGCCTGACGCTGAGCCATCTGACGGACCGCAAGGTTCTTGCTATTAATCTGCGGCAAGTATCTTCTGCGGCCTAACAACGTAGTGACAAAGCCATCTTTTTCTGCCTTATGTATCTGTTTATTGATGAATTCTTTTACTTTAGGATACCGGGAAAAATATGAGTCGATAAAAGCCTCGGCCTCTTCTTGGGGAATTCGCAAGTCCTTTGCAAGACCAAAACTAGACATCCCATAGACGATACCAAAGTTTACTCGCTTGGCCACTTCGCGCATCTTCTTAGTCACCTTTTCTTTTTCGGTATCAAAAATTAATGAAGCAGTAAACTGATGCACGTCTTCGTCATTCTTAAACGCAGCAACCAATGTTTCATCTTTTGAAAGGTGCGCAAGCATACGCAATTCTATCTGAGAATAATCAGCCGAAAGCAGGCTATTGTTTTTCTTGCTAGCGACAAATGCCCTGCGAATCTGACGCCCGATGTCTGTACGTATTGGAATATTCTGTAAATTGGGATTACTCGAACTCAATCGCCCTGTCTCGGTAATCGCCTGATTAAATGACGTATGAATCTTTCCGGTGGATGGATCTGCTAATTTAGGCAACGCATCAATATAGGTTGATTTTAACTTCACCAGCTGCCGATACTCGATAATCTCAGATGCAATTGCATGGTGCTGTGACAATTTCTTGAGCACCTCTTCATTGGTTGAAAAACCAGTCTTGGTCTTCTTTACTACCGGAAGCTTAAGTTTCTCAAATAAAATATTCGAAAGTTGTTTTGGAGAGTTGATATTAAACTGCTCGCCGGCTTGTTTATAGATTGAAGCAATTAACTCCTTAATCCTTTTATCCAGGTCACGGGATAGGTCTTTGAGAACCTTTTTATCAAGGGCAACGCCGTTTGTCTCCATCCTTGATAGTACAATTGCCAAAGGAACCTCAACCTCGTTAAACAATTCGAGCAGTGCTTTTTTCTTTAATTCCTTCTCAAGCTCTGGCTTTATCCTCAGCAGTAGCGACGGATACGCATCGCTGGTTTTCTTTGACTCTTGAGCAGGAATTTTTAAGTAATCCCAAACGATATCTTCGATAGTGTAGGTAAATTTTGCCGGATCTAACAGATATGCCGCAAGTCGCACATCAAATAATTCACCGTTGAGCGCAAGGTTATTCTTCAGTAGTAATGTGCATATATCTTTCAAATTATGCACGATCTTTTTTGTATCTTTATTTTCTAATACTTCTCCTATCTGCTCGCGATACTTCAAAGGCACCACGTCAATAACCCCGTGTTTCTGGCAAAAGAGAAATGACTCAAGAACGCCACCGGCAAGCTCAAGATCTGTAACCTGCACAAAGAAAGAAAACTCTATACCTTTCTTACTATAGCGCTCCACAAATTCCTTCAATTGCTTCTGGTTGGTGATTGTGCAAGACTGAACTTTCTGCTGTGTAAACTTTTTCGCAGGAAGCTCACCTAAGAGCTTCTTAAATTCAAATTCCTTAAACAATTCAAAGAGCGTTTCAATATCGGGTTCGCCCCTCTTGAATGTATCCGCTTCGAAGTCAACCGGAACACTGAAATCCAATGTCGCTAATTCTTTGCTCATGATTGCTTGGTTCTTTTGCTGTTGAATAAGCGTTCGCAATTTCTCCGACTCAATTTTATCGAGATTCTTTAATATATTTTCCAAACTACCGAATTCCTTTATTAATTCTGTCGCGGTTTTCTCGCCGATTCCTTTTACTCCCGGAATATTATCAGCGGCATCTCCCATTAACGCCATCACATCGGGTATCTTTTCGGGTTCCACCCCGAAACGATGTTTCACTGCGCTAGAATCATATACCGCATCCTCTTTATAAGGACTATAGAGCTTAATGTGCGCATTCACGGCCTGTAAGATATCTTTATCTGAACTGACGATGAATACCTCCATATTGTCTTTGGCGGCTTTTTTTGCCAAGGTTGCTAATAGATCATCTGCCTCATATCCTGCAAGCTCAAGGGTGGCGATATCATAAGCAGAAAGCACTTCCTTAATTCTTGGTATTTGACTGGATAACCCATCAGGCATCGGCGGCCTATGAATCTTATATTCAGCAAATCTCTTCTGTCTAAACGTCTCCTTGCCTACATCGAAACAGGCACATACATATTCCGGGTTGTGAGCATCAATTATTTTCTTAAGCATCATAATAAAACCATAAATCGCATTAGTGGGCTGACCATAGGAAGTAGAAAGTTCCTTTATGGCATAGAATGCCCGATAGCAGAATGAATTTGCATCAATTAGAAATAATTTAGGCCGTGACATTACGGATGGTTATAATTGCGAGTACACTTGGTTCATTTGATTGTTGATTAGATTCTGCTGGGATAATGGCGAGTAATCCTTACAACTCTTGGTCTATGCAATGAACGCTGCTTCACCTACGTGATACTGCAAAGCTCCTAATTCCCTCCTTTTCCCTTCTCGAGCTCTAATACTGAATTGTATAAATCGATTATCATGGAGTCGCCGGGAGTCAACAAAAGGGCTGCATAAAATTCTTTTTTAGCGAGGCTGTATTTTCCTTGCCCTAAATAATCTTTACCTTTCTTCACGTGGTTATCGGTAAGCTCTTTAAGCTTGCGGATCTGCTCTAATTTATAATCAACAACTGCGTTCTTTAGCTTGTGCATCTCTTCCTGCAATAACTGTTTTCTTAAGTCCGGGGATAATTCTGCCATCCTTCGAATACTTTCGTCTGCTTTCTCTATCCAGGGGTCGCCCGGATTAGCCAGCGCAATACGAATGCGCCAATAATCTACCGCTTTGGAATACCTTTGCATCTTTTCATAGAGAAAAGCAAGATTGCTATAGGCAGGCATATGCGTCTTATCTACATCCATTGCTTTTAAATAGCTTTTTTCCGCCATATCAAAGGCGCCTTGTATCTCATAGGCAATCCCTAAATCGTTATACACAGAAACCTGTTTCGGATCGAACACGATAGAAGTCTTATAGTAAGAAATGGCTTCCTCAATATTTCCTGATTGTTGGGCAGCGTATCCTTTTTCGCGGTATTCCCGCGCGTCTATGTCGAAGGTATATGAAAAGGCTGCTGAGCAACAAAGACATAGCATGAATACGCTTGCGCCCGAAATCATACAAAGCTTCCACGTTTTACAGGTTCTATTTTTACTAAGGTAGCGCATAATAACAGTTTTGTTTGATAGAATCATTATACCACGATATTCTTATACTAGTGCAGCCATTTTTATCGCTGGGTGATCTACTTTTTCTAAGAATGCGGTCAATTCTTCTATCGTAGTTACCTGTGTGTCATCGGCAATTTTATTGATAAAATCTTTTCCGCCTACTTCGTTACAGCGTTCAATAAACTTATCTCCCAGGGTATCTTTTAATTCCTTGGGCATCCACACTAAACGCCCTAACCCGCCTTCTGCAGAGATAAACTTCTTACTTAAAATGTAGAGCTTACCAACGCCTAAGAATCCCGGCGTCTGCACTCCACCCCCTACTGAGCCTGCGAGTGTCGTAAAGGTCATCCCACATGGGGTCATGCCGGAATAATCGCGGTTAACCACCATGACACCATTTACTTCTGGAATAATTGCTAAGATGCATTCAAAGCAACCACACGAGGTTTGAGGATCAACCAAAAGTGAATACATGCTAATCGACTGCACTGATTTATTTGATTTCTGATTTATAAAATCATTTACGTTATTCCAGATACCCAACTTTTCATCTAAAACACCACCTTTTTTAATAGGCTGATTAGGGCCCGTAGGGGTAATTTCGTAACTTGCTCTTCCATCAAGCCAGGAATACGCTCCGCACAAACCAAGTCTTTCAGGAGTAATGACGCATACGTGATTCGGCGCAAATGACTGACACAACATACAGCTGTAATAGGTATCCACGCTCTCATCCGTCATACCGCTTAAACGCTCGTCGCGTTCATTAAATGCTATTTTTGCAGTTGTAATAAGCTTCTCGACATCTTCCTGTTTGGTATAGAGCTTCACCTGTACCTTATCTAAAATTGCACTGTATTCCTGGTGTAACATTGCGTGCAAGATTAAACCGATATGCTTCATCTTAAATTCTTTCCCTGCAGCATCCTTATTGATTCTAATCCAAACCATATCTCTCTGGCCAATGTGCATAAGGCCCATTGCCCAGTTGATATATCGATGCACTTGTCTTTCAAGAATAGGTTCAAAATCTTTATTAAATTTTCTTCCTGCAACGAATACTTCAATCCCTAGCGGCATATTCTTTTTACTATTTCCATTGACGCTATCGATATCGGGTCCGATCAATTCTATTTTACCATCTTCAACCTTGTCAGAATCTTCGCTGTGTAAATACTCAACCGCGGTTGATACCTTTCCGCCAAACTCCACAAAAAGATTCTCTTTCCTGACGCGCTCGCCTTCAAACGCAGCGCCATACATAACCGGAATCGGCATTTTCGATACCTTAACCTTTACCCCTCTAACCTCAATACAGCGAGGAACGGTTCTTTTATGATCCAATTCTTTTACCAATGCCTCGTAAGCAGTAATGCCCGAAGGTTTGATTTCCGGAATATCCGTATCGGCAATTATTGGAAAACCCATAGCAATAGCTCCTGCGCCGGTTGCATACTTTACATCGTCGACCTCTCCTAATGTGACACCAAAGGCAAATACGCGCTCTTTACAATATAAAAGGCATTTCTTTGCCTGTCCTGCCTTAAGACCCCCGAAGGTCAACGCGCCTCGTATGGCCCAATGTAAAGGATAAATTCCTGAATAGGTGTCTCGACCATAAGGAACAATATAATTATCCCAACCCATCTGGACACCCTCTTCTTTGAGTTGGTCAATGACGGAGCGGCCGCCGGTTGAACTTCCGGCAAACACAAGGATATTACGTTCTTGAAAACCTCTAACAATCTCAACAGCTGTTTTGTTATCAGGTGCAGCCCCTAAAATCGCTGCAAACCCGGGAAGTCTTCCGTCAACTAGCTGAATCCCGAGCGAACGCAAGATGGTATCGGTAAAAAACCCTTCGCAATCAGCTTGAGGTTCTTCTTTTCTAAGATACCGCAGCACCATGATAATCTCTTCGGCAAGCAACGTTGCAATACCTGCATCCAAAACGCCCCCTAAATAAGGAAGCCAAAGCTTATCAGGCGGAACCTGAGGCACTAAAGACTTAGCGTGGACTAAGATCTCCTTTGCGTCTTTCAAAGTCTTTGCTTCTTTAGCTAAAAGCGCATTTGCCATTGGAAGATAAAAGGCTGTTTCTGGAAATTCAATTTTCTGCGATTCGCTCTTTTCCTCGATGGCCTTAGTAAGCCTCTCTTCAGCTTCCTTAGTTATCTTTTGGGCCCCTCTGATTACCGATTGAGCAACTATTCTAGACATAGATCCGATCTTCCTCCTTAACTAATTCTTTAATATTCGCGTAACTGAAATTCTCATGTAATAACTCATTCCTAATTGCATTGATATCTGTCTTTTCTCTAATTAAACGTAAAAATACCCCTGACTGAGCGATGTCTCCCACAAGAATTGCACCCACTAATCGATTCCCGTCAATAACGAGTTTTTTATACTCTTCCTTCTCAGGACGGATCTTCGTTAAGACTTCGTGATTATCACCTTGTTTATACACGCCCATTGAAACCATTGGTAGATCAAAGAATTCAACGGAGTTCATCCCGATTGAACCTTCATACTTGACGGCCTCTCCAGAAATATTATAACCTGCAATTTTTCCTTGCTCAACCGCATTCGGCCATAATGCATTGACCTGCGGTTTACCGAGCGTGATATCGTATGCCTGACAGACATCGCCTGCGGCGTAAATATTGGGGATATTCGTTTTTAATGTGTCATCAACACAAACTCCCTCATCGATCTTTATCTCAGTTTCTTTAATTATCTTTACATTAGGTGCTACCCCTTTTGCAGCTACGACGATCTGACAGGCAATTACCTTACCGGAATCTAAGCGCACTGCTTTTACGTCGCCATTTCCCACAATTTCAGCAACGCTTTTTCCTGTTAAAACTTCAACTCCGTTTGCGGCCAAGCGCTTCTGGAAAAACTCAGCTGCCTGTTCATCAAGCACCTGAGATAACACATGCGGTGAACGTATAACAACCCTTACATCCAAATCTCTCTTTTTAAGGCCCGAGGCGGCTTTAAGCCCGATGAGGCCTCCGCCTAATACGCACGCGGTATCTGCGATTGCAGATGCCTCGATCATGCCTCGCGCATCTTTTATGGTGCGAAATCCAAAAACCCCTCTTTTCTTAATGCCTTTGGTATCAGGAAATTTGGGGCTGGCGCCATTTGCCAAAAGAAGCATATCATAATTATATTCCACCTTCTTTTCGCTCGATTTCTTCTTAGGCTCTCCTTCCCCGGTCTCTGAAATATCCTCTGCAACGATACGGTTCTTCTTAGGATCAACCTTGATTACTTTTTTATTCAATAAAAGCTCAACATTATTTTCTGTAAAGAAAGCCTTGCTGCGAAAAACTAATTTATCCTCATCAACTTTCCCGGCAAGATAATCTGAAATAACACAACGGCAATAGGACGGAACTGCTTCGTCAGAAAGTACGATTATTTTGGTTTGCGTATCTTTCTTTCTGATCGCTTCAACCGCGGCAACGCCTGCGGCTGAATCTCCGATAATGACTATTTGTTTCATTGCTTATTTTTTTACCTTTTCTAACTCTTCCTCTTCAACCCATACGATTGCCTTAACTGGGCACTTGGCTGCACACTGTGGTTCTCCGATATCAACGCAGTAATCACAACGTACAGGTATCTTTACTTTTTTATCAGGCCTAATGGCGCCGTAAGGACAGACCATCACGCACATCCAACAACCAACACATTTATCTTTATCATAGAGCACTTTTCCTGTTTCGGAATCCTTAGTTAAAGCAGCAGACATACAGGCATCAACGCATTTAGGATCATCGCAGTGTCTACACGCAACAGGATAGTGTTTTTTCTTGGAAACTGACACCTTAATACGTGGTAACGAAATATCCTTTTCCTTCAAAGCCTTAAATAAATCTCTACTGACGGAGTGTCCTGTGCAACAGACCAATTCACAGGTTCTACAGGCAACACATTTATTAATATCAAATTGCAGTTTCTTCATTCTACTTCGCAGCTCCTGCTGGCTCTACATACATCATTGGCTTGAGCTTTAAAGCTTCCCGTTTTTTGTTTATATGATTAATCATAACCTCGGCCATCTTCATCGGATCTAGCTCAAATGCCCACTTGCCACCGGTTATCTTTTCAACATCTTCAAGAACGTATTTTGTCATGTTGTCGCTTCCGTATACCGGCAAGGGTTCACCAAACACAACTAACGCTCCTGATGCTACGAAGTACCAACCGATCGCAATTGCTTTTTCGCTCATCCATTCGGGTGCGCAACCTGCGATAGGCAATTCATGTAACGCCTCTCCAATACCACCCTCATTCACCATTTCGCAACATGCTGTCAAAATCCGCGTGTTGTCTACGCAGGAACCCAAATGTAAAACCGGCGGCATACCAACTGCGTCGCATACCTCCTTTAGCCCCTTACCTGCAAATTCTTTTGCTGCCTCAGGTGCTAATAAACCCTCTTTGGCACACCCAAGCGCAGCACACCCGGTCTGCACTACCAATACATCATTTTTAATCAATTCTTTTACTAATTTTCCATGAGTCTCGCCACTGTGCATCTTTGGGTTATCGCAGCCTACAACACCTACTACCCCTCGAATCCTACCGTTTGCAATGGCTTCGTTAAGCGGTTTATAGGTTGAACGGTATTTCCCTCCGAGCATATCAAACACATATTCAGTGGTAAATCCGGGCACCAAATCTTTTGATACGGCCTTAGGGATGTTGACTTTGGATGCATCGCGATTCGGATAGTTATCAATAGCCATCTTTACAATCTTCTTTGCTGTAGGCAGTGCCTCTTCTTCCTCGAACTGCACATGTTCCATATTGGCGAACTTTGCTTTTCGAGAAGTAGATACCACTTTAGTGTGGGCAAAATTTGCGACATCAGAAAGAGACGGCATAATACACTGAAGATCCACGAGCATTAGTTCTACCGCACCTGTTATAATTGCCAATTCCTGCTGCAGAAAATCTCCTGCTACAGGGATCCCGCGGCGCATAAGCACCTCATTTGCGGTACAGCAAATTCCCGCAATGCTTATTCCTTTAGCACCTTTTTGTTTTGCATATTCGATTAATTCTTTATCTTCTGCGGCGATACAAATCATATCGGAAAGAAGCGGCACATGTCCGTGCACGATTAAATTCACTTGGTCTTCTTTTAATACCCCGAAGTTTGCCGTTGCCTGTATTGGAGTAGGCTTTCCTAAAAGAATATCAGTGAGTTCAGTGGCAATCATAGAACCTCCCCACCCATCTGAAAGAGCGGTTCTCATGCCATGCAACATCAAATTTTTGTAGTCGTTATCCACGCCGACGTTAGTACGGCTGAGCGCCTCGGTAGTTTCCCTATCGATTCCTCGAGGCATCAAGTTATTCTTTCGCCATATCTGCTTAGTCTTCTGGGGTGCGCGCTGCATCAAAGTCAACTCACCTTCCTGCTGACCGTATTGAGCGAACATTGCATTAGCTAGATCAAGTGCGATTTCTTTTATGTCCCTATCTTTAGTTTTAATTTTATATTCTTCTGCTAAAATCTTAAGCTTATCCGGCGATTTTATCTCATAATAAGAAGTCTTACCTGTAGCAATAAGCTTGAGCGTGCGCGCAAACTCTCTGCCGTGATCGTTATGACAGGCTGAACCTGCTGCGATGTGGCGCACTATGTTTCTGGCCGAGATTGTATCTGCATCTGCACCACAAACTCCCTTGTCAGCACCTTCTCCAAACGGATCGATGCGGCAGGGACCCAAATTACAGTTTTTACAGCATAACCCTAAGGTGCCAAACCCGCAATGAGGATCTTGTTTTGCCTCGCGATCCCAAATGGTCTCAACGCCGATATCCTCAGCGCGCTGGCGCATCTGCTGCGTTGCTTCATCTCCCTTAAATTTCTTCTTAATTTCTTCAGGCATTTTCTAACTCCTTATACATTGAATTAAATTCTTCTTTTAAAGTATCGTCGAACTGAAATCTTCCCCTTGCTTCTTCCAGTGTCTTGCTATACGGTAAAAAGCCTAAAAAGTATGCGCTTAATTCTTTCTTTAAAAAATCCTTGTCGGAATCTGCGGTAATCTTATTGCCGACAAAAAATACTTTTTTAATTCCTAGCTCTGTTGCTAATTTTTTAATCCTCTTGGCGGTAGCAACGCCCATTGCTGTTGGTTCAGCCACCACGATAAATGCATCTACAGATTTTGCAGTTGCCCTACCGATATGCTCTGTGCCGGCAACCATATCTAAGATGACTACCTGATCGTCATTAATAATTAAGTGATTAAGCAAACTTTTGATAAATGTGTTTTCAGGACACATGCAGCCGCCGCCAGCTTTATCTACCTTACCCATCACAAGAAGCTTAATGCCGTCGTGCTTGGCAGCGAACTTATCAGGAATATCACTAACCTTAGGGTTAAGCTTGAAGAAAGTAGTTGGCTTATCCAGCGACTCAACCTCGGTGCGCTGTGCAATCAAATCCTTCATTTCAGAGATCGGGGTAATCGTTGCGTAGTCAGCAAATCCTAAACTTAAACCTAAGTTCATATCAGGATCACAATCGAGCGCTATGACCTGCTTGCCTTTTTCTTTTATGGTAAGTGCTAATCCTGCGACTGTGGTGGTTTTGCCCGAGCCACCTTTTCCCGTGACTGCAATCTTCATTATAATCCTGCTGCATCAATGACCAAAGGAACCTTCTTATCCCACCCTATTGGCATAATATGGATGCCTTGGCACATTGGTTTGAATTCTTTGATTAAACGCGCGGCAATCTCAATTGAGGTTGCGGATTTATCCTGAGTTTCTTGCATCTCTTTTATCAAGTCATCAGGGACAGAAACTCCTGCGACATTCTTATTCATATATTTTGCCATACCAGCGGACTTAAGCAACACAATCCCTGCCATAATCGGTACCTTGAGGTGTTTGACGCTATTGATAAATGTCTCGAATTGTTTGACGTCATATGCCGCTTGCGTCTGGAAAAATTCTGCTCCTGCTTCAATCTTTTTCTCCATTTTAATAATCTGAGGCTCTAATGGGTCTGCTCCGGGATTGACTACCGCACCCTTACAAAAAACCGGCGCAGGACCGACAAGTTCATTACCCACCATATCTTTTCCGGATTCTAATGTCTTTATAACCTGCAGAAGCTGAACACTCTCTAAATCAAATACGGATTTTGCATCTGGGTGGTCTCCTAACGATGGGTGATCTCCGGTTAAGGCTAAGACGTTTTCAATCTTAAACGCTGCTGCGGATAAAAGATCAGACTGAAGCGCTAAACGATTTCTATCACGGCAGGTCATCTGAAATATGGGCTCAAGCCCTTTATCAATGAGCATCTTACAAACTGCTAGGGAACCTAAGCGCATTACAGAACTCTGTAAATCTGTTACGTTGATTGCATCCACGCGGCCGCGTACCAGCTCTGCATCTTCTAACAGTTCGTGAGCCTCAATCCCTTTAGGCGGACCAACCTCTGAAGTTAATAAGAATTTTCCAGCTTGTATTTTTTCTTTAAAAGTCATCTTTGATGTGTGCTATAAGTGCAATTTAGTTTTGTACAAAAAGTTTTGATAAGTGCTTCATCTACTGTATTGGCAAGATAAACTTCCTGGTCTAATATGTCATAACCTTCAAGCAAGACCTTATTATCTTTATACACGTGGAAATGGTCGCATATTTCAGGTATGGCATGTTTATCAAAGAGTGCAATTAACCTATTGAGGTTTTCCTCAATTAATGGAATATGAAAGACGGATGTCTTGCCGTACGTTCCTCTTGCTACCTTTGTATCTGTATTGATTTGCATAGTTGTTAGTTCGCGCGCGATTTTAGGAGTGCTGCCCTCTAAAAACATTATTGAATCTTTTGGAAAAAGAGTTTTAAGCTCTCTAAGAAACAAACAAAAATCTGCTTTTTTAAAATTTATACACCAACCCGCGTCCTCACCTAAAGAAATTCCTTTCATATACTCAGGAAGCTCACGACCAATTAGTTTTTTAAACCAACCTGCTATCTTACTCATTGTTGCAGCTTTGTTGCCTCTACTAAATTACGCATTAACATCGTAACCGTCAAGGGCCCAACTCCACCAGGAACTGGGGTGATATACGCTGCCTTTTTCTCAGCTGCTTCGAATTCTACGTCTCCGATGATTTTACCTTCAACACGGTTTATGCCCACATCGATTACGGTTGCGCCTTCTTTGACCCATTCTCCTTTGATTAATCCCGGTACACCAACGGCAACCACTAAAATCTCAGCTGCACCTACGTGCTCAACTAATTTTCCTGCCTCAGAGGTTCCGATGTGACAGACGGTTGTGGTGGCGAATTTCTCGAGCAATAAAAGGCTTAACGGCTTTCCTACGATTTCGCTGTGTCCGACAACAACAACCTCTTTTCCGTAGAGGCTTACTCCGGTTGATTCAATTAATGCCATTGCTGCAGCTGCGGTACACGGTGCGATCTTTGCCTTTCCCATAAGCACTTTGCCTAAATTCTCAGGATGCATACCTTCGACGTCCTTTGCAGGAGCTATATAGGAACTGATTACTTTATAATCAATCTGCTTTGGCAAAGGCATCTGTACGATCATGCCGTTTACCGTTGAGTCATTATTTAATTTTTTTATAAAATCGATTAGTTCTTGCTGAGAAATTTCTGCAGATAACTTTTCAAGCCTATACTCAATTCCTAAGCTTTCGGCGGTCTTCTTCTGCGATTTACAATAGGCTTCGGCTCCGGCATTTTCACCGGCTAAAATACTGGCCAACACAGGTGCTTTGCCTAAACCTTCGATCTCTTTCTTTAAATTGTCTTTGATTCTTGCTGCGAGTGGTTTACCCTCTAAAAGTTGTGCAGACATTAAACCCTCCAGGACTTTAGTTGCTTAGTGATTCTCGAAACAAATTGTTTATCTTTGATATACGGTAGATTGATTCTGACATTGATTGCAGCGGATTTGACTGCTGCACGAAGCGTCGCATCTGCAACGTGCACATCGCTTAATAAATACTTATTTCCCTTTTTTGCTAAGATTGGGCAGAGCTTCAAAGCCTGTAAACTTAATTGGGTAATTGTTAAAGGAACTTGTGTTGCTTGTTTTAGCGAGCGTTGATATAAGGCGTGTGACTTCTTCTTGTTACGAGCAACCCTTGTATATGTTATAACATCTAAATCTACCAATTCAAGTAATTTTTTCATTATTTTCTCGGTCATTTTCAAGATCTTTTTCATGGTCTTCTCGTGCTGCTTATACTTCTCTTTTCCCACGGTAAAGTTAGCCACCATTGAAAGAAGCGCCACGCCAACCGCAGCGTTCAATGCAGCAGCGGAACCGCCTCCGGGAGCTGGCTTTTTAGCTGCCAAATCTCTGCAATATCTTGCGATGCTTCTGGTTCTGTAGATCATCAGAACAGTCCTTTCACTACGCCGTTTTCATCAATATCCACGTTTTCTCCTGCCGGGCGTGACGGCAAACCGGGCATTGTGCGCATCGTTCCGCATAAAGGATATAAGAAACCAGCGCCCACGGATGCACGAATTTCACGAATAGGTAAGGTAAATCCTTCTGGCCTTCCCTTTAATTTCGGATCGTGCGAGAGCGAAAGATGGGTCTTTGCCATGCAAAGCGGCATTTTATCGAATCCTAAGCGGGTATAATCCTCAATCTGTTTTTCAGCTGTCTCTGAATATTCAACATCTTTTGCGCCGTAAATCTTAGTGGCAATAGTATTAATTTTATCTTTGATAGACATGTCCGTGGGGTACAAAAAGTTAAAATTGCTCTTCTTTTCTGCGGCTTTTAATACTGCTTTTGCCAAATCCAAACCGCCTTCTGAACCCTTAGCCCATACTTCGCTTAAGACGCAATCGTCTGCACCGGCCTCTTTTGCCTTCTTGATAATCAAATCAACCTCATTCTGAGTGTCAGTAGTGAATTTATTAACCGCAACCACTACCGGCACGCCAAACTGTTTCATGTTTTCAATGTGTTTTTGCAGGTTACAAAAACCTTCCTCGAGCGCTTGGAGATTTTCTTTTATTAAACCTTCTTCTAGCGGTCTGCCTGCCACCACGGTAAATTTGCCGCTGTGCATCTTAAGGGCTCTAATGGAACATACTACTACGACCGCATTGGGAACCAAGCCGCTCATGCGGCACTTAATATTGAAAAATTTCTCTGCACCACAATCAGCGCCGAATCCTGCTTCAGTCACGACACAATCTGCTAAACGTAAGGCAATCTTATCGGCAATAATTGAGCTGTTTCCATGTGCAATATTTGCAAAGGGTCCTGCATGCACCAACACAGGTGTCTGCTCCAAAGTCTGAATAAAGGTTGGCTTGATCGCATCCTTTAGAAGTGCCGTCATGGCTCCTGCTACTTTTATATCTTCGGTAGTGACTGGTTTCCCGTCGTGGGTTTGCGCTAATACAATACGAGAAATCCTTTCCCTCAAATCCTTAAGGTTATCGGTGAGCGCTAAAATCGCCATTACCTCAGATGCAACGGTAATGTCAAACCCGGTATCTCGAGGAGTTCCGTCTTGTTCACCGCCTAAACCAACCTTTACATTGCGCAAAAACCTATCAGAGACATCTACCACACGTCTCCAGTTAATCGTCTCAGGATTAATGTTTAACTTATTACCTTTAAAGATATGATTATCCAAAAAGGCAGCGCAAAGATTGTGTGCCAGGCCTATCGCGTGCACATCTCCGGTAAAATGCAGGTTGAAATCCTCCATCGGCACCACTTGAGAGTAGCCACCACCAGCTGCCCCTCCTTTTATACCAAACACAGGCCCCAAAGAAGGCTGTCGAATACAGGTAATTGTCTTGGTTAATCTATTTAAGGCCATCGAAAGACCGATTGTAGTAACGGTCTTTCCTTCACCCAGCGGCGTAGGAGTAACTGCAGTTACTAAAATATATTTGCCTTGCGGACGGTTTTCGATCCGCTTTAGAATATCTAAAGAGACTTTTGCTTTATAGTTTCCATAAAGCTCCAGCTCTTCTTCCTTAATATCAACCTTGCTGGCAATTTCCTTAATCGGAACCATCTTTGCCTGTTGGGCAATCTCTAAATCGGTAAGCATAGTATCCTCCTAATAAATATAGTGGCTATCGAGATAAAAGGCGTTTTTAATAATGTCGATTGCGGGTGTAGCGTCTTCTCTCTTTAGAATGCTTACGACATCAAATCGTGCGCTTTTATCCATTAATCCGTTTTCTTTTAAATACCCTAATGCAACGCGGGTAAGATGGTGTTGTTTCCGTTTCGTAATTGCTTCTTGAGGGTAGCCCTTTTTTAAATCAGAGCGGGTTTTTACTTCTATGAAGCAAATGGTATTTTTTTGCTTAGCGATAATATCAATCTCGCCTAAGCGTGATCGAAAATTCTTTTCAATAATTCGGTAGCCGAGCTTCGTTAAATGCTCAACCGCTAACGCTTCTCCGGACTCGCCTAATGTTTTGCGTGCTCGAGACATCGTACGGGGTGAAATGTTTTTCTATGAATCATTGAGGGTCCGTGGTTGCTAATTGCTTCCTTATGTCTACGCGTGCCATACCCTTTATGAACGGCAAAACCATAATGTGGATAGATACGGTCGTAGATATTCATTATCCTGTCCCGAGTTACCTTGGCAACGATTGAGGCACAGGCGATACTGATACTTTTCGCATCTCCGTTTACGATAGCGGTGTATTTACAGGGAAGGTGAAACGAAATGTCTCTTCCGTCAATCAAGATGCAGGTACGCTTGAGAGAGAAGCGATTGTTTTTCTTTGTGTGCTTTCGCAATTTTGAAAATACGCCTTTAATTGCCCTCTCCATGGCTAAATGAGAGGCCTTGAGCACATTAACAGCATCTACCCCTGCTTCGCTAATAATTCCCACTCCCACAATAGAATTGTCTAAGATTTCTTCGAAGGCGCTTTCGCGCATGCGTGAGGTAAGTTTTTTTGAATCGTCGATTCTATTTCTGAAATGTTTCTTTGTAAGCAATACCGCAGCTGCAACAACCGGCCCTGCTAACGGACCACACCCTGCTTCATCAACACCGATAACAAAATGTGCGCCCTGCTTGCGGGCTTTATTCTCGTAATAGAACATTAAACGCGTTCAGATTCGACTTTAGCACCCTTACCGATTTTTCTGCGGACGTAGTAGATCTTTGCTCTTTTTACCTTTCCTTTACGCAGAACCTCTATGCTCTCGATAATAGGTGAATACAGCGGAAATACCCTCTCCACTCCTTCTCCGAATGAGATCTTGCGCATAGTAAAGGTAGAACTCGTACCGATCCCACGCTTCTTTAATACCAGACCCTCAAAGGGATGGATGCGTATCTTATCTGCTTCAGGCACTTTTACCATTACCCGTATCGTGTCTCCTACGTTAAAAGCGGGAATGTCTTTGTTCATCATCTCTTTTTCGATCTCTTCAATTCGCTTCATAACAATTTCCTCCTTTGTGCATTGATAATGTATGACGTATTATACCCTAATATCTAAATTTTTTGAATAAAATACTATGATTTTTTGATTGATTTCTTTTCTGGTGTTTTTTTCGCAACACTGCCAGACTTTTCTTTCGAATCTTCTGATTTACCTATCTTCTTAATTGTAGCTTTTACCTTCTCAAGCAATTCGTCTTCTTTAAACGGCTTAATGATAAAATCATCGGCACCGAAATCTTTATAGGCGGTCTCAATTAAATCTTCTTCGTAGGTCTTATTCGTACACAAAAGCACAGGTATCGCATTGTTGTATAATTCTTTTATCTCTTTGCAGAGCGCGTATCCGTCTTGATGCGGCATAATGATATCGGAGAGGATAATGTCGGGCTTTTCATTTTTAACGATTTTAAGAATAAACTTCGGGTGGTTGAGCGCCACAACCTCGAACCCCGCGGTTTTTAAAATCGACTCAGCACTGCGCAGTGCTTCAGCATCATCATCAACAATCAAAATTTTCTGTGCCATGGTTCCTCCGTGCTTTTAAACTACTTATTTTTTATCTTTAGAGGCCACTAATAAATCTGGCCTAACCTTTTTTGTTCTCTTTATTGCTTCTTTTCTCCTCCAATCCTCAATTTTTTTAGGATCACCGCAGAGTAAAATCTCAGGCACCTTTAAACCTTTATACATAGCCGGACGCGTGTAGTGCGGATATTCAAGTAAACTGTTTTCAAAAGACTCATCTACTGTAGAGTCGCTATGACCAAGCACGCCGGGCACCAAGCGGACAACCGCATCAATCAGCACCATTGCCGGCAGCTCACCGCCGGTTAATACATAATCGCCGACGGAAATTTCCTCAGTGACGAGATTTTTAACCCGCTCATCAACTCCTTCATAGTGCCCACAAATCAAAATGAGGTGCTTCTCTTTGGCTAATTTCTTCGCCAGCGGCTGACTTAACCGCTTTCCTGCGGGAGAAAGTAAAATTACCTTTGATTTCTTCCTTGCAGCTTTTTTCTTTATATGCGCTATCGTATTAAATATCGGCTCAGGACGCATTACCATGCCGGGCCCTCCCCCAAAAGGTCTATCATCAACCTTGCGATGCTTATCAGGAGTAAAATCCCTCATATCATGGAGTGCAATATTGACTTTCTTTTTCATCTTCGCCCGTTTGATGATCGACTCATTCAATACAGGCTCAAACATCTTAGGAAAAATGGTAACTACGTCGAAGCGTAACATTGCAAAAATTCCTTTTTAAACGCAACCAAAGAATCACTAGCTATGGCTTTACGAATCCGCTGCATAAAATTTTTGTAAAAATAAACATTATGAAATGATACCAGGCGCAAACCTAATACCTCTTTAGCATTAAAGAGGTGTCGCAAATACGAACGGCTGTAATTTTTGCACGTGTAGCAGCTACACGACTCATCTAAAGGCTTCTGATCTTTGGTAAACTCAGCATTTCTGACGGTTAATCTTCCCTTTGAAGTAAACGCAGTGCCATTTCTTCCGTAACGGGTAGGGATACAACAATCAAATAAGTCAATTCCCTTCTCAATAGATTCTAAAATCTGCTCGGGCATACCAACGCCCATTGCGTAGCGCGGTTTATCGACGGGCAGTAGTCCGATGGTAAATGCAACAAGATGATCCATCACTTCAATTGGCTCACCCACACTTACTCCGCCTACGGCGTAGCCATCGAAATTGATATCAACAATCTCATGCGCTGATTGCGCTCTTAAATCTTCGTAACTTGCGCCTTGAACGATTCCGAAAAGAGCTGAAGAGTTTTTATTATTTTTCCATGCTCGCTTGGAACGCTGTGCCCACTGAGTAGTACGCTGCTTAGCAATCTCGGCATGATCTCGAGGACAAGGATAATGCACGCATTCATCTAACGGCATTATTATATCAGATTTTAGGGTTTTTTGAATAGAAATTACCTCTTCGGGGGTAAGCATATAACGCGTACCATCTATGTGCGATTGAAACTCTGCTCCTTCATCGGTAACCTTGCGAAGCAACGCCATGCTAAAGATTTGATAGCCTCCGCTATCGGTTAAAATCGGGCCATCCCAGGACATAAATTTATGCAAGCCACCTGCTTCTTTAATAACGTCTAATCCGGGCCGTAAAAGTAAATGATAGGCATTTGCCAAAACCATCTGCGCCTGTGCATCCTTTAAATCTGCAGAAGATAGCGTCTTAACCGTAGCGTTGGTACCAACCGGCATAAATACAGGCGTGCTGACTTCACCATGGGCTGTAGTCAATATTCCCGTGCGTGCCTTCGTGTCTTTTTCTGAATGGAGAACCTGAAACATAATTGTTAGAGAATGATCATTGCATCGCCGTAGCTGTAAAAACGGTATTCTTTTTTAATCGCTTCTCGGTATGCCTTCATCACCAAATCCCTGCCTGCAAAAGCACAGACGAGCATAAAAAGCGTGGAGCGCGGAAGATGAAAATTGGTAATGAGCCTATCTACAATTTTAAATTTGAATCCCGGGTAAATAAAAAGGTCTGTATTCGAGGTAATATCCTTTGGCGTGCGCGCAGCAAGGATGCTATCGGCTACGGATTCCAATACACGGGTACTCGTAGTGCCAACAGCCACGATATTTTTCCCTGATTTCTTTTTGTCTCTTATTTTCTGAATCATATCTGCCTTAATGCTGAATTCTTCGCTGTGCATTGTATGTTGAATAATATCATCTTCTTTTACAGGATTAAACGTTGCGTAGTTAACATGTAACGTTACATAGCCGATTGTTATTCCTGATTTCTTTAAATCGTTCAGTAAACGAGTAGTAAAATGCAAGCCAGCGGTTGGGCTTGCTACCGAACCGTTGCGTTTGGCATACACTGTTTGATAGTGGGTCGCATCAATTCTCTGCGGCGCTCTTTTTATATACGGTGGAAGCGGCGTCTGTCCGATTTCTAAAAGACGTGAAAGACTTTTTACATTAAACCGCACAATTTTCTTAAGCGGGTCCTTAAGCGCTGCGGTAATGGTGCCATTATTAAAAAATATTTTTTCATTAAGATTGAGCCGTTTTAATGGCTTAATCAGCGCTGTATACGAATATCCGTCGGAAAGCCGCTTCAGTAAAAATACCTCTACCTTACCACCGGTAGCCCTCTTTCCTAAAAGCCGCGCGGGAATCACCCGCGTGTTATTAAGAATCAGGCAATCTGACGGAGAGAGATAATTACCGATATCGCGAAAATGCGCATGGGTAATCTTTTGAGATTTTCTATCTAGCACTAAAAGCCTGCTTGCATCGCGCTTTCTTAAGGGAAGTTGCGCAATAAGATCTTGTGGTAATGAATAGTTAAAATCAGTCAACTTCATGTGAAACTTTAGCCCCCGGATAATAATAGTTAAGAATCTGTCGATACTTCATACCCTTGCGCGACATAAAATATGCTCCCCACTGACATAAACCTACGCCGTGTCCCCAGCCTTTACCAATAAAATCAACGTAGTAGCCTTTCATAACCACATTATAATTGTTGCTCTTTATGACATTGGGGCCGACTATTAGACGAAAATCCTTTCCTGAAATCGTAATACTCTTACCCTTTCTGTCAACGACCTCTAGGGTGATGATTCTACCTGATTGATTTCTTCTCTGTACTTTAATCTTTTTAATGAGCCAGATATTGTAACCTTCCTTGTTTAGCTTCTCTTGGATAGTTTTTAATCGTAAATTTCTTTTCCACTTATAGTGTGGAGCTCGTTTGCAAAACTCGCAGGTGACCCCATCGAGCACGGGTAAATCTACATTCCAAAGATTACCTGCGTCTTCGGTGTGTCCGGCGCAGGTTGCGTGAAAAAACGTCGGAAAAACCTTTCCGTTAAAAGTAAGAAACTCACCGTACGTTTTATCTACGGCAACGTTGGTACGCAATTTCTCAGAGGTCTTTCCTCCGTAAACTTGAGAATAAATATCAGAGGTAACATCATAATCTTTCTTTTGCATTACCTTTGTCTGATAGTAGGCATAGGTTCTGGCAGCCACTGCCTGCGCCTTAAGGACATCTAACGGCCACTTATGATCTACTTCATGATATAACACACCTTTTATATAGTTTTCCAAATTAAGTCGGTTCACCACGAGAAGAAGTTTGCTTTTTTCCCGGATGATATCGATTTCTCCACGGTACCTTCTTTTGTTAACATATATGGTCGCTTCCTTCCGAGGGATGATCTTAATACCAAAAAGTGGAAATTTTTCATTACCTATCTGGATACCGCTTTGCAAAGGAAGAACTTTCGTCCTGGCAAGCCGTGCCGAATCGTACAATAAATCGTTAGTATACAAAGCATATAATTTATAGTTTCCGTGTACGCGCAGAGAGAAACTTTTTGCGTCTTTAAGAATCGCCACGCGCACAAACCTCTCCTTATACGCAGCGCTGCTGTGTGTGCTTAACGCAGCAATAAGTATCGATACAAAAATTATTCTAATTATCTTCGAGACCATAACCAATAAAATAAACTAATTACAATGCTTATCGCTAAACAAGTAGCAACAGGAAAATAGAATGCGAAATTCTTTTTTTGAACAATAATATCTCCTGGTAACTTCCCAAGCCAAGGGATCCTTCCTCCTGCAACCAAGATTAGTCCAAATAGGATAAAGATTGTTCCTGCAACAATGAGCGCTTTTCCAATCGGATTAAGCTCGTTCATTTCTTCTTTTTTTGATAACGCTCTTTTTCCGAATACAAACAACCGCAGTACTTCTGACAATAGATACCTTTAACCCGTGCCTCTTGATGAGCTGCCTTAAATCCAGGACGAAAATCCTGGAAATGAAACTGAATACCCGTGTTGTCAGCGACGGAACTTCCGATCTCTTTGATTGCCTCGATATCCTGATAGGGACTCACCAACAAGGTAGTGCTAAAGCTATCATACCCTTTTTCTTTGGCGCACTCTGCGGTTTTTATAAGTCGCAACTGCCAACACTTTTTACAACGGGCAGGACTAGCAGTGTTCTTCTCGATTGCCCAGAAAAATTCTTCAAAATCATACTCTGGAGAGATAACCTCGGCCTCTACGTCTTGGGCTATTTTTTCTATCGCTGCACGCCTATTGTTATATTCGCTAAAGGGGTGGATATTGGGGTTATAGAAGTATCCTGCGACTTCGAAACCTTGATCTTGTAACGTTCGATAGGGATAAATGAAACAAGGTCCACAGCACGTATGTAGTAGCAGTTTCATTTTTCAAGATTAAAAAAGTTCTTTCCCTTTCGAGTGCTTCTGAGAAAGGTCGAAATGTTTATATGCGGTGTCGGTTAATTGTCGTCCCCGGGTAGTACGTTTTAAAAAGCCTGCTTTTAAAAGAAACGGCTCGATACAATCTACGATTGTATCGACTTCCTCATTGAGCGTTGCTGCTAATGACTCGATTCCGACCGGTCCGCCTTTGTAGGTATCGAGCATAATTTTAAGCACTTTTCTATCTATCGCATCTAATCCGGCATTATCTATGCCGATTGCAGTGAGTGCTTTATCGACTAACTCCTTGGTAACGTTTTTATCAGGATATTTTACTTGAGCATAGTCCCGCACTCTACGCAGAAGCCTATTTGCGATACGAGGCGTTCCCCGGGAACGGCGCGCAATCTCCATAGTCGCTTCGTTCTCAATCGAGAGGTTTAGCGTGCTGGCTGAATTTTTGACTATCGTAGCTAAATCTTCAGTACTGTAAAAATCGAGATGATAGAAAATCCCAAAGCGCGCTCGCAAGGGCGCGGTCAAAAGGCCGCTTCGCGTAGTCGCGCCTACCAAAGTAAAAGGCTTAAGATTAAACTTGATAGTTTTGGCATAGGGGCCTTTATCAATAATAAAATCGATCTGAAAATTCTCCATTGCCGGATATAAAAACTCTTCTACCACCTTAGAAAGCCGGTGAATCTCGTCGATAAAGAGCACGTCACCGTTTCCTAAATTCGTCAGGATTCCTATGAGATCACCTGCTCTTTCAATCGCAGGACCAGAGGTAGCGGTAATCTTGGTGCCCATCTCATGGGCGATAATATGCGAAAGTGAAGTCTTGCCTAATCCGGGAGGACCCGAGAGCAGAACGTGCTCCATGGGCTCTGTGCGCTGCTTAGCTGCGGTGAGAGCTACCTTTAAATTTTCTACTAAATCCTTCTGTCCGACAAACTCAGGAAGCTTTGTAGGCCTCAAAGAAATATTTACTACTATATCTTCTTCGGTCTCTTGATTAACTATGAGTTTCTGGCGTTTTTCTTCCATGGATAGAGATATTGGAAAGGTTTCGAACAATTTTGATATCCCCAAATAATTGCTTTTGCACCACGATGATTTCTTTTAGGCGAATCAGCTCTAAAATTCCCAAAAAGTATGCTATGATCTCGAATTTGCTCTTTGACTTTCTGAAAAGATCGACGATATCAACTTCTGGTTTAAGTAATAACATATGAAGTAAATCATGAATTTTTTCATCAACCGTATATTCATCCTTTACGATCTGATAAAACGCTTCTTTAGGAACATCTTTAAGCGCATTTGAAAACGCGCTGATCAAATCAAAAAGGCTTGCTTCAAAATATACCTCTTTTTCCTGATACTCCTTCTTATCCGATTCATCCCGAGGGCGGATAAAAAGTTCCTTTTGAGCAGTTTCTTTTTCGCGCAGCTGCGTAGCAACTTCCTTGTATTTTTGATATTCGAGTAACCTCTTTACCAGTTCGGCGCGAGGATCCTCTTCCTCTTCTTCCTGTTCTTGCTCTTGAGGAAGTAGCATCCTGGATTTAATCTGAATTAATGTTGCAGCCATGACTAAAAAGTCACCGATAATATCTAAATCCAATAATTTCATCAATTCGATATACTGCAGATACTGCTCAGTTACCTTTGCAATAGGAATATCATAGATGTTGACTTCGCTCTTCTTAATCAAGTAGAGCAACAAGTCCAGAGGGCCTTCAAAAAAATCTAATTTTATTTTATAGCTCATCTTTTCCGAATAGTGCGGTTTTCACTTCCTGGACCGTAGCGCGAGCAACCGTGCGTGCCCTTTCGGCGCCATCGCGTAAAATTTCTTTTATAGTATCTCTCTCCTGTGATAGTTCTTTGCGTTTCTCCTGAATAGGCTTTAACACCTTGATTAATTCCTCTGCCAGCATCTGCTTGCATTCGGTGCATCCGATCTTCGCGTTTCGGCAGTTCTCTGTAACCTCTTTTTCCTTCCCGGGCGCGAATACCGCATAGTAGCTGTGAACATTACATTTATCAGGGTGCCCGGGGTCATTGCGGCGTATCCTTTTAGGATCAGTAAACATACCCTGGACTTTTTTCTTGATATTTACGTGTGATTCGGATAAATCAATTGTGTTGTGGTAAGATTTACTCATCTTGCGTCCGTCGAGCCCTAACAGTCGAGGCATCTGCGCAAGGAGAGCTTGTGGCTCAGGTAATTTCGCTTTATAAAGATGGTTAAAACGGCGCGCGATCTCTCTGGTAAGCTCAAGGTGGGGAAGCTGGTCTTCGCCTACCGGTACCGTAGTAGCTCTATAGAGAAGGATGTCTGCGGCCTGAAGAACCGGATAGCCTAAAAACGCGTAGGTTTCTAAATCTCGATCTTTTATTTCTTTAAGCTGCTCTTTGTACGTCGGACAGCGTTTCAACCACCCTAAGGGCGTAATACAAGAAAGGATCATATTTAATTCCAAGTGTTCTTGAACATCAGATTGCACGAATACGGCTGACTTCTTGTAGTCGATGCCGCAGCTTATCCAATCAATAGCATTATCAACGCCGTTCTCATAAATAGCCTTGGCATTAGTGTATTCGCTCATAAGGGCGTGCCAATCAACTACCACAAAGAAACACTCATACTCATCTTGCAACTTTACCCAATTATTCAATGCGCCTACAAGGTGCCCTATATGCAGCTTGCCGGTTGGCCTCATGCCGCTTAATATTCGTTTTTTTGCCGACACAGTCATTGCGTTACCACCTTTGCATCTTATTGTAATTTCCTTGCGATCTTCTCAATAACATAAAAATCAATTATATCGCCCTGTCGGTAATCAGTGAAATCGTCCAACGTCATTCCGCATTCAAAACCTTCTGCAACTTCGCGGACATCGTCTTTAAATCTTTTTAGGGAAGAAAGTTTTCCTTTATGTACGACTTCGCCATTGCGGGATAACTCGGCGTGTAAATTGCGCGTTATCTTACCCTTTTGTACAGTGCATCCGGCAACGATTCCGTGTTTAGAGAGCTTAAATACCTGTTTTATTCCTGCCCTGGCAACAAATGTTTTCTTTACTTTCGGCTCAAGCATTCCTTCCAATGCTGCCCTAATATCATTGATTGCATCATAGATAATCCGATAGGAACGAATGTCAACCCCTTCTTTCTCAGCCTGCACTGCCGCAGCGGGAGCAATATCAATATGAAAGCCGATAATAATAGCGTTCGATGCGCTTGCGAGCACTACGTCGGAGGCATTGATGACACCAACACCCGCATGAATGATCTTGAGCTGTACTTCAGTAGAAGGTATTTTTCCCAGTGAATCCTTAAGCGCTTCAAGCGAACCTTGAACGTCGGCTTTGACGATTAGAGGCACCTCTTTAACCTTACCCTCTTTTATCTGAACATAAATATCATCGAGGCTCAGCTTGGCTGATGGTTGCATCTGTTCTTTTTTCTTCTGCGCCTGACGCCGATTAAATATATCGCGCGCAGTCCTTTCATCTTCAACCACGTAAAACTGCTCACCCGCCTCAGGCACACCATTAATGCCAAGGATTTCAACGGGCATCGATGGACCTGCTTCAGAGATGTTTTCTTCGTTATCATCAAGGAGGGCTTTTACCTTTCCGTAATACGACCCTACAACCACTGCATCCCCTACGTGCAATGTTCCATCGTGAACAATTGCGGTTATCAAAGAACCTTTGCCCTTGCTCATTTTTGCCTCTACCACTGCCCCGGAAGCTTTCTTATCATGGTTTGCCTTCAACTCCAGCATCTCCGCCTCAAGTAGTATCATCTCAAGTAAATGATCAATTCCTTCGCCTGTTTTGGCAGAAACCCCAACGGTAATCGTCTTTCCTCCCCAATCTTCGGAGGCTAAATCAAGCTCGGAAAGCTGTTTTTTTACTTTATCAATATCTGCACTAGGCCTGTCAATCTTATTGAGAGCCACAATTATCGGAACCTCTGCCGCGCGCGAATGATTAATAGCCTCGATAGTCTGCGGCATTACCCCTTCGTCTGCAGCCACTACTAATACAACCGCATCGGTAATATTGGCGCCCCGCGCCCTCATTGCGGTGAATGCTTCATGACCAGGCGTATCAAGAAACGTTATAGCGCCTTTGTCTAAGCTAACTCTGTACGCGCCGACATGCTGGGTGATACCGCCGTGCTCGCGCTCAGCGACCTTTGTTTTTCTAATCAAATCCAATAGAGATGTCTTGCCATGATCAACATGTCCCATAAAGGTAACCACCGGTGAACGGAAAGACAAACTGCCTTTCTCAGAAGATTCTTGACGGTGATCCTCTACCATGCGCTCTTCTTCTGTCGGAAGTTTCTTCAGTTGCAACTCGAATTTCTCAAGGATTTTATTGACTAACTCTTCTGACAGTGTCTGATTAATCGAGACAAAAATACCCATTTGTATTAATGATTTCATAACAATGCTGGGTTTTTGCTGGAGTTTAACCGAAAGCTCTTTCACGGAAATCGGCAATTTAAGCTCAATCTCTTTTAATTTTTTAACAGAAGGAGCTTCTTGCACAGGTGCAGGGACAACTTTTTCTTCAATGTGTTTTGTTGGCGGCTTTGGTTTTTTTACTTCATGCGGCTCTTCCTTTACTTCCTTAATAGGTGGCGCAGCGACTTTTTCTTCAGCTGGCTCTATTTTCTTGCGCGGCCTGCCGCGTTTCTTTTTGACAGCAGAAGACTCTTCTTTCTTTGCCTTCGCTGGCTTTTTTTCTTTTGGGACTTTTTCTTTTTTTGCTTTTGCTCCCTTTAATTCTTTGCGTAATTTTTCAACAACTGACTCATCCAAAGCCGACATATGCCCTTGTACCTTTATCTTTAAGGACTTTAGCTTCTTAATAAGTTCGCCACTGGTAATCTTTAATTCTTTTGCTAATTCATGAACGCGCATATACCCTCTATTTCGTTATGTGTCAGCTTTTTTTCTTTTTCCCTTTTGAGCTGAGCTTCTTTGCTTCCTTGATAAGACCCTCAGCCTTCTTTGCCCCCAAGC
>JBHPFN010000025.1:0-26563 GCA_042571725.1 Candidatus Omnitrophota bacterium
CCCTTTAAGTAATCTCCGTAGCTGGTGCAAATCTTTTCTGCTCTACTAGCCAACTGCTTTTTATCAATATATCCTTTTCTAAACGCAATTATTTATATTTAACGAGTGCTTCTCTGCCTCTCAAGCAACACTTTGCCGATTTGGCAAGCGAAGTGATGCACGAATTTACATTAGAAAAAAACTGCTTGGTTATCGATATTGGAAGTAACGACGGAACACTTCTAAGAAATTTCGTACAAAAAGGTTTCTCGGTGTTGGGTATTGAGCCGGCGAGCAATATTGCTCAACTGGCTAACTCAAACGGTGTCAGAACCATGAATGCCTTCTTTGGTAAACAAGCAGCTCTTCAGGCGGTAAATCAGTTCGGAAAAGCAAGGGCCATTACTGCAACCAATGTATTTGCCCATGTTGATAACATTCAAGATTTTGTTGAAGGCATCGACTGCTTATTAGGTGAACGAGGGGTATTTGTAATTGAGGTTCCTTATTTATTGAATCTTGTCGAAGGGCTGGAATTTGATACTATTTATCACGAACACCTTTCTTATTTTTCACTTCATCCTTTACGAGAGCTTTTTAAAAAATTTAATATGCATATTGTGAAAGCGAAGGTTGTCGGTATACATGGAGGGTCACTGAGAATTTTTGTGCAAAAAGAAAAGCCTGCATCGTCTGCTGAGTTAGATGTATTGATGAGAAAAGAAGAGGTTTTTGGAGTCAAAGATGTATCTGCGTATTTTGATTTCGCAAAACGCGTAGTGCACTTACGAGAAAAGCTTTTGCATATCTTAAGAGAAGTAAAGTCTGCAAACAAGAAGATAAGTGGCTATGGGGCCACTGCAAAAAGTACCACCCTTCTTCATTATTGTAACATAGGTAATGATTTTATTGATTATGTTTTAGACGCAACTCCTTTAAAACAGGGGAAGTATACCCCTGGAACACACATACCTATTGTTTCAGGCGAGGTGTTTAAAAATAATCCACCTGATTATGCACTTTTATTAGCATGGAATTACTATCTTCATATTTTGGAAAAGGAGAAAGCATATAGAAGCAAAGGTGGCAAATTTATTTTGCCGATTCCAGAGCCAAAAATTATTTAAAAAGGATAAAGAAATGAAACTATTCGTTACGGGAGCAGGGGGATATATCGGGACAACGTTAGTTCCAATGTTGTTAGATGTCGATCATGAGGTAATAGCGCTTGATAGGTTTTTCTTCGGCAGAGAATTATTGCAAGAGCATCCGAAATTGACTATCTATGAAGACGATATCAGGACTTTTGATGCATCGTTACTTGATGGCGTTGAAGCGGTAATAGATTTAGCCGCGCTCTCTAATGATCCTAGCGGAGAATTAAATCTCGATTGGACGTGGCAGATAAACCATGCGGGAAGGGTAAGAGTTGCAAACCTTGCAAAAGAAAGAGGTGTAGCGCAGTATATGCTTCCTTCTTCATGCAGCGTCTACGGTTTTCAGGAAGAAGTGCTTACAGAGGAGTCTTCTACGAATCCACTTACCACCTATGCAAAGGCGAATCTGAAGGCCGAAGAGGATATTTTACCGTTAGATGATAGCAATTTTGACGTAATTGTAATACGACAAGCGACGGTATACGGCTTATCCTTAAGAATGCGGTTTGATTTAGCGATAAACGGAATGATAAAAGGATTTTTTACAAAAGGAAAAATTCCGATTTTGCGGGACGGAACTCAGTGGAGGCCATTTATTCATGTAAAAGATACTTCCCGCGCCATGATGATGCTTTTAAAGGCACCGCGCGAAAAAGTAAAAGGTCAGAGGTTTAATGTAGGTGCAAACAAACAAAATTTTCAAATTTTTTCACTTGCTCAGCAGGTAGCAGAAAGTGTCGACATACCGTTTAATTACGAGTGGTACGGAGATCCAGATCACCGTTCATACCAGGTAAAATTTGAGAAAATAAGAAATGTAGTCGGCTTCGAAGCTAAACATTCTCTTCAAGAGGCAGTAAGGGAGATATGGAATGTGCTTGAAAATAAGGCAGTAGATCCGAATAACCCAAAAACAATAACCGTGCAGTGGTATAAAAAGCTAATCGAGAAAGGTGTCGAAATAGGTAGTAGCAGTTAGTAAATACTCAAAAATCATAAACAAAGATTAGTCATATATGAAAATATTAATAATCTCAAATTCGTTACCATTTCCTCCTAATACAGGGGAAAAAATTAGAAATTTTAATTTAATAAAGCGACTATCTAATCATCATAAAGTTTCTCTTGTTTCGCTCATTACTCCCGAGGTAGAAGATTCATTAATAAGCGAATTAAGAAAGTACTGCGCATCCGTAGAAACAGTAGTTTTGAAAAAACGATCGAAAATGAGTCATCTTCCGGGCGTCATTTGGTGTCTTTTATCTGGAAAACCATTGGATGCCACATTTACCTTTCTCAGAGAAATGGGAGAAAAGATCGGCAGGCTCGAGGATGACGAGCATTTCGATATAATCCAGATTGAGCATTCATTCATGGCGCCTTACATAAAAGCGATTCCAAAGAATAGTAGCGCAAAAAGAGTGCTCGTGTTTCATAATATTGGTTTTATACAATTTATGAGAATGTATAAGGTTGAGAAGAATTTCTATAAAAGAGTGAGGTTTCTTTTTAATTGGATACCCATGAGAAGATGGGAGGCACATGTCGCTGAGAATTTTGATAAATGCCTTGCCACTTCTTCCTTTGACAAGCGCATATTGCAAACAATTAATCAACGATTAGATATAGCGGTGATACCTAACGGAGTTGATACGCAGCTGCATACTCCGTTACCGAAAGCAGAGAGTGCAAGAAATTTATTATACATGGGCACCATGGATTACCATCCTAATATTGATGCGGTGCTTTATTTCTATAAAGAAATATTTCCAAAAATTAAGAAAAATATTTCTGATTGCAAGCTGTTTATTGTCGGTAGGCGGCCTCCACAAGCCATACGTGACCTTCAGAGAGATAAAAGCGTAGAGGTGGTAGGATTTGTAGAAAACATACAGCCTTTTTATGAGCAAAGCGCAGTATCTATTGTACCTTTAAGGGCAGCAAGCGGTACGCGCTTGAAAATTTTAGAATCAATGGCGTTGGGCAGGCCTGTTGTTTCTACCTCTGTGGGGTGTGAAGGCCTCAATGTTGCACATAAAAAAAATATACTTGTCGCCGATAATCCTAGTAGCTTTGCGCGTAATGTAACTGAACTACTTACCGACTCGATGTTATGGCAGCGCATACGTAACGATGCGCGAAAATTCGTCGAAGAAAATTATAGTTGGGATGGCATTGCGGAACAGTTGCTTGAAACATACGCGGAAACTATTACAAAAAAATGATAGAGGGGTATCATGGAAATCATTCGTGAATTATTAGTAAAGCGACAGAGGAATAAAGAGCCGATTGAAGTTGCAATTGTAGGCTCTGGTTTATTTGGAAGTGGATTAATTAGAGAGTTGTGCCATTGGCCGGGCATGGTTCCTCGATTAGTGGTAACACTTTTAAAAGAAAGGGCAGTTGAATCGTTGCGCTTTTCAGGCGTTTCCTCTTCCGATATTGTCGAAGTTCACACCGGAAAAGAGTTAAAAAAAGCTATTGCCGAAAGAAAATACGTTATAACCGATGATCTTGCGTTAATCAAAGAAGCCAGCGCAATTGATGTCGTGTTTGAGGCAACTGGTGATGTTGAAGTCGGTGCGCAGGCTGCGTTGATCGCATTTGATCAGAACAAGCACTTTCTTACAGTAAATTCAGAAATGGATGCCACAATCGGCTGCACGTTAAGCGCGATTGCCAAAGAGAGAAGCATCGTATATTCAAATAGCGATGGTGATCAGCCTGGCGTTTTAATGCGCATGATTAACGAGCTTACTCTGCAGGGTTTTGATATTGTTGTTGCGGGTAACGGAAAAGGTTTCTTGAATTACTATGCTACTCCCGATTCTGTGCGTCAATGGGTACGGGAAGTTGATAATCCGAAGCTAATTACATCAGCAACAGATGGCACTAAGCAAGGACTAGAGCTTACCGTGCTTGCTAACGCCACAGGATTGGTTCCGGATGCAAGAGGGATGCATGGACCTAAAGTTACAAAAGAGACTATCATTGAAGAATTTTTAAAGCGTATTGCACAAGAAGGAATTATTGATTACGCAATGGGTACAAACGTTAACCTTGGAAAAACAGTTTTTGTTATTGGAAAACGAGAGGAAGCAGTTGCTAAAAGCGACCTTGAATATTTTGGCATAGGAGAAGGGCCATATTATCTTTTCTTTAAGGGTTATCACTTATGTTATTTCGAAGCTCCAAGAACCATTGCGGATGCAGCACTTTTTAATCTTCCTAGCATGGCTCCTCAAAAAAGGGTTGCAGATGTATTTGCAGTTGCAAAACGAGACTTGCATGCAGGAGAAAAGCTTGATGGAATAGGCGGATATACTGTTTACGGGCTTATTGATAAATCAGAAATCATAAAAAAAGAACAACTATTGCCTTTGGGAATTGCAGAATATGCTGTATTAAAGACAAATATCAGAAAAGATACACCTATAACGTATGAGATGGTCGATCTACCCAATAATCGCATTGCGGTGTCTCTGCGAAAAAAAGAGGAAGCACTCATAGACTAAATAATAACTAACTTTTCAGGGGGAACCATGGAACAGTATCCCTTAGTGTATGTTATAACCTTGCTTTACAACGGGAAAAGATGGATAGAGGAATTTCTGCGCTCAGTCCTTGAGAGCGATTATCCTAATATCCGCTTGCTTGTAATAGATAATGCTTCAAAGGATGATGGCGTAGATTGCATTGAGAAGAATTTTCCTACCGTAGAAGTCATTAAAAATGAAATAAATCTAGGAACATCAAAAGCAAATAATAGCGGATGTCGGCACGCCTTAAAAAACGGGGCTGACTACGTTTTTTTGATTAATCAGGATACCGTTGTCACCAAAAATTGCATTAGCGAATTAGTGAAGCTGGCAGAAAAAAATCCTTCGGTCGGAATGTTAGTTCCTGTTCAGTATGATTATCATAATAGGAATAATATGTCCATTACTGTAAAAAGGTTATTAGAGACTGAGGATAATATTGTTCGCAGGGCAGATGATTATGTGGTTGTAAAAGAAGTCATGGGTGCGGGCATGTTGATTTCTAAGAAATTTATAGAAAAAGCAGGGTTATTTGATCCAATGTATTTTATTTATTTTGAAGAGAACGATTTGGTAAGAAGAGGCTACTATCATGGTTTTGAATCCGCCTTTAGCTTAATCAGTAAAATATTTCACTGGGATACTCTTATACATCAACAAAGTCAGTTTGCAAACGACCTCTTTAAAAGAAACCAGCTTATTATGGCATTAAAAGAGCCGTATCGTTTATTTGCTTCAAATTTATTTTGTTACTACACGAATTTACTTGCAGAAAAAATTAAAACCGAGGGAGCATGGAAAGGAATAAGGAGATTTTTCGGAATTGCTCGTAAGCAAATCTGTGTTTTTTTTCTCTTCCCCGCGATTATAAGAAACCGGTATCGCGAAAAACAAGCAGGTTGTTACATTAATAACTAAAATGAACGCGAATCGACATTCAAAAATAATTTTTATCTTTTTTATTTTTTTGGCTTTTTTTGTTATGTCAATTACCTGCTGGCCTACTCAATTAGCTTTAGCAGCTGAACATCATTGGGAGTTTGCAGGATGGTATGGCGGGGGTGCGTTTCCTAATGTTACGTTTGATCCTAATGTTGAGAATAGAGTGTATCTTGTTTCTGATGTTGCAGGCATATGGAAAAGTGACGACCTTGGTGAAAATTGGATTTCAATCAATAAGGGTTTAAGTAATTTAATTGTCAGTTGTTTAACGGTTTCGCCGTCAGATTCAAATATTTTGTATGCCGGAACCGCTGCTGGATTGTTCCGAACAAAAAATCAAGGTGCCTCATGGGAGCCCTGCAATACGCTTTCAGGTAATATTGCTTTTTCTCGACCTGATAATTATAAAAGCATTGCTGTTGATAGGCATAACCCCGCAAAAGTCATCATTGGAACTAACAGAGGAAACGTTTATTATTCTGGAGATTACGGAACGCGGTGGAATCAGTTGCGCCTGCCGGGATCATTATTAAGGAAGCGGCAGTCAGTTTCTGCGCTTCAATTGGATGTGAAGGGAAAGGGTGTATACGTCGCTATTGGCAAGGTATTATATTATTCGTCAATAACCCGGCGGTCATATAAAGTGCTATTTCACGCTCCGGAAATCATTGCAGATTTTTTTATCACCAATGAAGAAAATCCTGTAATCTTTTTGGCTTCTGGGCAGCAGATTATTTTTTCGAAAGACAGCGGCATCACTTGGAAAGCCTCTGCTAAAATTAGTCGCGGAGTTATTGATAGGGTTGTATTGTTTAAAGCCGGCAAAAAAGAGACCATAGCAATAGTTTGGCACAAAAATTGGCGAGGTGGTATTCTTTTTAGCAATGATATGTGCTCCACATGGGAGGATAGGGGGGAGCATTTTGTATTTGACGATGATTTGAATCCTACGCGTTTGTGGGCAAATGGAAAAGAGCGTCTTCTTTCTTTGAAAGTGAATCCTTTTAATTCTGCGGTGTTATTTACAACAGGATTTTGGGGAATTTTTAAAAGCGATGATGCCGGATTCAATTGGCAGGAAAAAATTAGGGGTGCGGATAATGTCTCTGGTTCTGATATTCACATCAATGCTTTAGGAGAAATATATGTTGCAACAATGGATAATGGATTATTAAAAAGCAGCGATGGAGGAAAGAGCTATCTGCCTCTTTTTCCGAGAGGACAGTATGACAAAAAAATTCATGGGCATGTCTGGCGGGTTGTTTCTCATCCAAATAATCCAAGCCATATCATTGGAACGTCTTCTCCTTGGGATACTAATTTAAATCAAATTATTATTAGTCAAAATAAAGGAAAAAGTTTCCGGATAACATCAGAGGGATTGTCTCGGTCCCGCCCCAGAATAAATACCATGTGGGAGGAGGGGTATGCCAGGGCGATTGCGCTTGATTCCAGTAATCCGCACTTAGTGTATCTAGGTATAGATGGGGATGATGGAGGAGGGTTATTTATTTCTCAAGATAGCGGTTGGCATTGGAAGCGTTCACAAGGTCAACCGGGATCAAAAAGAATTTATAATGCACTCGCAGTTGATCCGACTAACTCCGATCGCTTAGCGTGGGGTGCGTATGGGAGAAGGGGAGGAGTGTATATTTCTGAAGATAGGGGAAAGACCTGGAAATACGTCTTTAAAAAGATGAAAAAAGTATTTGATTTAGCTATAACTTCGCAGGGCTGGATTTATGCTGCAGGAGATTTAAAAGGACCTGCTATTTTTATATCGAAAGATTCAGGAAAGCATTGGCAGCTCCTTAAGAAGTTTTCTGGGCTTCAAGCAGCTGAAGCCCTGCTGATTGTTCCAGGTGATCCGCTTAAAATGAGCGCAAGCGTTGTTCGCTGGCATGGAGGTGCAGACGGTAAGATTTATTGGACAAATGATGGCGGAGAGAGCTGGAGCGATATTACCGGCGATTTGCCTCCAGGAGCAGGAGCGGCTGCTATGGCGTATGACTCAAAGAATTCCTATATATATATTATTCGCTACGCTGGTTCAGTGTATCGAACAAAGTTATAAGAAAACAGGAAGCAGAGAAGATGTCTTTTAAAAAGCAGATAGTAAAAAACATCATGAGCAACTACATGCTTAATTTTATTGGCATGTTTTTGGGGTTTCTGTTAATTCCCTTTCTTGTTAAAAAATTAGGGCAGGAAGCATTCGGATTGACTGTTTTAGCGGAATCGACAATTATATTTTTTGAGATTGCTACGATAAGCGTAAGAATTGCACTGTCACGGCATGCCACATTCGCTCTAGCACAAAAAAAGATGGACGATTTTATCGAATACCTCTCAACAGGCAGATTTATCCTTTTCTTTTCGACGATTCTAGTGTTTATTGGTGGATCTTTGTTGAGTTATTATTTTCCTGTAGTTTTCAAAGTTCCGGCAGTGTATAGCGCACAAAGCAAAATACTATTCTTCTTGATTACTGTAGCATTTTCTATTAGCGTACTCGCTATTGTCTTTTGGTCGGTCTTATATGCAAAGCAGCGATATGACCTTATTAATATTTCTTCTTCCATTGGTAGGATTGTAAGGGCCGCACTGATTTTTATCTTATTTTCGCTGCTTCCTCCAAAATTTATTTCTTTATCTACGTATGGTTTTGTTTTTCTTGCGATGATTTGCATGGAAAATTTTATGGTGTATTGGTGGTGTAAGCGGGTAATGCCGGGAATACAGATTTCAATGATGCGCTTTAAAAAAGAAAAGGTAAAAGATATCCTTTCTTTCAGCGCACATACTTCGGTTACTAGGATAAGCTTTTTGCTCTATCACAATACGGCTAATATTCTTATCAATCTATTTTGGGGAGCGGGTTTTAATGCAATCTATGGAATTAGCTTAAAAATTCCTCTTATTATGGAGCGTTTGTTTCTAGCTACTTCTTGGACCCTCGCGCCTACGTTTACCGACTTAGTTGCCAAAAATGATAGAAGAAGATTTAAGATGCTTTTTTTCATGTACACTAAATTAATAACAGTTATTACCGCACCTATTCTTTTGCTTATTGTATGTATGGCGCAACCGATAATTTCATTATGGGTTGGCGACGAGATGAACTTGGCAGGAAAAGTTTTGTTAATTCACATAGTACCTCTATTTGTAACCGTTCCTTTTGCTGTGTGCGGGTGTATTACTACCGCTTATGCGAAGGTAAAAATCCCTAGTAGAGTGAATCTTGGCTCAGCGATTTTGAATATCGCTTTGATTTTATTTTTAACAAAATTTTTTAATCTTCAACTTTTTGGAATAGCAATTGCATCGTCTTCATCAAGATTTTTAGCGTCTGCGCTTTTCGCATCATACTATGCGTGTAAAGTTTCTAATATTTCTCTAAAAAAATATCTAATCGGATCTTTTGTAGCTCCTTTTCTCTGGGTGGGTCTAATTATGGGAGGATGTTTTGCGATTATCTATAGTTTACAATCTAACTTTTCATTCTCGCTAATATCAATTCTTTTGCTTAGTGTGTTTACGGTTATTTGCTACGGTGGAGCGTATAAAATAGTGCTTAGCGAAGAAGAGCGATATCATATTAGAGATATTATAGGAGCGTTTTTAAAAGGTTTTTATTCATCAAAAATTCAGAAGATAAAGAGTATCGGTAATCCAGTAGGAAGTAGATAGGGTTGGCCTGTTTCAACAATGATGGAGTAGAGGCTTGCGCACGGAATAGAAAGTGTGAGATTGCTCATGAGTATAGTTTTAAAGAAAGCGCATAAGAAAGAAAAGGGAAGCAATAATTCTAAATGCTGTGGTAATGAGCAGGGAGGCGTCATTGAAGATGTGCTTGTTAAACCACTAAGGGTTTTGATGGTTGCGAAAAACTTTCCTCCTAATTTTGGAGGTGCTGAAGTTCAAGCCCTGCGCTTAGCCAAAGAACTTAAGCAGCTTGGTTGTAAAATTGATTTTATAAGCGACAACAGAAAAGAACCTTCAGCAGAAGGTAGCTTTGATGGTTTTCGCGTATACAGGTTTTCTTCTTTCTTTAAAGGTGAAAAAGATATATTGAGGTATTTCGTTTTTTCAATGCGACTATTGCACTTTGTTTTACTGCATTCTAATGAATATGATGTAATCCATTTTCACTCAATCAGCGGCTACGAGGCGTTAACCATTCCTTTTCTAAAATTGCTTTCAAAGAAGATTATTGTAAAACCATCGCTCGTTGGTTCCGATGATCCCATATCTATGAAAAGTTTAAAATTAGGGTGGTTTTTTTTCAAGGCGTTATGTTGTGCTGATAAGATTATTGCAATTTCTGATAGATTATTTGAGCTAAGTATTAAAGCGGGTATTGATAAAAAAAAAGTTATTTTTGTGCCAAACGGGATCGATGCTAATACTTTTTTTGGGCTGACAATTAAAAAACGCAAGGCATTGAAAAAGAGGCTAGGCTTTGATAAGTTTAATGTACTTTTTTGCACGGTAGGAAGATTAGAGGAAAGAAAAAATCAGGAATTTTTATTACGTGTCTGGCAATACATTCAGAGAGAGTTGCCTTCGGCTGCTTTTTTAATTATTGGACCGGGCAATAACGGAGACAATATGTATTATCGCATGCTACAGGAACTTATTCATGAGATGTCTCTGCCCAATGTGTTTTTCATGGGTAAAAGTGAAAATGTTGATGAGTATATGAAAATCTCAGATTGCTTTTTATTTTGTTCTCAAAACGAAGGCTTTGCAAACGCTCTGCTTGAAGCAGTTTTTTGCTCTGTTTTCGTTGTTACAAAACCCCTTAAAGGAATAGCAGAAAATATCATTCGAGATGAAAGCATTGGTAGAATATGCGACACAAGCTTTCCAGCGCATTTTGCACAATGTGCGCTAGCTACCTTAGAAGATAGCAGAAGAGAAAAAAAACAGATGATTATGTCAGAGATGCGCGAATGCTTTGAAATTCGCAATATCGCCCCACAGTATATCAAGCTATATAGAAGTTGTGAGAATTAATCATTGTATTACTATGAATAAAATCAAAGTAATTCATTTAATTAAGACACTTAATCTTGGTGGAGCTGAAATAAATCTTTATAATCTCATTCAGGCGATTGATCATGGTCGTTTCGAAGTCCATATTGGCTATTCGTTTGGTGGGGTGTTTGAAGAAAAATTTAGAGCATCAGGGATAAAGTTATTCAAGTTTGCGCACGGCGATCATAAGATTAAAAGCTTTGCTACTTTTGGGATTATTATAAGGTTAATAAGGTATATTTTAAGATACAGGATTGACATAATTCACTCTCATTCTTTAAATGCGCACATATGGGGTAGTGTTGCTGCAAAAATAACAAGGAGAAAAACTATTGAGCATGTGCATGATTTTAGATATTTCCCAGTTGATGAACTCAAGAGAAGAAAGGGGATGGTGCGGCAATTTAAATATCTCAAATATTTAAGAATGTCTGATATTGTAATCGTGCTAACGAGGCAAAACTATAATTTTCTCGTAGATAAAAAGTATTATTTAGAAAAAAATGTGAGAGAAATGCAAAACGGAATCTGCGTTTCTAATATAGTTGCCTACCCTGAAAAAAGCGCAGCATTTAAAAAAGAGCTTGGGATTCCCGATGACTGCCGAGTGGTGCTGACTCCTTGCAGGATATCTCCTGAAAAGAATGTCGATATTATATTACGTATTGCTCCTGTTGTGGCAAAGACATTCAAGAATGTTATATTCTTGATTTCAGGTGATGGACCTTCACTTACTTCATTAAAGCGCCAATGTCAAGAGTTGCAGTTGGATGGTATTGTTAAAAGTATAGGCTTTTATGAAAATATTTACGAACTTCTTTCATTTACGGATATTTTATTGTTGCCGTCTTTTGTTGAATTACATTCTATCGCAATTCTCGAAGCCTTAAGCATGAAAATTCCCGTTATTGCTTCACAGGGGGTAGGTTGTAATGATGAATTTATTAAAAGCTGGGAAAATGGGATTTTACTCAATCCGTTTTCTGACCAAGGATGGACAGAATCTATACTAAAATTGCTACAAGATGATTCATTGCTACGAAAAATCGGACAAGCAGGATATCAGACCTGTGTAGAGAATTTTAACATTAACGATATCGCACGCAAGATTGAGAGTCTTTATGTTGAGCTCGCAAAAAAATAGTTTCTTTATTTTACTTACAGTTATTTCAGGAATCTTTTTAGGATTTTTTGTCGTTCAGATCCTGCCTGTATTCAGCTCTAATCCCCTTTTTCTCCTTGCTATTCCCTTGGTGAGCATATTCTTTTTGTTGATGCTATTAAATTCTAAAATCGCATTAGTTATTTTACTCTTTTCAAGGGCATTGCTTGACCCTGTGCTTAATGCTACAAAGCTAAGCTTGATGGGAGAGGAAATTGGCGTTGGAGGAGCTGTAAATCTTTTTGTGATAATTTTAGCTATTTTATTGATAGCCCGTAATCCGAAGCGCTTTTCTCAAATTGGTCTTAGAAAAAACTGGATGGTTTTTCTATTTGTATGCTTTTTCGCTGTAACCTATTCACCTGTGCGAGGGACTGCGCTGCGAGTTTTTCTTAATTTAGTAAGCTACATGTCAATGGTAATCGCACCATTTTATCTCATAAATACCAAAAAAGACAAGAAATTTTGGGTCGGCGTGTTACTTCTTTCTTCTGTTTTACCAGTATGTTTTGCAAATATTGACTTGTTAAAAGGAGGCCAGTACGTTCCAGATGTCGGTATGAGAATAAGCGGAACTTTCTCGCATCCAAATATTCTTTCTTTCTATTTAGTGTTGGTTATTGTCGTTGTGTTCTATGTTTTAAAAAGCGGCCTTCTTAACTTATCGACGTTTAAGAAGAATTTGCTTAGAATTTATATTATTAACGTTTTGGTGCTTCTGGTGAGCGCGAAAACGAGAAATGCCTGGGCATCGTGCTGGGTGGTATTTTTCACTTACGGCTTTCTTAGAGAAAGGAAGTATTTGCTTTTTTCTGTCGTGTTGCCTGTGGCTCTTTCTGCGAGTAGCGCCGTGCGAGATAGAATATTGGATCTATTTTCTCATACAAGTGTCGGAATCGGGAAAGATTTAAATTCTTTTGCGTGGCGCCTCCAGCTGTGGAAGAGCAGCCTTCCTTGGATAAAGAATAGATTTCTTTTAGGAAACGGTCTTGCCTCTTTTAATCCATTATCTTCAAGCTTCTTTAAGATATACTTCTACAATATTGAAAATGTGCCATCACATAATTCTTATCTTGAGCTTTTATTTGAAACAGGAATAGTGGGGTTATTAGCATATCTTTCGATTTTTTTGAGAATATTGAAAGATTGTTTCTTAAAGATGAAAGATTCAGTTGCTAACGTATCGAAAGAGTATGCTATTGCAATTTCTTACGTAATCAGCTACATGCTTGTTACCTTTGCAGACAACATGCTTTATTATCTTGCGCTCAACTGGTATGTATGGTTTTTCTTCGGCATTATATTGCGAGGGTTACAACTAGAGGAAGTAAACAATGATATCGATAATAATCCCATCATATAATTCTAGCAAGACAATCGAATCTACTCTAAAAGCGATAGATGCTCAAGCCAAGAGTGGTTTAATTGAAGAGGTGATAGTTGCTGATTCTTCAAATGACGATTTGACAAAAAAAATTATTTCCAAATACAATTCTTCTAAAATTAGAATTATTGATACGGGCATAAAAACAATGCCAGCAATAAGTAGAAATGTGGGGGCTCAGTCAGCTAAAGGGGAAGTCCTTGCATTCCTGGATTCAGATGTATATCCTGCTGACGATTGGATCGAAAATATAGCGGAGGCTTATAAAAATGGTTGTATGGTCGGAGGTGGGTCGATCGAAGTTGCAGAATTACAAAGAAGAAACCTTTTTGCATTAGCGCAATATTATCTTCAATTCAACGAATACATGGATGTTGCTAGTAACCGCGTTAAAGCATTTGTTCCTTCTTGCAATATGTTTTGCAGTAAGGATCTATTCATAAAAGCAGGAGGTTTTCCAGATATTCGTGCAGCAGAAGATGTACTATTTGGGTTAAAAATGAGCAAAATAGCACAGCTCTGGTTTCTGCCTAAGGTAAAAGTATTCCATATTTTTAGAGAAAACTGGAGAAGCCTTATTGATAATCAGAAGCTTTTGGGAAAATACATCTTAATTTATAGAAAACAATATTACAAAAGCGTGCTATATAAAGGTATTATGCCTGTTGTATTATTGCCAGCTTTTTTATTCGTTAAATTATTGAGAATAGTTATTCGGATATGCAGCTCAGGAGGGAAGCAGCTCTTTCGTTTTATCCTGACATTGCCAATTTTTTTATTAGGTTTGCTATTTTGGAGCTTTGGTTTTCTTCAGGCGTGCTTTCTGAGGCGTAGCAAAAGTAGTGTTGCATAAGGTGAGTTTTTAATGTAAGAGAGAACAATAATGGAAGTTTTAAATGTTAGGTATAAGAATGTATCTATGGAGACCGCAATAGAAAAAGCGACCTCCTTACTTCAAAAAAAACGTAAATCTAATATTTTTTTCTTGAACGCAGACTGTGTGTATAAAGCTTGGAATGATAAGACGTATAGAGAGATCTTGAATGCAACAGATTTAGTTTTACCTGATGGGCTGGGTTTGAAATTAGCAACAAAAATATTAGGTGGTAGGATGAAAGAAAACTGTAATGGCACTGATTTTTCTCCTTTATTTATGGCAGAAGCTGCGCAGAGAGGCTTAAGTGTTTTTTTTCTGGGTGGAAAAGAAGGCGTTGCAGAAAAAGCTGCTGAGAAGATAAGCAAACAGATTCCAGGGATTAAGATTACTGGAACACAAAACGGATATTTTGATAATGACGATAAAATTATTAAGAAGATTAATGCAGCCAGTGCCGATATTGTATTTGTTGGAATGGGCGTGCCTATACAGGAAAAATGGATTACAAAAAATAGAGAAAAACTGAATTCGACACTTTGCTTAGGAGTCGGCGCGCTTTTTGATTATCTATCGGGCCGGATTAAGCGCGCACCAAAGATATTTCAAAAAATGCATATCGAATGGTTGTGGCGGATTATGATGGAACCTAAGAGGCTTTGGAAGCGGTATTTAGTTGATGATGTAAAGTTTTTGTGGTTAGTGCTGAAACACAAAAACAGTCCGACACAGATTTGTAGCTAATCTTGATGAAGAAATGACAAATCAAAGAATCAGCAATGGCGTATTATTATTTCTGTTCCTTGTTACAACCACAGCTGTAATTTTGCCACTTTTGGCAGAATTGGAGTCTGGAAAAGCTCAAAGGCTAGAGTCTCAGTATCGCTGGAGAAAAGCAAGGGATTCGTATCAAAGAGCTGCGAAGCTCAATCCTTTGAATGCAAAGTATAGTGCTGATGCTGCTGAATTTTTGCTTCGGCAGAGCCGCTACAAGGAAGAAAAGAGTGCATTGCTGCAAGAAGCAAAGGTATTACTCAAGCGAGCGAGTTTGTTAAATCCCCGGTACGCTCAAAATAAGTATCTTCTGGGGGAAGTGCATTTGCTCCTTGGCGAAACTCAGGAGGCTGCAGATAGTTTTTTAAAAGCGATTGAAAGGGATCCTTACAATTTGAGAATGAACTATCTTATCGGATATCATTTGCTTTCTAATTGGAGTGAGCTTAATCAAATAAGTAAGGATTTTGTTGTTGAGAGGATTCGCTATGTTTTAAAACACAGACCGTACGATGCTCAGCATCTTTATTCGGCAAGCATGTATTATGCTAACGATTTTAGTCTCTTGGAGAAATCAACGCCTTCAACATACGCTGCATGTAGTGAATTGTATGCTTATGTAGTGAAAAATGGCCTTTGGAAGTTTCGAAAAAAATATAATTTTTTTTGTGACATGTGCTGGCAGAATGAGAAGCCTGATGAATTTAAACATTTTAGAAATATCCAAAAGAAAAACATTGAAGCGATAAAGGAAACCGGAAAGAACGCACGTGATGTTATAGCTTATAAAGATTGGATCGGCACATCAGATATAGGAGATCATAAGTATATAGATGGCGCTATGTATTGGACAGGAACAGTGCGTGCACCAATCCGAGTTCCTTCTGGAGATATAACTTTAATTATTGCAGCAAGGGGTGTTCCCGCGGATGACATATTTCCTTATGTAACAATTGACTTAGATGATAAAGAGATCGCAGAGGTTTCTATAAAAAGCGGGGAGTGGAAAGAGTACGCTTTTCATGTTGATACTAACGGGGGCATAAAAGTCATAAGTATTTCTTTTTTAAACGACGGCAGAAGCAGGGATAACCAAGAGGATCGAAATGTCTTCATTGGAGATACTCGAGTAGAAGTAAATCAGCAAAGCGGATTATGAGCAAAAAAGTTTTTATACTATCAAACGGATGTCCAGAAAATCGCTTAGATGTGGCACAGGTGCAAAATTCCTTGAGTCTTAGAAATTGGGAGATCACTTCTCGCATTAAGGAATCTGATCTCATAGTTTTCAATACATGTGCGCTTACCTGCGACGCTGAGAATTTGTCTTTAGAAATTGTAAAGAATTTAGAAATGATTAAGAATAAATCTGCTCAACTTATCGTTTCCGGTTGCTTGCCTAAAATAAATCAGCAGCGACTTCAGGAAGTCTATGGAGGTTGTTCTCTTGATTCTGATACGCTAAAGGAAATTAAAGATATTATTGATTCTCAAGCGCTGCATCCGGAAGTTTATGCAAACTCTTTAATAAAGCAAACCACATCTTTTGGAAACAGCCGATTAAAAAAGATGCTTTTAAAAAAACGCGATATATTTGATTTGCCTGCAAAAATAATAGAAGTAAGCAGAAAAAAAAGAAGTGATTTGCTTGGAGTGTGTAGGCCGCACACCTTCTGTATAAAGGTTTCTACGGGATGTTTATGTCAATGCACTTTTTGTGCAGTACGTTTTTCGCGCGGGGTACTTAGAAGTAAGTCAATTCATGATATCGTTAAGGAATTTAAGACAGGGTTATCAAAAGGATATAAAGAGTTTGCCTTAATTGGTACTGACGTAGGAGCATATGGCAGAGACAGAAAGTCTTCGCTAGTCGAGCTCTTGAAGCAGCTTACGCAATTCGATGGGGAATATAAGATACGCCTAAGGAATATTCAGCCAAAATTTCTCTTAGAAATGATTTCTGATTTAAGGCCATTATTAAAAACTGGGAAAATTTCTTTTATCGGCTCAGCCCTTGAATCAGGTAGTGATCGTGTCCTTGCGTTGATGCGTAGAGGCTATGGAATTAAAGAGGCGAAGGGGGCTGTTCGTTCTTTAAGCACTGAATTTCCTGATATTCAATTACGCACGCAGCTTATGGTAGGGTTTCCCACTGAAACAGATCAGGATTTTAGTGCGACGAAGAATCTTCTTGATGAATTATTCTTTGATTTCGTAGAAATATATTTGTATCAACCTCGGCCGAAAACCGATGCTGCGAGTCTAAAAGGTCAAGTTCCTATGCCTGTGGCAAAGCGTCGGTATTTTGAATTACTTTTAAAAGCTTTTATGCAGGAGCATAGAGGTCGACGTAAAGTATGTAAAAATCAACCTTAATGATACGCAAGCACAATAAAGAAATGACAAAAAAGATAATCTTTTATTTGTTAAGTGTCTTGATTATTTTTGCTCCGGTTGCAAAAGGAGCGGTAAAGCTTTGGTCAAAGTCTATTGTGGAGATGGCGATCCTGGTTGCAGTATTTCTTTGGTTATGGAAAGTAGTTAATGTGCGGCATGTTGCAAAAAATAGCCTTGCTGCTAAGTTTAAAAGGACGCCTATAGATTTACCCATTTGGTTTTTTGTAGTACTCGCAGCTATCTCAAGTTTGTTGAGTATTTATAAATATGCAAGTGTCCAAGAGATGCTTATTCTAATGGCCATGGTAGGGGTTTTTTATCTTGTGGTGAATAATTTCACTGATCGCATGGTGCTTAATTTTGCCGGTCTCATAGTAGTGATAGGGGCTGCCTTATCTTTGCTCGGGATAGGTCAGTATTTTTGTGGTCTTAATCATGCCTGGTGGACACCGAAGCAGTTTTTAGCAGCAACCTATGTAAACCACAACCATTTTGCTGGCTATTTAGAGGTAGCAATTCCCCTAGCGATTGGCGTGTTCATCAGCATAAAAAAGGGGAAGGCGTTTGTGCGGCATCAAAGAGTGATCATGTCAATTTTGCTGGGTAGCGCGTTAGCACTAATGGGAACAGCTTTTATCTTAGCACAATCCCGTGGAGCATGGATAAGCCTTATAGTTTCACTTATTATTATGAATATTGTTCTTATTCAAAAAAAAGTGTTGAGTAAAAAAAGTATTATTGTCGTGATTTTAGTCATTGCGCTGGCAGCAATCTTTTTATATGGAGGATATGATATCGTTGCGCAACGCCTACGCAGCATCGGAGAATTTACAGGTGGGGCAGCCGTTGAATACAGGCCAAAGATATACCAGGGTACATTTGAAATGATAAAAAAGAATCCCTTGATTGGCACAGGCATTGGAACATTTGTTTGGGGATTTCCAGCGTATCGTCCGGACGGCATGTTGACGCGCACATATTTTGCCCATAACGACTATCTCCATATGATGGCAGAGATGGGTATAATGGCATTTCCTTTAATGGTTTGGATGATTTACTCGGTGATTAGCGCAGGTCTTAAGATACGCCATCAAATATCAGAAACCGAATTAAGTATGGAGCAGGCTATCCTTATAGGCAGTGCCATAGGTATACTAAGTCTTTCTTTGCACGGATTGGTTGATTTTAATTTTCATATCACAGCAAATATGTTGCTCGTTGCAAGTTGTGCAGGTTTGATTATGAGAAATCAGAATATTAAAGTATAATACTAGTTACAATGGAGCGGAAGATATGATTAATGAAAGAGAAGGCGTAGTCAGGCGCATAAAGATGTTGCTCGATGCTTTAATTATTACGGGCGCATTTTTTCTATCGTATTATATTTTTAGCCATTTTCATTTGTTTTATCGTTTGGACTTGGTGGCTTCATCGAGGGTTATTGGTTCTCCTGCAGGGCTTCGTATGTATCTGCCCGTATTAATATTATGGGTGTCGCTTTGGATATTTATGCTTTCTCTCAACGGAGTCTATCGGTCGCTTCGCGCCCATGCTTTTTTTGAAGTTATTTGGATTATTATTAAATCCGGCTTGTTTAGCACCCTTGCATTTACCAGTGTTGCGTTTTTACTCAAGATCGAGTTTATAAGCAGAATATTTATCTTAATTTTCACCTTTGCTTCATTTGCGTTGCTTATACTCGAGAAGCGCATTGTCGTTTCGGTTATTCATAATCTCCTATTAAAAGGTTATAATCTTCGTAATATTTTAGTTGTGGGTACCGGGCCAAGGGCCGAGCGATTTGTCGATATGATTAACGCTCATCCGGAGTGGGGGTTTAGTATTATCGGATTAATCGATGACGATACAAGCAGAGTTGGCAAAAAAATTCTAGGGGCGAAAGTAATGGGTACCCTAAAAGATATACCTCAGATTCTTAGGAAGAAGATCGTTGATGAGGTCGTTTTTGTTGTGCCTCGGATGTGGCTTCAGAGGATCCAGCACAGTGTTGCAGCGTGTGAAACTCAGGGTATTAAAGCTCATGTTGCGGCAGATTTATTTGATTTAAATATCGCTAAGGCAAGACAAACTGATCTCGAGGGATTCCCGTTGCTTACGTTTGAGACCACGTTTGCCATGGAATGGCAATTATTTATCAAGCGGTCGATTGATTTAGTTGCTTCAGGCTTAGGCATAGTCTTTCTTTCCCCGCTTTTTTTACTCGTTTCAATAATAATTAAGACTACTTCGCCCGGACCGGTATTTTTTAAACAAAGACGTGTGGGCCTTAATGGTAGAATCTTTACACTTTTTAAATTCAGGTCAATGTATAAGAATGCCCAAGAAAAACTGAAAGAACTAGAACACTTAAATGAAGCCAGCGGGCCAGTATTTAAAATAAAGGATGACCCCCGGATTACTCCCATAGGACGTTTTATGCGAAAGACAAGCATTGATGAATTGCCACAGCTTTTTAATGTGTTTATGGCACAGATGAGCCTTGTAGGTCCTCGTCCACCGATTCCTTCAGAAGTAAGGAAATATCGACTGTGGCAGAGGAGGCGGTTGAGTATGCGTCCTGGTATTACGTGCTTATGGCAAGTAAGCGGTAGGAGCAAAATAAGTTTTGAGAGGTGGATGGAATTAGACCTAGAATATATTGACCATTGGTGTTTACGACTCGATTTTAATATTTTAATGAAGACCATACCGGCTGTGACAGCAGGAGTCGGAGCACATTAATAGCATAAAAAAAGAGAGGGTTAAAATGAAAATCAAGCTATTTTTATTGCTTGTTGTTATTGCGTTGGTAGGAATTATTGTATACTTGAGTTTTTCAACCTCAAGAGAAGAGACCTCAGGGCAGATAGTTGCTAGGATTAACAATTTTAATATGACTGCAGATGACTTACAAGATAAAATTTACTATTCTCCAGACTCGTATGAGTCAGCTGAGGATTTAGATCGTTTGCTCGACTTAGCAATCCAAGAGCAGGTTCTTATCCAGGAAGCGCAGAGACTAGGGCTCGATAAGCGGAAGAGTTTCATGAAAATGATTGAGCGCTACTGGAAACAGGCACTAATCAAAGAATTAATAGATGCGCAGTCATCTAGCATTGATACAACATTAAGGGAAGAGCAGCAGGTGGAAGAGCTTAAAAATTGGATGGATGGACTTAATAAGAAAGCAGAAGTTGAAATAAATAAGGAAATACTCCAAGAATTTAAACAAGAACTTATGAATAATTAGAGAGCAAGGAGGCTACTATGGTTGCTGAAAACAGAAGAAGGAATTACTTTATCAAGGAAAGGTTTCAAACGAAATTTATACTGAGATTTTGTATCCTTATAGTGTGCGGCTCGATCCTTTCGGGCGCTATTCTTTACTACATTTCTGGAGATACGGTTACTACCGCCTTTGTAGATTCGCGCCTCTCAATTGTTGCCACTTCTGACTATATTCTACCGGCGCTTCTTGCCTCAAGCTTAATCGCAGCTACTTCGATTGGCATAGCAACCATTTTTGTGATTATGTACATGTCGCATCGAATTGCCGGTCCTTTGTTTAAGATTGAAGAGGGCATAAAAGAAATCGGAGACGGGAACATTAATCTTAAGATCCATTTACGCTCTTCCGATGAGATTGGCGAGATGGCAAAGGATATCAACGAAATGACCGAGAAGCTTGCAAAGCGCCTTCAGGAAATCAAGGTATATTCCCAAGATATCGATGCACATATAGAAGCTTTGGTAAAAGATGCACAGGGCGCCACATCTTTTTCTCTTCAGGTGCAGGAAGAAATAAACGAGCTTAAGGTTAGTAGCGAAAGATTAAAAAAGGCTATCAGCCATTTTACTTTAGAAAACTTTTAGGAATTAATAACTCATGAAGAGGTTTGGTCTTGCTATTTTTTTCTTCTGCTTGGTCAGTATAATCTGCCATGCTCCGTTAGGTATAAGCTTGGATGAGAATGGCTTTGCAACAGAGTCTGTGAACTGGAAAAGCATTAAGTCAAAACACTGCACAATTTTATGTCATCCAGAAGTAAATTTAGTGCGGGTTAATAAAAAAATAGCTATAAGATTCTATGATGCATTTGATGGAAGCAGATATGCTTCAAAAGGCAAAAGCATAGAAGAGCAGGTGGCGGATAAGATTGATCGCATCTTTCGAAAGGCAGAAAAGATACTTGATATGTATCCGCGAAAAATGAACTTAAAGATACAAATCTATAAAAATCAAGCCCAGTTAGAGCAAGAATACTTGAAAGCCTTTAACCAATCTAAGAAGCACAAAGTAATTTCGTTCTACATGCATAAATTTTCCACGATTTACACTACTGAACGGGCGATAAGTTCTGACGTCTTAGCCCATGAGATGGGGCATGCAATTACAGACCATTATTTTTTAGTGCATCCCCCTCTTCCGATAAAAGAATTAATGGCGCAATTTGTTGAAACTCATCTTGAAGACTAGAGAGATAAATTGCTTGACAATTTAGGCGATGTATGGTAATATAAAAATCTACCCTCAGTGGATAAAAAAACAAATAAGAGTGTTTAAATTAGCAGAAAAAAGCCTGAATTTTTAATTTAATCTGAACGTAAATAAAATCATTTAAAAAGTATTAGTTAATATTGATTCTACTGAAAAAAGGAGGGATCATATGGGAGCAGTAAAGAAAAGTATAGCAGTTTTGGTGTTGAGCGTGGTTCTTTGTTCAGGTGTATTCCTTGCTGAAGCTGCGAGTCCTGGCTGTGAGACAATGAAAAATTGTGATTTAACAGGCATGCTCATAGATGTGTTAGGATTGGAAATACCCGCGGATACCGATCGGCTTTCTTACGCTGAATTTTGTGAGGTTAGAGCCAATGTATTGGTTGAAAACGGCATGACCCTAATGAGCGGCAAGGATCTTGATGAAACCGTGACTTATGGTACGCTGGCTGAAATACTCTATGATGTATTAGGCGGCCCAGCTGGAGCAACATCAGAAGAAAAGATTGAGTATTTAGCAAGTCAGGGATATATGGGCTCTGGCAATGCTGCTGATGCAGTATGTTCAAGCGAGATACTTACAGCATTGAATATTCCGGAGTTTACAACGGCCATAGCGGAGACCTATACGCCTCCAACAATAGCTATGAATCCACCGGAAGCTAATCTAGAGCCACCGGAAGGACCACCGCCATTTGAAGGTCCAACAAGCAACATAGAAAGAGAAGGTCCAACGAGCGATATAGAGTAAATCTATAGAAATAACTAGTAACTTAAGCCCCATCGAGAAATCGGTGGGGCTTTGTTTTTTAACAAATGTTATTGACAAAATCTCGGAAATTGTTAGAATATTAATGAGCATATGCTCATAATAAATAGGGGGTTTAGAAAAGGTGAGAGTAAAAGACGAAGATATAGTGGAGGCGCGGTTAAAGCCCAAGGGAAGGCCGAAAAAGGTAAGATTAATAGCAAAAGAGCCAGCCATAACGCAATTTAGTCCAAGAGGTAGGCCAGGTAGGCCTGATGAGATATTGTTAACGCTTGACCAATTCGAAGCTCTTAGGTTGGCGGATTTTAAAGGCATCGATCAAGAGCAAGCTGCAAAACAAATGGGCATATCGCGCGCAACCTTTGGAAGGATTATTAGGCAGGCAAGATTCAAGCTTTCTGATGCACTTATCGGTGGAAAAATTATAAGAATATTAGGTGGGAAAGTCCGCGTAGGGTAACTCGAATTCACTACAAAAACCCAGCCCATATTATCAAATTCCTTATAAACTAGGTTTGAAGTCGATAATTGTCTAACTTCCTATAATATATCTTATGTTAACTTTATGATATTGGAGAAACAGGCCTCAAGCGCATTATAGCTACATACTTAGGCTGATTCAATAATTTCCTGTGAATAAGTCAATTCAAACTTACTTACTCTTACTTTTTGTTTAATTTGGCTGCGGATTAGGGTAATTCTGTTGCAGATATTTACTTTGGTTATATTTATTGTGCAAGGATTACAGAGGCAGGAAAAATGCTCCAATCGCCGAATTTTTCATTGATTTTATCAGATGCTTTGATTAATTCTTCTCTCCTTTTTTGCTCCGGAAATAGATAGAGGCCTTTTTGGGCTTCCCAAAGATTCGATGTGCTTACAGCTACTGCTCGAACCCTGTATATGGGCATTTGGACCTGAGAAACGATAAATAGGCAGCGTTTGTATATTTGATAGCTATCGCAGGTGGTATGCAAAAAAGTTTTCTGTTTTGAGAGGATTGTGCCAGCTTGACCCATAAGACTTAAATGGGTGGTTTTCGATTCCAAATTTTGCTGTCTTAATCGCTGGCCAACTATCTCTGACAGGAGTCGAATCCAGCCAAAAATGGCTTGTTTTTCGCTTGTTGATTTAGACAGGGTGTATGAGTGCCCTATGGATTTCGGTGGCGCTTTAGGGCATCCCAGGGCTTCTACAGGGCTATTTTCAGTAAGCCTCACAGACTCATAAAGCCATGTACCTATTTTACCGAATCGGTCAACAAGTAGTTGCTCAGGGGTGTCAAAAAGGTCTTGGCAGGTATGAATATGCATGCTGTTTAAATGATTCTTAAGGCTGCTGCCTATGCCGCGCAGTTTTTCTACAGGAGTGGATTTTAGAACCTTTTCAATATTGTCTTCTTGTATAATCGTTAGGCCATCTGGCTTATTAAGGTTGGAGCCTAGCTTGGCCAATATCCGCGTAGGGGCAATTCCGATTGAACAGGTGATTTCGAACCGCTCTTTTATCCGCAGCTTAATCTTTTGAGCAATCGTTTCAGGGGGCCCTATAATAGCTTCTAGGCCGCTAAGGTCTAAGATAAACTCATCTACGGAGGCATATTCTATGTTCGAACCGAACTCCTTAAAGAGGCTAAAAATCTCTTGGGATGCGTAGATGTACTTGGCAGATTCTGCGGGTATGAACTCAGCCTGGGGACAGAGCCTAAAAGCCTCTTTACAGGGCATGCCAGAGTCAATGCCGTATGCCTTGGCTTCATAGGAAGCAGCGCAAACAACCGTATGCAGCTTGTTGCCTCTGGCTCCTACAATTAAGGGCTTGCCCTTGAGCTTAGGATTGGCTGCTTGTTCTATAGAGGCAAAAAAGGCATCCATATCTACATGGAGGATCATTCTTGGGCTCCTGCTTAGCTTATTTTGTCTAGTTTCCAGCTAAAGGTTTTATTATTGAAGGATATCTGACATATGTCGCCTCTGGCATCTACGCAGAACCTATGGATTAATTCTTGGCCTTGTTTTTCTTTCCAGGAATAGGTTACGCGCCTTATGCGATGCAGTCTTCTGTGCCAGATGAAAAAACGCGGGAGGATTTTATTCCGATTGAAAAATACCGCTACTGCTATAGGTTCGTTCAAGAGGACTGTTTCTGTTTGGGGCATGTGCCTATCCCAGCGTGCTTGTGGATTAAACATAACTTACACTTTTCTTACGATACCGATAACACGGCCTATAATGCTGAAATCCTTATGGATGGGTGGATAGTTTTTATTGGCTGCTTCGAGCCAGATTTTAGCACCTTTCTGGCGCAAGCGTTTAGCAGTAGCTTCCTTATCGATTAATGCAACGATCAGGTCTCCATTGTGGGCAACCCGTTGTTTCTTTACCATGGCTAGATCCCCTTCAAAAATGCCTGCGTCAATAAGACTGTCGCCTTTTATGCGCAGGCAAAATATCGGTTGTTCCGGAGTGCTTGAGAATTCATCTAGATCGAGATACTCGCCGAACTCTTCTAATGCTAAATCGGGCGGTCCTGCCATAACCTGTCCTACTACAGGAATTCGAAATCCAAGATGTTTCTTTAGTTCGATATGCCGTGATTTCCTAGGGGTCTTTTTAAGGTAACCTTTGCCTATAAAAACATTCAAATAGTCTCTTACCGTGCCTGTTGAAGAAAAGCCAAATTGTTGTGCTATTTCTCTGATGGTTGGCGGGATTCCTTCATGGCGTATCTTTTTTTGGATAAACTGCAGAATTTTCCTCTGTTTGTAGGTGAGATCTTGAATTATCATATTAATGGGTTTATACCACACATTTGTGTGGTATGTCAAGAAAAAAATAAAAACACAGCTATAAACATGTTTAGCACTGGTCGCCAATCTTACAAAGAACCTCTTCCATTATGTCTTCGGTTGTCACTATGCCGACAAACTTGCTGTCTTTTGTAATAACCGTCATTAGTTCTTTCTTGGCTTGCATCTGGGAAAAGAGTTCATCGATGCGTAGATTTGCATCTGCTTTTCCTATGGGCCGAATACGCTCTGCCCACTCACCGTCATTATAAAAGATGTCAAAAATATTAATAAGGCCTATGAGCGTTTTTCCATCGAAGACAGGGAAACGGCTGAAGCCATGCACCTTTGATTTTTCTTTTATCCGTTCTTTTGTTTCTTGGCGGCTGATGCTCACTACTTTGTGTAGCGGAGTCATAATGTCTCCTGCTTTAGTAAGGGTAAAATCAAATACGCTCTGAATGATTTCTTCTTCACCATTTTCAAGTACCCCTTGGTCAGCGATTTCTTTAATGCACGCCCTGATCTCTTCTTTTGTCAGGAGAGGGTTTTTGTGTGATCCCTTAATGCCGAGCAGCCTGATAATTAACGAAGAAATTGTACTAGCAACTGCAACCGCAGGCGTGAGTATTTTTTGAAACGCGCTTAAAGGAAGCGCAATAAAAGGAGCAATCCTGTTGGCGTGCTCTCTAAAAATTGTTTTAGGGATTATCTCTCCGAAAATCAGGATAATAGGAGTCATTGCGATAGTGGCAATGAGGGGGCCTTTCTCTCCAAATATTTGAATGCATACCGTGGTAGCTAAAGAAGAGGCAATAACTACAGAAAGATTTGTTCCCACAAGGGTCGTTGCTAGAAGCTTATCGGGCCTTTTGAGAAGCCCGTAAGCAACGCTTGCCTGGCGCTTGCCTTTTTCCATGAGATGTCTTAGGCGGATGACATTGATAGAGACAAGCGCAGTTTCACTGCCGGAGAAAAACCCCTCAAAGAGTAACACTACGAATATCAAAGTAAAATATATGTTCATTTTTTATGTTTTTGTATACGAATGCTCTTGATTCTTTTTCCCGCTAGCTCTTCTATCTCGAACGACAGATTATTGTATTTGATTACTTCTTTTGCTCGAGGTATCTTTCCAAATAACTCAAGGATGAAGCCAGCCATTATCCCTTGTTCGTCAGGGAGATCGATGCCGAGCTCTTCGTTGACGTCGGTTATCAATGCTTTGCCGCTGACTAAAAATTGTGCATTATCTAATTG
>JBHPFN010000026.1:0-25643 GCA_042571725.1 Candidatus Omnitrophota bacterium
CCCTATGATCGATGTTTTTAATTCATTGGTAGAATCGCAGAAGCTTCCTATCTTTTCAGTGCCCGGCGAGCCCTACAATGAGCTTCTGGCACGAATTGCCATGCAGACAGAAGTGGATATGATTATCTTAGGGGGCCTAGGATTAAAGTATGATGATTATCTTTTCTTCCGCAGTACCCTAGAAAGCCACGGTGCGCTTTCACGCTCGATTTTCTTTATTCATACCGCTTCCGACCCGACGGTAGAATGCTTGCTCGTTCCTGATATCTCCCTTGCGGTAGCTGAGCAGTTTGCATTGGAAGGCAAGCGCGTCTTGGTTCTTCTAAGCGACATGACTAATTTCGCAGACGCATTAAAAGAGATCTCTATTACCATGGAGCAGATCCCTTCCAACAGAGGATACCCCGGAGATTTATACAGCCAGCTGGCTGCGCGGTATGAAAAGGCAGTGGACTTTGATACCGCCGGTTCCATTACGATCTTGGCGGTTACTACTATGCCCGGCGATGATGTTACCCACCCTGTCCCGGATAATACAGGATATATTACCGAAGGACAATTCTATCTGCGTAACGCAACGATCGAACCCTTCGGTTCTTTGAGCCGTTTAAAACAGCAAGTCAATGCCGACACCAGAAAAGACCATAGAACCATCATGGGTACTATGACGCAGCTGTTTGCTGAATACCGTCAGACCCTTGAGAAACGCGCGATGGGTTTTCGTATGAGCGAGTGGGATACAAAACTTCTCAAGTACGGCACCGCCTTTGAAGAAAAGATGATGGGCCTTAAGGTTAATATTCCTCTTGAGAAGGCGCTTGATTTAGGATGGAAGATCATGGCCGATAGCTTTGAGCCGGCTGAGACCGGAATAAAATCAAGCCTTATAAAGGAATTCTGGCCTGCGCGCAAGGAATAAACAAAGAACGCTATCATGGCAAAACTGAGATTGACTAAGGGAGAATTAAAGAGACAACGAGATAACCTTAAACAATTCCAACAATACCTACCGACCCTGCAGTTAAAAAAGCAGCAGATCCAGATAGAGATCCAGCGTACCCGCGCCCAATTAGACAAACAGCTCAAGGAAATCGAAGATGCTAAGATTAGCATTCAACCCTGGGCCGGATTATTTACCGAGCGGCCAAAAGATTTTTCCGGCTGGGTAAAACCAAAAACAATAATTGTCAGCAGCGCAAATATCGCCAGCGTCGATATCCCCGTATTTGAACGCGTTGAATTTGAGGGGGCTGAATACGATTTATTCTCAACCCCACTGTGGGTGGATAATGCGGTAGAAAGCATTCAACAGCTCGTTATTTTAGTTGAACACGCACGGGTTATAAAAACCCAAGAGAGATTATTGCGGGATGAGCTGCGCATTACTACACAGAGAGTCAATTTATTGGAGAAGGTAAAGATCCCGGAGAGTAGAGAGAGTATCCGCAGGATTAGGATTTATCTTGGTGACCAGCAGACAAACGCCGTGGGCAGAAGCAAGCTGGCGAAGAATAAAATCGGAAAGCTACAACTAGAGGAAGCTACTCTATGATCGTACCGATGAAAAAAATTACGGTGATCGTGCAAGCCAAGGATACGCAAGAAGCCTTGGAGTCGTTGCGTACATTGGGCGTAGTGCACGTAGAGCATCAAGTTTCTCCCGCCGGCGATAAAGTCAGCAGCCTTAAGGCCGAAGAGATGCGTTTTTCCCGGGTAGTTGCCGTGCTTGCTGATATTGCTGAGCAGAAGCAGCCGCAGGAAAACGAAAAAGATACCGCAGAAAAGATACTTACTATAATAAAGGAAAAGGAATACCTTTACGAAAACATCTTGCGCAGACAACGACATATCGATCAGTGGCAGGAGTGGGGCGATTTTGACCCCGCGCTTATCGAGGATTTTAAAAATAAGAATCTTTTGGTTCGGCTTGCGCGCATTCATCACAAACGACTAAAAGAGGTTCCCAAGGGAGTCATAGTGCATACGCTGTTTAAAAAAGGTGCGGTTGCCTATTGTGCGCTCATTTCGCAAGAGGAAATAGATCTACCGTTTGAAACCTTAGCGCTGCCTAAAACTAGCCTTGCAAGTATGCTTACGCAACAGGATGCTGACAAGCAACGAATACAGAGAATCGAGTCTGCGCTTAACGATTACGCGCATTACAAACAGGCACTTGTTGATTATACAAAGCGTTTGAGCGCGCGCTTGCAGTTTCAAGAGACTTCAGCCGGCATGGGGAAATTTGAAACGCTCTCTTACCTGCGCGGATACATTCCTCATGATGTGGCGCCTTCTTTGGAAGAATCAGCGCAAAGACAACAATGGGCGCTTCTTATAGAAGAGCCTGAGCTCGACGATAACGTGCCAACACTTATTAGGAATCCCCGCTGGGTTCAGATCATTAAGCCGGTCTTTGATATCATAAAAGCCCTTCCGGGATATAAAGAGGTAGATATCAGCCTTTGGTTTTTATTATTTTTCTCTGTGTTTTTCGGAATCCTTATCGGCGATGCCGGTTACGGAATGGTTGTGTTTGCGCTTACTCTATTTTTGCACGCACGGTTAAAGAAGTCGCTAAAAGATACACGCATTTTTACCTTAACCTATATCTTAAGTACCAGCGCAATAATCTGGGGTGTTTTAACGGGAACTTTTTTTGGCCAGGCATGGCTTGCTCAGCACCTCCAGCCGCTTCTGCCGCAACTTAATAACAGCCGCACGGTGCAGGCATTATGTTTTCTTATAGGTGCAGTGCATTTAAGCATCGCTCATGTGTGGAGAGGGCTTATGAAATTTCCTCATCTCAAATTTTTGAGCGAAGCCGGTTGGATTTGTTTACTCTGGACGGGATTTTTCCTGGCACGGACCTTGATTTTAGATGAGGCCTTCCCGAATGTGGCCAAGGGGCTTTTGATAAGTGGCGCTATCCTTATTGTATTATTTACCAATCCTTCTAAGCAGATAGTAAAAAGCTTTGGCTCAGGATTACAAGATCTACTTTTAAATGCGGTTAACAGCTTTACCGATGTGGTATCCTACATACGTTTGTTTGCCGTCGGGGTTGCTACGGTTGCGGTGGCAGATGCGTTTAATCAGATGGCAGCTACCGCCGGAGGCAGTGGGGTTGTAGGCGGACTCATAACCGTTGTTATTTTACTTTTAGGACATACGTTAAACATAGCATTGTGCGCTATGGCTGTTTTGGTGCACGGGGTTAGGTTAAATGTTTTGGAATTCTCCAGCCACCTTAATATGGAGTGGTCAGGGATGCCGTATGATCCGTTTAAAAACAAAGAATAAGGGGGAATGAAATGGAAACAGGAATCTTGGTTCAGTTTAAAGATTTAGGCCTTGCAGCAGTGCTGGCGTTTGCCGCAATGGGTTCTGCACTAGGAACAGGTGCTGCCGGAATGGCAGCGGTTGGTTCGTGGAAGAAATGCTTTGCCCAGAATAAAAACGCACCGTTTATCCTGACGGTATTTGTGGGAGCGCCCTTAACGCAGACGATTTATGGAATGATCGTGATGAATGCCCTAGCGGCTGCTGCAGCCAAAGGCCAATTCTTATGGTCAGCGGGTATCTTAGGCGGCATGGCGATTGGTTTATCAGCCTGGATGCAGGGAAAAGCCGGTGCCGCAGCCTCTGACGCATTGGCTGAGACCGGAAAAGGTTTTGGTAATTATCTTATGGTGCTGGGTATTATCGAGACGGTAGCGCTGTTTGTGATGGTATTTATCTTAATGGCGGTTGGGAAACTGTAGGTACAATAATTTTTCACTCATGAACAGATTATTTTCTGCAAAACGAGGTCGATGGTTAATAGTTATAGTTATTGTTGGCATTATCAGCAGTATTGCGCTGGGTTCTTTGACCACCTCAGAAGCTGAAGAGGAAACGAAAGCAACTAAGTGGCAGATCTTGATGCATAAGTTGCGCAAGGCTGAAAAATTTCCTCAGCATGCATGGAGCGAGTTGGCTGCTACTGCCGAATTAGTCTATTGCCTCGGCTTGATAAAGCGTTCCGAAGGAAGATATTTGGCGCTTTATGGAGGGTACGTCTCCGACGGCTCAACATGGGGAGATCCGTTTACTCAATTGGATTTTAATCCTAATCAGAATCCTCATAATAGAAAATGGGATTATTTTGTTGTGGCTACAGGTGGAGAATTTTTTGTCGCAGAGGCATGGAGAAGAGACGGTAGATATATAAACGCGAGCGCAACGCTGAATCAAGATGGTGTATACGGTGGCGATTACCCGTATTGGTTCTATGTGATGCTTAAGCGATATGCGGGTTCCTAAAACGTTCTTTACAGTAGCGCCAAAAGCAGGTATAATTAGTTCTCGATTCAAGGGCGATTAGCTCAGTTGGTTAGAGCGTCTGACTTACATTCAGAAGGTCGAGGGTTCAACTCCTTCATCGCCCATTAAAGCAGATTTAAGAGTTAAGATTTAAGAACTAAGATGGATGAGCCGAATTATAGAAAACTCCTTGTGTGGCAGAAGGCTCACAACAATGCTCTTTTAATAATAGAATTAGTAGATAAAAGCAACCCTAAGTATTCACGTATTATAGGGCAATGTTTGAGTGCTGCTACTTCAGTCGGAGCCAATATCGCTGAAGGCAATTCTGCGCGGAGCAAAAAACAGAAAGAAAGCTACTTACAAATTGCCCTCAATTCAAGCTATGAATTTGATAATTGGCTGCAGATATTAAAAGATTCAAAGGTAATTTGTAACGATATAAAGACATTAGCGCTCATTGAAACAGCAAACATTGAAGTAATTAAAATTCTTAGTACACTGATTCAAACTCTTAAATCTTAGTTCTTAGATCTGTATTATAGGGGACGTAGCGTAGTTTGGCTCAACGCGTCAGATTGTCGATCTGAAGACCGCGGGTTCGAATCCCGTCGTCCCCGCCATTAACTTAAACCCTCGTATTAACTTACGAGGGTTTTCTTTTGATACTGATTGATATCATTGGGTATGGTTTTGCCTGAATTTTGGACACTATTTGGACACCAAGAATATTAAAAGAACTTATGACACATGTTGTCAGATAGTTAGTCTGAATGCTCCCACCACCCATATATTGCTCAAAAATTTTGTCCTCCTCCCTTGACAAAGGTGTATTAGTGTATTATACTTGTAGTACACAAGGCTAAAAAAGCAGCGCTAAGATAAGGAATTAGAAATATGAAAGCAGAACCAAAATATTATTTTCAAATATCAACCTCGTCAGGGGTTCCAATCTACCGGCAGGTCATTGATCAGGTTAAGACCCTTATTGCTACTGGACGTTTAGAAAAAGGTGAATTTTTACCATCTGTGCGTAAGGTGAGCAAGGAATTGGAAGTTAATCCTATGACCGTATCCAAGGCATATTCATTATTAGAGAAGGAAGGCGTGCTTGAATTTGTCCGCGGGCAAGGGATGAAAGTTGGAGAATCCTCTATATCCCAAAAGAATCTTGAAAAAAGGGAAGTAGCCATAATCCCATTATTAAAGGAAGTCGTAGTTAAAGCCTACCAGCTGTCTTTAGAACCCAAGAAGGTCATTGAGTTAATTAATGACTTATGGAAGGAGTAGAGAGATGAATAACAATATTATTGAAATAAAAAATATTTCAAAAAGCTTTAATAAAAAGGGAGTCCTTAAGAACCTATCCTTAAATATCCCTAAAGGTTCGGTCTTTGGTTTGTTGGGGAAGAATGGCGCTGGCAAGACAACATTGTTGAAATGTGCCCTAGGATTGTTAAAGGTCTCTTCCGGAAATATTTCTGTATTATCAGATAATCCTTGGGACTTTAGTGAGAAAACAAAAGAAAAATTAGGTTATGTTCCCCAGAGTGACAGGATTTATCCGTGGCTGACTGTTGGCCAATTAATATATTATACTGCTTCATTTTATAATCATTGGAACAAACAATTGGTTGAAAAGTTAATTAAGGAATGGGAAGTAGATTTGAATGAAAAATATGGTTTATTATCTGAAGGGCAAGCTCAAAAAGTATCTATCATTTTATCCCTTGGTCATGAGCCGGAATTATTAGTATTTGATGAGCCTGTGGCGAGTCTCGATCCTTCTGCAAGGCGACAGTTTCTAAAGACAATCTTAGAAGTTCTTTCTGAGCGTGAATGTACTATGTTTTTCTCAACACATATTACTTCTGATTTAGAGCGCGTAGCTGATCAAGTTGCTGTATTAAAGAACGGAGGGATTGATTTTTGCGGAGAGTTAGACCAATTAAAGGACGAGGTTAAGAGATTAAGAATCACTTCACACCAATCTATACCCAAGAATTTCAATTTAGAAGGATTTATTCATTGTGAATCATCAATAAATAAAGCTATTATTTCTGTTCGTGGATATAAAAAAGAGATTAAAGAAAGAATTGAAAAGGATTTAAGCGCTACAGTTGAAGTGGAAGATCTTAATTTGGAAGAAATTTTCTTGGAGTTAAACCGATGAGAAATAGTTACAAGCAAATATTTTATGTATATTTTAGAAATCCGAGTTTTATTCTTCTCTCTTTGATATTTCTGCTAACAGCCGGTGGATCTAAACTTTTATATATGCTTGGCCTCTCATTTTTTGCAGAGGAGATTTCGACGATTCTATTTGTCGTGACCCTTTGGCTTACATTTCATATGGGATTGCTTATCAAAAGACAGTTTGCCAACCATAGAGCATCTTTGCTTCCGGGGTATAGAAAACCTCATCTGTACTGCGCGATGGTTTTGTATATCATATTTATTCTTATCGCATTCTTGTGGGATTATGGCCTTAAACCCGTTATCCCTATTGGCCCGCAAGGTATGCAAGGAGCGTATGCTTCCTGTTTATTGATTGCTTTATGTATTACATATGTGGGATATTTGTCTATCGGAAGAACATTGTTATATGCATATTTTGTGCTACTTATATTGGCTACTCAATTAATGAATATTATTTCTCTGCTCGAAAGTGCGCATTATCTGAAATATCTTATTGTGTCATTAAGTTTTTTGTTTATTTTAATGTTTAGGAAGCGGTTACTACAATTAAAGGAAGAAGATTTTGAATATGGATATCTTTTTTCATGGCCGCCTCATCGCAATATATATAACCAACTAAAAGCGAATGAATTTGGGGCAGGAATCTTTAATTCCGTAAAGAAGATTCTTCATGTTAAAGACAAAAACATTAGTATTCCTAAATATTCCAAAGAGAGAAATATATTTGTCCGTGCCTATCATTGGGATTATACCGAGCATGCCGATATAAAAATCGTTATCGTCACGATCATTCTAATGGTACCGATATTTTTTATGTTTATTAAAACACAACCATCCGTAGAGGGATTCTTCAGAAATGCTTATTCTAACTTTCTGCTGTTAGCCATTACTCCTGTTGTAGCTGCCATTGGTTCTCATTATAAGAGATTAGCTTACTGGGGTTATGATTTATTGAAACCTGTAAAGAAAAATGAGTATATTAAAGAGCGAGGACTCATTTTGTTAGCGCATTTATTTTTATATTGGATTGTTTTTTGTGTCTGTTTTGCAGTCGTGCCAAGTATTATCTACCAGCCAGAAGTATTTGCTTTGCAGAAATTCTGGGGATTTATTATATCGACAGGAATATTTTCTTTTATGGTTTTCAACTGGTTATCTTTTTTAAGCTGTAAATCAAGTTTAAGAGTTGTTATCTTCAATGGAATTATCTTAAGCAGTATTGTTCTGTTTCAGTTTTACTTAGCTCCGAAATTTTCTTTTGGAACAATAATTTCAATTAGTATTGTTTGTTTGTCACTAGGTTTTATATTTCTTAAGAAAGCTTATTATTTATGGTGTCAAAAAGAATTTATATAATTGCCAATAGAGAAGGTATGGAAGAGAAAAATGAAAGTAAAATTCATATTACCTGCATTAACCGAAGCTATGAGCCCGCACTGGCGACCAATAAAATATTCTTTGTTTCCGCCACTTGGGCTTGCTACATTAGCGGGGTATCTTCATGAAGATGATACGATTGTTATACAAGATGAACATGTCGAGAAATTGGACCTCAACGACCAGCCAGATCTGGTTGCCATTCAAGTATATATCACTTCTGCTTATAGAGCTTACCAAATAGCGGATCACTATCGAAATAAAGGTGTGCCTGTTGCTTTAGGTGGGTTGCATGTCACGGCTTTACCTCAAGAAGCTGCTCTTCATGCCGATACGATATTTCTTGGCCCAGGAGAAGATACATGGCCGGAATTTTTACATGATTTCAGGGCTGGTCATCCGAAGAAGATTTATCAATCAAAAATTCGCACTTTAATGGGATTACCTAAAATACGGCGTGATTTAATTAAGAAAGAACTTTATCTCGTCCCGAATTCAATCGTTGTTTCGCGAGGATGTCCACATCATTGTGATTTTTGTTATAAAGATGCTTTTTACAAAGGAGGAAAGTCATTTTATACACAAAGCGTCGATAATGCCTTGCAGGAAATTGGTCGGCTTCCGGGGCGACATCTTTTTTTTCTAGACGATAATCTTTTCGGAAATGTACGTTTTGCTTCCGAACTTTTTGATGGAATGCGTGATATGGGACGTGTTTGGCAGTCGGCAGCAACCGTGCAATCCGCCCTTAACGAAAAGTTGCTAAAAAAAGCCGTAAAAAGTGGGCTGCGTAGTTTGTTTATTGGTTTTGAGACTTTAAACAATTCAAATTTGAAAGATTGTAATAAATATCAGAACTTAAATAAAAATTATAGTGAAGCTGTACGAAGGCTCCATGATTTAGGAGTTATGATTAATGGAAGTTTTGTATTCGGAATGGATGACGACAATCCCTCTGTTTTTGATTCAACGGTTGAATGGGCAGTTAAGAATGGAATTGAAACGGCCACATTCCACATTTTGACACCCTACCCAGGAACCGCTTTGTATAAGAAATTAACACATGAAAAAAGGGTAATCCATTCCAATTGGGATCTTTACGATACGAGACATGTTATTTTTCAGCCGGCCAAAATGGATTCTACTACTTTAGAGCATGGCTATTGGGGAGCATATAAAAAATTTTATCAATGGCGTTCGATTATAAAGGCAGCAACAACAAAAGAGTCTTTTGCCGGAATTGTGCGTCATCTTGCTTATGCAGGAGGGTGGAAGAAAACAGAGCCTCTCTGGGGATTTATTATAAGGCACAAACAAATAAAACGCATGATTCCAGTTCTTGAAAATCTTTTAAATGGCAAATTAGGATTGACGATAAACAAGGGAGTCAAAGCCATGGACAAGAATGAGAAAAAGGAGCCTCTCTTGACTTTGACCGAACCGAAAGGAGCGTTATCATGATTCTTAGAACATTAAAAGCGATTCGCCTGGTTGTCCATGGCATACTATGTTTATTTTTGCTTGCATGTTTTATTAACATTGGCATGAATCTTCCAATCAATTTGGTAGAAAGGAATAGCGGCGGCATTCCGAGAGATGTTATACAGGAATATAATTATATTAAATCTATGCTGGACAAGTCTGATAGTAAGAAAAAAACATTTACAGATGGTTTAAGTAATTTTATGGGGTCCGAATGGCCGATTATGACATATTCTTTAGCTTCATATGGGATGAGAAATTTAGCTATTACATATCCCGATTTAAAAGAGGAAGCTAGTGGATATATTCAAAAAGCAATAGAGCGAACAAAAAGACCGGAGTATTACAATTTCATTGTTGAGCACTATGGGAATCCTTTTCATTCAGATGAAATCAAAGATAATGCTTTTTATTTAGGTCATTTTACATTAATGCTTGCTTTATATCGTGAAGTTTCAGGCGATGATCAGTACGACGAACTATTCCATAAATTTGCCTATGGTTTTTATGTCAATTTCAAGGAAAGCCCCACAGTTTGTCTTACTAGCTATCCCGGATTAACTTGGACCAGTGAACAAGTTGTCCCATTCCGCGCATTGAAGGTTCATGATGATGTTTTCGGAACGAATTATAGTGAGGTGATTCATAAATGGAAAAGAATAATGGAACAAAGATTTATTCCTGCTGAGACTGGTCTATTGGTGACGACCATTGATAAAGATAGTGGTTTTATTTATCAAGGAGAAAGAGCAATTCCGAACGAATGGACAATTCTATTTTTACATGACATATTGCCTGATTTCACTAAAAAGTTGTATTTGAACATGAAAAGGGAGTTAATGGTTTATCGGTTTGGATTTCCTATGTTTAAAGAATGGGTTGGTGATAAACAGCATGCAACTGGAGATACAGGACCAATCGTATTCGATGTCTCTCCAGTTAGCACAGCATTTGGGATTGCTAGCGCCGCAGTAATGGGAGATCATGCAGTTTATCAGCCAACACGTTATCTTTCAGATGCTATTGCTGTAGGAGTAACATTTGGCAATAAAAGAAAATATTTACTAGGGGGCCAAATTGGTACAGCCGCTATGTTCTTTGTTAAGACGATGGAGTTGTTGTCTAGAAATCAGACAAGAATCGTCCCACTACAAAGTATTATTTCTATATTTGCATATATAATGGCAATAGTATTGATTAACTTATTGTGGCTTTCTTGGATTATAAAGAAATCTCAACAAATAAATCTATTTTATATTAAGAATATAATGCAATTTGTCGAAAGGAGGACAGGTCTTATGAAACCAGAATTTGTAAAAACAATAAATAAGAAATTTGCATTTATTGCTGTAGCTTGCGGAAGTGTTGGAATGGTCTTATGTTTGCCATATTTAATGTTAGATAATTGGATTATCGTTGGAGCGGCAGGAATAGTATTTCTAGGAGGAGCTGTTTTATATGCCGCTGGTTCAATTAGTATGGCAATTCTTTTAAAGTAGCAGAGTTAATCAAATTTAAATGTAAGTCGGTTAAAGATAGGACAACTTTAATATAATTTTTACTTTTTTAGCTAGCGCCGTACTAACAAAACAGGCACAAATCTGGCACAAAAGAAGTTTGACAGGACACAACTTATTGTAAATAATAATGTTATGGTAGACGAGGACAGATTGTCGATCTGAAGACCGCGGGTTCGAATCCCGTCGTCCCCGTTCTGCTTCGCCCTTCAACATGTAGGCGATGGTATGGGCTACGCAGAAACGGTTTAACAATGTATATTGTTTATATTCTTAAAAGCCTCAAAGATCCCACTCGATCCTACATCGGCCTTACTCAAAATCTAAAGCGAAGATTAGAAGAACACAATTCGGAAAAGTCAAATTATGCTCAGCGATATGCACCCTGGGAAGTCGAGACCTATATAAATTTTCGAAGCCGATTGCTTGCAGAGAGATTCGAGAAATATTTAAAGGCTGGTTCAGGGCAAACCTTTCTTAAGAGACATTTCTTGCCGCCCTTAGCGAAGCAGAACGGGGTTTGACGGAGTTCTACGAAGCCCACCAAAGTATTTTTCAAACACATCCAAGGGCGAAGTAGACTCGTCCCCGTTAATTTTTTGCCGAAGGCAAAAAATAATCTCGGCCCCCGCCTGTGGCGGGACGTGGGGCCACAACCCAACCGCCGTAAACAACTTACGGCGTTTTTCATTTATACCAACTTATCTTAATTCATACCAATTTAGACCAATTATAGTCACAATTTGGTCACAGGTCCTAACATCGCAACTTCTCGGCATTTTCCACAATAATATGCTATACTTTATTTAGTATATATAATGTTGCGTTTTGACGATAATAGCAAACCCGGGGTAACCCGGGGACGCAAAGTTCGTCGATTTTCTGAATAAAAAAGGGAATCGACGCGTCCTGTGCTTAAGAAACCGGGACGACAGGTCCTTAAAGGGATGGCTGAATTACCGAAACAAGGCGATTTTTTTGACCCTGCATTATGCGGGGCAAAAGCTCATTCCTTAATAAAGGAATGAGCTTTTTTAATTAGGAGAGGAAAATGAGGAAAGTTACTTTATTAATAGCTGCTTTTTTACTTGTTTTAAACTTTCAGGTTGATGCAGGGGTGTTTAGTGCAGATAAAAATATTGCATCTGTTAAGGGGAATCCCGGCGATTTTTCGGGTCGATACACATTCAGTTCTTATTTGCCGGATTTATCGATAGAAGAAATTCAATCGCCTGAAGGAATTACATATCTGCAGTATTTTATCCCAGGCAGTCACTTTTTGAGGGAACCAGGAAAGCCTAATCTTCCAGGGCAAAGCTTCCGGATTGAAATCCCTTCCGCTGCAAAAAACGTACAGGTAAGAGTTCTTGATTCTGACACAAGCGAGGAAACCATTGCATACCATATCTATCCTGCCGAGCAACCTGTTCACAAAAAAGACCCGGTAACAGACTTCGAATATGTCGATGAGGAGTTTTATTTAGATGAAGGCTTCTATTTATACCGCGATCAGTTTTATCCTGCCGAACCGGTAAAAATATCAGAATTAGGAAATATCCGTGGGTTCAGGTATGCGGTTGTTGATGTCTATTATTTACAGTACAGGCCTGCGGATAAAACGTTAAAGACAAATTCTGAGTTGAGCATTGAACTCACTTGGGATCTGTACGGAGAAGAGGATTCACAAAAAATTACAGAAACATTTGAACATATAATTGACCAGATGAATGTGCTCAACCGCACAAGCGGTACGGCTGAATCAGGCCAAATGGCCAGGGCCGGCACAGCTGAAGTAAGTTATCCTGCAGATTTATCGGATGCTTCAAATAAAGCTGATTATCTGATCATAACGGCGGATCAGTTCTATGGCAGTGAGAAGTTAAATGAACATGCGATCCACCGCAGAGATTTCAATGATTTTAATGTTGCGGTAGTAAGGACAAGCGATATTTACGCCGCAGTCGGAGATACTATTCCGGATGATTCCGAACTCGTTGATTCGGATGAAGATCATCTTGATTTGGAGATAAAAACGTTTATTAAGTATGTTTATGAAGAATGGGATAATCGTGAAAACAGCCTCGAATATGTGCTTTTAGTCGGCGATGCTTATCCGGAGACAGAAGAATTCTTTCTCCCAGGTCATATTTTTCCGCCTCCTGAGGTCATACTATCTGATTATTGGTATAGCTGTATAAATGATGATAGCGGAAATGGGCTTATTGATGAGGATGATAGCGTAGGTGACTTCTTCCTTGGAAGATTTAGCGTTCAAACAAATGATCAGCTGGCTGCAGTAGTTGATAAGACAATAACCTATGAATTAGATCCTCCTGAATATCCGGCAGAAGAATGGGGAGGGAAGGCATTGCTGACAAGCGGATTCTTGATAAAAGAGAATTATATGCCGTTCATTAAAAATCGGTATATTAATCCTAACAGGATGGAAGCCACGGAAGTTTATGCTGATTTGTATGATGAAGACTGCGTGGGTGACTGCTACGATTACTATTTGCAGGCCTTGAATGATATGAAAACAGCATTAAACAACGGACATTCCCTGTTTATGCATAACGGGCACGGACAGGTTGATGGTTGGGCGATAGGATGGGAATTCGGGTATCCTTTTCCGCCTATGTTTTACTCCGACGATGTTTCAGCGTTAGTTAACGGCGATATGCTGCCTGTTGTAGTCAGCGCTGCATGTTTGACGGGGAAATTAGACGATGCGACTGAAAGTTTAGCAGAGGCATTTGTTAATGAACCAGGTAACGGCGCCATTGCCTTTATCGGTGCATCTAGAGAGTCCCATAACGCTATCGACCAATCATTGCTCAATGGGATTTCAATGGCTATTTTTGCAGAGGGAAATGATACTATCGGCAGTGTCATCCTTGAGGGAAAGACCGGCATTCATGCAAATTATATTACTCCGGCAAGTAATCTTTACAATTTATTCGGAGACCCTGCTTTGGATATTTCACAGACTATTACTGAGTCGCACAAACCTGATTTAACGGGTTCTTTTATTCTTGGAATCGAGGATTCAAATGCTGTTTTTCATATAACCGTGAGAAACCATGGTTTAACCGGAGCCGAGAATATTTCTGTTGAGTTGTTCCTGGGACATCCTTCGGACGGAGGAGTACTTATTGAAGATGCAGCGCATGATATTAATCTTGGAAGCGAGTCACAGGCTTCTTATAGTGTAGTACTTCCTGTCGAAGCTGAATGGTTTGGCCGGAACATTTATCTCATTCTTGATAGGTTGGATGATATAGCTGAGATTAACGAATATGACAATTTAAGTTATCCAATTGAATTTCTAGATGGTAATGGCAATCCTCAATTTATTTTATTGGGCGAGGGAGAACGCAGGGATATACACAACAATAAAATTGTTTGGTATGTTTCAGAAGATAATATGGATACGGTTATGCTTTATGATATGGGAGAAGACGGCGTATTTGGCACATCTGATGATAACGGTTCGTATGAGATCTCCGAGCATGAAAGTTGTAATGAGGTGGCAGTTTACGATAACAAAATAGTGTGGAGTGTCAATGTAGACGGTATTTACCTTTATGATCTCGGTTCGGACGGTATATTCGATACGGCTGATGATATAAAAACTGTTAAGGTATCACCGGAAGGGTCATTGCCGTATAATCCCGACATTTACGGAAATAAAATAGTATGGGAAAAATCAGGTATTTTTCTTTATGACCTTGGCATTGACGGCATATTTGGTACAGCGGATGATATAGAGACAGTCTGGGTAAATCCCGGTTCTGATGGCGATCGGCCGATGATTTATGAGAATAAAATCCTTTGGACTCAACCCGGTGAAATATATCTTTATGATTTAGGACCTGACGGGATTTTCGGCACGCCTGATGATATTGCACCTACTCAAATATCATCTGATGATGTAAGTGCGTATAAACCTGACATGTATGGAAATAAAATTGTTTGGAGAGAAGCTAGAAATCCCTCTGATTGCTATGTAGTGCTCTATGATATAGGAGAAGACGGTATATTCGGCACAGGGGATGATTCCGGGGAAGTCGAAATAGCCAGCATAGATTGTAATAGCGGGATTTTTATTTATGACAATATAATTGTATGGACCCAACATAATGAAGTAATTCATATTTATGATTTAGGTCCTGACGGCCGGTTTAATACGGAAGATGATATTGGAGAATCGCAGATTAATAATATAACTGACTATCTTTACAGAGGACTTGCTGTTTATGGGAATAATATTGTTTATAAACCGGAAGATGTTCAGACTTTTGTTGCAGTGTCTTATTACTGTCCTGCTGACTTGGCGTTAGAAGGCGAAAGGAACATGTGCCACAATTCCTCATTTGAAGATGACAATTTTCAGATAGAAAACTTTATTGATCCTGAGAATCCGCATTACTTCACAGGTGAAGCTGATATGTGGGCTGTTTTTCCGTTTCTGGGATACCAAAATGATAATTCATATGTTGAACGGGTTAACGATCCTGCCGGTTCTCATAACGGCAGCGGACCTCACTATATGAAAGTTGTGGATACAAAAGGCTGGCAGAATGGCGGGAATTTACCGGAAACATGCCCGAGGTGCGGAGATGCCGCTACAATGACATATGTTATCAGAGCAATTCCTGGTGAGACATACACCTGTACGGCGCATGCAAAACCTATTTCTCGTATTCCTTATGAAGGTTCAGAGACTGGATGGACAGGCGCGGAATATTTCAACGACGGCAGGCAGGATATACGGATGAGGTTTTTCAACGAGGAACTTGAATGGATTGAAACACCCGAAGAGCAGGTGTCGTTTGAAAAATGCAGTGAAGTTGGATTCTGCACAACAGCGGATGGCCCTGATAATATATGGCAGCGTGTTAGTGTCACGAGAGAGGCGCCTGAAGTTGAAGGATTGACTTATGTTCAGTGCTCTGTAATCTCAGATGTCCCGGATATCGGTGAGACACATTGGGATGCTGTTCAGATAAAAATTCTGCCCATGGGTTATGAATATGCCGGTCAGTATTCCTGCTGCGGGGATGATGATAAGGAGTTTTATATATGTGGCGGAAGCGGATGTTTTTGCTGTAACAGCAATTCGGACACTATTAGCGGGAGCGGTGAATGTGAGCCAACAGAATTTAGCGTTCCCACCAAATTTCCAGATATCAATTCGGCCATTTATCACGCAAAGGATGGCGACGTGATTTCCGTCCATCCCGGAGTTTATGAAGAAAACCTTCAATTCACGGGTAAGTCCGTTGAGATAAGAAGCATAAGCGGTTCGGAGCATGCTATCATTGATGCCGGTAACTCCGGCAGCGCCGTTACCGTTGAACAGGATTCGGATGTTACTCTTAGGGGCTTTACTTTTAAGAACGGTAATGCCGAAGAAGGCGGCGGAATTAAATGTTCAGATTCCGCAATATCTATAATAAATGGTTCCATAATTAATAATTCTGCACACTTTACAGGTGAAGGCGGTGGCTTATATTTTTCCAATTGCAATGCCGATTTAACCAATGTGGTTATTGCGAAAAACAGAATAATTGAAAGTGGTGGATTAGGGGCTGGCATATATATGGAAGGCTCTGATGCAACATGCACCAATTGCGTGGTTGCTGATAATGATGCCGGCGCCATGGTTGGTCACGGCGGCGGTATTTACATGAAAGATGATTCTCACTTAACAATGATGAATTCAATCCTTTGGGGCAACATTGATGGTGATCCAGCTGGTATTAACGGCGGTTCAGATATTTATGTTTATAATATTAGTCAAAGTAACCGTTATGAAGGTAATTATATTCAGGATTATGTTGATATGGATTACAGCGATATTCAAGGCGATTGGCCTGAGAGCGCGGGTATTGATAATATGTCCGTAGATCCGAGCTTTGCTGATCCGGGAAACGGTGATTATCACCTCCGTTATAGCGGCGGATTTTCTGAATGTGCTGATGCCGGTAATCCGGCGATTGAATACGATGACCTTGATTCCACACGCAATGATATGGGAGCGTACGGAGGCCCTCTTGCGGAAGGTTTCTCTCCGCCGGATGATCCTCCGGACTACATATGTTTTCTTGCCGGGACATCTATTCTTATGGAAGACGGTAGTTTGAAGAATATTGAAGATATTAAGGAAGGTGATTGGGTATTGAGCGCAAACGACGAAGGGGAATTCGTTACAGGGAAAGTCAGCAAGGCATTTGTTTATCCTGAGAAGAAAGGCTATCTTATTGTTGAAACTGCCGACGGGAAACCAATACGTGTTACTGCCGAACACCCGGTTTACAGCGATGGGGAATATATACCAATCGGAGAACTGACCATTGACAGCCCGATGACCTTGATCAAGGACGGGCAGTTAGTTGAAGCTTCGATTGTATCAATGCGAAAGGTTTCTTCGGCGCAAACGGTTTATAACTTTGAGGTTGAGGATACACATACATATTTTGCAGAAGGGTATCTTGTGCATAATAAAGAAAGCGTGAAAGGAAAACTACGCGATTAAAGTAATATATTGTTGGCTAGATTGTGTCGTAAAAGGGATCAGTAGACTTGCCCCGAAATAGTGGACACCAATGAACCCTTAAAGGGCAGCTCATTAATTTGGGTTGCCTTTTTATTGGCACAAATCTTGCACATCAAGAGATTGTTAAAACACAACTCTTTACAAATAAAAGAGTTAAGAAAAATAGTTACAGATTGTCGAGGGGCCACAAACTTAAATAACATTGGGCGCCCGCCACAGATACAATGGCGGGCGCCCCTATTTTTTAAAAGAATCCTATCTTTTTTTCTTCTTCTCCTGCGTAGCCCAAAATTCCAGGGCCTTGCGCGTCTCAAAATAGATCTTCGAGAACAACTTATGCTGCTTGTCAGACTCAATAACCTTGGATTTGTTTCTCTTGAGTATTAAATTCGTTATTTCAGCCTCAGTTACCTTAGGTTTATACTTCGGGTAGACTTTGTTGACCAGCTGCATAAACTGCAGACACAGCGCCAGCCTGGTAGTCTCAGAGAAGCTGATATCATATTTCTCCGAAGCTGCCCTGATATGATCCGCCAACCAGTCATTGAGTAAGATTTGATAACGTTTAAGCACTTTAGCCTCCTATTTTTCAATATTGTACCACAAATTCTCACGCAAGGCAATTCCTTGACAAGTCAAGAGAGCAGTTTTATAATGGTGTGTAGCTAAGTTACACATAGCGTAGCGGCCTCTGAATGAAACCAATGAGGCCGCGAAGCAACACCCCCTAGCTTACCTCCTGGGTGCTAGCTTTCACGCTGGGTGTAGCCAAATGCTGAGTGTAGCCCCGTACCCATATTTTTCGGTAGTAGTGGGTACGGCACCCAATAGTCAAAATAGCGGAGTGCCGAGCGAAGCGAGGGGAAGGAGCCACCCATGAAACTAAGAATACGCAAAGAAATCTTAGATATGACCGAATGCCCCCGCGATTTCGAATGCTTAACGAATCTAGCAGAGACAACCTGTCCGGTGGTAAAAGTGATCCCTGATGATCACTACTGTTTTCTTTTTGTGACAAAGAAAAATGGCGGGTACTGCCAGTACTATATGTCAGAAAAGAAAACCGGCAACGGCCTATGCCTCTGTCCCACCCGCAGAGAGATCTACCGCGCGTATGAGTTGTAGATTCGCCTGCGCAAACCTTTCATAAATGCTAATTTTTTTTGCTTTCCCACCCTTGACAATCGCGATTTTTGTGTTATACTTTCAAAAATTATCTACTAGTGTTTTGACGATAAATCCGCCGTAACACCTGGCAGATATGCTACGATGCGTAGCGTAGGCACACCTCGCGTAAGCGGGGGCCGCAAAGTGAAGAGTCCTGAAACAGGATTGTCTAACTGCCGAGTCACATCTGTAAGCATTCTAAAACCATAAAAAAGCTTTACTAGCTCCTTATTAAGGAAAGGAATATACATGATTATAAGGAAAACCACTCACCCATCTGGCTTAACCCACTTTGTTCTCTTGATTATAATACTGATTTGTTGTGCATGGCTGTTGAACATTGAGCACGGCTTTAACGCATTACATGCGAGCTCCTCTTCGCAGAGTATTGACGAGGTTCGATAAATAGCTGTAGTTGCTTAAGTTTTGAGTTAACCTTAAGGGGGCGGCCCCGCCGATGGCGGAGCCGCCCCCTTGTTTCTCTCCTAGGCGCCAAATTCTGGTTGCCAAACCCCAAAATTGCCCACCCTTGAAAATAGCTATTTTTGTGCTATACTTTCACAAGATTTCAAGATAGCGTTTTGACGACAAGAGCACACCTCGCGTAAGCGGGGGCCGCAAAGTTCGTCGATTTTCTGAATAAAAAAGGGAATCGACGCGTCCTGTGTTTAAGAAAACGGGACGACAATTCCTTATTGGGAAGGTTGGGCTGCCGAAACAAAACGATTTTTTTTGGACATCATTAAAAGGAGGAAGAAATGAAAAGACTTATTGCGATGATTATAGTAGTAAGCACCTTAGTTTTTATCAGAAGCGGTTTTGCCGAAGAGGCTTTTAAAGGTATCAAGATCGAGTTTTTAGGAGAGGATGCTGGTGAAAGCATGAAGTACGCGACAGAAGGCGGAGGTATGATTCAATTATCCGGATTCCCTACGTTTCCTAATCAAGATGGATGGCCGGTAGAAATCGAAGCGCCCTTTAATTTAAATGCCTTCGGCGGGAAACCAATAGTAGCTGATTTTATTCAAGGCGATAACGGAGAAAAAGAAGTGATTTATGCCATGGGAGATGATCTTCACACATTTCAAGTGTATGTTTATTCGTTATATGGTGTATTAGAAAACGGATGGCCTCTACAATTGGACGGTAATTATATTCAAGGCGGCGAAACGATGATGCTTGGTGATATCGATGGTGACAGAATCGATGAGCTGGTAATAGCATTAGATATTTACTCTCAGGGACAGGGATATAGGCCACATGTATATGTAATCGAAAACGATCTGACAGTCCGAGATTGGCCAATTCCAAATGGAATAACATCATTCTTGCATCCGGTACTTGCTAATCTTGATTATAGTTTAGATGGTTCGAAAGAGATTATCGTGCGCACACTTGAATATTTAAATGTATATGACGGAGATGGCAATGTTGTAGATGGATTTCCTGTAGTTCTGGATAACCGTGGTGCTGCACCGGTTGCAGGAGATGTTGATAATGATGGCGAAATGGAAATCGTAGTGGTTGATGATTTTGGGCCGGTGAGAATAATAGGTCATAGCGGAATTGTAGAGGCAGTGGTTCCTCTGGGAGAGTTTGTCAGGCGAACGCCTGTGTTGGGGGATATAGACAATGACGGATATCTAGAAATTGTAATTCCGCAAAACAATGACGGGATAATTTATGTGTTCAGCCACGAATTAGAACAGGAAGCAGGCTGGCCCTTTGTGGCGGACTCAGTAGGTATTCCCAGCGCTTTAAGCTTGGGTAATGTTACTGCTGACCCAGGTCTTGAGGTAATTTTTCATGCCCATTGTGGTAACCTATTTCTTTTGCGGTCGGATGGAACTTTGATTTGGCAGAAACATCTTGAAGAGTTAGATGCAACCGGAAGAAACGGGATTACGGTAGGAGATGTGAACAACGATAGGAAGAAAGAAATTCTTATGAGTGGAGACGGAATGGTAGTTGCGTTAACCCCTCAAGGAGATTATGCAGAAGGATTTCCTTTTAGCGTTGAAGGCCTAAGGTGCAACGGGACTTCCGAGGTTATTCTCGATGATATCGATGAAGATTCCGATTTAGAGTTGATCTTTACGGATAATTACACTGCTTGGGCAGAGCCAGGGTTACATTATATCAATATAATTGACGTACCGTCTCAGTTTAGAAAAGCGCTTAATGATTGGTCGATCTTCCAGCATGATTATCAAAGAAGCGGCCTGGTTTCCACGTTAAGGAGATACGAGCGAGCTTTCGACGAATAAAGACATAAGATAGGCATCGGGGGCGGTACCCATCTATTTAAGAATGAGGGGGTACCGCCCCTTTTTTTGCCTTAATTCCATTGACTCATTCCTTTGTTGGGTGTTTAATAGTTAGCGAGGGTAGCGAAGCTACCCGAGCAACACCCCCTAACATACATTATGGGTGGAATATGTTAACTAAAAAACCTACTTCAATGCAACTTTCACTTTCTATGGCTGAAGCCTCAAAAACACTTACAAGTAGCCTTCGGACAATCTCTCCGGATGCGTTCCGGGTTGTTAGTAAGACGGACTGCTACGGGGATATTCATATCGGAGAAAATGAAACAACATTCACTATTGGAGTCGGCCCGACCGGATACACCACTGCAATCGGGAAAATTACTGCAATCGGACCGGACACATCAGAAATATCCTATACGTTCAAAGGACCTTTTTGGTCGCTTATGACCAGAGACATAATTAACTCGCATATCATAAAAACTTTTAAGACTTTTCAACTGAATACTAAATAAATGGATAATAGGGAGTGTTACACTCAGAATGTAGACCAGGAAGTACTAAGGAGAGGGCTATGGAGCTAAACGCTATTAAAGAATCTATTGTGACAAAGGTATATCATGTTCATTCAGATACAAAAGTTCCCCTGCATAAACACGATGAACAGGACGAAATATTTTATTGTATAAACGGCTCTGGCTTCGGAGTTTTAGAAGATAAAGAAGTAGAGTTAAGCGCAGGAAAAGCATTTATTGTCCCTGCCAAAACAATGCATTCGCTGAGGAGCGATGGAAACCTTTATGTAAGTTCTTTTCTTGTTCCCGTTGTGGAGGAGCGGCCTAAGTAACGCCATGAGCTGGACGTGTCCTAATCAAACAAAAGATATGTTTTGTCAATTGCGAAAAAAGAAATGCGAGCCTTGTTCGCAAGGTTGCGTCATTTCAAGCAAGTTTACGTTTATTGGGGATGAAGCTAATCCAGAACAAGAGAATGAAAAGAAACAAAGGAGGAAGAAATGACAAAGATGTTTATAGTCAGCCTAGCAGGTTTGTTGTTATTGGGCTGTGCAGCACAATCCAGCCAAAAAAGTAATTTAACCGCCGGCATGGTTAAAAAAGAAATCATCAAAGGCGTTACCACCCAGACCGACATATTAGAGGTTTTTGGGGCGCCCAACATCGTCACAAAAAATAAAAGCGGCAATGAGGTCTGGACATACGATAAGGTTTCTGTTGAAAAAGCAGCCTCTGAAAGTTACGGCACTATTATTATCGCGGCAATCGGCGGAGCCAGGAGTTCGACATCAACAAAAACCTTCACCTTAATGATAGAGTTTGGCGATAGCGAAGTAGTCCAAGATTATAGTTATCGGTCATCCGCATTTTAATCGGAGGGGACAATATGAAAAAGATTCTGGCTGTATTGTTATCGGGAATATTTCTATTTGGATGCGCAGCACCCCTTTCTTCTATGCAGAGAAGAACCATCGAATCCAGAGACTTAGAAGGCAAATTCGACGATGCCTTTAAAGCCACCCTGCAGGTTTTTCAAGACTACGGGTATATTGTCAAAGGTTCGGATTATCAGTCGGGTGTTATTCAAGGAGAAACAGGCACAAAGATGGGTTTCATGGGGATTATGACCAATCTCGAAATAACCGCAACGCTGGAGCAATTCGGAGAAAATACGGTTAAGGAAAGATTATCGCTTATAAAGAAGGTAAAAACAAATTCTCAATATGGAGTCAATGAGAATTCACAGATCGTCGATAACCCTGAGCTTTTCCAGAAAATATACGATGACATCCAAAAAGAGATGTTTGTAAGGCAGAATTTAAGTAGGTAATGGGTATGCCCTAGGCAAGAAAGGAGTTAAAGGATGAGAACATTATTTATTTTTTTGCTTTGCACAGCGTTGGTTGGCTGTGCGTCATCCCTGGAGGTTAGGAAGACAAACAAGGACAGCCTCACAGGACTTGGTATCGGTATGAAAAAACAAAAAGCACTGGAGATTATGGGGACGAAAACAATATGGGTTTGTCCGCCTCCCCCCTGGACGCTAGAAACCGCTGGGGCAAGCCTTGCGGACTGCCACAACATAGATAACCCTTATCGCACCGAAGTTGTGCAAGGTAACGATAGAACGTATGAAGTTTTGTATTACTTTACTGATGATAATGGAAGTGAAGGCATCACCGATGACGAACTGACCCCTCTGGTCTTCCATAAAGGCTTCCTCATGGGTTGGGGCTGGGCTTACCTTAACGAAAACATTAAGCAATAAAACCGCACTCATGAGTTTGAGAAATAGTGAGTGCAGCACCCTCTATCTTACACTATGGGTGTACAGGGACGTTTCTCGAGCTGAGCTAAGACGAGCGACCCTCGTTTAGAGTGTGGTCGCTAGTGCCCACTAGTTCTTAAACATAGGGCAGTGTCCCTCCCAAAAAAGGAGGGGGACAGTTCTAAACGTAATTTCAGAACCGCACCCATGAGTTTAAAAAATAGTGGGTGCAGCACTCACTAGGCAGAATAGCTGGGTGCCGTCCCTAAAATACGAGATTAGGATAAGACAAGCGGCACTCTTCAGCTTTCCCCTGACTTGCCTATCATAATAAAATATGGTATACTTTAAATAGCCACGGAGGCTTCACACCACGTGGCTTTTTTATTGAACACAAAGTAATTATCTTCACCCTGGCAGTAATTTTATCAACAAATTACATTAACCATTATAAGAGAAGAGGTTATATGTATCTATCCCAGAAAACCTTATCCGTGTTACTCTCACTAACTTTTTTAATACTTTTTAATACCCCTCATATATATGCACAACAGGGCACCTACACAGAAGACCAATGCGTCGGCGGAGTCTCAAGCGCTAGCAGTTGTTTGGGAGGATGCACTTCCGGTCATTCCCATACAGAGGCATTTGATGATATCTTTGATGCCTGGGACGGGTGGGTTTCTGACAATACCCAGGACGGATGGCTCGCATATGAATTTACCTCACCAAAGAAAATCAGCAAATATGTTATTCATCCCCGTGGCCACGAATATCCCGGTGACGGAGGAAATCCCCGGAGCTGGACCTTTGAGGGCTACAACGGAGCTACATGGGAGGTGTTGGATAGCCGTTCCGGGATTAACTGGTCGCCAATGCCCTCGCCGCAAGAGCAGATGTTTACCTTCAGCAACGATACCACATTTAATAAATACCGCCTGAATATTTCTGAAAACGGCGATCATCCTGAAGTTGGTTTGACCGAGATGGAAATGATGGAGATTGAAACCCCCGGAACCCCTTGGCCAATCACTGATCTTCAGGCTGGTCATGGCGACGAGCTTGTTACTCTCACCTGGAGTGCGCCGCCTGACGGAGGTGTGCCGATAACCAGTTATCAGGTTGAGTATGGGACGGTCAGTAGCGGGTCGTTTGATTCAACCTATTATGACGACGATGTACCGGGAGCCACCATAACCGGACTAACCAACGGTATAGCCTATCAATTCCGCGTGATTGCCACTAATACGCATGGTGATTCTGATCCTTCAAATGTTGTAGCAATTATTCCTGGCGAGTATACGCCCGTATCCGGCGGGATCTCAACCAACACTACCTGGGATATAAGCGGCAGCCCCTATCTTGTAACCGGAAACATCACTATTGGTACGCCAGTGACCTTAACGATCGATCCCGGAGTAGAGGTGATGTTTAGCGGGTATTACTGGATTAGGGGACGCATAGATGCTCAGGGCACTGCTGACAATATGATTGTTTTTACCTCAAGCCAACCTTCTCCTGCCCCCGGCGACTGGCATGAGATCGTGCTCAATAACGGTACTAGTATCGTGAAACACGCGATTTTCGAGTATGCTGACCGGGCTGTCCACGGCGGCTCTCCTAACATTGAAAACAGCATCTTCCGCTACAATAACACAGGGCTCTATTTTAGATACAATTGCGCGCCGGCTATTACCTACAACACAATCATAAATAATGATCATGGTATTTCTCATTACGGTAGCTATTATAGTTATCCGCTGGGAACATATAACTACAACTCTATTTATGATAATAACCTTTACAATTTTTATTTTGAACAAATCGGCGGGGCCCATACCGTAAATGCCGAGTACAACTGGTGGGGCACCACAGACCCTTATGAGATTATGGATTCAATCCACCCTTATTCGACATCGGCGCTTGATTTTACGCCATTTTTGGACGGTCCTAATGGCGATCCTACAGGTGGCGGGTATTTGTATGGGGGGACACTTACAGATGCTACCTGGACGCTCGATCAAAGCCCCTACATAGTTCTATCTGATTTTATCATTAATGAAGCCGCAACAGTAACCATAGAACCCGGCGTTGAGGTCAAATTTGACGGTTATCACTCAATGAGGGGACGCATCGATGCCCAGGGAACCTCTGAAGACATGATTGTGTTTACCTCAAATAAACCCTCTCCTGTCCCCGGTGATTGGTTTGAGTTCGTAGCCACTTCAAGTATTATAAAGTATGCAATCTTCGAGTATGCTGATCGCGCTATCCACGGCGGCTCTCCTGTGATTGAGAACAGTATCTTCCGCTACAACAATACAGCGTTATATTTCCGGTACCAGTGTGAGCCCATGGTTATGCACAGCACCATAACTCAAAACGATTATGGTTTCTGGTTTACAGGAGATTGGGGACACTTTCCGTACGGGAAATACTATTTTAATTCGATCGTTGATAATAATCTCTTTAACGTTTATCTTGAGCCCG
>JBHPFN010000027.1:0-24373 GCA_042571725.1 Candidatus Omnitrophota bacterium
GTTTCCATATCCTTGAGCTGTTGAATCTCACCCATCGCAGTATTAATGCTCCCGCCTGAATAAATGCTTCCCAGTGCCATAATCTGGTCGCGCAAACGCGCAGCCTCTTCAAAACGTCTCTGCTGTGCTAACTTCTTCATCTGTTTGGTTAGCTCACCCAAGAGACGCTCGTATTTACCATCTAAAATTAGCATGATATTTCTAATATTTCTGCGGTAGTTTGTTTTACTGATCTGGGAAACGCAAGGACCAGGACAGAGATTAATATGATAATACAAACACGCCCTTTTAGGGAGCGTGCGGCATGAGCGGTAGGGAAAAATATCCCGGATAATCTTAAGGATGCCCCGTATCGCAGTTGCGTTAGTGTAAGGGCCGAAGTAACGCGCCTTTGCTTTTTTCTTCGGTCGAGAAATAAAGAGTGCGGGGAATTCTTCGGCGGTGATTACCACTAAAGGAAAACTTTTATCATCGCGCAAATCAACATTGTATTTTGGTTTATGATGCTTGATAAGTTTCGCTTCCAGAAGAAGCGCTTGGGCTTCAGTTTGGGTAGTGATATATTCGACGTCATGGATATGCGCCACGAGCAGCTCCTGCTTAGGCAATGACGCCGGCGCTCGACGGAAATACGAAATTACCCTCTTTTTTAGTGAAACAGCTTTTCCGATATAGATAATCTTGCCAGCGCTATCTTTCATCAAATATACGCCTGGGCTATCGGGGAAATCTTTTATTTTTTCCTTGATATCCATGATGCTATAAATTCTTTCTCTTGAGTTCCAAAGAGCATGCACAGAGCAGTAAATGAAATGAGCCCTGTGGCAAGAACAGAAAGTAACCGTATTGCCTGATGAATGTTCACAAACAGATTATTCCATGTCAAATACACCACAATACCCATCAATCCAGCAAATAGAATTACGCGTGCGGTAAATACCATTAAATCGATGGTGAATAAACGAGCTATTCTTTTATTGAGCAGATAAAATAACAATATAAAATTAACACCTGCCGATAGTGAACTGGCCAATGCAATACCTGCAACTTTAAACTTCCACATAAGAATTACGTTTAAGGAAGCGTTGATCACCAGGCACAACGCAGCTATCTGTGCGGGCGTCTTAGTATCTTTTAAGGCGTGGAAGCTGTTGACCATTATTTTGATTCCTGCAAAAGCAAAAAGTCCGACCGCATAAAACAAAAGCGCTGAAGAAGTAATAGCTGTTGCGTAAGCATCAAAACTACCCCTCTGGAAAAGTATCTGGATTATCGGCTGCGCAAGTATCGCAAGGGCAAACGTTGCAGGAACCATCACCAGAATAATGCCTTTGAGGCAGAAGAGTATTGTATTTCGAAGTTCTGCCGTGTTTTGCGTTGCCAGGCGTGACAGATCAGGCAGCACCGCCTGGGCCAGCGCAATACCAAAGACCGCCAAAGGAAATTGAATAATGCGGTTTGCATAGTAAATCGCAGCAACCGCTCCGCTTCCTACAATAAACGAAAGCGAGGCGCAAATCGTATCGACGAGTACATTTAATTGATATACCGCTGCGCCGAAGAACCGCGGGATAAGCAAGCTACGCATAAGCTTTACTGCCGGATGAAACAGAGTTTTTACTCTTTTTACTCTAAACCCTATTTTATAGAGATACGGCAGTTGGATTGCCAACTGCAATATTCCTCCAGTGATCACACCTATTGCTAAGCCAAAAATCGGCTTATCTAACACGTTCGCTGCAACGATGCTGCTTGCAATTAAAGAGATATTTAACAAACAAGGTCCCACCGCTGAGCTAAAAAATGACTTAACGCTATGAAGAATCCCCATGCTACAGGCAGTCAAGCCGATCAACAGCAGATATGGAAACATTATCCGAGTTAATCGAATGGTTAAATCCAGCTGATAACTATCCTGCATAAAACCCGGAGCAATAAGCCGTACGATAAGGGGGGCAAAAATAATCCCTAAAAGCGTCACGGCACTCAGCGCCAGCAGCCCGATGAACATAACAATGTTTGAGATGATTAAGAAGTCTTTCTTTTTCTCTTTTTGGGCATAGTCGGAGAGGACCGGGACGATAGCTGCGTTGACTGAACCCTCTCCGATAAGATTGCGCAAAAGATTAGGGATGCGAAACGCAACAAAAAATGCCTCGGCTACCAGTGTGGCGCCGAAAAACTTTGCAATCACGATATCGCGGATAAACCCGAGGATTCTTGAAAGGAGTGTGAAGAAACCGATAACTGATGCAGATCTTAGAATTTTATTAGTTGACATTTTGCCATGCCTTTGCTATATTCACTGAAGCGAACACAAGAGAAAGGAGCACCATTGCCACAAAGAAAATCAGGAGTAAAAAGTTTACGCGCAGATAAAAAAAGACGCGCCCGCAATACTACCATAAAGACCGATTTAAAAAAGACCATCAAGCAACTGAGGTCTTTAATTGATGCGAAAAATGCTGCTGAAGCCCAGGCAACGTTTAAGAAACTTATTGCAAAATTGGATCGCGCGGCACTCAAAGGCATCATCCACAAAAATCTGGCCAGCCGCAAAAAATCTCAATTCAGCCGCTACCTAAAGAACATAACCTAACAATCAATACTTCAAGAGCCAGCTTCGGATTCATCCTGCCTGTCTTAATCCGAATATCAGTGTCTAAAAACACTTTTAATCCGCTCTGAAATACTCTCTGCGGCATCCGGCGTTTTACTTTTTTCCAGTGCCAGACCAAGCCGCCTAGGATACGAGAGATATTTTCTCCCTTTAACAAAAGCTGCGCATAGATACGGAAAGCCTCTCTGCTATTCTTCCTTTCGATTGCCTCTGCCAAGTTGAACGCATTAAAAACCATTTCCCTTTTAAAGGTAAAAATCCGAGTGCCCTGTGCGATTTTCTTTAAAAAAGCATCTTTATGATCAAACTGCTCAACATCTAAAATTAACAGCGTTGCTTGGTTAGGCTTGCTTGCAAAAGAAACGATTAGTTTTTTGCACTCGAGGGAAAGTTTTTTGATTTCATGTAGCACTATTAACCGTTTAGAGGCATTGGTAGGCAGGCGCTGAAATTCTTCCTGGAGGGTTACGGCATCAAGATCCTTGCCGAAAAATGCTGAGTAATTGAAAGCAGTAAGGTCTCCGGAGGTACCTGCGCATTCCTTCTTAAGCTGCTCTATTTTTCTTTTTTTTGAAACGGGGTCTGAGCCTACAAATAGATAAAGCATCTGTTACCAATCATCCACAACTCTCTCAACGATTCGTTTAGCTAAATCATCGATGGCTTCATCGAGGGCGGTCTTTTCCGATTTGGCAAGGGTTCCTGTGGTGAAATAGGTAGTATCTCCTGTCAATCGATCTTCTTTCCACTCAAGCGTATTCTCTTCAGTATTGTACAAGGAGAGGCTGACGGTAATGTTGAGCCTGTATTCATCAACATCATCGTCATCATCATAGCGCAGTGCATCTCGCTGGTAATCAAGAAGCTCTCCGGTAAGTATCACCTCGGCATCGTCTTCCCTAGTAATCTTGTAGTTCCCGTCAGAGAGAAATTCATCGATTACTTCGTTGGTAATATTTGCTTCAAGCAAAGGATAATAGGTCCTTAGCTTCCTGTATTCGTTCTGCTCTGAGGTAAGATCAATCTTATTTTTGAATTGTTCTACGTAAATATTTTTTGAATCCTTTGCGATATTGGCACGCGTGGTGTAACCGCACCCACACACAAAAACGCTCAGCAACAGCATAAGTACAGCAATACGAATTTTTATCATAATTTGCTTTCCATTATCTGCACTTTTTCTAATGATTTTACCGCCCACTCGGTTTCCGGAAAATTATCAACAACATGCTGATAGTAAATCTTCGCGCTCTCATAGGCACGTCGTCGTTCGTAAAACTGGGCGATCTTAAAATTACTCTCTGCTTCCTTTCCGCGCAGCGTTGCCAGCTCCTCGCGCGCCTTTTCTGAAAGTTCTGCGTCGGGAAAATCCTTTATAAATTCTTCAAACCCCTCTTGAGCGACTTGCGCCTTTTCTTGTTCGTAATCTGCATCTCCTGACATAAGCGCATCAGAAAAGGCGATCTGATACCGTGCGGGCTTCACCCACTCGCTCTCAGGATATTCTGTTACGACCTTATTAAATTCTTCTTTGGCTTCCGAAAAAAAACTCAAGCCTTTATAAAACATACCCAGCTTATAATAGGCAGCTGCGGCATATTTACCGTACGGCTCATTGTTTATGACTGCGCGCAGTATCTCCACCACAGGATAATCCTTCGCTGCAATCGTATCCCATAGCGATCGCTTGCCTCCCTCAAGAAGGTACTCAGCGATCTTAAATTGTCTCTCTACGATATCAGAGGTCCTCTCGGTAAAGGGATACTTATCAATAACTATCTGGTACGCTTTATATGCCTTGTATGGCATATGCAGTGCCTCTAAGCAGCGTCCGATGTAATATTGGGCTTCGGAGGCCTCGAAAGAACGAGGAAACCTTCGAATCAACTTCTCAAACTCTGCGTTGGCCTTTTCGATGTGTTCTGCGTCAAAAAGCTCCAAAGCAAATTGAAACTGCGCAGCCGGATTCTCCCTGGTTGCATACTTAGGATTGGTCCACTTTCTCGATTCCGGCGTCCAAATCCAATAGGCAAACAACGGCGAAACCGCAATAAAAAATAGCGCTAAAAATATCGCTAAGGCTTTCTTTCTCATTGAGTTAAGCTCTCCTCCTTCTCTACTGAAATGAATAGTTGATGCGGCATTGAAAAACAGAATTAGCATACCAAACTTAATGAGGCAGTCTAGCATACTTAAAAGGCTTTGTCAATATAAGTTGGACCCCTATTGCTAGTGCGCAATAGTAAAATATCACCAACCCAACGCGAAAACTGCCGGTATAAAAATACGCGAAAGGGATACTGTGCAAGGTATCCGCAACCTTAACCAAGATAAAAAGTGCTAATTGCAAAGGGGCTGCAAAGACAAACGCAAGCTTTGGCACAACAATGCCAAACGCCACAAAGCTTAAGCTCAACGCAAGAACAATCGAGATAAAGGGAACGATGAATACGTTTGCGAATACCGATATAGGAGTAACAATATTAAAGTAATAGGCAATCAAACCAGCCACGCCAACCCATGCCGCGGATGAAACACAGAAACAGCGGATAAAAAACTTAACCGCTTTATTGGTTTTGAGCCGAAATAAAGGCTTCTCAAGCTTGGAATACAAATAGATAATCGAGAGTACGCTTACAAAAGAAAGTTGAAATCCAATATCAAATAACTGCTGCGGATTTACCATAAGAATAAGCATGCCTGCTGCAGCTAAAGAGTTGTAGATATCAATTTCCCGCTCAAAGAGGAACCCTCCCAGCAGCACGACGGCCATCACCGTTGCCCGAATTACCGACGGGCGGGCACCAGTCATGAAGACATACATAATTAAAAACATCATCGCAAGTACAAAACGGACTTTGCGGGGAATGTGGATTGCGCGCAAAAAAATCAAGATGAGAAATGCCACAATCCCAACGTGCAGACCGCTTATCGCTAGTATGTGGACGGTGCCGGTTTTAATAAAAATATCCTTCACCACAGAAGGTATATCCTGGCGCTCTCCTAAAAGCATCGCCTTAATGAGCGACGCCTCTGTAAAAGGAAGGTACGCCACGATTACGGTCTTTATTTTCTTTTTAATTCTGTACGCCGTAGCCTTCAGCGGATTGCCTGGCGTGTGTTCTAAAATCTGAATGTTGCCGCGTTTCTTTACACTCACAATCCCGTAAACGTTTTTGCGATTAAGATACTCTCGGTAATTTAACTTATCGGATATTTCAAACCGCATTGGTTTATAGATTTTCCCCTCAAGTAATAAGCGGTCAGCGTATTGCAGGTTTTCTTCTCGATAAACATTTACTAATACCTTGCCATTTACTTCATATGTCTTATTGCTTATGATTAGTTTCTCGATATTGAGAATGAAGGTAGTAATCTTTCCGTACGCTGAATTTTTTGCAACAGGGTCGTTGTCGATCACTCCCTGAACTTCGGCGACCCTTCCTTTGTTAGCAAGATATCTTGCGATATGGTGGGGAGGCAGCTGTTGGGAATGCAAAAATAAGAATGCACCAATAACAAAAAAGTAGGCCCAGAGAAAAAAGGTTGAGAAGCCCTTATTTCGCTTCAGAAGCATAATACATGCTGACAATGACATAAAGGCTCCAATTCCCAAAACGGCAAAAGCAATGTCGTTGTAGCGGGCAACCCAAATGCCAAAGCATAGCGATATACAAATTCCCACCAAAGGTCTACGCATGGTACGTTTAAGCTTATTTTACGAGTATCGTTTTCTCCAGGTCTTCGCGCGCTCTTTTGCTTAATTGCAAGAACGCGTTGAGTTCTTGTTTATTTTCGAAAGGACCGTTTTCTTCTCGGTGTTTAATAATGCGGTGGGCTTTAAAAGGTGTAATGTGCTTGACTCTTACAAGCTCTACCAAACTCGCGCTGTTAACATCGGCTTTATTGCGGGCACGCCGTAGAGAGATCTGCTTAACTGTATCTTCTAAATCAAGCGATGTTTTAGAAACAACCGTAAGGCCTATGCCTACCAGTGCAACGCTGCCAATAAAAAGCAACACTAAGATTTCTTGTTTGGTGAGATTAAACAACGTGAGAGTAATCCTTTTACACAGTTAATGCGGATTGTTAATACCTATATTAAACAAAGAAACGGTCTATGATTTTCAAGAAGGCTTCAACTACTTTAGGATCAAATTGTGCTCCGGAATTCTTTTTTACTTCTGCGATAATATCTTCTTTTGTAAACGGCTCTTTGTAGGGACGCTCTGATTTCATCGCATCGAAGGAATCAGCTAAGGCGATAATGCGAGCACCTAGAGGGATCTTTTCTCCTGCTAGCCCATCGGGGTAGCCTGCGCCATCAAAGCGTTCGTGATGGTGGCGGATAATCTGTTTTTCCCTATCTAAGAATTTAAGCGGATCAAGGATGCTCGCGCTCTTTAAAGGGTGAGATTTTATAATAATATATTCTTCATCAGTCAATTTCTCTTTTGAAAGAAGAATACCGTCGCTAATGCCGATTTTCCCGATATCATGAAGCTTACCTGCTCTTTGTATTACATCAATTTCTTCTTTATCTAACCCCAGCTCCCTAGCGATGTCAACCGCATACTTAGTTACGCGCTTAGAATGCCCTTGCGTATAGTAATCCTTTGCTTCCTGGCTTAAACCAAGAGACATGATGATATCGATCTGCGCTTCTTTTAAGGTAGTCTGCGCAAGGATTAATTCCAAATACATCCGGGAGAGTTTTTCTCTGTCTATCCGCTCGGTAATCCATAAATAAAAAACGCAGATGAAAATAATGAAAAACGAGACTCCGTCGGGAACGATCTTTGTAGTGAAGTGATAACGAAAGGCGAGGAACTGAAAGAACAGCATCAACACCAAAATAAGCAATGTGAATGTTTTAAAAACATTACGTGCTTTTGAAATACGTTTTATCTCTTCTATCATACGCTAATCGGTTACAATGCTTACCAATTTATTGGGCACAACGATTGTTTTTTTAATGGATTTATCTTCGATCCATTTTTTAACCTTTTCGTCGCCAAACACGGTTTTTTTCAATGTCTCCTCCTCAAGGTCAACCGCAACACTAATGTTGGCCCGCACCTTCCCATTGACCTGAACCACCAAAGAAATAGTTTTTTGTATTATAGCATGTTCATCGTATTTGAGCCAGCGTTGTTTAAATGCGCCTTCCGTTTTGCCTAATTGCTCAAAGGCTTCTTCTGCTAAATGTGGAGCAAACGGCGCAACGAGCGCTATAATAGCCTCGATTGCCTCTTTAATGGTAGGGATATCAAACGCTTGGGTTTTATCCTGAGCGTGCATACAAGAAAACACCTCATTGGTTAATTCCATTATGCTGCTTATCGCAGTATTAAAGTGCTGCCGCTCAAAATCGTCGGTCACTTTCTTAATCGTGCTATGGGTTTTATATCGCAGCCCCTTCATCTTCTCAGAAACCTCATCAGAAGCATTGCTCTTAGCAAAAGAAGGTTGCGTGTATATCTCGAGAAGTTTCCAGATGCGATTGATAAACCTCCATAATCCCTCTATCGCCCGGTCGTTCCAATCCAGCTGATCTTCAGGGGGCGCAGCAAAAAGGATAAAAAGCCGCAATGCATCTGCGCCGTATTTTGATATGATGCTGTCCGGATCAACCACGTTACCTTTTGACTTCGACATCACCTCGCCCTCTTTCAATACCATGCCTTGTGTCAAAAGACGATCAAAAGGTTCCTCGATAGTAAGTTGACCAATGTCTTTTAAAAATTTTGTAAAGAACCGAGAATACAATAAATGCAATATTGCATGCTCGATACCGCCGATATATTGATCGACCGGCATCCAATAATCTACATCCTTTTTATTAAAAGGTGCTTTGCCATATTGTGGGCTACAAAAGCGCAAGAAATACCAGGAAGAGTCAAAAAACGTAGCCATAGTATCGGTTTCCCGTCGAGCTTTGCCTTTGCATTTGGGACAAGTAGCTGCCACGAATGTTTTTGATTGTGCTAAAGGACTGCCGCCTTCACCGGTAAATTTTACTTTCTTGGGTAACACTACAGGAAGATCTGCAAGCGGCACGGGTTGTATCCCGCATTTTTCACAATATATAATAGGAATCGGCGTACCCCAATAACGCTGCCGGGAAATAAGCCAGTCGCGCAACCTCCAATGTACGGTTTTCTTGCCGATCTTAGACTCTTGCATCCATTCAGCGATCTTTTCTTTTGCTTCTTCACTATCCAGACCATCGAATTGGGCAGAATTAACCTGAACTCCGGGAAGCTCATATGCCTCTTTTAACTCCTCAGGGTCCTCTATTGGTTCTTTTGGATTTTGAATCACAATCCTTATGGGAAGCTTGTGTTCTTTAGCAAAAAGAAAATCCCGTTGATCATGAGCAGGCACTGCCATAATCGCGCCGGAGCCATACTCCATCAATACGTAATCTGCAATCCAAACAGGGACTTCTTCTTGGTTGACCGGATTGATTGCGTAACAGCCGGTAAACATACCTTCTTTTTTTACGTCCGCTGCGGTACGCACGATCTTAGTCTCTTTGGATACTTTATCAATAAATGAGAGGATCTTTTTTTCTTGAGGCGTTCCTTTTATAATATCTTTGACTAACGGATGTTCCGGAGCCAACACGATATAGGTTGCACCGAATATGGTATCTTGACGCGTAGTAAACACAGGAATAACAGCATGGCTCTTTTTAAGTAGAAAATATATCTCCACACCTTGACTCTTGCCGATCCAGTTATTCTGCATGGTGATTACCCGCTGTGGCCAGTTTTTTAGAAGCCTGAGGTCGTCGAGCAATCTCTGGGAATATTCAGTGATCTTTAAAAACCACTGTTCAAGATCTTTCTGCTCAACTTCTTTTTGACACCGCCAACAACCACCGTCGATTACCTCTTCGTTGGCTAAGGTCGTCTGGCAGCTCGGACACCAGTTGACGCTTGAGGCTTTTTTATAGGCAAGGTCTTTCTCAAACATCTTTAGGAATATCCACTGGTTCCACGCATAATACTCCGGATCGCAGGTTGCCGTCTCTCTATCCCAGTCGTATGAAAACCCCATCCTCCCCATTTCTTCACGCATCCAATCGATGCATTGCTTAGTCCAGGAGTGTGGTTCGCTTTTATTTTTTATGGCGGCATTTTCTGCAGGCTGGCCGAAGGCATCAAATCCCATAGGATGCAACACATTAAATCCTTGCATGGTTTTATATCGGGCAATGACATCTCCGATAGTATAATTACGCACATGGCCCATATGGATTTTTCCCGAGGGATAAGGAAACATCTCAAGACAATAGTACTTCGGCTTCTTATCGTCGGCTGTAACCTTAAACGCTTGGGTTTTATGCCAACGTTTCTGCCATTTCTGTTCGATTTCTTTAAAAGGATAAACCATAAGCTATTCTCTAATTCTGCGGATAATCTCTAAATTGATTTTATCGTCGTCTTCGCTGTGTTTTGGCGTCTCTAAAATAAACGGCAATCTTCTTAATCTGTGATGATTGACAATGGCGCGAAAGCCTTCTAAGCCGATTTTGCCTTTTCCGATTTGTTCGTGCCTATCCCGCTGCGAACCCAAGTGGTCCTTTATATCATTTAAATGAATCACCTTAAGCCGGTTCAGGCCTATCCATGTATCAATCTCATGCAAGGTTTTATTCAATCCATCCAGCGTAGCAATATTATACCCGGCTGCAAATGCGTGACAGGTATCCAGGCATAAACCCAATCGTTTATGTCCCTTAACCCCCTCGACTACCCGACCTACGTGTTCAAAGGTATGCCCAACGCTAAATCCGCTGCCCGAGGTATTTTCAAGCAAAATAGATACCTTTGTCATCTGCGTACTCTTTAAAATTATATCCATGCCCTCCCAGAATCTCCTTAAACCCTTTGCTTCGCCTTTACCGCGATGGCTGCCCATGTGTGTAACTAAATATTCAGCCCCTAATAACCCTGCCTGTTTTATCTCTTCAATATAGAGCTCGATAGATTTTTCATACAGTTTCTTATGGGGGCTGGCGAGATTGACAATGTAGGGCATGTGAATTACTACAGGGTTGATATCAACCTTTTGCCTTAGCTTTTTAAACTCTTTTATATCCGCTGGAGACAGAGACCCGCTGCGATACTCTCGGGGGCTATGAGTGAAGATCTGCATGGTATTACAATGCAGTTCCTGGGCCCTCTCAACAGCCTTGTAGATCTTGCCGGCAATAGAAACTTGTACGCCTAAACGCATGAAGAGATTGTAGCATAATGGCTCTTTAGTTGTCAATGTGAATCACCCTGCTGAGGCAGAATTCTTAGACTTTCCGCTTAATTCTATTGACTACCTCCTTTATTAGGTGTTTAATGGTTAAAAAGCTGATATTAAGCGGTTGAAGAAGATAACAAAGGGGGAATGATGAAAAGACTATTACTCATTTTAGCGTTTTGTCTATTAGCCTCTCCTGCATATGCTCAGGCGAAAGGTGGGCTCACACCATTCGGTAAATGGTTTCTTATTGGGCTTGCCGTTTTTATCATTTTGTTTAAAATTGCTATAGCCAAGCATATTCAAAAGACAACAGAATCAGAAAAGCAAAAAAATAGGGAACTTGCTTTAAAGCACGGATTAGAATTTAGTAAAGAAATTACCCCTTCTATTGATAATGCATTGGAAAATACGTCATATTCGAAAGACAAGTATAAGAAAAAACATATCCATAGAAGAATTTGCGATATTTTTACAAAATCCGATCACGACGCTACGATTTACCTTTTTTACAATATTATTGCCCGAGGAAAATCCTGGTCGCATTATGCCGTATGCTTATGTAAGATGAATTATGATTTGGGAGTGCATGTATCCCTCAGAGGGAGACGCCCAGGATTTTTTGAAAAGATTTCTACAGAAAATGCGGATAAAACCCTCAGAGAAGTCAACATAACAGGTCATGACGCATTCAGTAAAATGTTCGTTGTTTTTGCTGACCAAGAAGATGCAGCTGCGAAACTCATTACGCCCGAGGTTATGGAGTATTGTATGGCTCATAGTAAGCGTTTGCTGGAAGGAAGAATTGAGATAGAAAGAAGCGGCATCCAGTTTTCGCTCTATCTTGGTGACAGATTGAAAAAGGAATTAACGCCTGAAGAGTTGCCTGAGGTTATAGAGCTTACCAAGGGGATGAAAGACAGGTTGGTGAAGGAGTAGCTCGGCGGCTGATAGCAAGCGGTTGAAGAAAAGCGAGGTGACACCCAGGATGGAAAACCACACCCACGATGTAGAATAGCGGGTGTTACACCCACGAGTGGAAAAATATATGGGTGTTAGGGGGTGTTGCACTCACTAATGTAAAACTCATGAGTGCAAAGGGGGAGTGATGGAGAAGAAAATAGGAAAAAATCAATTTATAGTCCAATCCATTGTAGCAATATTGATTATTATTCTTGGAGTGGTGCAGCTTATAAATTCAAAACTGTTTTTTGGAACTGCTTGGATTGTTGTTGGAATAACTTGGTTAATAATTCTATTTAAGTATAAAGAGAAGTAAAGGAGCAGTTTAGTCCGCCGAAGCCAAAAACGTAAGTATTTTGGCGTAGGCGGAAGCAGTTCAGCACCCATGGCGTTAAGACCTAGTGGGTGCAGTCCCCTCTAATGTAAGAAAGTCAAGGGACAGAGGCTGATATTAAGCGGTTGAAGAAAATAACAAAGGGGGCGTGATGGAGACGGAAGGATATGTGAAAGAAATCATCAAAGCAGTGATGGCGAAGAAACGATTTATAAAACAAGCCATTCAGGTCTTGGCAATTCCAACAGCTTTTCTGGCTTGCTTAATTTTTTATGACTGCTTTAGCGGGTCATCTGGAGAAAATGATGTTGCAAGCATTACGCATAAATATAAGGCTTCTGCTCGTCGTGGCTACAGCTATAATATAAAAGCTAAAGGTAAATATGCCTATAATGAGGAGGTTTATAAAACACTATATGATGCAGCAAAAGTAGGGGATACGTTAAAGCTTCAGCTGACTATCTTATTTAAGGAGTGGAAGAAAGTCGAACTTCTGCGTGACGGAAAAATCATTGCGGTGGGCAAAGGCATAGATCTACCGTTTATGTTGTTGTTCGGCTTTGCTTTTCTTATACCGCTCTACTCTTTTTTTCTTTTCAAGAAGCCCATCGGTTTACTTAAAGCATTGAACGTGGGTATTGTTATTATAGTCCTTGAAATAGTTGCACTGTTAATATTGATAAAATTTGGCTTGGTTATTCTACATATTTTACCTAAAGTGTGATTTTGTTGCTGTAAAATTAGCTTCTTCACCCGTCCCAAAGTAAAGGAGCAGTTCAGTCCCCGCCCTTAATCCATTTGGCGGGGCAGCACCCAGCTGATTAGGTAGTAGTGGGTGCAGCACTCTCTGACGTATACTTTGAGTGCAGTCCCGTACCCCTAGTGTAAAATGACGGGTACAGCACCCACTAGTTTAAGATAGCTGGATGCCGAACGCAGTGAGGGATAAATAACCTTCCCAATCCCTCGCCCCACCTGCTTATACCAAGAAATAAGGCGCTTTCGGTGTTACGCCGAGTGTAATCGAGGGTGTTGACAATCTAAACCTTAGGTGATATATTTAATCTACTTTGCGGGGCTGCACCCAGCTTTGGAATATAGGGGGTGCTTCCCCGACAAATGCAAAAATATAGGGGCTGCACCCAGCTTTGGAATATAGGGGGTGCTGCCCCCACTAATGGAAAAAACTCATGGGGGCTGTGGCGCAGCTGGGAGCGCGTTTGACTGGCAGGCGGTTCCGAGTATTTTTTATAACTAACTGAAACTGTTGTAACTTTAATCTCCGCCGGTAGGTTGCGGAGATTTTTTGTTCATGTGTTCTTGTGCAAAATAAGGTCTATCCGTATATAATATAGTCATTATTTGGACACCGGAGGGTAGTGGGTAGAATCTGCTCCTCTGGGCACGCTGTGACCACCTGTCACAGAGAAATTCCCCCAAAATCTTTTCAATTTTGCCTTATCTTACGCGCGTGAATCGATAAACTTATCAGGAATCGTCTCACCACTCCACCTGCACGAGTCGAACCATAAACATTTGCTTACATATAATCGAGGTTTTTGAATATTATTTCTCATTGCTTACAATTTACGGCTATCATATGCCCAATGCAGGAGTGCTTGACGCTGTCTTGGCCGACACAAAACATCCCCTTTCCTACAATGTTTTTTCAGTTGAGCTATGTGTCGCCGAACCGCTTTCCATCTCCTAATCTGACGCATATCTTCTTCCGGAAGACGTCTGCCTAGATAATAACGACAATACCACTGAAACCACCCCCGAGGGTCAATAGGGTGTATCCATCCCTTTTTTCTCCAGAATGATAACGGCTGGCTTGCACCTACGCGAAAATAATTTAATTCTGGTGTATGCCGTTCGGGGGACAATTTAGCTTTCGTAAACCAGCGTTTCGGAAACTCGTTCTTGCAATCAGTCATATACTTGCCACCGAACACCCCAAGCTCAAGCATCTCACAAGGGGTAAGCTCCGGATTAAATTCTTTATGAAAATTTTTTCCTATGGGCTGGTTACATGCATACTGGAAATTCTTCTGCATCTTATCATTTACTTTTATCGTTCGCGTTCTCATTCAATTAGCAAGACGACTATCGTACATAAAAATTATGGTGTATTCTGGTGTTGAGCTTCCATGTATACCATTACCGATTCATAGAACGTTTCGATCTTCTCCGAAAGGACTTCATCTTTCAAATCCCGTTCTCGCAAAGCAAGCGTAGGCATTTTCTCAAAATCTTCTTCCAATACTGCCTCGGCGACCTGCTTACAGGCATTCTCAACACCGGTCAAATGGGCCGTGCCAAACACCGCAACAACTTTCCCTGAAATATCGTTTTTATTCAAAAATGTCCTTACCGCAGGAGTCATATTACCATACCAACTTGGTGTTCCGATAAGAACAACGTCATATTGACTAGGGTCAAGCGTAAGTGGCGCAAGATCAGTCAGATTTTTGGCAACCGCGTCCTTGCTTGCCCGTGCATATCCGATAGGGCCGGTGCGCTTGCGTTTATCAATGAGTCGTTCGATATCGGCATCGAACCTTTCTGCGAGCTTTTCGGCAACGAGTTGCGTGTGTCCAGTCCTGGAATAATATACCACCAGAATCTTGTTGTCGTTTTCAGCCCATATGCTATTGCCTAATACAAAAAATGTCACGATTATTAAAAGTATCCCGATTTTTCGCAGCATAATTCTTTTCCTTTTTTTGTGTCATATCCACGCTCAAGATGAACGTCTTCCATTTTGAAATAACATTAAAATTGCTCAATGAGAAGTAAGATTATTATAACAAGCTAATTTTTAAATTACAAGTTTGTTAAAACTGGGTGACGTGTTAGAATAATACAATGAAAATAACAAATGTAATTGTCACTCTACTTGCGTTTTCGCTTGTATTTCCTGGCTCTATTCACAGCCAAGATACGATTCTGCCTGATAAAGAAATCTATCAACAGAAAACAATTGATAAACAATCAGGCTTGTTACGTTCCCGCCTTACGGGAACTTTTAAAAAAATTTCCGAAGACCGCTACCTGCTTCAAGAATCAGGCAAGGGCAATTATGACAAATTTCAAGATGTAGCCTGGACTCTGAAATCTGAAACAGAACTCAGAGAAAATCTGCTTTGCCCACTTTATACAATATTTACTGTAATAGATAAGGGTGCGCGGCAGATTTCTACCTGCAAAAAAGAATATGACTATGAGAAAAAAATTATTCGGATTACCCAAAAAGATGCAAACAATGAGATAACGAAAGCATTCAGTTTGCCTCTAAAAACTCATACCACTGACTACGCTACTCTTATTTATTTTTTAAGGCCGTTCATGAAAGACCTTATGGCAGAAAAAATCATTCGTTTTCATTTCATGAGCTGTGAACCAAAACTGTATAAGTTAAAAGCGCGATTTATTAGTAAAGAAACCATAATGGTCGGATCACAAAACATTGAAACGGTAAAAGTTGCTGTCGCTCCGGATATGGGCCCGCTCAATGTATTGCTCGACAGGCTCGTACCGCCAACCCTGCTGTGGTACGGCAAAAAGTATCCCCATCCTTGGTTACAATATGAAGGGCTAGAATCTGGCAGGCAATCTGCATATATACTAACAACGGTCGAAGAAATCGCTCCTTTGCTCTCACTTTTGCCTTTAAAGAGCAACAAACCATGAATAAAAAAACAATATTCGGATTAGAAGAAATACTTAGCATTATTCCTCACCGCCCACCTTTCCTTTTTGTAGATAGAGTGATAAAATTTAAACCAAATTCAATAATAGTAGCTCAAAGAAAAATACATCCAGATGAACCTTGGTTTCAGGGTCATTTTCCTCAAAAAGCGATTATGCCCGGAGCACTCGTACTTGATGCCCTGGCACAAACAAGCGGGCTGCTTTTAGGTTTTAGCAAAAAATCATCCTCTGAGACTGACAATGAACCGCCAAAATTGTATTATCTGGCATCATCGAATATTAAATTTACTTCTCCTGCGTTTCCCGGTGAGACGCTTGAATTAATTGCAGAAAACCGCGAAAAATTTGAAAACCTCTACTCCTATCATGTCGAGGCGGCGGTAGGCAGAAAGACGGTCGCAAAGGGAACCCTTACTCTCGCGGCAATTGAGGGTACGCTATGAACGTCGTCATTGTGCGGGCCAATCCGCGAAAAAATGGTTATACGCAATCATTGACAGACCTCTTTATTGAGGGTCTACGCCAAGGTAAGGCTCAGGTAAGCGAAATTGATCTTACCACAAAAAAAATTAACCAATGCCTTGGCTGCTATACCTGCTGGCTTACGACTCCGGGAACATGTGTTCATCGAGACGACATGGCCTCAATTATGAAAATATTCACTAAGGCGGACATTGCTGTTTTTTCAACGCCGTTATACATTTACAATATAAGCGGCTATCTTAAGGTATTTTTTGACCGTCTCTTGCCGTATATGGAAAATAAGCATTGCGCCACACCTTCAAAAAATATCCGCAATGCAATCCGACACCCCTCTGTCTGGCCGAGAAAGATGGTTTATATTCTCGTGGGCGCGTTTCGCGGCCTTCATACCTTTGCAGGTGCGAAAAAAACACTTGAACTCTTTGGGGAGGGATTAAATCTACAATTATGCGGCGGACTCATACGCCCCGAATCATATTTAATGCCGTTTATGTATCTGAAGCCAAAAACGATACATGCGGTTAAATCGGCATTTACAAAGGCCGGAGTCGAACTTGTGACCGAAGGCTACATAAAAGATGCCACTATGCAACAGGCAAACAAGCCATTCTCAGAATCGATTGAACATTTTATTGAAGATTCGAATATTTACTGGGAGGAAGCCCAAACGCTCAAAGAAAAAGCCAAGGATCTCGATTTTATGAGCACCGTTGTAGTGCAAAATCCAAAAATACTTCTAAGCGAAATGATCCGCCATAATGATCCGAAGGCGACCGCGCGGGTAAAGGCACGTATTCAGTTTTGTTTTACTGACAAAAACGCTCATTTCACCATTATTATCAACAAAGGAACAAGCACGCTCGAAGAAACAAAAACCGAAAAACCTGATCTTTGCATCACGACACGTACCGACATCTGGGCTAAGATTTTTTTACGCGAAATAAGTGCTCCTTCAGCGCTTATTGAAAAGAAGCTTATTCTGGAAGGGGACAAATCTTTATTTTCCCGTTTTGATAAGTATTTTCCGCTACCCTTTGATTAACCAGAGGCTACACGATCTACCCCTGGCAGGCTATTAACCGTGTAAACGTTTACCTCATTTAGAAAACCATTGGCTCGCGTTAATCCGGCCAACACCCGCCCCGGACCAATTTCAAGAAACGAATCTATTTGTTGAAATTTGCAATAGTCCATACATTGCCTAAATTGTACCGGCTGAGTCAGACTGGCGATAATTGCCTGTTTGATGACGCTCGGATCGGTATGAGGCTCACCAGATACATTGAGAATAATCGGTGTATGCGCTGTGTTAAAGTCTGTTGCTTCTACCCATGTGCTAAATTTCTCCCCCGCTTGTTTTAAATAAGGGCTATGCCACGGACCTGCAACGCTTAACTTTTTACATCTTCCACCCGCACGCACGATCTGCGCTTTGAAATGATCGAAGGATGATTGATCACCCGATACCACCGTTTGATCAGCTGCATTGATATTAGCGATGAAAATTTTATCGTTGAGCTTAAGCGCGTGGATGGATTCTTGAATTTTTTCAAGCGGCAGCGATAATACCGCCATCATTCCACCATTGCACAATGCAGCAGCCTGATTCATAAGCTCGCCGCGCTTTGCCGCTATGGCAATAGCTTGATTGTTATCAACGACACCCGCGGCGGCTAACGCAGTAATCTCGCCCAAAGAATGTCCGATTACAAAATCAGCCTTAATATTTTTTTCTGTAATATGACGTAAATAACCAAGTGAAACAGCTACAATAAGTGGCTGTAAAAACCGCGGATTGATCATCTTTTTCTCAGGGCCCTTTAGACAAACATGTGTAAGATCTTCACCTGTGATCTGACTTGCATGTTTGACTAACTCTGCAAAACGCGGATCATCGCTGAATAAATCCCGCGCCATGCCGACTTCCTGGGATCCCTGTCCGGGAAATAAAAAGACTGTTTTTTTCATGATTAGATTGCGGTTGTGGACAATCCACCATCCACAATAATTGACTGGCCGGCAATATATGATGCGGCATCGGAAGATAAAAATAAAACCGTCTGGGCAACTTCTTCTGGCGTTCCGAAACGCTTCATAAGAATGTGTTCCATGTTTTGCTTCTTTATCTGGCGAGGCATGACTGCGGTCATATCCGTTTCGATAAACCCAGGCACCACCGCGTTAACACGTATACCTTTAAAACCTAGTTCCGCTGCCAAAGATCGTGTAAAAGCCAACAACCCTCCTTTTGAAGCAGCGTAGTTTGTCTGTCCCGGGGTACCGATGATCCCGGCAATAGAGGCAAGATTAACAATCACTCCTTTTTTTTGAGCAATCATCGTTCTGCTTACTGCCTTGGCCCAACGGTATGCTCCGTGAAGATTAGTGTTAATTACCTTTTCCCATTGCTCAAAAGGCATCATCATCAAGAATTGATCTGAAGTTATGCCAGCATTGTTAACCAAAATATCAATCGTACCGCGCTCATCGAGTATCCTCGATACCGCCTTCTCAATGCCTTGAACCTCCAACTGCGAACATTTAATGGGCATGGCACCGCACGCTTTATTTACCTCATCAGCGGCTTTATCATCCTTATGATACGTAAAATAAACTGTTGCCTTATACTTTGCAAATGCCTCAACAATAGCCCTGCCGATACCTCGTGAGCCACCCGTGACAATAACTATTTTGTTATCGAAAGTCATGGTATTTTTACTTTAAATTGGTATAGCGCTGCCAAATAAAATCCGGAAGCTCTTTAATCAGTTGTTTGGTTTTGTGATTCACGACCACCATGCTCGAATAACCTGTTGCGATTTCAGTTTTCTTTTTTTCGTGCATGATTGAATGGTTAAAGACAAGCCTACCTTGGTAGGTCGGTTGAATGCGGTGCGAGGTAAATAACACGAGCGGTTCGCCGTAGCTGGCGTAGTTTTTATATTCGCATTTATTCTCGGCAATCATAAATGTCATGCCGGTTTCAATGATCTCATCAATGGAGATCATCTCTAAAATCAGCTCAAAGCGAGCCTGATCAAACCATTTAAAATAATTCGCATTGTATACCACCGCCTGCATATCGAGGTCATATAACTTAGGCACGATTTGCGTCTTACGTTTGATCAGTCTTCCTTCAGAGGTATTCATCACAGTAACCTGATTACATTTCGTTGAGCTTAACGCTTAAACTTTTGGGGATAATCGGCGGCATTGATATTGTTTGCACGTTAGCTGCTTGAGCACTATCTATCTTAAACTGTAGCCCCGCATAAGCAATTTCAAAAGGAAACAAAGCTAATCCGATATTCGCATTGAGCGCATATGAAAAACAGGTTGCCTGCACCTGCGCAACCGTTTCACCGTCGCTGACAATTTTCGTTCCGCGTTGCAAATCCTTCACAGACGCATCTGCTTTAATCCCGATAATCTTTTTTTCAATCCCCTTTTCGCGTCTTTCTAAAAGCGTATCGCGTCCAATGAAGGCTTCTTTATCAAAATCGATCATCCACTGAAGCCCAAGCGATAGCGGGTCTTTTACCCGCATGCCCTCGGCAAAAATATTAAAGAAACGCCCTTCGAGACGAAGGTCATTATGAATGTTGCTGCCGCAGAGGCCGCCGTTATATTTTTTCGCGGTTTCAAGTAGTTTTTCTAATAGCTTAGGACCAATTTCTTTTGGGGCCATCACCAAATATCCGAACTCAGAGGTCTTTCCCGCGCGAAACAAAGACACCGATGTCTCTTCAAATGGATACATTTCAATGGAAAGATAGGGCAACCCTAAAACATCAGCACCGAAAAGGTCTTTAACAACCTCCCATGCTCTGTAACCGTCAATTCCAATGACGATATGGGTATCACTCATATCCTGTAATCCCGCATCTTTTGCGCCCTTTGCATCAAAGATATTTTTTAAAGTGGCATCGTCAACAATGCTCTCGCAGAGCACGATGAAATCCTCGTCATTATTTGCCACGTACACATCGGCAATCACGTGGCCCTGTTCGTTGGCAAGAAAGGTATGCAGCACCCGGTAAAAACGGATCTTAGCAACATTACCGGCAAACAAAGAATCGAGAAAATCAAGGCCACTCTCTGCCGGCACGCGAAATTTTTGCATAAAAGAAAAATCAGTGATGCCTACCGCATCCCTGATTAAGCAATATTCGTTCTTCGCATCGCTGAAGCTATTCGCAATTTCAACCCCGCAGCGCTCCTGAAATGATGCTGAGCGCTCAGCGAGCATATCACGAAGCGCAAGTTTTCTCATTCTCCACCTTCATAGCTTTCTTTTGTTCTATGACATAATCTGCCAGTGTGTTGATAGAGCGCAAAATTGATACATTATTATCAGGAATTTTAATGCCGAAGCAATGCTCAACGCAGAGTACCACTTCCAGCGCATCCAAAGAATCTAATCCCAGCCCTGCTCCGAAAAGCGAAATATCCTCATGAAGGTCTTCCGGCTTATACGGTAGATTAAGCCGCTTGATCAGCTCTTCCTTCATAGGGTTTATCACCGCGGCACGTTCATCAATCTGTTTTTTTAACGCACTATCAACCATACCTTGACTCCTCGTAAATCACGATTTCGCTATATAATATACAATAATGTATAAAATGTCAATTGCAACTCTTCAAATTTTGCTTGGGTTAATTCTACCTGTACGGTTTGACAATAACCGCAAAATTATACCCTATATCGCTACTTCCCAGCACCAAGATAGTGCGCGGGTCATTTTTTAATATTTTGTTATCGATATCAGCAAGCCCAGTCATTTGCGGCCAGAGCCCTGTTCCCTCTTTAAGCGCAGAAAGCACACACGCAAGTGTGACAACAATAGATGCACTTTCAATATACCCTGTGTGAAACGTGGTCGTTACCAAAGGGACACAGTCATACCGTTGGCCCAACAGATATTTACAGGCATCAATAACTTTTTTGTCCTGAACATTGCCCTGTGGAGCCCACGCGATTAAATCAATATCTGAAGGCGCTATGCCCGAGCGTTCAATCGCTAACGTACAAGCATGCACAAGCCCTTCAATATCTAAATTTTGTTCAAGGAAATTTCCCGCATCCATAGCCATACCGTAGCCGAGCATTTCTCCAAGAATAGGTACCTTACGTTTCTCCGCAAGTTCCTTAGGCTCCATTGTCACAATCCCGGCACCTTCACCAATCACTCTTTGCCTGATGTTATCTAAACGAATCCGATAGTCATGCTCAAGCTCTTTAGGATACAAATAATCAATAAGATCATATTTCCAATAATTATTGGGATACACTTCATCAGCAGCACCGGTAATCATATGCTCTGCCCTGCCCTCTGACAAAGCATCATACGCATACGCTAAAGCCTGAAGCCCGGCATGATGTCCGGGTGCAAGAGAAATATTAGCGCCCTTTAAATACAGGGCATTTGAAACCCAGCCGGCCGTTGAATTCGCCGTGATATTCGAAAAACAGGAAATATTAGGCTGATAATTATCACTGGTAAACAGGGAATTCATATGATCTGTTTCTGAAGGCCCGCTACACACACCCATTGCGATACCGATGTTTTCAGCATTGGCCCTGCCCACCCGTATCTGGGCACTCTCAAGCGCATGCTTAGCTGCCGCGGTTGCAAATTTGCTGATCGGGTTCATGTCGGAAAAATCGATACGCTTATCGATATCTGCTGCACGAAACTCAGGAACCAAACCGGCCAAATCTGATTTCATATTTTTAAGACCCAAGCGCTCTATGGAGCCGATGCCTTTTTTACCTGCGCGCAGCGCCCTAAGCGTTTCTTCAATCGTTAAACCAAGCGACGTCACTGATCCCGCACCCGTAATGACTATACGCCGCGATTGCTTTTCTTTTTGAGGAACGGGAAAATTCCACTCGGTAATGACCGCAGCGGCGTTATTTCCTCCAAAAGCATAGTTAGCTGAAATAAACGATTTGTGCTTTTTTGTGCGATGCGTATTTGGCACATAATCCAACGAACAGCCCGGGCGAGCCCGAGTAAAATTAATCGTAGGAGGAATGAAGCCTTCGCGCATGGCAAGCAAACTGCAGGTTGCCTCTAAAATCCCGGTTGTACCCATGCAATGCGCAAAAAATGATTTTAATGAGACCGCCGGGATGGGGAGTTCTTTTATAAATTTCGCAATACCTTTACTCTCTGCTCTATCATTTGCCTCTGTGCCGGTACCGTGCGCATTAATGTAGCCGATATCTTTTATATCAATCCCTGCATGTCCAAGCGCAGCAGTGAGCGTTCTAAAAACTCCGTCGCCCCGTGGATCAGGTGCGGTCGGATGATACGCATCAGAGCTTGTCGCATACCCGGCAATCTTTCCATAGCAACGCGCATTACGAAGTAGCGCGTGCTCCATTTCTTCAACGAACCAAAAACATGCCGCTTCTCCGATGTTTAATCCGGCAGGGACGGAAAAAGGAGCGGTCTGTGCTGACGCGAGTGCTTTTAATCCGTTAAACCCAGACATGCTCGCTAAGCTCAAACTGTCAGACCCTCCTACGAGCACTTTTTTATAATAGCCTCTCTGTATCAACGTCTGAGCAAGGCCTATTGCCGCCGTGGTCGAAGAGCATGCGGTCGTAACCATCCAGAGCTCACCGCCGATTTTTAAGGCATTGGCAATTGCCTTGCCGAAAGCGTAATACTTAACCAGCAGATTCATCTTTTCATCAAAGGCAACATCGGATTTTCCGTGAATCCATCGATATTCTTTTTCTCCGGAAATCAAACCTCCGTTACACGTCCCCAGTACCACGGCGACATCGCGGCTTATCTTATCCGTTGGTAATTGTATCCCTGCATCCTCGATTGCCTTGCGTGCGGCCACTACCCCGTGCTGAATGTAGGGATCATCAAAATCACGGCGCTCATTATCGCTGAGCCTTCCGTCAGGATTGAAATCTTTTATTTCAGCACCGAGGTTGGTGGAAAAATACGAGGCATCAAACTGCTTTATTGGGGCAATCCCGTGACGGCCGTTCTTTAACGATTCCACCAATGTTTCTTTGTCATTGCCGATAGGACTTACAAACCCGAGGCCGGTTATCACGGCATGGCCACGCACGCCTTTTTTCTGAAGCTGCTTTCCCGCAACAACCTTATCTCCTTCATACACAATCGGAGCCAAGTGTACGGCATGCTGGTCTTTATTCTTTTTGAAAAACTCTTTCCACACCTTCATAAACTGACCGTAGAGCTGATCATCGCTCATCGTAGGATGATGTGCCACAATATGTGCGCCATTATAATGCTTCCATGTGTAGTCAAATATCCTGCCTTGACGTTGCAGCCGGTCCCAGTGCACGGTGCCCGGATACGGCGTAAACAAGAAAAATTCTGACGTACGGATATGAGCCTTGTTGCTTAACTCAATAATCCTATCGGCTATGCTGGTATCGTCCCAATCGCGTCCGATGGCAAAGGAACCAAAAAACCGTATTCCTCTCTCCTCAATATTTTTCACAAGGTCGCAGAGCATTTGCTGTTCTTTTTTACCACCCTGTAATGCCTTAATCGATACGGGATCAACATTCATAGTGCAATAAAAATTACGCACGCCCGCTTTTGCGACTAAATCAAGAAATGCTGGTTCTGTTCGAAGAGCCATGGTTGATGAGACAAAATATTTTTTATTAAGCGGAATCAGCTCTTTAAGCAGCTGTGTTACATATTCAGCAATGCGCCGTTGAGGAAAAAAAAGTACATCATCTGCAAGATAGACGTTATCATACTTAAGTGTCTTTATTTCTTCGACGACCTGATCAATCGGCCGAAAACGAATACGCGATCCCATATGCGCAGGTATCGCGCACATGGCACAGGTATACGAACACCCGCGCGTAATCTGCACGAGGTCTTCGTCCCAATCATAGTTCTTTTTGTTGTAAAAAATATCTCGCTGAGGAACGCGCATCTTGGCAAGGTCAAACCTACAGCCGCCGATAGGATTATTGAGTTAAGCAA
>JBHPFN010000028.1:0-23858 GCA_042571725.1 Candidatus Omnitrophota bacterium
TTTTTTCCATTTCTAGTAGAGCTTGAGAGGGGACAGATTGATGCAGTAAATTTGATGCTTATAATATTGGCAGTTGGATGCATGGTTAAGAGGGGTAAGTTAGATCTTTTAGCTGGAGCCCTGCTTGCGCTTGCTACGTTTTTTAAATTATATTGTGTTTTTTTTATTCCCTTTCTATTACTGCGTAGAAAATGGAAGGTAGTAGTCAGCTATGGTGTAAGCGTAGCAGCGCTTTTAATTATTTCGTTTATTGCCTGTAGGCCGTTGTGTGTTGATTATTGGTCTAAGCATTTGCCTCGGATTTCTCAATTTCAGGAAGAGGGCCCCTCGGATACCTTATTGTCGCCGATTATCGTTCCTTTATATCTTAAATTTACCAATACGCCGCGAGGCATGACCATAAAAGATGGAGTGCATTATAAGCACACCGTTCTAAAATTCACACATAATGCTACAGTGGTAAAAGCTGTTCGAGATACATGGGTAGGCAAGAATTTTTACCAGTGGCTTGCGCATATTGGTTTAGGAGATCATCAAGATTCAAGCTTGGCGATGGTAATCTTAGGGATATTTACGATTATCCTTGCGTTTTCTCTTTTTAAATCCTTATGGAGCAATGTGAAGTTTACTCCTGTGCAGGAGCTTATCTATTGGCAGATTGTTTTAATTGCGATTGTGCTCTCCGGGGTGCGAACATGGGCTATGAATACAGTGTGGTTTATGCCCGCGGCTGCTATAGTTCTTCAGGGATTCCTTTCAGAGAGAAGAAGAGATCATTTCGCTTTCCTTTTGCCTTGTTCACTCGCCCTCATCGTTGCAGCTCTGACTGACACAGCATTTATTAGATTCATGCCATTTGGTAGCGCGTTGCTTGTATATAAGTATATAATAGCAGGGCTATTGATATTCTTAAGCTTGCTATTGATGCTTAGAAGCCATCTGCAAAAAGGAGCAGCGGATGTGCGAGCATAGGTCAAAAAACCGCCCTAAAGTACTCATACCCTCCACAATAAATCTTCTTGACAACATTCACCCCGAGTTATATAATTACAATACTTCCGTTTAACTTGTTTTAAACAAACTAAACACTCATTACCTGTTATGAATAAAGAAGTTGAGAGCGTACGAGAAGAACTAATCTTCAAGTTTGGCTATTTAACCAATAAAATTGGTTTAAGCAAGTCTATGGGGCAGCTTTATGCTGCTCTTTATTTTAGCAAGAAGCCGATCTCTCTTGATGAGCTAGGTGTAATCTGCAGGATGAGCAAGGGCAATGCTAGCATCAACATACGGCGCTTGGAGAAGTGGGGAGCGGTTAAGCGGGTTTGGGTAAAAGAGAATAGGAAAGACCATTACGAAGCGAATAGAGAAATTATGAGTTTTGTCATCAATCATTCAGCGGAGATCTTTTCAGGCTTTTTGCAGGAAGGGAATGGTTTGCTCGATGAGGTGAAAATCAAGATGGATTCCCTGGAGAAGAAAGACCTTGATGCAGCACAAAAAGAGGCCTTGGTCACTTATAAGGCAAACCTGCGTGAGCTAGAAGGCTTGATGAAGAAGATTGCAGGCTTGATGAAAAATATTCATTCCTTAAGAGGGCTTATCGGAATTTAGGTTTTAAAGGCACGCGCCATGCATATTGGTAAGGTAAAAAAGCTATTTGGCACAAAGATCATTGCGCTTTTTGTCTCAACGATTTTCCTAGGATTTGTGCTGGGTATTATAGAAATGGTGATTGGGTTCGCCATTCAAAACTTTCTCGTCAGCTATAATCTCATTGCAACGAAAGTTATTCCACCAGTTTTATCCCCCTTCGTAGCCTTTCCTACGGCATTTCTTATTGGAATTGCAGTGGTAAGGCTCTTTTTTTATTTTCTCCACGGTTTTATTCCAGATTTTACTTTTGAGGCATTTTGCTCGAGGGTTCGGCGTCTTTTAAGCAATGCGCTCATTGGGACAGATGTTGAGGGCGAAGCGCTCTCGGTTGCCGAAGTGAGTCATATCACTACCAATCTTACCCCTAAAGTGGGAAATTTTATTTCTGCGCTCTGTCAGATGATCGCCGCCTTTTTTCTTTTAATTACTCTTTTAATCGGAATGCTGATGATTTCTACCCGTTTGACACTTATTGCATTTATCGCGGTATTTGTTATGGTTTTACCTACGATTTTTCTAAAAAGTGCCTATCAGAGATTCGCAGGTAATTACCATAAGGCTCTTCAGCAATTTTCATTGAAGATATTAAGAGATTTACGCAATATCTACTTTTTGCGAATTGTTGGGACTAACCAGAGAGAGGTGGATAGTTTGCATTCTAAAAATTCGACTATTTTCAGCCAATATGTACGGTACGCGCTGGGCATCTCGCTTAACAATACGTGGCCAGTGTTTGCAGGAGTGCTTATTGTGATGTTTACGATTTGGGGAAATTCGCGCGTCAACTATGTTCAGAGCGGAACGTTGATTACCTTTGTGTACTTATTAGTTCGACTACCTCAATCCATTTCGCAGTTTGCGCGGTCCTTTGGGCACGCGCAGTTTAGTTACCCGTTTTTATTGAATTTTCTTGATCACTCAGAATTTCTTTTGGCTGAGAAAAAATCTCAAGATGCTAGCGCAGGACATAGGCATAGTGGTGTTCCGCGCAGCCTTTCGGTTAAAGGCCTCTCCGTGGGAAGAAACGGTGCGCTTATCGAGGGCATCAACCTTAACGTCAATAAGGGCAATTTTTTATTAATTGCCGGAGAATCAGGAATAGGCAAAACGACGCTGCTTATGACAATATTAGGGATAGTACCAAAGATAAAGGGTGAGATTATCTGGGATGGCACCTCTTTGGAACAATGGGACCGTAGAGCATTTCGAAAACATCTCGGATATTCCGGAACAGATCCTTTCTTGCTTGATACCACGATAAAAGAGAACTTGCTCTATGGCGTGCGCGATACTGCAATGGCTGAGCAGAGCATGGATAAAGTGTTAGATATGACTTCTTGTTCATTTGTGCATGAGTTAGGGGACGGATTGTTGCATAAGCTAGGAGAAGCAGGAGAGGGAATTTCTGCCGGACAGAAACAACGGTTGTCTTTAGCCCGTGCTCTTTTATCTAACCCGAGTATTTTGGTGTTGGACGAAGCAACTGCCAATATTGATGAAGCAACCGAAGAGAAGATTTTCAGAGGGATTCGTAGTAACTATCCTGATTTAACAATCATTGCGGTTTCTCATAGAGATTCCCTGAAAAAATTTGCAACAGATTTTCTGTATATTTAGTTACTTATGAAACGAAAGAATGCAATGCCTAAAGAAAACATAAACCAATTTTGGAAAATGACAAAGCTTGTAGTGATATGGATTGTTATTCTTGAGGTATTGGGATGTATCGGATTCTTCGCCTTGAGGCCGTTTGTGAGAAGAACCCCTTATGATGCCACGCTGTCAAAAATGTTGCCTCATCCCTTGTTAAGAGGGTTTGAGGAAATGCAGAGTGGCTTTCTCCACTATGACCCTAATCTTGGCTGGTATGATAAAACGAGACGCTTTGGTGAAGTGCGTAGGGAATTACTACCAAAAAGATCAGGGGAATATCGAGTATTTATTTTGGGTGGCTCAACGGTAGATGGAACTGGTGCAAGGAACAAAAGTGAATCAATCGCAAAACGACTCGAACACTATTTGAATCAGTCTAGCAGTTTTAACGGCAAAAAGGTAATTGTATATAACGAAGGGATCTCAGGATACTATTCAAAACAAGAATTGCTGTTGCTCGCAACTAAAATACTTCCGTTTCAAGAGCCAGATATGATCGTGGTGTTAGATGGCGTGAATGATTTTATTGACCACACCGTCAGCAAGATTAGTCTTGATCGTATTTATTCAGGCTCATGGCATTATAGAGAGCTTCAGCATACTAAGGCAATGGATGAGATAACTTCTCCGAGAGGCGCCTGCCTAAACGCAGCCAATTGGATGGTTGCTTTTATTGTTAAGAAAACATACTTAGGCAATTTCCTTGATTTTGGCTATCGCATTTTAACTGACAGAGCAAATGGTCTATTGGATCACTTTTTGGTATTAAATCCACGCCTGGAGCCAAGCAATGAAGTTCCAGAATATATTGTAGATTACTATCTTGACAATATTTTTATGATGAAAAGCTTATGTGATGGGCAAAACGTAAAATTCTATTGGTTTCCGCAACCAACGCTTTTCTTGAAGGAAAGTCTCACTAATAGCGAGGATGAATCTTTTAAAAAGTATAGCGAAGATTTCTGGAATAACTTTAGAAAATTCTATGAAGAAATGAGTAAAAAAGCCGGTGTGCGATTTAGCAAAAGCGAATTTTTCCACGATCTTTCAACAAGTTTATCAACGCTTGAACACACCGCATACATTGATGTTTGTCATTATACTCCTGTGGCACAAGATGCAATTGCAAAATTAATGAGCGAGTATATAAGATCGGTAGAATATGATAACGTGGGTCTTTTAGAATGAAGACAATAAGTATTCCAAATCATTACAATTACATTGCAACATTTTTAACATTAGACTGTAATCTTGCTTGCGACTATTGTATCAATTATAAAGATTTAGGCTCATTGCGCCGAGAGATCGTCAGGCCTTCTATGAGCGCAAAGGAGTGGACAAGCGCTATCAACAGGCTTCACATTGGAAGGGATGATTTGCCGGTGACATTCCAGGGCGGAGAGCCCACGCTCCATAAAGATTTTTATGAAATCGTCAACGGCGTTAACGGCGAGATAAAACTTGACTTGCTTACCAATTTGATGTTTGACGTGGATGAGTTTATTCAAGAAGTTCCAGCCTACAAATTTACCCGGGAGGCAAAATATGCAGCGATTCGGGCAAGTTATCATCCGGGGCAAAATAATATCGAAGATTTAATTGCAAAGATCCTAAAAATGGCTGATGCAGGAATTTATGTTGGGCTCTATGCAGTAACAGTGCCTGCGAATATGGAACATGTTAAAGAAGTGCAGCAGAGATGTCGTAAGCTTGACATTGATTTTAGGACAAAGGAATATTTGGGATTTGATGGAAAAAACTGGCATGGCACGTACAAATATCCCGAGTCAGTCAGCGAAAAGGTAGAGAAATACTGTGAGTGCAAAACAACCGAGCTTATAGTAGACCCTAGCGGATATGTGTTTCGCTGCCATTCTGACCTGTATGCAAAGCGCCAGCCCATAGGGCACATTCTAGATCCTGATTTTCAAATCGAAGATGTCTATAGGCCTTGTTTTATGTTTGGGCATTGCAATCCTTGCGATGTTAAGGTAAAGACCAACCGTTTTCAAGTATTCGGGCACACTTCGGTTGATATTAAAGATATCCGAGAGCTTAATGATAATGAGCAAGGAAAACTTAAACATGGTAATTTCGGCTTAGGTAAATACATGTTTGACAAAAATAAAGAGGTAATACGTGGCTAAGTTTGACTTAGATGGACAGAAGCTTACTTATCATCCAAGGGTGGTTGCTGATTTCTTGGAGGGAAAGGATATGTATCCTTTGTATGTTGAGATTTCTCCATCGGCCCTTTGCAATCATCATTGCGTATTTTGTCATTACAATTACCTAGGGTATCAAGGCTTGTTTCCGAAGGACAGAATGCAAAGTTTAATCAATGAGCTCGCCGCAGCAGGCGTAAAATCAGTAGTGTTTGCTGGTTCAGGAGAACCGCTGCTTAATCCTGAAACATTCCCTGCGATTGCACATGCAAAAGCTCAAGGATTAGACGTAGCGATGAGCACAAACGGCGCACGGTTAAAAGAGGCAGACTTTGCAATTGCGGCAGATGCGCTTACTTGGATTCGTTTCTCTTTTAATGGTGGCAACCCGGAAAACTATGCCGCTATTCATCAGACTAAAAAAGAGGATTACTTTACCGTGCTGCACGCTATTAAGAGGTTAAAAAAGGAAAAAGAAAAACGCAAGTCAGCAATCACCATCGGCATTCAATACATTCTTCTTAAGCGGAATAAGGATTTTGTAATTGAAGCTGCTAAGACGATGAAAGATTGTGGAGCGGATTATTTCGTAGTTAAGTATTTCTATGAACATGATAAGAATAAATCAGGCCTTACCAATGATTGGCTTACTGATGAGCGTATTGAATCATTAAAGAAATCTGCCAAAGCTCTGTCGAATGAGCACTTTTCTTTTGTGGTGCGTGATAGAAAAAACTTAACAAGGAAGCGTTCCTACGATACCTGCTATGGCCTTCCCTTTATCGTCTACATCCGTGAAGACGGCGAAGCATATACATGTTTTTCATATCAACATGACAAAAAAACTTCTCTAGGAAATATCAAGGAGAAATCATTTCAAGAGGTATGGAAAAACAAACAGACAGTAATCGAGTACATTAACCATGCTGTTGATAAAAATCAATGTCAGTCAAATTGTAGGCATCATCAGATTAACAGCTTTTTATGGGAGTTAAAGCTCCCATCGATCGAGCATGTAAATTTTATTTAAGACCATGAGCGATTTAAAAACAACCGCTAATCAGATTCGAAGAACCATTATTGAGCTGGCGCATGCCTCGCAAACGCCGCATGTGGGCTCTGGTTTGTCGTGCGTTGATATATTAACTGTTTTGTACTTTAAAATTTTGCGGTTGGATGATTGGAATAACCGGGATATTTTTATTTTAAGCAAGGGCCATGCGGATATGGCATTGTATGCAGCGCTTGTTGAGCGAGGTATCTGGAAGAGAAATATCCTTGATGGCTATTTCAAAAACAATGGTTCGCTTCCAGCCCATCTTGATAAATTTATTGCCAAGGGTATTGAGGTTTCTACCGGTTCTTTGGGCCATGGATTTAATATGGGCCTTGGGCTGGCCTATGGATTTAAAAAGAAAAAGTGCGATAGAAAGGTTTATGCAGTAATCGGCGACGGTGAATCTCAAGAGGGTTCAATTTGGGAAGGCGCGCTTTTCGCCTCAAAGCTAGGCATTGATAATTTTACCGCAATCCTTGATTACAATAACCTGCAAGGTTATGGCAGAGCAAAGGAGATTTGCTATTTTGAGCCCTTGCGGGCAAAATGGGAAGCGTTCGGTTGGTACGTGGAGGAAGTTGACGGACATGATGTACACGCGCTAGAAAAAGCATTGAGCGTTGATTCGCAAGGCAAGCCAAAGATTATCCTTGCCTGTACGGTTAAGGGAAAAGGCGTTTCGTTTATGGAAAATCAACTTATCTGGCATTACTATATTGTTACGGATGAGCATAAGAAAAAAGCTCTAGAGGAACTTGCATGAGAAATACATTTATAAATACTATTCTAGAAGCCTCGAAGATACGAGAGGATATCTTTGTTATTAGCGGAGACGCAGGTCTGGGAGTATTTGACGAGCTTAAAGAAGGATGCGCTGAAAATTTCTTAAATCTCGGCGTTGCAGAGCAAAATATGATTAGCTTCTCAGCCGGACTTTCTTTGTCTGGGTTTAAGGTATATGCCTATAATATTATTCCTTTTTTGTTATATCGATGTTACGAGCAGGTACGAAATGATGTCTGCTATCAACGTCTACCAGTCACACTTGCGGGAATCGGAAGCGGTGTCACCTATTCACCTCAGGGCATGACACACTATTCGGTGGAAGATTTAGGTATTGCTCAAACATTGCCAAACCTTACTGTGTTTTCTCCGATTGACCCTATTGAAGCGCAGTTGGCTGCGGAGTATTCGCTTCATTGTAATTCTCCTGTGTATGTCAGACTTGCCAAAAGAGGAGAACCCAACATTCATGCGGATACAAGTTTTAAAATAACCGTTCCGCAGTTACTACAAGATGGAGAGGATGTGGCGATTGTATTTCATGGTTCAATTGGTATTGAGGTAATGAAAGCAAGAGAAATGCTTACGAAAGCACAGATAACGCCAAAACTCATATCTCTACCGATGGTTTTGCCGCTTGATACCGAACGGTTGTTTGCATTGCTTGAAAATATAAAATACGTGGTGACCATTGAGGAGCATTATGTTGGATGCGGTATAGGTTCTATGATTGCCAAAGCTCATGCACGAGTAGACCCGCGCTGGAAATTGTTTACCCTTGGTATATCTGATGCGTTTATTCATGAGATAAAAGACCTCGATGGCATGAGGGATCATTTTGGGATTTCAGCCAGGAAGATCGCAACATTTGTGAACAAAATAGTAAAGTGAGGACATAATGGGAAAGTTATTAAGCATTGTTACGCCTCTTCATAAAAAAACCAAAAGGGATTATATCGGCAGGATGCAGGATGAAAAGATCGAGTGCATGAAGACCGCTAAAAAATACGGCCAAGAATATTGGGATGGCGACCGCCGATACGGTTATGGTGGCTACAAATACGACGGCAGATGGAAGGTTGTGGCTGAAAAGCTGATTGAGGCTTATAGCCTTAAAGATGATGCAAAGATTCTTGATGTAGGTTGCGGTAAGGCGCACCTGTTATATGAATTTACACAGCTTTTGCCAAGGTGCAGCGTGAGGGGCCTGGATATTTCAGAATACGGTATACAAAATGCAAAACAGGAGATTAAGCCGCATCTTTCTGCGCATAGGGCCCAAGACTCATATCCTTTCAAGGATAAGGAGTTCGATCTAGTAATCTCTATTACAACGCTTCATAATCTGGCAGTAAGTGATTTAGAGCGCGCCTTAAAGGAAGTTGAAAGGGTTGGTAAAAACAAATACATAGTAGTTGAGAGTTTTAGAAATGAAGCAGAGCTTTTTAACTTGCAGTGTTGGGCGCTTACCTGTGAGTCTTTTTTTAGTAAGGATGAGTGGGAGTGGCTATTTAAGAAGTTTGGCTATTCCGGAGATTACGAATTTATCTATTTTGAGTAAACATATGAAAAAACAACAAGGTTTACTGTATACAAAAATGAAGATGTTCCATTTTAAAGACAAAGTGGATTCGCTTCCTAAAGAAGTAGATGGAATTATGGCACCGGTGCATATCCGAATAAAGCCAACCAATGCCTGCAACCATAACTGTTGGTATTGTGCCTACAAGACAGATAATTTGCAACTTGGTCAGGACATGTCGCAGAAGGATTTTATTTCTAAAGAAAAGATGATGGAGGTCATTGACGATATTATTGAAATGGATGTTAAGGCAGTGACGTTTAGCGGAGGCGGAGAGCCTTTCTGTTATCCTTTTTTGCTGGATATGGTTAAGAAGCTATCGCAAAGCCCAGTTAAGTTTTCATCGCTTACGAATGGTTCACGGCTTGAAGGAGAGCTCGCGGAGATTTTTGCGCAACAGGGGACATGGATTCGGGTCTCAATGGATGGCTGGGATGATCAGAGCTATGCTGACTATCGAGGTGTTAAGAAAAGTGAATTCTCTAGGGTGATGAACAACATGCGGTCGTTTAAGAAATTGAATGGCAAATGTTATTTGGGTGTTGTGATTGTAGTTGATAAAAAGAACGCTGCTCATCTCTTTGACTTTATTAAGCAACTTAAGCAAACCGGCATCGATAGCGTTAAAGTTTCTCCCTGTGTAGTTAGTAATACAGGCAAAGAAAACAATGACTATCATAAGCCATTGATGAAAACAGTAAAGACGCAGATTGAGACGGCACGCAAGGATTTTGCAGATAGCTCCTTTGAGATCTATGACTCATACCATGAACTGGAAGAGGGTTTTGAAAAAGAATATAATTGGTGCCCTTATTTACAGATTCTTCCTGTGATTGGCGCGGATTTGAATATCTATCCGTGTCAGGATAAAGCGTATAACTTAAAAGAGGGGCTAGTCGGTTCAATAAAGAATCAGCGCTTCAAAGATTTCTGGTTTTCTAATAAAAGTAACTTTTTTAAAATTAACCCATCAAAAGTATGTAATCATCATTGTGTGGCGCATACGAAGAACAAAATGATTTTAGAGTATCTTAATACTGACAGAGAACACCTGGGGTTTGTGTAAATGACTAAACTTTTAATCACAGGGCATGCCGGCGATGTTGGTTCAGTGCTCTTTAAGATGTTCCAAGAGGCAGGGGAAGATGTCGCTTCTTTGACTATCGAGAATAATACAAGCGCACAGAGGATTTTGCATTTAGCTGCAAAATCACCACCTGCAACTGAGCATGAGATGCGCAGGTCGAATGAAGCCTTTCTTAAAGAAGTCATAGCTTATGCTGAAAAAAATAAGATTAAGGAATTCATATTTTTTTCAGCCGCATCTGTATATGGGGATATTGATAAAGAAGATGTGTACGAGGAAGGTGTTGTCGCAACGCCGTCGTTTTATGGTTCGCTAAAGCTCTTGGGTGAGGAGTTGTTGAAGAAGAGCTCTTTGAATGTGTTATGTTTGCGACTTCCCGCGATCTTGAGTTTTACGAATACCACGAATTTTCTTAGTCGATGTTTTATCAAGCTATATAAGAACGAAGTTTTAGAGATTACAAACGCAGATAGATTGTTCAACAATTTTGTCTCCATAGAGAGCATTTTTGATTTCTTGCATCGGATAGAGTTAAATAGGCCATTCGACGTAATCAATCTTGCATCTAAAAAGGAAAAGACACTGAGGCAAGTTGTGGAAATAATAAAAAATGAGTTGCAATCAAAATCAGAGCTAATCTTTTCCGACAAAAGGAATAGTTTTTTTAATCTTTCAACTCAAAAAGCAGAAAAAGAATATGGTTTTGTTCCGGAAGCTGTAGAGAAGAGCTTTAAGCGTTGGGTTGCACAGAGAATCAAATATGAAAAAGTTAAGGTTTCCTAAACCAGCAGCTGATCAAAAAGCCTATAACGAGACAATGCAAAAGGGATTTAAGGCTTTTCCTAAGCGTTTTGAGAACTTTCAAAAGCACCAGAGAGCTATGCGAGGTGCCAAACTCGACTATATGCCCATTAAAATTGACATTGAAAACGTCAGCCGCTGCAATCTCAATTGTGACATGTGTCAGATTTCTGCATTCTCCAACAGGAAGCGAGCTGAAGATCTAAGCTTTGTTGATTTTAAGCGTATTCTGGATGAACAAATCGGCGTCTACGAATTGAAGCTACAGGGCATCGGTGAGCCATTTTTGCAGGATGATTTCATTGAGATGGTACGATACGCAACGAGTAAAAATATTTGGGTGCGCACAACGACAAACGCTACATTACTTCATAAAAACGATATCTATAAGAAAATCATTGATGTGCTTGTTGGAGAAATACAGTTTTCAATTGATGGTGCAACAAAAGAGACCTATGAGCGAATACGCAGAGGCGCTCATTTTGAACAGGTGGTCGAAAACTGCAAGTTAATTAATAGCTATTGCCGATTACAGGGAGTTGATAAGACAAGAATGTGGGTTCTGTTGCAAAAAGACAATTTCCATGAACTTCATTTGTTCCCCGCGATCGCGAAAGAGCTTGGCTTTAAGAGACTTACTATAAGCATGGATGTAAGCGTCTGGGGCAGCGAACAGTGGGCTCAGAAGAATGAAGAGAAGAAGATTTCCGATAGATTAGCTCAATCTGATGTTGATTCTTTGCTGGAAGACGCAAGAAATCTTGGTATTGACCTTTCTTTTTGGGATATAAGTACGAAGTATTCAAAAGATAATATCTGTCCATGGCCTTTTGAGCGTGCATTTATTTCTTCTGATAAAAAAGTAGTGCCTTGCTGCATGATAGGCAATCCAGATATATGCAACATAGGGGCATTAGGAAGTTTTGAGAGCGTGTGGAATTCCGAAGACTACCAAAGTTTTAGAAACGCACATCTAGCAGGAGCAATTCCCAAGGTTTGTATTTACTGTTATGAGCAAAGCCAATTAAATAATAAAGAAGTATGCGCTAAGGAGAACAAGATATGAAATTACAATGCACAGTGGTTGATGTAGGTGCGCGCTATGGGCTTCATCCTACGTGGCAGGATTTGCGAGACGTGGTTAATCTTCATCTCTTTGAGATAGATACAGCAGAGGTGAAAAGGCTGAAGCGTAAGTACGCTGCATGCCGTAATATCAAGATATACCCGAATGCTCTCTATAGTTCAAACTGCACGTTGCGATACATAGTTAAGAAACACCGCGGTCTGAATTCACTATTAGAAGACGATAGAAAGTTGCGTAATGATAAAAATTTCATGATTGAAGAAACTAAAGTAGAAGCATTAAAACAAGTATCTACCACTACGATCGATTCCCGCTTTAGAAAGAAAGCTGTCCACTTTTTGAAAATTGATACAGAAGGTTCAGAATTAGAGGTATTAAAGGGAGCAACGCGAAAACTAAATTCAACAGTTCTTGGCGTTCGCGCAGAGGCATACTTCATAGGGACGTATAAACACATGCCTCTTTTTGGAGATATTGATAGTTACTTAAGAAAGTATAATTTTGAACTACTGAATTTTGATTATGACGGTCGAGGCCATGCCTTCAGTAAATTTACTCTACCTGATAAATTCGGTCAGTTGATAGGTGCTGAAGCTGTGTGGATAAAGAATCTAGAAGTTATTTTTAAACGAAAGAAAGAAAGGCTTTTACAAGACGTCCTTCTAATGGCCATATTTTTGATGAATAATAACGCATCTGATATTGCTATTAATCTTATGCTACGAGCAGTAAAAGAAAAGAAGGTAAATTTCAAAAGCATTAAAAAAGATCCGCTTTTTAAAAGATTAAAAAGGCAAATTGCTTTCCTATTTAAAGATTTGCTTTCGTTACCCATGACTGACAAGAAGGAAATATATATAACATATGAGAAGTTATTCAATGAGCAGTTTCCGAAAATGAATAAATTCTATGAAACATTTTCTTTATGAAATTACAAGTGAGGATAAATAATACATGAAAAAAGCATTAATTATTGGTGGTGGATTTACAGGGTGCACTGCAGCGTATATGCTCAAGCAGCGGGGATTTAAAGTTACCCTTATCGAAGCTAGCGATGCGCTGGGTGGCGGTTGCAGAACATTTTTTTATCATGGTCACCCCTTTACGTATGGTCCTCACCATTTGTTAGTGAATATAGATGAAATGTATGTATGGGATTATCTTAGCCAATTTCTAACTCTAAGAGAAATAAAACATTACACAATAACGTACGTATCACCCGATGATAGATTTTATACTTATCCTATTCATAAGGATGAGATTGAAGAGATGCCTGATAAGGATAAGGTATACAAAGAGCTATTGCGCAGAAAAAAGATAAAAGGAACAAAAAATTTTGAAGAATATTGGATTAATTCAGTAGGAAAAACCCTCTACGAAAAATTTATTCACACTTATTCAGAAAAGATGTGGAAGATCAAAGATAATAAAGAGATTGACGAGTTCGCATTTTCTCCGAAAGGCGTTGCCCTAAAAGAAGGATCAAAGCAGTGTTTTGAAGGACAGAAGATGATTGGCTATCCGGTAGAACAGGATGCCTATAACAGCTATTTTGAAAAATGCGTAGAGGGATGTAGCGTGATCTACGACACCTTTGTTGACAAGTTTGATCTGAAAAATAAAAAAATATTTGTTCGCAACAAATGGCTTTCGGCTGACTTGATTATTAACACCGCTTCAATTGATATGGTGTTCGAGTACATGTACGGTGAGCTCAAATATATCGGAAGGGATTTTTTGAAGATTATCCTTCCGATTGAGCGCGTTACCCCTGAGCCGTACCACTATCTTCACTATGCCGGCGACGAACCCTACACACGAATTTTTGAGTATAAGCTTTTAACTGGCTATGAATCACCCCATACTCTTATCATTGTTGAAACTCCTTCTTTTAATAATAGGCTCTATCCTTACCCTTTGAAATCAGAAATTAGTAAGGCCAAGAAATATTTGGCAGCGCTACCAAAGGATGTCTATTCATTGGGTAGGATGGGTAAATACCATTACGATAATATTGATATCATTGTAAAAGATTGCATGGAGCTAATGAAGCGAATCTAGAGGAAAGGATAGAAGAAAATTAAATGATTCAAGGGTCGACAAAAGGTCATAAGAATAAAGCAGCCTGCCCAGTCTGCAATAACGCAGAGACAGAGACAGTGTATGAGAACATGCGCAGTTATTTTGTCCACTACAACAAGGCATTTGAGTTAGTAATAAGTAAATGTAATTCCTGCGGTTTTGTTTTTCAGTCCAGTGCGTATGCGAAAAACTATGATCGCATAGTTTCCCAAGAGTATAAAAACTATAAAAAAAGTGATTTTTTCGACTTTCCTAACAGAGGAATTCGGAATCTGGAGACACTCAGCTTTCTTCTGGGTCATCTACCTAAGGAGAAGCCTCTGCATGTATTGGAGATTGGTTCGAATCGAGGAGATTTGTTGTATTTGCTTAAGGAAAAGAGGCCCAGTATTCACGCGCTTGGGCTTGATCCAACTGCATGCGAGCACACTACTGTACCGACGATGCATAGCTTTTTCAAAAAAGAACTATTTCCAAACAAATTTGACGTAGTTATCCTCCAGCATGTTCTTGAACACGTAAAGTATCCCCAAGTGATGATTGCTGATGTTGCGAATATATTGACCGATGATGGGTTAGTATGTATTGAAGTTCCAAATCTAGAGGTTGCATTTCGATACGCGGTAGAAGATTTTACCGTTGATCATGTCAATTACTTCAATCTGGAAACGCTTAACTCGTTGCTTCGTGGCTTTACCATATCCGGCTACAGCCTTGAGCCGCATTTAAGAATCGCGGCGAAAAAAAGCCCAATCAAGGAGACACCCCTTGCATTCGATGCTCTCGATATAAAAGTCTCATTCGATGGTTTCAGAGAAAAAAAGGAGCAAATAATTGCTCAGATAAATACGAGATCTCAAAAGGCACGCAAGATCGTATTCTATGGCGTATCGTATTATTTTCAGAAGCTTTTTAAAGAATTAGTCAAAGCAGCCGATATAGACACAACGAAATGTTATTATTACGACGATAGCTTCAAAGAGCCGTTTGAGCAACAGTTTAAGTTACCGCGTCTTCAGGCATTTAGCAAAGACTCTCTTGTAATTATTTGCAGCACAGATTTTGAGGTGCAAAGAAACATCGAAAAGCGGTTATCAAGATATAAAGGACTGACGATTGTAAGCCCGTGGTCAAAAATATCCAGCACATGAGACCTATTAATATAAATTTATTGAAAAAAAATTCAAAAATTGTTTGCGCGAATTTGCTCGTGTTTTTGTTGCTTTTTTGTATTATTGAATCGGTTTCTTCGGTTGCCTTGATCTATTGGGATCGCGTTAATCAAAGACGGCATGCTCAATACAAGGATCCTTATACCGGAAGAGAAGTGCGAGCTGAGAAAGTCGGCAATAGATATCTTTACGAACGGTATGCGCCGCATAGTTTAGCGCAGATATATTATGAAAATGATATGAGCGAGTCTCCCAAGGGTCTTTATACGGATCAATACGGTTTTGTGCATAACGGTGATCCTTATCGTGACTTAGCCAAAGAATTGCAAGGCGGGGAGCGCATTTTTCTTTTCGGCGGCTCTTCGGTGCTGGGCGCCAATTCTACAACCGACAATACTTTTACCATTGCCTCTTTTCTTGAACGGCAGCTGAACGCAGCGAAAGAAACAGAGAGCCAAGCAGTAAATGCAGCTGTAGAAGGATATGAGAGCTTTCGTGATTTTATTTTTGCTGCACATTTGTTGGGACAGTTTGACATAGATACTCTTATTTTTCTCAATGGGAGAAATGATTGGTATCGTTTAACGTTGACTGATTCGTTTTATCATAATTATTATCCTGAGACCAAAGCGCTCCATGCAAGACTTTCGGGGTTGCCGGCAAGCGCACCGGGCAGTTTCATTGAGTCTCTATCAGTAGTAAAGCTAGTCAAGAGGTTGAAAGAGAGCAAGAGATTAAAAATAGGCAATTTACACCCGGCACTTTCTACAATTTATAAACAGAAACGCGCTCCCCGAGATGTAAACACAATTGATCCGGATGAATTATTTAGACCGAGTCCTGATGGTTGGTCTTACAGGAAGAATTTGACGTATCGGCCGGAGGCAGTTAAAAACTATATTGATAACCTGCGTTCTATAGCGGGGCTTTGCATTGCTCACAAAAAACGTTGCATTATCGCACTTCAACCAACCCTTGGTTACGGCTCACGTGAATTAAGTGAAGAAGAAAAACTATATTTAGAATTGATTCCTTTTGAAAACTGGCAAAAGACCCAAGAACAATTTTATAACCAAGCTAGAAGGGAGTTTATGAAGCTGTCTAGAGAATTTAAAGGAACATCGGTAGAATTCATTGACCTTACAAGTCTTTTTGATGATAGTGAAGAAAGAATTTTTCTAGATAGTATTCATTATCTTGATTATGGAAATTCTATTTTAGGTGCAGCCCTTGCAGCTCAGGTTATTCGCAATGATTGGAAACAATATAGAGACTTTTGCTCAGACTAATTCGCAAATTCAAATTATAAACAACAGATGAAGAAAAAACTTGAAAAAAAGAGAAATTCTTACGCATCTTCCAGCTATGAAGAAAAAGAAAAGTTTGGTTACGGACCGAATATTTTTGTCCGCATAGGAAGGGTTGTTGCTAGATGCATTATTGCGATACTAAGACTTAATAGCAATTCTCGCTTGATAGTGGAAATTCAACAGATGCTTGATCCGTCCATTAGAATCAGGCTGCCTGGCAAAGATCATCTTATCTTTTGCACAGGTCACGGAAGGCTACTCTGGCGTGCTAAGACTCTTTTTACTGAAGAGAAATTAATTATTAGGTGGATCGATTTGTTTAAAAACGACGATATATTCTTCGATATCGGGGCAAATATTGGGGGCTATTCTTTATATGCCGCAAAGACTAAAGGGGTGAAAGTTTATGCCTTTGAGCCTGAGATTAATAATCTCCAGACGCTCTATGCCAATATTTATAAAAATGGGCTTAATGACCTGTGTATTCCTGTACCACTTGCAAGCGATAACGAAACAAAAATAAAGCCTTTTTTTATACGTGAATTCTCCAAAGGCGGGGCTTTCAATACCATTGGCAGGAAGTCGTCTTTCTCGATAGAAGAAAAAGATATGTTTGTACAGGATACGCTTTGCATGAAAGTCGATGATATGATAAAGCAGTTTGGACTGCAGTATCCGACCAAAGTTAAGATTGATGTTGATGCAAATGAGTTACAAGTAATAGAGGGTATGACTAAAACGCTTGATTATGTTAAGGAGATTTACATAGAGCTCCTTTTGTCTTTTGATGAGCATAAAAAAGTAAAGGATATTCTAGAACGCAGAGGTTTTAAGGTAGCGGATTCTGAGAAGGCCAGGGCGCCAAAACAATATGAGGCGGAAAACTACATTTTCAGGAGGATAAAATAACATGGAGCATAAAAAGATCTTAGTTATAAAGATGGGATATTCAGAAACTCTTGATCAGGAGATGACTAAAACAGTCAGCTTAGGCGACGTGTTACGCTGCACTGTGATTTTAGAGCCCTTGAAGGAGCGCTTCTCTAATTCCCATATCACATGGCTTGTTTCAAACGAGGCCGTTCCCTTAGTAAATCAGAATAAGTATATTGATAGGTTGCTTGTTTGGGATGAATTTACTCCGTATGTGTTGATGCGAGAAAAATTCGATATTGTAATTAATTTAGAGAAGATCGACGGTGTGTGCGCCTTGACTGATATGATTGATGCCTGGGAGAGGATCGGTTTTCGCTTTAATTCTCAAGCCGGAACATATGACACCTACTTGCAGTCTGTAGTTGCCAAGGAATATATTCAGGATAAAACAGAAAAGGGCCAGCGGAACATATGGCAGAAGATTATCATTGAAATGATCGGTGCGCAGTGGAAAAAACAAGAATATTCTCTAGGCTACAAACCGAAGACAGAAGAGAAATGCGATGTGGGATTTAACTATTACGTCGGGACAAAATGGCCAACCAAGGCTATGCCTGAGAAGAAATGGAAAGAGCTGGAGAAGCTGCTTAAGAAGCAGGGGCGGAGTGTTTCGTGGCAGAAAGGCATGAATAATCTTTATGAGTATATGGATTGGATTAATACTTGTCGAACCGTGGTCACCAGCGATAGCTTAGGGCTTCATTTAGCTTTGGCTTTGAAGAAAAATGTAATAGTTCTTTTTGGCGCAACAGATGACAAAGAAATCTTCCTTTATAACCGAGGTGTTGCTATTAAACCCCAGGTTTCCTATGACTGTCTGCCGTGTTATTTATCGACCTGCCGCCAAAAGAAGCATTGCATGGACTTTTTAGAAGTAAAGCAGATAGCTGAAGAGATTAAAAAACGAATGTAGGTTATGGTGAATAAAAGCGAGCAAAAACAATACTCATTAAAGGCTGGCATTGCAAAAATTGCTAGCTATTTGAATATAGCGATCTGCGTACCTATTTCTTTTATTCGGGTATTGTGTAATTTTTCCCTTTTAAGAAAAGTTGAAATTATTGTATTTATGGCCGAGGGTGGCTTTGGCCACACAATTACCGGACCTGATCTGATGAGGAGGTTGTTTAAAGGCAAAAGATGCGCATTTATTGCTTTTTCAGAGTTTAATCGTCACAATCGTAAGGTCGCGAGGATTTGGCCGGATATCTTTTACTTATTTTTGCCCTTAAGCACAGGGGTTAAATTTAACAACCGGGCAGTTATTTTACCTTTATCGGCCTGGTATAAACGCACCGCACCACAGCTAATAATACGTCTTTTAAGAATTTTCAACAAATCCTTTGAACTATACGACAATGAAGATATTTATAAGTTGACCGCGTTTCCTGATGGGTTTGATGCGAAAAGATCTATACCTAAAAGCCTAATCGGCAAAGACTGGTGCAATTCGTGCGTACGTGTTGTTGGTTATCTTAAGCTTATCAATGATGTTTCTGTTCCTGAGGTGCGCTTACCTGAGAAGTGGCGCACGAGAGTCAGAAACAAGATCGAGCACCTGTTGTCCAGGGGGACAGATGCTGCAAAATTGTGTGGCTTATATCTGCGGCAGAAAGGTATAGATTCTGGTGACGTCACCTCTTCCATCAGGTGCGGATCTAAGCTTGAAATCTACTTAGCTGCAATACGGTATTTAAATGAAAAGGGGTATGCGGTTCTGCTTACTGGTGACGAATCTATGGCTGATGCCGTGCGAGAAGAATTTCAAGGGAATTTAATAGATGATAAAAGTATACGCATCGATAAAGGATACTTCGATCTGTTTGCTGCGATAGAAAGCGATATATTTATTTGCGAAAGCGGAGGTGGGGCATGGTTACCCGGATTAAACAACGTCCCGCGTTTAATGACCAACAGTTTTCCTTTGGGTTGCGGTCTGCAGAATTCGTGGGTTTTTTATAAGACCATAAGAGAAAAAAACGGCCAGCTTGTCAGTGATATTAAGAAGACATTTATAGAAAATGAGTATCAGTATAATTTTGAAGATTACGCGGTGGATAATAATAATTCCGAAGAGCTTCTCAGCGCGGTTGCAAGCTTCCTAGAAGATATTAAGAAACCAAAAGATTACAATCCAGGGGCTGAAATTGTTTCTAGGCTTTCTGATACATCATGGATTAAGCAGTCAGGAGCTAAAATTTCTCCTGCCTGGCTAAGACTATATTCATATAAAGAAGGTAAATGCGTTAAGGTTTAATAGCTAATGAGGCAAAAAAGAATATTTATAGTAGCTGAGGTGGGTAATCTTCACAACGGCGCTATGGATCTTGCGAAGCGCTTTATACAAGAGGTAGCTCGGTGTGGAGCCGATGTAGTGAAATTTCAAACCCATATTTTTGAGGCGGAAAGTTTGCCTGATGCACCAGCACCGGAATATTTTAAAGAGGAGAGTCGAAAAGATTATTTTGAAAGAACCGCTTTTAATTTAGAGCAATGGAGGGAATTAAAAGCATGTGCGCAAGAGCTCAACATTGAATTTATGTCTTCTGTTTTTTCTCTTGAAGCAATTGATATGCTTGAAAAAGTAGGTGTAGGGAGGCATAAAATCCCGTCAGGAGAGGTAACGAACCTGCCCTTGCTTGAGAAGGCTGCAAAGACGAAAAAACCAATTTTACTTTCATCAGGCATGAGCTTGTGGCAGGAATTGGATACGGCAGTAGAAACATTACGAAGCTGTGGATGTATAGATTTAACGGTAATGCAGTGCACTTCGTTATATCCATGTCCAGATAATAAGGTTGGGATAAATATTGTGCCTGAGATGAAAAAGCGATACAGCTGTCGTGTTGGGTTTTCAGACCATACGCTTAACAACGAAGCATCATTTGCTGCAATTGCTCAAGGAGCCAAAATAATTGAACGTCACCTCACTTTATCGAGAGCTATTAAAGGGTCCGACGCAAGGCATTCTCTAGAGCCTGCGGAATTTAAGAAATTTGTAGAATCTGTGCGAAAACATAAATATGTAGACGTTGCTGCTGATCAATTTTTAGAAATTGACAAAGATGTTATTGCAGAGGAATTAAAAGAAATGAAAGTTATTTTTGAGAAAAGCATTGTTGCTAAACAAGATATCGCTAAGGGAACAGATATAACCTTGGATATGTTAGCATTTAAAAAGCCCGGAGACGGTTTACGGGCAAATAAGTACAAAGAGGTTATAGGAAAAAAATCTTTGAGCGACATAGCTGTTAATAGCAAAATCAACCATACAATGATTGGATAGAAATAACGAAAGGAAAGTTTAAATGGGGATTTCGAGCTCTACAATGAATGCCTTTTCTGCCCTAGAGGGTTATATCCGAATAAATAACCGAAGGCATGCGAGCCGTTTTCTAACTATCGGAACCATGGACTTTCACGTTACAAAAGGTTGTCTAAAAAAGCATAGTATCGGAACAATTTCAGAACAGGATCTGAAAGATCATTATGCTGTCATCGGCGATGAGAGGAATAAATCGAGTAAACAGCTATGTGCCCAGCTCTTTAGACATTATGGCTACCAGGTATATGAAGAGTTAGATATCAACAGACGAGCTGATGTGTTATATGATTTAAATTATCCAATTGATAAAAAGCTAGAAAATAAGTATGATTGTATTTTCAACGTTTCAGCACACTATGCCATGAATGCACCACAGGCATTTTTTAATACCGCACGCATGACGAAGGTCGGCGGCAAAATGTTAGTGAATACAGCACTTGGAGATATGACGAATAGATTTTATCTGAATCCTTCACCAAATTTCTTGATAGATTTTTATACTGCCAATGGATTTGTGTTGGAAAAAGCGATTATGCAGAATCGAAGGGGATACACATTGCCGTACGAACCAGCAAAATTCAAAGTAACCTGGATTGGCGCAATCATTCCTTTTCATTTCTTTTTATCGTACTACTTTCGAAAATTTTTGCTCGCACTTAACTTACGGTTAACATTAGGAAGGCACCGTGCTATTCGCAGTGCCTTATCTCAAAAGCAGGGTGAACAAAATAAGAGTACTCAAAATAGCGAAGAAACAATTAAGGAAAAACTGGCAACGCTGAAACGACGATTGCAGACATTTTTTGGAGAAAAAGGATTTCGTAGAATTCAGCGGCTTAAAGATTCTATTGGGCAGTGTGAATCTCGCATTCTACAATGGATTGATCCTGATTGGAACGTCTGGTGTGTGTTGAGAAAAGTTGAGGAGGTAGAAGAACCTCGCTTTACAATTATTAGCACGTATCGGGATGAATATGCAATAACTGGTAAAACCAATCCGAAAAAGAGGAGACGTAGGAATAAATGAAAAAGAAAAAAAGAATCGCAGTCGTAATAGGAAGTAGGGCAAACTACTCGAGCATTAAATCTGTTATGCGTTCAATTCGCAAACGACCTGATTTGGAGCTGTTGATTTTTGTAGGAGCCTCTGCCTTACTCGATAGATACGGCCAGATGGTAAATCTTATTGAAAAAGACGGCTTTAAAATCACTGAGAAGTTTTATATTTTGGTGGAAGGCGAAAACCCTCAAACAATGGCTATGTCTGCAGGGCTAGGTATGATTGAACTAGCAGGCCTTTTTATGAACCATAAGCCAGATGTGGTTATTACTGTGGGAGATAGGTTTGAGACAATCGCAACAGCGGTTACCGCCTCATACATGAATATTCACATCGCACATACAATGGGCGGAGAAATTTCTGGCACAATTGATGAAAGTGTACGTCATGCGGTTACAAAATTCTCTCATATTCATTTTCCTGCAAATAAGGACGCAGCTAGACGCATTATAAAGATGGGAGAGAATCCAAGTAATGTGTTTACGGTTGGGTGCCCGCGCATAGATATAGTCAAAGATATAATCGATAAAAGAAAAAATAAGCTTATCGAAAAGAAATTTTGGAATACCTATAAGGGAGTTGGGGGAAAGTTTGCATTTGTAAATAAACAGTTTCTTCTTGTGTCTCAACATCCGGTTACTACCGAATACGGGGATAACAGAAAACATATGCGAGAAACCCTCGCAGCTCTTAAAGAATTAAAAATGCCGACCATTATGCTTTGGCCGAATGCTGATGCGGGCTCTGATGAAACATCAAAGGAAATTAGAACCTTCCGGGAGAAAAATAGACCTGATAGCTGGTTGCATGTTTTTACCAATTTGCCTACGGATGTGTATATAAAGCTTATGGATATGTGTAGTTGCATGATAGGCAATTCAAGCAGCGCCATACGCGAGGGTGCGATTATTGGGGTACCGGCAGTTAATATTGGAAGCAGGCAGCAAGGAAGAACCCGAGGAAAGAATGTAAAAGATGTTGCCTATAAAAGAAAAGCAATCCTGCGAGCTATTAAACAACAGATCGCGCACGGTAAATACAAGCCTGATGTTATTTATGGAGATGGTAAGGCTGGAGAAAAAATTGCCAAGATTCTTTCTAGGCTCAATTTGTCAAATATGTCAATTCAAAAAAGGATACGCTACTAATGAAAAAGAAAGAAATATTAGCGGTGATTCCTGCGCGCGGCGGCTCAAAGGGTATTCCTTGGAAAAATCTTGCTGAGCTCTGCGGCAAGCCTCTCATTCAGTACACAGTTGAAGCAGCGCAAGCAAGTGCGCTACTTTCTCGAACAATTCTTTCTAGTGATGACGATAGAATCATTGATTACTGCAAAAAGCAGGACATTGAAACGCCTTTTAAGCGCCCGAATGAATTTGCCCAGGATGATTCCCCAATGATCGACGTAATCAAACACGCGGTAAACTTTTTAGGAGAAAAAGAAGGGTATAAGCCAGATTTTATCGTATTGCTTCAACCAACTTCTCCCTTAAGAGAAACTCGGCATATTGATGAGGCTCTTGAGAAATTGATTAATTCTGAAGCAGATTCTATTGTGAGCGTAGTGGAAATTCCCCATAGCTGTACCCCGGCTTCTATTATGGAATTTGATGGAGCGTATCTTAAAAGATGCGTTGATGTGGATGAAAAGGATCTGCTGCGTCAGAAAAAACCACGCTCCTTTGCCCGTAACGGCCCGGCGGTTTTGGCGTTTACCATTGATTGCCTAGTTAATAAAAATAGCATGTATGGGGATAAGATATTGCCTTTTTTTATGAAGAAAGAAGAAAGTGTTGATATTGACGAAAAGCTCGACCTAAAAATCGCCGAATGCATTATGAAAACTACCGATAACAAATGAAAAATTTTATAAAGAATATCATCAAAAAATTATTTTCTACTTCTATCGGGAAAAAGGTGTTTCTCGTGGCAGCTCCTGAACTCAAACATGAATGTATGGAGGCATTAGGCAGGGAACACAATCTGGCTGTTAAGTTTTCCAATGTTAAGCTTCCAGAAAAGATCAAAGGATTTGAGGACCTTAATTTTCTATTCTGGTCCTCGCCGTTAAATAAAAGTTTAATTAGAATGGACTTAGATGA
>JBHPFN010000029.1:0-23682 GCA_042571725.1 Candidatus Omnitrophota bacterium
CCCGTATACCAAGACCCTACAAGTAGAGTTTCATGAAGGTATAAAGCCTTGGTTATTCGATCTTTTAAAGAGCAGACCAAAAATTATGCTAGGTAAGATGTATTGGTCTATAACACCGGTAGCGTATCAACAGAAGACGACTGAGGGAGGTATTTCTATCGGTTTTCAAGAGGATGCTGAATACTTTGGAGGGATTGAAAGATACCTATTGAAATTCTTGCAAGCGGTCCCCGCAGAGGTGTGCGGAATTGAAGATACTTCTTCATTCAAGTACGTAACTCTGTTGTTTCTTCTGAAAGAAAAGCATTTAACCTTTGTTTCTGTCTGGAATCCCACGTTTTTCATTCTTTTGTTCAAGCCGCTTTTAGAATGGTCTGATTCTTTGATTGCTGATATAGAGCATGGAACTATAACAACGCCTAGCGAGATACCCTCGGAGGTAAAAAATATTCTTAGAAGAAAACTCTCGAAGGATAGAGTTCGGGCGCAGGAGCTTCGCTCAATTCTTAAGTCTTACAAGAATAGAGCTCTTTTGTACGAACAAATTTGGCCAATGCTATCTCTCATTAGCTGTTGGGCCGATGCCAGCGCCGCTTCTTCTGCTGCGAGGCTTCAAGAGCTCTTTCCTCATACAGAAATACAACCGAAAGGATTACTGGCAACAGAGGGGATGGTTTCATTTCCGTTGGTATGCAAAGCTGCAGCAGCGCTGTCGATTAGATCGCATTTTTTCGAGTTTATTGAAAAAGATACCACTCAACAAAAAGAGAATCATCAGCGCTGTGCTACTCGATTAGCTCATGAGCTAGAACTAGGCAAGGAATATGCCGTAGTTATTACTACAGGGGGAGGATTATATCGTTACCAATTGCAAGATATCGTAAAGGTGACAGGTTTTATAAAAAAATGTCCTTTGATCCGCTTTGTAGGTAAGGAAGCTCACGTTTCTGATCTTTTTGGAGAGAAGCTTAATGAATATCATGTTTCTGTTGTAGCAGGGAAAGCATTCAGAAAGCATTCCTTGGCTCCATCATTTTTGATGGTTGCAGCTGAGCGGAACCCTCAGACGCAAGAATGTTTTTATACCCTGTTCATTGAATTAAAGAATAGAAAGGAGGTGATAATTCTACCGTCACTGGCCCATGATGTTGAGGAAGGCTTGAAAGAAAATTATCATTACCGATACTGCAGAGCAATCGGACAGCTTGCAGCATTACAGGTTTTTGTTATTACTGATGATTGCGCAGCGGAGACGTACATGCGCGTAGGCAAGACTCTCGGTCAAAGATTGGGCAATATAAAACCTTTAGTACTGCATACAAAAATGGGTTGGTCAAAAGAGTTTAAAGGGTTTTTTGTTGATACAGAAACTGTTTTAAACAAAGAAAGTTGTATGATAGAATCATCATAAATAAACCAAAAAGGAGGTGAAGTATGAAAAACGCACCTTTAAAACTAGTACTAGGTCTGGTGTGTGTATCGCATCTCACAATAGGTATCGCAGGTTGTTTACCCGGCGTACCTATAGCAAAATTAGCAGCATTATTTTATAAGGCAAGTATTGAATTAAGCCCTCAAATGTCTCATATCATTCAGATGTTTGGTGTTTACATGCTTACGATGGGAATTTTAGCGCTTTTTGCTTTGGGTGATCCTGTTAAAAATCGAGCCATTACACACGGGATTATTATCTTGCTTACTTTGAGAGTTATTCAGCGAATTATGTTTGCAGGTCAAGCTGCTGATGTTTTTGGTATCCCTGCTTCATGGTATTGGGCACAGACAGCTTTCTTCGGGCTCATTGCGCTTTTGCTCCTGTTGCTTCGGCCGAAAGAAGCATAATTCAGCGCAGGAAAAATAAGGAATTAGTTCATAGCCACGCGGTATTGCAATTGCAATCTATACCGCTAAGGGGGGGTTTTGCCATGGGAGCGCGTACTCGCAGCAGAGGCTTCAAAGCGCTTTTAGCGACTCAGTTTTTTGGCGCGTTCAATGATAATGCCTTCAAACTGGTCATTGCGTTTATCGCGGTTGACAAGTTTGTAAACCAGTCAGGCGGAAGCATCTTTTTAGCCTTGGCAGGCGCATTATTTTCCTTGCCCTTCTTTTTATTCTCTACCTATGCCGGATACCTCGCCGACCATTTCAGCAAGCAAAAGATTATTGTCGGAGCAAAATTATTAGAGATACTCATAATGGTGCTCGGTCTTTTTGCGTTGCTCAGTGGTGATATGTGGTTTATCCTCAGTGCATTATTTCTCATGGGGACCCAGAGTGCATTATTTAGTCCCTCAAAGTACGGAATCCTTCCTGAAATCTTAGACAAGCGAGAGCTCTCCGAAGGAAATGGCCTCATACAAATGTGGTCGTTTGCCGCGATTATCCTTGGCCAGGCAAGCGGCGGCATCTTAACACAAATAAGCAATGTTCAAATCCATAATGCAGCGTATGTGTTTATTGCCATTGCGGTGATTGGAACGCTCACCAGTGTTTTTGTAACCAAGGTACAACCTTCGGGTGCAAAGAGGCCTTTCGAATTGAATTTCCTCAAAGAACTTTCCCAGAATCTCAAATGGATACGGCCTCAGAGAGGAATCTTTCTTTGCATCCTTGGCCTTATGTATTTCGGATTTCTCGGTGGGTTGTTCCATCTCAATATCCTGTTGTATGCGCGCAAGATCATGGGCATTGAACATTTTCCTTTAAGTGTATTGTTGATTGTTTTGGCTTTGGGAATCGGCTTGGGGAGTTTTCTTGCAGGCAAATTCTCAAATAAACAGATTGAGTTTGGTTTTGTTTCGCTGGGCGCAATCGGCTTAAGCATTTTTTCAATTTGCCTGGGGTTCATTTATCACTCATATCTTTTGGTTGCGGTATGTCTGTTTTTTTTAGGAAGTTCAGCAGGTTTTTATATTATTCCTCTCAACGCTTTTATACAGCATTACAGTCCGCCTGACCGCAAGGGGCAGGTGCTAGCCACAACCAATATTCTGACCTGCCTGACCGGATTATTCGCCTCTGTTATGATTTATGTGTTCAGGGATATTGTGCAGCTCAATTCTGCTCAAATCTTTGTGGCTTTAGGAATTATCACTAGCATTGGCGCAATCTATATCTGTCGTCTGCTGCCGGATGCGTTAGTCAGGTTGTTCGTATGGTTTTTAACCCATTCGATTTATAGAATTAAAATTATTAACAGAGAAAATATTCCGACCGAAGACGGCGCACTTCTGGTATCAAATCATGTGGCAATGGTTGATGCGTTATTAATTCTTGCTTCAACCGATAGACCGGTACGTTTTATGGTTCAGCGGTCGCTCTACCATTCGAAAATCTGGCGCCCTCTTTTGAAATTAGCAAAATGTATTCCGGTAAGCCGGGGAGATAAGCCAAAAGAAATGATTGAGTCAATGGACCTGGCAAAAGAGGCAATTGAGAAAGGAGAGCTGGTGTGTATTTTTGCCGAGGGCCAGCTAACACGCACAGGAAACCTCTTGCAGTTTAGAAAGGGCATGGAGCGCATTATGCAGGAGGTTGCTCGGCCCATTATACCGGTTCATATCGATAGAATTTGGGGAAGCATATTTAGTTTTGAGGGCGACAAGTACTACTATAAGATCCCAAAGATTCTTCCGTATCCAATAACAATTTCTTTCGGGCAGCCCATGCCGTCTACCGCAACCTCATTCCAGGTTCGGCAGAGTGTTATGGAGCTTGGCTCAGACGCATTTCAATATCGCCTCGCAGATAAGATGACCTTACCGGAAGCATTCTATAAAGAAGCCAGGAAACACCCCTTTAAAAAGTGCGTAGCCGACTCCTCAGGTAAAAGTCTTAATTATGGAATGACATTAGTTTCCGCTGTAGCATTGGCCAATCAACTTAAAACTAAACTTGGCGATCAGAGCAATATCGGGATTATGCTCCCTCCGTCGGTTGCTGGGGTGCTTGTGAATATTGCGATTTCTTTTCTTAAAAAGGTGCCGGTTAATCTAAACTACACCACTTCAAAGGAAACACTGGAGTCCATAGCGCAACAATGCGAGATGAAATACCTGATTACCTCGCGCGCATTTCTTGAAAAGGCTAAGATCGAGGCGCCTGGCGAGCTGATATATGTTGAGGATATCGCCGGCACAATTTCAGGCTCCCAGCGGCTGAAGGCATTTATCCAGTCATTCATTGTGCCGATTTTTATGGCCAACCGGATTATATTCAAGAAATCCCAAAGCCGAAGCCTGAAGGATTTGGCTACTATTATGTTTACGAGCGGTAGCACCGGCATTCCTAAGGGAGTGATGCTTACTCATTTCAATATCATCTCCAATCTTGAGGGACTCTATCAGGTATTTCATATGAAGGATGATGATATATTTATGGGCGTATTACCATTTTTCCATTCATTTGGTTTTACTGCTACGTTATGGCTACCGCTGATTAGCGGGACTTCTGCAGTGTATCACTACAACCCGCTCGATGCCAAGATGGTGGGAAAACTTGTTGAAAAGCATAAAGCCACAGTGTTAAAAGCAACCCCCACGTTTTTAAATGCCTATACCAGGCGCTGCGAGCCCGAGCAATTCAAAAGCCTGCGCATGGTTGTTGTGGGTGCTGAAAAACTAAAGGAACAGGTTGCTCAGGCGTTTAAGGATAAATTTAACCTTGAACCGATGGAAGGCTATGGCTGCACAGAGTTATCACCGATTGTATCGATTAATCTGCCTGATTACACCGGACCGGGAGGCAGGCAGAGGGCGCATAAGCCCGGAACGATAGGCCAGCCTTTGCCCGGGATTGCCGTGAAGGTGGTCGACCAAAATACCATGGAATCCTTGAAAGAGGGAGAAAGCGGATTATTGTTAGTCAAGGGCCCTAACATTATGAAAGGATATCTTAATCAAGATGATTTAACCAGAGAAGTTATAAAAGAGGGATGGTATGTAACCGGCGATATTACCACCATAGATCAGGACGGCTTTATTACTATCACCGATCGATTAAGCCGTTTTAGCAAGATTGCCGGAGAGATGGTCCCGCATATTAAAATCGAGGAAGCTATACATGAAGCCTTGAAGGCAACAGAGCAGAAGTGCGTGGTAACCTCAGTTCCCGATGAGAAAAAAGGCGAGAAGCTGGTGGTAATATGCCTTGGTGATGTCGATATTCCATCTTTAGTTGCAGGATTAAAACAGAGCGGCTTGCCAAATTTATGGATTCCCGGAGAAGATTGTTTTCACAAGGTAGAGGCAATTCCGCTTTTAGGTACAGGAAAGACAGATCTTGGCACTGTCAAACGTATAGCCAAAGAAGTATTTCAAGATTCTTCAGGCACAACTTAGGGGTGAGAAGAGATGAGCACACAACATTCGATTACTACTGAGAAGACACCGTATGCAAAAGAGGCTAAATCGCTGATCACCAAGGATCGCAAAAAAATTCTGTATGACCATTATCAGGGAGGGACAAAGGATCTTATTGTGATTGCGCATGGGTTCTTTAACAGCAAAGATTCTGTCCTGTTGCAGGATTTGGCTAAGGCATTAGTTGAGGAGTGGGATGTTATTGTTCTTGATTTCCGCGGCCATGGAAAAAACAAAAATCTTTTTTCTTGGACTGCGAAGGAACACCTCGATTTAACTGCGGTTTTGGAGAAGGCAAAGACACAATATGAACACATAGGGGTAATTGGATTTTCGATGGGTGCGGCAACAAGCATTATCACCGCCACTAGGACTAATATGATTGATACGCTTATCTGCGTGAGTACTCCCACTGAATTTGAGAAGATTGATTATCATTTCTGGGAGTTAGATTTTGAGAATGATATCCTTTATAATCTTTTTGGAGAGGGCAGGCTAGGCAAGGGTGTCCGGCCCGGGCCTTTCTGGCTGCGCAAGGAGAAGCCTATTAAATGTGTCAAGAAAGTAACCTGCCCGATTTTCTTTATCCATGGTGAGGCAGATTGGGTTATAAAACCGTGGCACTCTAAAGCATTATACGATGCGGCTGAAAGCAAAAAGGACATTGCGCTGATCAAAAACGGTTCGCATGCGGAATACTTAATGAGAAAAAATAGAACAGAAACAGTCATCCTGATAAAAAGGTGGCTCAATGAAACAATGAACGGGAGGTAAGTATGAAATCGTTTCTCATGACATTAGTTCAGTTGTTATTTACGCTTTTTATGTATCTGATGGGATCGTTTTTCTTTGGGCTCGCGCTGGTGCCGGGGCTGGCGCTGGTGTTCAGGACTTGGGCTACCACCGCGAACACTGAATTCCTTCCAAGATTATTCTTCTTAGGGTTCGCTGTTGCCGCAGGCTATTTCTTATTCGGTTTAACGTTGATTGTTTTAATCGGATTGTTTCGTTCCATCTTTCGCCTCAGATTGAAAGAGGGCGCGTATCCTATGTTTTCTCTTGAGGCGCTAAAGTGGGCATTTATAAGTTCGTTGTACCTTATGATTCACTATACCTTTATCGATTTTATTCTGCTTACCCCATTTTCTAATCTGTTGTTCCGCATGCTAGGTGCTAAACTTGGGAAGAATGTACAATTTAATTCAAAATATGTCTTTGATGCGTCTCTTTTAGAGATTGGAGACAATACGGTGGTGGGAGGCGGGGCAATAATTAATGGCCATGTTGTCGAGCGTGGAAAACTTATTCTAAAGAAGGTAAAGATCGGCAACAACGTTTTATTAGGCTCTCATTGTACTGTGATGCCGGGCTGTGAAATAGGAGATAAAGCGATTATTGGCGCAGGCGCGGTACTTTTGAAAGAATCAAAGGTAGAGCCGCGGGATGTATGGTTTGGCCTGCCGGCAGAATCCTTAAGAGAAAAGAAACGCAAAGAAATTCACGAGTCATAAGTTTGCATATGCTGGGAATATAAAAGGTTAAAGAAGGTCAAGCAATGAAAATGCCAAAGTCAAAACTCGGATTAGTTTTTGTGGGGATGTATATTTTGTTTATCGTTGTGTATTTTATCTATTTGGGCTATTTCTCTGAAGCAGCCCGATACGATGGTTTGTATGCCGGTTTAGCAGCAACATTAGTAGCCATGCCGTGGCTTTTTCTGTGGTGGGAAACACAATCTTTTCTATTTGTTGCACTGCCTGTTGAACTTGTGCCTGTTGTTCATGGCATTGCCTTTATTCTATCCTGTCTTCTTAACGTTATCATGTTTTACTTAATCGGATCAGGTATTCAAAAAGCATTTAATAAGCTTAGGAAGAAAACTGAGAGGGCATAATGGGAAAACTAAGCACTAAGTTAAAAATCATAGTTGGCGTTGTAGTAGTATATGCAGTTTTTACGCTTATGCTATCACTTGTCTCATATGCATAATTCTGATGGAAGGGCACAAGAAAGCAGAGTCTCTTGATAAATATTAGAAAAGAATCTGAAGGTAAAACGTGGGTGATGCTTCATGATTAAAGATACTAACATTAAAGAGTGGTTTAAGAAGAATAAGAGCGAGAGAAATAACAAAATAGCCAAGATATTAGATGTAGAATACGCACACATAAAGTTACAAAATAAAGATGACCTTTATATCACAAGTCAAGGACTGCCTTTTATCGAACATTTAAAACCGGAGAATTTTCTGACGGATGAAAAGTGGTTTCAGAAAAACTCCAAATGTTTATCGGGAACCAGCAGCGTCTACAAAGTCAGAACAAAGAAAGTAAACGGAATACATAAAGATATTGTAATAAAATGGAATCGCATGGGGCAGAATATTCCCGGCGCGGACGATCGCGATGATTTGATATGCGCTGAATTTAACAGTCCTTTTGAAGAGTTCTCTTTAGTCGTGGAATTAAGGAACGCTGTGCTCGGGTCTCCCATTACGATAACTATACAAAAGCCCCTTGCAATATATGTTCCTTTAGAGCCTGTAGAAATTTGGCAAAGTGGAAGAAAAGAATATAAGATGCAATATAAAATTGATTCACACAAAGAAATTGCTTTAGATATGCACCGTTCATACGCTGTTATTTATGAATGGATTGAAGGAATCGATGCGGTTCAGGCTTGTGATAAACATATAATAAATGATAAACGCATGAGGTCTCTTACGCTTGACGCGGATAAAAAAATGAAAAAAAAAGGTTTTGTCGTAAGAGACAATAAACCTCATCACGTCATTGTCAGGCCTAAAAAGAAAAAAGAGCTGGCAAGAGACCAGAAGGGGAAGATTCTATATGGCTTGGTTGATTTTGAATTGCTTGAGAGAACTCCGCACAGAGAAAAAATAGCCCAGAAGGACAAGCGCGCAGATTACTTGAGAAGGCAAAGAGACAGATTTTTCGGGGATGATCCCAACGAGTTTCATCCGCACCTGCATCATGTAAATATTCTCGGTGTGGAATATGTTTACGGTCATGTTGAGAGCACAAAAGGGAGATTGTGGGTTGTCGGTAGAGACCCACACCTGTTTGATTATTTTTTACCAGAGAGATGGGAGCAGATCCCCAAGACCAAGATCTCCGTATTTAATGATATGTATTATACAATATCTAAGGACAATATACATCTTGCCTGGAAGGTTTCTAAGGTTGGGATAAAGCCGGATGCGGACCCCTACAAAGAAGATGAAAAGAGAATATTAGAATACGGATACAATACTCCTTTTGAAGAGGTTGCGATAGCCCTTGAGCTTAGTCGAAAGGGAATACCTACGATTTACCCCAGAGCAATATACATGAGCTCGAATAAAACAAAAATATCAGATAGTCTTTCCGATAGCTCTCGATATGATATGTATAAGGCTTTTGTCACTCCCGATAGAGTAGCATTACTGAAAAAGAATCGGGATTATATAAGTATTTGGGGATATTGGAACGGTCCTGATGAAAAACTCGCCGCTAAAGACAGCGACTATTATGAGGGGATTGATACACTCAGAGCATATAAGCAAGGAATCATCACAGAAAAGCAGTATTATGAGTTACTGCAGATAGCAAAAGAAAGGTTGTTTCAAGCAGGATTTGAAGATCTTAACTTTAGGGGAAATCACTTACTCATTTCATTTGATAGCAAAAAAAATCTCATCGTAGACAGTGAGGGCATTCCAGAATTAAGGATATGCAATTTTGAGTTCTTGAAGAAAAATAACCTAAAGGTCAAAGCTTAAATATCCCACCGCTACTTTTCACTCAGGATTTATCTCTTGCGAAGTGTTTTTATTTCGTGTACAATCAAATATACAATAAAAAGATGAGAATTTAGCTTTTAAAAAAGGGAGACTATGGAGAAAGAAAAATTCCTCACTATAATTACAAAAAACGTAGTTACGACTAACGAAGATGCCACTGCGGCTGACATCGCCGGCCTTATGAAAGAAAACAATATCGGTGTGGTGGTGATCATTAAAGAGGGGCAGGTAACTGGTATAGTGAGCGAGCGCGATATAACACGACGCATTGTAGCAGAGGGGCTGCCGCCGGATCTAGTCAAAGCAAGAGAGTTTATGACTACAGACCTCATCACCGCTGAAATTCATGACGGCCTTAACAATATTTACAAGACCTTGTGTGAAATAAAATTCCGGCATCTTTTGATCATGGATAACGGCAAGCTAGCCGGAATCACCTCCATCAGGGATTTCCTCGATACCCTTACGTGTGCTAAAAAACGGGAATAGGGAAGCAATTTAATATCGTATTTCCAATCTACGCCTCCAAAAATCGATAACGCTATGAAAAAAAGAATATTGTTAGTTTTAATTTTTATTCTGCTGGTTGGCGCAGTTATTGTGATGTACCCTATTTTCAAAATACCTAAATCGGAGAAAGCTATGTCAGAGCCAGAGATGATTCAAATCTATAGCGCCCGCTCAGGCAAGGTTGAGACGGTTGAGAAGATCCATAAAACAGATGATGAGTGGAAAAAGCTGCTTACCCCAGAACAGTTCAGGATAACCCGTCTTAAAGGCACAGAGAGGCCTACCACAGGTTTCTGTGAGTTGCCAAAAGAGGAAGGGGTGTATCAGTGCGTTTGCTGCGCTACGGATCTATTTAGCGTTGAGACAAAGTTTGAATCCGGAACCGGCTGGCCGAGCTTTTATAATCCTATCTCAGAGCTCAACATTGCTACTCTCGCCGATAACACCTTAGGCATGCAGCGTACTGAAGTACTCTGCGCCCGCTGCGATGCACACCTGGGACATGTGTTTGACGACGGCCCACCACCTACAGGCAAGCGGTATTGCATTAATTCGGTTGCCCTTACCTTTGTTAGCGGACAATAGAAAAGATAGCTATAATCTTGCTATTTGTAATCGATGGCAAAATTCCTTACTCAGCCTTTTAAAATAAGGGAGTGCCGAATTTGGCGCCCAAAGTAAAAAACAAAAGGCGCCAAATTCTGGTTGCCAAAAGAGGCAAAAGGCATTAGTATAATACTTATTGTTTATTTTTTTCGTCTTCATCCGTTCCACAATGAAGTGATAATTGGAGAACTCATTAGCGATGGAATACTACGCCAAGATTGATAAAGGAAGGCATAGAATAGTTAGATGGCGGATTAGCCAACACACAGTTCAGTTAGGAGATTGAATTAACCCCAATGAAAATCGCACTTATTTATCCTCCGTGTGGAGAATTGCATTTCAAAGGGTATCCGTTAGGACTCGGGTATCTTTTTGCAGCATTACAAAAAGCGCACGACGTCAGCATCTATGATGGTACCGGACAAACATTTCATCGCGGCATCAGAGCAGTTCTCGCCGATGTGAAGAAGAAGAGGCCACAAGTGGTAGGTATCTCATTTAATTCTTTTAATAGAATCGGCGCCTACCAGCTGATAAAAAATATAAAGAAAATAAGCAAGGATATTATTATTGTATTGGGTGGGGTGCATCCGTCTACCCTCTACGGTCAGCTTTTCCAGTATTTTGGCAAGCAGATAGATTTTATCATTCAGTCGGAAGGCGAGCGCTCATTTGCTCGTTTATGCGATGCGCTAGAAAAAGGCAATGCCTATGCAGATATAAGCGGTTTAGTGTATAAAAACAGCGACGGTGAAATTATTGCTAACTCTGTTCATGATGTGATAGAAAATCTTGATGCGTTGCCCTTTCCGGATTTTTCTTATGCCGCAACCCAGATACGCAAAAGACAGATGGGGTATTTAATTACTTCCCGCGGCTGTCCCGTTAATTGTGCCTTCTGTTCAACTTCTTCATTCTGGGGCCAGAAAGTCCGCATGAACTCTCCTGAACGGATAGGCCAGGAAGTAGAATATATGAAAAGTTTAGGCGCAAAGCGCATTTTCTTCCACGATGACACGTTTAACTTAGGGATCGCGCGAACCATTGCCTTGGCAGATATTCTGAAAAGAGCCAACATTGAATACGCCGTCTCTTGCCGCGTTAAACCGGTCAGCGAAGAAATGATTGCAAAGTTAGCAGAATCCGGCTGCAGGCATATAGCCTGGGGGGTAGAAAGCTTATCAGATACAATCTTGAAGAGCATTAATAAGAGAATAACGAAAGAAGACGTCCGGCATGCCTTTGACCTTTGTGCAAAATATACGGATACCATAGCTACCGCGGCTTTCTGTTGCGTCGGCGTCCCGGGGGAGACCGAAGAAACCATCAAGGAAACCATCGATTATTTTGATAACAATATTCAGTCGACACACGGCCCCGCTACTTCCATGCTGTATATTTTACCGGGCACCAAGATTTATCGCGATTTGATTCAAGCAAATAAATTCAACGAAAAAATATGGATTAAGTCTGGCGCCGTGTACTTTTATACGTACAAGCACAATATTTGGAAATTAAATACATGGCGTAAGCAAGTAAACCGCAGTGGCATACGATTGCCGTATACCGGTAGACACTTTTGGGATGGCATTTCGGGAGAAGATGAGCATATCTCTTCGGCGAAAAAGAGGTTCAGAAAAATCATAAAAAAGATGATCGGCTATGTGCATCTGTTGCGCAACATGTATTGATAGGTGTATTCCTCTGCTCTAATTGAGATTTTGATTGTTAGCTGTGTAATTACTATTCTTAGTCATCTCTTCGTGAACCTGCCCGCACCTTCAATTTTAGCTCCTAGGTGATGCCTGTAGACAGCAGTTTAAGTAGTCTAACGGTCGTTTTACTTCTCCCCAGCGTTCCAAAATAGAGGGTACTGGAATTTGGCCTGAGGTAAACGAGGGCCAAATTCCTGTTGCCAAAACAGCCACATAGTACTACAATAGTCGAAGTGCATTTCATTTCTTTCGACTATTAAAAGAGAGTAACCCACATAATGAACTACAAACACGCATTATTTCTCTTTCCTTACATGGAAAGCAAGGCTAACAGTACGATGAAGCTTTTTCCTCCCTTGGGTCTTGAATACGTAGCCACAAGCGCAAAGGACTTGGTTGAAAAGATTACCCTGCTTGACTTACGCTACGAAGAAGAACTCTGCGATCCCCAGAACTTATTGGATTTTATCCGTCGGGAAATCGATATTATTTGCGTCAATATTACTTGGGATCGTCAGTTTGATGAGATCTTAGCACTTTTTAATAAGATGCCTGCAGATATTCCTTTGATCGTCGGTGGCTATAAGGCAACGGAGAGGGCGCAAGAAATACTTGAGCGCTGCCCTAACGTAACGATGGTCGCGCGGGGAGAGGGAGAAGAAACTATACGCGAGATCTTTCTTAAACACCCCTTAAAAAAGATCCAGGGGATTTCCTATAGAGACAACGGCCGGATACAACATAATGGTTTCAGGCTGCTTCCCGACGCCGATATCATACCTGCGCCGGATAGAAGTTTACGAAAGACTAGTTATTATCTGCAGTTAAACGGGATCCGAGTGACAAATTTTGAATTTGATTCGGTGATCAGCGCGCGCGGATGCCCTTTTAATTGTAAGTTTTGTACGTTTAATCTCAACCCTCTTGGCCAGAAACGGATCTATTCTCCGCGCAGCGTTAAGTCCGTTGTCGATGAGATAGAACGGTTGAAGGCCGACGTCATCCTTTTAGCGGACGACGAGTTCTTCGCAAATAAAAAGAGGGCAGAAGACATCTGCGATTTACTTATTGAGCGCAATATCAAGAAACGTTTTATCGCCCAATCGCGCATTGATGTGGCCAAATACCCACGGTTGCTTGAGAAAATGGTCAAGGCCGGTTTTAAGGCCCTTCTTATCGGGATAGAATCGCCGCATGATTGGATCCTTGCGCAGATGGATAAAGGCTTTGACTCGCAGACGATTCGGGATGCCTTTGCAGAGCTTAAGAAGTATCCAATTTATTACCACGGATATTTTATTTATGGTAATATCGGCGAGACTGAAGAAGAGATGCTCTATATCCCTGAATTCGCAAAACAGATCGGGGTAGATGGCATTACGTTTAATAAACTAAGAATTGAAAAATTTTCAGCCTTGCGCGAGGTAGCGGAGAAGACGCCAGGGTATCATATTACCGATAGGGGTGAGCTGTATTCCGATACCTACAGCCACGCTGCGTTAAAAAAGATCGGCAGAAAGATGCGGTTTTCTTTTTATACGCCCGGTCGGTTTATGAAGATGCTCAAGCGCGTCCTTTTTGATGCACGGTTTTTTACCTCCAGAGAGCTACTTTCCTTTATTTGCATAAGCCCTCGATTGATCGCCTCCACCGTAGCGAGAGAAAAAAAGAGAGGCCGTTTAGGCGATGCCCTCAAACGGACTTTTGTAGCAAATAAGTAGTCAGCCCACCCTCATTTTTTTCAGCAGCCCATCCCAGAAAAAAACTTTCTTTTAGGGAACTTTTTGCAGCGCTTGCTTGTCTAAGTAGATGAGAACAGCAGCAGAAGAGGATGTCACACTTTATCAACGAAGACTTAAAAGGAGGTGGGAGGTGAAAAAGGCATTAGTAGCAATTTTAGTTGTTGCAGTAATGATTACGGGAGTGGTAGGGTTTCTACCTGCAAGTTATGCCGACGATTGGGGTACCGCGGGTAAAGTCTTAACCGGTTTGGCGGGTTTACGGCTGTTAACCGGTGGTAAAATTGATATCATTGGTGCCATGACAGGGGTTAATAGAGATGAGGATAGAGAGTACTCTGGCCGTCGCTATGCAAAACATTATTGCCATGAGCACCGTACGTGGGTTCCCAATTTAATCTGGAAGAAAAAGTATATCCCTGAACACGCAGAATACGACGAAGAGTACGGCGAGATAATCGTTGAAGCCCACTACATTAAATATCAGGTCGAGCGGGGCGGAAGGTGGAAATATTTGTGCGGTCACCATTAATATGATAGAAAAAGCTAATTCGGTTGTTATATAACATGTTGTGTAGCAGCTGCAGTTGTTGAGCCCAGCTATGTTTAGCTGGGCTCTTTTTTTGCCTTGCAAAAACATTCGGCATAGGATACTATAGGTGCTGTTATTCTAGTAAAAGGGCAGAGTGAGGTTTGATGAAAGGATGTAAAATGCAAAAGTTGCATAAGGTATTGCTAATAATATTGGTAATTAAGGTTGTGTTCATTGGGAAATGTTTTGCTTTCGATGACGGTGATTTCCAGCATTGGAACGCAGAAAGCTTTTCCTGGAAGATAGATGAAGAATGGAAAATGAAGCTTGAAGAAGAATTCCGCTGGGGCGACGATGCCACCAATCCTTATTACCAACACTCTGATTTAGGTGTTACCTTTTCCGGGATAGCTGAGTGGTTAGACCTGGGCGTAAACTACAGGCATATTTACGAAGAGAAAAGTGGTGGTTGGAAAGTAGAAAACAGGCCCCATCTCAACGCCACAATTAAATGGAAAGTAGCTGATTTTAGCTTCAGCAACAGAGGCAGATTCGCATACAGAAACAGAGAGGACGCAGAAAACTTCTGGCAATACCGCAATAAAGTAACGGTCAAATTCCCGTTTAAACTCACCAAATTAAAAATCCAACCTTACATCGCCGATGAGATATTTTATGATTTTGACGTGGATATGCTCAATCGAAACCGTCTCTACTCAGGTTTTAGTTTCATATTGTTCGAGCATGTAGGTGCTGAGCTTTACTATCTCTGGCAGACTAAAGAAAGCAGCGATAAGTGGAAAGACACCTACGTCCTCGGGACAAAGATAAAAGTATCTTTTTGAAGTCCCGGATAATGATAATCCGAGTGGACAGGGTGTGGGTATAGGCAGTGCGGACACTTTATTTCTAATTCACTTGCTTTTTTCGGCGGAAAAAGGTTAAATAAAATAATGAGAAAAACGTATATAGCGGCTGTTCTTGTCTTGTTTTTTTTGTTATTGGTTTTTCAAGCCCTCCTTTTTCGTAAAGCAAAGCCATCTTTTGAGGCGAGTGAATCCGCATCAGATTTAGATTCTTGCGTGGATGACGAGTTTGGTGTTAGATTTGCGTGTAATACTCAGTGGCAATTACAAATAGACAAAAACGCTCTTCTTATAATTATTTCATCAAATCCTGCTGTGACCCTAACCATTGCGCGGACAGAAACACCGCTTAAATTCCTTGAGCAGCTCAAAAAGTCTGATTTGCAAACGTTAGGACACTATGCCGATGGATTTGTTATTGAGCGTGTACAGGTCGACAATAAAAAAGCATTTAAGATAAAATCCTTTTCTCAAGAGTTTCCTGATATACGGCTTTTAGATTATTATGTAATCAATGACGGATATTTGTATCGCCTGCTTTTTTCTGTAGATCCGAAAGAGAAGTGGAAAGAATATAAGCCGCTCTTTAAAGAGATCATAGAAAGCTTTCGTTTCACTACTAATAACGATTAACGATAGCCTTAAAAAAGGACGTTGTCATGAAAAAACCTAATGTAAGAAATATCCTTATCTTTTCTATGGTGGTTTTATTTATATCGCCGGTATATGCAGAGCCGCAGGCCTCTTATCAAGATCCCGGCGGCTTGATGGAATCATGGATTAATTCCTCGGTCGACCTTACGCTTTATGATAGTGCAATGATTCATATGATTGACTTTAGAAATGTAAAAGCAATCTTTAGAGATAACGCAGAAGGTGATTTTAAAGAAACAATCGATACGGATACGCTTGAACACATGGCCACTATTGTCTATGATCAATTTTCTAATGCGCTTAAAGATGTTATCGCAATTGTGGAAGGCGAAAAGATTCCTGAAGATAAGAAAATATTAGGTATTGATATTGCTCTTTCTAGCACAATTACCGCCAGCACGCTTACGTTACAGTGCATTCTTTTTGATGTACAGTCAACAAAAACGATTGTTGTTTTATCTGATACGAAAAAATTTGCCAGCACCGACAGAGAAAACCCTTTTACTTCCGCTGAAGATTTAGATGTATTTTCTCAGATAGCGGCTTCATGGGGGAAGCGACTTAAAGGTTTTTTGTCGCAGAAAAGACAATAGCGCAGCTGTTGAAGAGCAGGGATGATGGAAAAACAAAAAGTTCTCTTTGTATGTGTTCACAATTCTGCGCGGAGCCAAATGGCCGAGGCATTTTTAAATCAGATAGGCGCTGACCAATTTGAGGCAGAGAGCGCTGGTTTAGAACCGGGAGAATTGAATCCACTCGTGGTTGAAGCAATGAAAGAAACCGGCATTGATATTTCTCAGAACAAAACAAAGAGCGCATTTGATTTTTGTAAACAAGGCAGACCTTATAATTATGTAGTTACTGTTTGTGATGAATCGAATTCCGAGCGATGTCCGGTTTTCCCTGGGTCTGTCGAGAGGCTCCACTGGGGGTTTGAAGACCCTTCAACATTTACAGGCACAAAAGAAGAAAAATTACAAAAGACAAGAAAAGTAAGAGATCAAATAAAACAACGAATTGAGGAGTGGGTAAAGCAATCGGTAGCGTAATACTTTTCAATTAGGAGAAAGAAATTGTGGAAGAGCGAAATTTAAATTTTTTTGAAAAGTACTTAACACTCTGGGTAATTAGTTGTATTGGAATTGGGATTTTATTAGGTAAGTTTTTCCCAAGCGTCGCGGTTACGCTGGATCGTTTTTCTATATATCAAGTTTCAATTCCGATTGCGATATGCCTTTTCTTTATGATGTACCCGATTATGGTAAAGATTGATTTTGCCGAGGTAGTCAAAGCAGGAAAGACGCCAAAACCGGTTATGCTTACCTTAGTTGTAAACTGGTGCATTAAACCATTTTCAATGCTTGCTATTTCTACGTTGTTTCTAGGGGTGTTGTTTAAGGGATGGCTTCCGGGCGTTGAGATTATCAAGGACGGTTCGCAGGTTGAACTATATAGGTCCTATATAGCAGGGTGTATTCTTTTAGGTATCGCACCCTGCACGGCAATGGTGCTTGTCTGGGGACATTTATCCAAAGGTAACGACGGCCATACCCTTGTAATGGTAGCGATAAATTCTTTGACGATGTTATTTTTGTATGCTCCTTTAGGAGGATGGTTGTTAGGGGTCAATAAGATGCCTATCCCCTGGCAGACCATACTTTTATCTGTGGTGATCTATGTAGGCCTGCCACTTTTTTTGGGGTATCATACCCGCAAGATGATTCTTGCTAAAAAAGGGATGAAGTGGTTTGAGGAGAAATTCCTTCATCGGTTAACGCCGGTTTCTATAAGCGCTTTGCTTGTTACGCTGATTTTATTGTTTTCTTTTAAGGGAGAGCTGATTATTAAACAGCCGCAGACGATCTTTTTAATAGCAGTTCCTTTATTTATTCAGACCTGCTTGATATTTACCCTAGCATATATGTTAGCCCGATGGCTCAAGCTTCCCTATAGGGACGCTGCGCCTTCTGCTCTAATTGGTGCGAGCAATCATTTTGAAGTAGCCATTGCCACCTCAGTAATGCTTTTTGGTTTGTCTTCTGGAGCATCATTAGCAACGGTGGTAGGAGTATTGATTGAGGTGCCGGTTATGCTTATGTTGGTAAGGGTCTGCAAGAGAACCAAGCATATGTTTAAGAGCGTTTGAAAAGCAGAAAAAGCGGGCGGTCCTTTTGGAAAATAAAGACCGCCCGCTTTCTTATTCGTTATATCCTTGCTAGTAATCTATCCGCATGTTGTCTGCGGTAATAGAGGAAGTGGCGCCGTCAACCGTGATAGAAAATGCACTTCCTTCCTGCGGAGGAAGAAACATTGTAATTCCATTGCTGCCTAAATCAGTATCACCCCCGCCAGGAGCACCAATATACCTTACTGTCCCGATGGTATCAAAATCAAACCACATGCTTATTACTGAAGTTGCAGTAACAGTGATAGGCGTAGTCAAATCGCCGTTTCGATAGAGTTCGATAAAATTGTCTCCATCCGTGGGCTCGGCATGTAGATTTAACGTATATGTTGTCTCTCCGGCTGAACCATTGCTATAAGTATCTGCGGTTTCTTCCAAAATTACTGCACCAGCAGTGAAAATTCCTTGGGCACCACAGGTGTCCCATAAAGCAGTTGAGGCAGCGCACACATTATTACCATTGAGCGTTAACGCCCCGTTTGTGGCTGTGCAGTCAGTGCCGTCACAACCGGTAACTTGCATCGTCTCTGAGATGATGAGTTTAAAATTGTCGTATGTATCTACAGGAATGGTGACATCTGTGGCGAACGATGCCGCAACAGTCCCTGCACCGGAGGCGTCCTGCACGAGGTCAATTTCAGCATTAGGGGAAGCAATAGTAATCCATGAACCAGTGGTAGCTGATTTGAGCTGAACGGTTTGGACCGTTGTTTTATAAGACGTAGGATTTCCCGCGGCAAAACAAAGGCTGGCTAAACATATAATGTTTATGAGTGCAATAAGCGTTATAAACAATCCACGCTTCACAATTAATCTCCTCGCCTTATTTCGATAGTTCCGCTTGCGGTCTCAGTGTAGCGTTCCACTTCAATGGCATGTTGGCGCTCAACACGGTCTAAGGTGCGATCGCTATGGTCGACTTTTTCAGGATACGCTTCTTTGGAAAAACCAATATTACAGAATTTCCTGCTTTCTTCAGAGCCGCCTGCTCCAAACGGTAGGGTAATACGCGCATCAACTCTATATTCTTGCTCACCTTTATTGTCGTCGTAGGTAATGAAATTTATGGTTGAAAACGTGAAAGGCTTAAGTTCCGTTCGAATGCGCCAGCCCTGTTTATCACTAAATTTTTCATAATCATACCAGAAGCCGCCACCGAAGAGTTTAACCCAGTTCATATAGGGAAGCGGGAGGCCAAATTCATAATCTAATCCATCAACCGCCTTTTCGTACGAGCGCTGTGAACCAGTCTGGTTTACTAATCGTCGGGGAGAGAGACCAATATAGGTGTTTAACCGGCACTCGATAAGATTCCAAAAGGCCTCGAAGCCTACACCGGTGCGGTAATGCTGGTCATCGTTTTCATAATCAAAAAATACATTCGTTCCTAAAAGGATACTATTGTCATTCAAAAGCCTGCGGTAGCCCAGCCCTAAGTTATAGGCTGCGTCATCATCATAATAAGAAAAACGCGGTTGGATAAAAACCGTGTGTTCTTTATCAAAATCTTGATGTAGCGGTTGAACAGTCTCAAAATAGGCGCGTAGTTTCTGGTCGGTACCTGCTTCAACGCCGAAATTAATGCGCTCAATCCATTCGGGGGTGTCTTGTTGGGAGGATTCTTCTTCGTCGGAGAAAACGGCAAGCGGCAGGAGCATTACTACAAAAAATGCAGCAATTACACATAAAGATATGCTTGTGTTAACTATCTTTATTTTCATCTTAAAATAATTATATACAATTGTGTCATTACCTGTCAATTAGTTTTGAAGAATTTTACCTTAGGTAGGATTTTTTGTAACTGAACAATGCGCGCTTTGTTGATGGATAATGAGTGAAAGTGCTTGACGAATTTCCGATTAGAAGATAGAATAAAAATACACACCGAAGAAGTTGCTTTTTTTCCAAAGGGAGAACGTAACTTTACTTTTATCCTGAATATGATTGAGTTCAATAGGTTGTCATGGGAGACCAGGCAGGTACTATTAATTGCATAGCTCAGTCACTGTTCAGGATTTTTTATAGAGGACGATTCTAACTCGCCCGTACGCTAACAACACAATTTTTTAAGTAACGAAAGGAGGAAGTATGGAGAGATTGTTTGAGGCCCTCCAGGGAACATTGGGAGAAGCGCTGCCCGGTGTATTTGGTGCTCTCATTATTCTTTTGGCTGGCTGGATTATTGCGGTATTGGTAAAGGTAATTCTTAGAAAGACACTGCGCCTTCTTAAGCTCAACGAGCATACAAACCTAAACTTAGAGCCTGGTATTGCAACGGGCGGCTATTTTGTCGTGCTTCTGGTGACGCTCCTGGCGGTGTTTGATCAGCTTGGCCTGGAGGTAGTATCACAGCCTCTGCAGGTGCTTTTGTCCCAAGTCTTTGACTATTTGCCCAAGCTTATCGGAGGCACTGTACTTATGCTGGTGGCATGGCTGTGCGCACGAATTATTAAACAGATTGCTACCACAGCATTGGATGCAAGCGGAATTGATAAGAGGGTTGAGGCTAAGGGAAAACCTTTGAGTGAAACCGTTGGCGAGATTGCGTTTTGGCTTGTTTTCTTAATCTTTCTTCCCGGCATCCTTGGCGTATTTGGGTTAGAAGGGTTATTGCTTCCAGCGCAGACGATGGTTGACCAGATGGTGAGCGCGGTTCCTAATATCTTAGCAGCGGGAGTGATTATCTTTGTGGGGTGGCTCATTGCTAAAATATTCCGCGATATCGTTGTCAATGTGTTTACTGCAATGGGCATTGATAAACTGGGAGAAAAAGCAGGAATCAAGGGAAAAATGGGTATCTCGAAGATTGCCGGTCAAATAGTGTTTTTCCTTATCTTTATTCCTGCCATTATATCTGGATTGAGCGCTCTTAAAATATCTGCAATTGCCGATCCTGCCACGGAGATGCTCAGTCAGATAATTACATTGATTCCTAACTTCATCGGCGCACTGGCGATTATTATGATTACCTATTTTGTCGCCAAACCGGTATCTGCATTTGTTGGCAATCTGCTTAACGCATCAGGAATTGACAAATTCCCTGATGCGATTGGGCTAACCGGTGCAAAGGTAAACCTTTCTCAATTAGGTGGCAAGGTTGTATTTTTCTTTATGATGCTCTTTGCGACCGTTGAGGCCACTAACCGGTTGGGGTTTGCGCAGATCTCAGACATGGCAACCAATTTGGTTTCTTTTGGCGGACAGGTATTGCTGGGCAGCATGATTATTGCAGCGGGATTATGGATTGCCAACTTAGTAAGCACTGCCATGAACAAAGCCTCCAAGGACGGCTATACCCCCATGGCTACGTTGGTACGGGTGATCATTTTGGGGCTTGTGTTAGCGATGGGGTTGCGCGCTATGGGCCTTGCTAATGATATTGTTAATATGGCCTTTGGGCTTACTCTTGGGGCTACTGCCGTTGCATTTGCTATTTCCTTCGGAGTCGGAGGCCGTGAGGCAGCCGGCAAACAGATGGAGTATTGGCTTTCGAAGTTGCGTAAAGGCAATAATCGCAAGGCAGCATAGCAGAAAAAGACGTTTGATTGCTAAACAAGCGAGGATATGATATATATCCTCGCTTGTTTTTTCTTAAGAGAATCCATAGGTATTTAATTCTTGACAAAACAGAGCTAAAGAAGTAAACTACTTTTCACATTCCTGAAAGTATATCAAAAGTTAACAATCAAAAAAGGAGGAGTTGTATGAAGAAAGTACTTATGGCACTCATTATCATTGTGATAATAGCGGCTGGTATTCTCTATGTTGCAAAGGATATCATCGCTCAGCGCGCCTTGTCGGCTGGCATTGAAGCTGCCACAGGCCTTAAGGCGACTACCTCAGGGGTAAAGGTTGATATACTCAATACGCTGGTTTCACTTCATGATCTGCAAGTATTGAACCCGTTGGAATTTAAAGATAAGGTGATGGTTGATATGCCAGTGTTCTTTGTTGATTTTAACCTCGATGCGTTATTGAAGAATCAAGTGCATTTGTGGGAAGCGAGACTCAATCTTAGAGAGCTCGTACTGGTAAAGAACGAAAAAGGACAGCTTAATATTAACTCATTGCGTAATCTTAAAGGTGCTTCGGATAAGCAGGATACTATGGGAGCAAAAGAGGCATCTGCACCGCCTGAATTTCAGATCGATATTCTTGATTTAAGTATCGGTAAGGTTATCTACAAAGACTATTCACAAGGAGCGACACCACAGATAACTGAATTTCCCGTAAATATAGAACAGAGATTTGAAAATATCACCGATGTCTCAGCCTTGATTAAGATCATACTTACAAAGGCTTTGATGAATACCGCGCTCGCTAATCTTACGCAACTTGATTTTGGAGCCTTCCAAGAAGGTGTTACTGGCATGGCCACACAAGTTTCTGAAGAAGCCCAAGCGCAGGTCGAGCAAGCTGTTGAATCAGGCAAGCAAATGGGTGAAGAGATGCAAGCAGAGGCCCAGGAGACTATCGAAAATTTACAGGAAACACTTGAAGGCACGATCGAGGGAGTACAGCAAGATTTAGACGTATCATTCTAAGAGCGACCCTTTAGAAATGAGCCCAGCCAGATATGGCTGGGCTCATTTTTTTGTTCTTGCGAAAAGACCAAAGTAGAGTTAAGATATGCTTGAAGATATAAGGGAGGTTTCTATGGAAGAGAAGAAGAAAATTTTGTTGGTTGACGATGAAGAAGATACCCTTTTGCATTTAGGGAATATTTTAAAGCGAAATAATTACGAAGTCGTTACTACCTCGCAAGGTAGAGACGCCATTTCGTTAGCGAAACAAAATACACCCAATGTGATTATCCTTGATGTGCTTATGCCTGATATGGATGGTGCTGAGGTAGCTGCCACATTAGAGCAAGATCCATCTACCAAGGATATCCCGATTATATTTTTAACTGGTATTTTTACCAAAGAAGAGGAATTCCCCGGAAAAAAGACCGGTAAGCGTTTCGCCATTGCCAAGCCAGTCGCCTCGGAAGAACTCTTAGCCACCATCGCACAAGTTATCCCTAGTTAAGCGTCTACCTGTTTAATTGATTGACAAAATCGTCATTTTGTATTATACTAAATATCACTTTCCTAACCCACCAGCATAACAAGGATTTCTATGGAAGATGACACTATTCAACAATATAGGAATAGAGCTACGCGCACAAACCCTGTTTCATTTCTTGAATTAATCGACCTTAAGTGTAAGGGGCCTGTTGCGCACGAAGATCTACGCGCCCTCACCAGAAGGAAACGCAATTTTATTGCACAACTAATAAAAAATAGACCATGAAAGCTCATTGCCTCCTCGATTCTGATGCGCTACTAAAGTATTATATTGACCTTCCCGGTTCCGAGGTCGTTCGCTATCTTTTCGATAGAAGCCCATCGGCAACCATTAATGTTGCGACCACACAGCTTATGGAAGTTCTTTCGTTTTTCTATAGATTGCGCACGCTCAAGATTATCCCTACCGATGAGAAGTTAGAGCAATTCAAACGCACCTTTTTTAACGATATCAAACGCGGCAAAATTCTTGCGTATGAATTTGCAGGTGAACATCTGCTGGATTTCCCCGGGCATGAAATGATAAGTTCGGTCAAGAAGTCACGCGATGCAGTTGATGCCGCTGATAGAGTTATGATTTTGGTTGCTCGAGAAATACATACGGTTACCAACGGCAATTGCCTATTGTTTACCTCAGACCAACA
>JBHPFN010000030.1:0-23343 GCA_042571725.1 Candidatus Omnitrophota bacterium
GCTCAAATGCCTCCATGCTGCCTTTACTAGCCTGCTGTATGATATCGACAATGAAATGAGTAAAGAGCAAGAAACGCAACTTAAAGACCATCTGCGTTCATGTAAGCAATGTAGGCAGCTGGAGGAGTCTTTGCAGAAGGTAGCTAAGCCATTTAAAGCTACCGAGAGGATTCAACCTCCCGAATCAGTATGGTATGCAATAAAGGAAAAGATTGAGATCCAACAACAATCGCAAGGTTTTCTATCGCAGGCACTCGACAATCTACAGGAGTTCTTTTTTGCGCGCAAACATGTATTTGCCTCAGCAACCATCGGGGCGATTATTCTTATAGTAGTATTTGTGCGCTTACCTTTAATGAACCAGCGGATGGTTAATGACTATCTTCAAGAGCAAGTTCAATTTTTGTCGCATTTGTCTGGAGAAAATGGAGCAGACTATTATGAGACCGATGATACTACGCTTGGTACTGCAATCGAACAATATTTTTTGTAATGAAACTTTTTGTCCATTATTTTTGTCTAAGATAGTGAAGGGAGGCGATAACAATGAGGGTTAAATTAAAAGTGAAAGCGGGGCTTACGGCGGTAACAATTTTAGCGTGCATAGCGTATACAACCTCTGCTTTATACGCACAGCCGGCGGATGCTTCTCGGGAAAGAGTAAGGCATAAAAAAGAAGAGATGGCGAAGAAGTTTGCTGAGAAACTTAATCTTACCCCGGAGCAACAGAAACAGATGAAAAAGCTTCGTACTGAGTTTAGGGCACAGAAGGAGCAACTGCGCCAGACGCTTAAAACCAGACGTCAAGCACTTCGAGACGAACTAGAAAAGCCGGCTCCAGACCAAAATGCTACAAACGCAATTGCCTCAGACATCAAGGCATCGCAAGGAAAGCTTATCGATTTGCGGATTAAAAATGTTCTGAAGGTAAAAGAGGTCTTAACGCCCGAACAAGCGCAACAGATGCAGGCCATGAAAGCCCAGCATCAGGAAAAAAAGGGAGAGCGGAAAAAGCATTGGTTCAAAGAGCGGTTTGAAAGATTTAAAGGGGCATCCGAGGACGATTTTTAATACATAGCACATGAAAAAGACTGTGATAATACTGATTGTAATGGAAGCGCACAATATTTATTGTGCGCTTCTTCATTTTCTTGACCCCGGCCTTTGCAAATCACGGGTTTGCATTCAGTAGTTTTAAATCTTGCCAAAATATCCAGAAAGAGTTAAGATAGTCGATAATAGCCACGTGGTTCTGGCGCCTCTTTTACCATGGAAATACTCGCTTTAATAATTTTAATATTGTGTAGTATCGTTGGGTTTGCCGCGATATTTTTTACTACATTCGGAACGCTGATTGTTCTTGTCGGTACCGTTTTGTATTCAGTCCTTACCGAATTTTCCGTGTTGACAGTTAAGCATTTGGCATTTGTGCTGTTGCTGTATTTGATCGGTGAAGCGACCGAATATATATTTGTTATTATAGGAGTTAAAAAATTAGGTGCTTCTAACCGAGCCGTGGCGGGCGCTATCGTCGGAGGCATTGTGGGTGCGATGCTGGGCGCTGGATTTTTAGGGATTGGTCTTATCGTAGGAACGTTTCTGGGAATTTTTCTCGGCGCACTTTTAGTAGAATTAATTATCCACAGAGACTTAGTAAAATCGCTTAAGGCTGGTGCGGGCGGCGTATTAGGAAGAGTCGGTTCGATCATTGCCAAGGTAATCATTGTAATAATAATGTTTGCGATAATAATTCCTCGGGTGTTAAGTCACTAACCTATTGAAGCATAGTAACGATTGAAAGAGGAGGTTTTCATGGAAGAAAGGAATGGTTCCACAGAGCGAAGACGTTTTGTGAGATTTAATGTTCAGACCGGAGTTACCTTTCAGGTTCAGCAGAAGTACCAAGGACAGACCCCTACAGAAAACGTTTCGGCAATTACAAAGAATTTAAGCGTTGAAGGAGTTTGTTTTCTAACCGAAAAAGAGCTTAAACAGGGAAGCATGCTGAGGATGGAAATAGCTGTTCCTTCTTACTCCGAACCTCTTCATTTACGAGGCGAGGTTATATGGTCGATCCCCCTCGGTGCTCAGGGAGGAAAACAGGTATTTGAGACGGGGGTTAAGCTTTTTACCATAAAAGAATCTGACGAATCTCGATTTATCGAGTATATATGCAATAAAGCTGCTGACGATGTTACGTAAAAACTTCTATCCTTTAGATATCACGTATATAAAGATAGGTTTGATAGAAAGATACTATGGATCAACTCATCAACAAAATTAATGCGTTAAAAAAAGACAGGAAAGCAATTATTCTGGCGCATAATTATCAGCTGCCAGAGGTTCAGGACATTGCCGATTACTCAGGCGATTCTCTTGAGTTAAGCAGGATTGCCGCTTCGCACGATGCGCAGGTTGTGATATTCTGCGGTGTGCATTTTATGGCAGAGACCGCTTCGATCCTTTGTCCTAAAAAGACAATTCTGATGCCTGAGATAAAAGCAGGCTGCCCTATGGCGAATATGATTACCGCCGAGGATTTACGCGAGCTTAAGAACCGTCATCCCAGGGCGGCAGTAGTTGGTTATGTCAATACCTCCGCAGATGTAAAAGCGGAATTAGACATCTGCTGTACTTCAACCAATGCCGTTGAAGTGGTAAATTACCTAAAAGATGCGGAAGAGATTATTTTTATACCGGATAAATACCTGGCAGATTTTGTTTCTAAGAGGACCGGTAGGCGCCTTATCTCTTGGGACGGACACTGCCCGACGCATGTTAAGATCTTACCCGAAGATATTATAAAGCAGGTGCGTCGTTATCCAAAGGCAAAGATTATCGTTCATCCAGAATGCATCCCAGAGGTAATCGATTTAGCTGACGAGGCTTTATCAACGGGAAAGATGTGCAAGTATGCACAGCAGTCAGATGCAACCGAATTTATCATAGGTACTGAAGTGGGTCTTATTTACCGACTACAAAATGATAACCCCGGTAAGAAATTCTATCCCGCATCCGACTTAGCTACATGTCCGAACATGAAACGCACTACCGTCGAGAAGGTCCTATGGTCATTGGAAGAAATGAGTGTTGAGGTACGCATTTCTGATGTTATTCGAAAAAGAGCAAAATCGGCAATTGATAAAATGCTTTCTATTATGTAGGGTTAAAAAGATTGACACCATCGGTTTATTTGGTACAATTTTAAATAATGAAAATTCATAAAACCGCAATAATCCACCCTAAGGCACGCTTAGCAGATACTGTTACTGTTGGTCCTTATTCGGTAATCGGAGAACATGTACAGATTGCAGAAGGTACTACTGTTGGCCAGGCCTGTAGAATCGAAGGGTATACAACTATTGGAAAAAACTGTAGTTTTTTTACGGGTGCGGTTATCGGAAGCCCTCCGCAGGATTTAAAATATAAAGAAGAGAAGAGCTTTGTTATAATCGGAAACGGCAACACTTTCCGCGAATATATCACGGTAAACCCCGGCACCAAGGAAAATGGCCAGACGGTTATCGGCGATAGTAATCTTCTTATGGCTTATACCCACATCGCGCACGATTGCGTGGTTAAGAATAACTGCATTATTGCTAATGTAGGTACCTTGGCAGGCTATGTGACAATCGAAGACTATGCGGTTGTCGGAGGCATTGTTGCCATTCATCAATTCTGTAGAGTAGGCAGGCTTTCAATCATCGGTGGATGTTCCAAGGTGGTGCAGGATATTCCACCCTATTCGACCTGCGACGGACATCCTACAAAGGTATTCGGATTAAATATGGTGGGATTAAGAAGGGCCAAGACTCCAAAAGAAAACATCCGTAATTTAAAAGAAGCATTCAAGCTTTTGTTTAATGAGGGGCTTTCTATCTCGCACGCGGTACAAAAGATTAAACAGGATGTTGCTCAATGCGAAGAAGTTGCTCATCTTGTAGAATTCGCCACCTCCTCCCGAAGAGGCATATGTCGACGATAAATTCAAATCAAAAACCAAAAATTCTAGGGCTCATCGCAGGAAACGGAAGGTTTCCTGTGGTCTTTGCGCAGGCTGCTAAGCGTAAAGCTAACGTTACGATCTTTGCAGTGGGTATTAAAGGAGACACCTCTCGAGAATTAAAAAAGTATGTCGATAAATTATTTTGGGTAGGCCCGGGTGAATTAAAAAAACTTCTAGGTATGTTAAAAGCAGGCAATATTTCTGAAGTTGTAATGGCAGGGCAGGTTAACCCGAAGAATCTTTTTAATAAAAAAATTGCGCTTGATCAGGATATTAAGGCGCTTTTAGAACGGGTGAAGGATAAGAAGGCCGATACGATATTTAGCGCAGTCGCAGAAAAGCTACAAGAACTGGGGATACAATTGATTGACTCGACGATTTACCTAAAAGACCTTATGCCCCCTAAGGGTGCATTGACGCAAAGGACACCCACTCCTGCTGAATGGGACGATATCATGTTTGGAAAAGATATCGCAAAGCATATTGGCCATTTGGATATTGGTCAGACCGTCTGCATCAAGCAGAAAGCTATCTTGGCTATCGAGGCATTAGAAGGTACGGATGAAGCAATACTCCGAGCCGGCAGGTTGGGCAATGGAAATGTTACTGTGGTTAAGGTGAGTAAGCCTCAACAGGATATGCGGTTTGATATTCCGGTTATAGGCATGAATACAATAAAGAGTTTAATAACGGCAAAGGCATGTTGTCTTGCGATTGAGGCAGAAAAGACCCTGCTTTTAGATAGAGAGCAATGCGTTGCTCAAGCCAATAAAAAAGGTATTTGCATTATCGCGGTATAGCTGTCCTGTTTACCCTACCCAAAAGCGCCCGCCGCCCTACCAATTGGTTGTCCTGAAGGTCTTTAATCTTAATTGACATTTTAAAGTTTCTGCATTATAATGAGAGGACAAAATTTACTGATAAAATATTATGGAAGAGATTATAAATCAAAGGGTTAACAAGATTAAGGCTTTACAGGAGAAGGGTTTTTCTCCCTATGGGGCCCGCTTTGAAAGGACCGCTGAAATCGCTGATGTTTTGGCTGATTTTCAAGAGGATCGCAGTGTGTCTTTGGCCGGTAGGGTAATGGCTCAACGCGCTCATGGCAAGGTAACCTTTCTTGATATTCACGATAGAAGCGGCAAGATTCAGGTTTACGTGAAAGAAAAAGAGATCAGCGAAAAGTCACTGGAGATATTCAAACAATTGGATATCGGCGATTTTATCGGTGTTCAGGGCAAGTTATTTAAGACAAGAACACAAGAGATGTCAGTTGCGGCGTCTGAACTTGTGCCTTTGAGTAAAGCATTGCGTCCTCTCCCAGAGAAGTGGCATGGGCTCAAAGATGTTGAAACACGTTATAGGAGACGATATCTTGATTTAATTGCCAGCGATGAGGTTAAGGAAATATTCAAGCTGCGCTCAAAGACTATTAAAGGCATACGAGACTTTTTTGACACTCGGGGATATTTAGAAGTAGAAACTCCGATGCTGCAGACGATTCCCGGCGGGGCTACAGGAAGGCCGTTTAAAAGCCATCACAATTCTTTTGATATGGATGTGTATTTACGCATCGCTCCCGAGCTATACCTTAAACGACTTTTGGTGGGCGGTTTTGATAAAGTCTACGAGCTCAACAGGAGCTTTAGAAACGAGGGTATTTCTACTCGGCACAATCCTGAATTCACTATGTTCGAAGTCTATACCGCGTACGCTGATTATCAGGATATGATGAATTTAACTGAAGAACTTATTGCTCAATTGGCAAAGGATATTACCGGAAGCCTAAAAATTCAGTATCAAGGAAATGAAATTGACCTTACTCCTCCGTGGCGTCGATGCTCATTTGCGGATGTTGTTAAGGAGCAGTTTGATATACTTCCCGACGATAACGCAGAGGCGATGCTCGCTAAAATTAAGAAAAAGAAGCCGAATGTGATTGAAAAGAAGACGCTTTCCCGTTCGCAGATTATGAAGATCATCGAAGATTTTCTTCAGGACACCGATGTTTCCAAGCCGACGTTTTTTACTGACTATTTTAGTTTCTTAAGCCCGTTGGCAAAAACAAAGAAGGATAATCCGCTTATTGCAGAACGATTTGAACTATTTGTCGGAGGCATGGAGGTTGCTAATGCCTATTCAGAACTCAATGACCCCCAAGAGCAACGCAAGAGATTTCAGGAAGCGCTCAAAGACCTCGATCGAGAATTAGTGCAGAAGATAGACGATGATTTTATCACTGCGTTGGAATACGGCATGCCGCCGGCAGGAGGCTTAGGCATTGGGATTGACAGACTGGTTATGTTGTTTGCGAACCAACCATCTATCCGAGAGGTAATACTGTTTCCTTTGCTTAGACCGGAAGAAAAAGACGATGAGTAGATACGAATTGTGGATAACGCTTCGCTATTTGACTGCGCGAAGAAAAGAAAGCTTCATCTCGATTATCAGCTTAATTTCTATCTTAGGCGTTGCAGTTGGAGTGATGGCACTAATCATTGTAATCGCGGTGATGACCGGCTTTGATAATGATTTACGCGCTAAGATTCTTGGGACAAATTCTCATATTCTCGTTGAAGGAACCTATGAAGCGTCGGAGTATCCGGCGCTCAAGCAAAAGCTGGAAGCGATCGATCAGGTCAAAGCGGTCGCTGGGCATGTAAACGGCCATGTATTTTTGCGCTATGAAGAAAAGATTATCGGTTTAGCATTACGGGGCATTAATCCTCAGGAAGAAATTAAAGTAACAGAGCTAGAAAAATATCTGACGCAGGGAACTACTGAAGTAAAAAATAACGAGGTGATTATTGGTAAGGAGCTAGCGGATTCTTTTTGGCTGGGGATAAACGATTCTTTAAGTGTTTATTCGGCGGAGAAAGAATCTCTGGTAAAGCTTAAGGTTGCGGGGATCTTTAATTCGGGCATGTACGATTATGATATGAATTTAATCTTCACCAATATTGCCACTGCGCAAGAAATCTTTCAGATGCCTGGGGAAATAAGCGGAATGTCAGTGAGTTTAAAGAATGTCTATAAGGCGGCTGAGGTAAAAAAAGAGATTCTCAAGAGGCTAGACTATGCTTTTAGCGTGCGTACATGGATGGAGATTAACCGTAATTTTTTTGCAGCACTTCGATTAGAGAAGATAACTATGTTTATAATTTTGACGCTCATCGTATTAGTTGCGGCCTTTAATATTGTGAGCACTCTTATAGTTATTGTTACCCAGAAAGTAAAAGATATAGGGATTCTTAAATCGATGGGCGCAACACGCAGAAGCATACGCAAAATTTTTACTTTCCAAGGGCTTTTGATTGGATGCACGGGCACTGCACTTGGTTTAGTGCTGGGGGTTGGTTTAAGCTTGCTGCTTAAGAAATATCAATTTATAACACTGCCGCAAGATATCTATTATATTCGATATCTACCGGTAGATTTACAGTGGCCGGATATTGCGACGATTGCCGGGGCTGCGATACTCATCAGTTTTCTTGCAACGCTGTATCCTGCGAGCAAGGCGGCTCGGCTTGATCCGGTAGAGGCTCTAAGGTATGAGTGAGAAAAAAAATACGATTTTAGAGGCGCAAAACCTCTATAAGATATATAATAGTAAAATAAGGGAACTCTCTGTGCTTAAAGGGATTAACCTTGAAATCAAGAGGGCCGAGGCGCTTTCTATTGTTGGTCCTTCTGGCGCAGGGAAGTCGACACTTTTGCATTTATTAGGGGGCTTAGATACCCCAACGCGCGGAGCGGTTTTGCTTGAAGGAGTTGACCTGTGTAGGATTTCAGATGAAGCACGGTCAACCTTAAGAAATCAAAAAATTGGCTTTGTGTTTCAGTTTTATCACTTGTTGCCGGAATTTAGCGCGTTAGAAAATATAATTTTTCCAGCACGTATGAAAGAAGGCACGCTAGATAAAAAGACGCTCTTAGAAAGAGGAAAAGAGTACCTCGATCTCGTAGGGTTAGGCAACCGCTGGAACCATAGGCCCAGCGAGCTCTCTGGAGGAGAACAGCAGCGCCTGGCGATTGCCAGGGCTCTGATCAATGAGCCGGAGATAATTTTTTGTGATGAGCCAACAGGCAACTTAGATTCTCAGCTCGGGTCACAGATTATTGATTTATTGATGAAGCTTAATAGGGAGAAGGGCAAGACGGTTGTGATTGTAACCCATGATGAGCGTATTGCTCGTCAAGCAACACGGGTACTCTCTATTAAAGACGGAGAGCTGCAATAAAAGACAAGGGAGGAACGAACGTAAATGAAAGTGTATATTAATGGAAAATTATTAGACAAGAAAGATGCGAAAATTTCCGTGTTCGATCACGGGCTTCTCTATGGTGACGGTGTGTTTGAAGGCATCCGCTCATACAATAAACTTGTGTTTAAATTACAAGAACACATTGATAGATTGTATGAATCAGCGCATACAATAATGCTGCCTATTCCTATCACGAAAAAACAGATGATTAAGGCGGTTATCGATTCGCTTAAAGCAAATAAGCTTAAAGATGGCTACGTTAGATTAATTGTTACTCGGGGGGTCGGAGATTTAGGGTTGGATCCCCGCAAATGCAAAGGTAATGCCACGATCATTATTATTGCTGATAAGATTGCCTTGTATGATGATCACGCTTCGCTCTACAAAAAAGGCATGGAGATTATCACGGTGCCTACAATTCGCAATTTACCCGAGGCATTGAATCCACAGCTTAAATCGCTAAATTATCTCAACAACATCTTAGCCAAAATAGAGGCAACCAACAGCGGGTATGAGGAAGCAATTATGCTCGACCATTTAGGCTACGTGGCAGAGTGTACAGGCGATAATATATTTATCGTGAGGAAAAATCATCTGTATACCCCGCCGCAATGCATGGGTACGTTACGGGGCATTACGCGCGACACCGTTCTTGAAATAGCTTCTAAGATGAAGCTTTCTGTGCACGAGCATGTCCTTACTCGACATGAGGTGTATATTTCTGATGAATGTTTCTTAACAGGAACCGCAGCAGAAATTATTCCTGTTGTTAAAGTTGACGGGAGGACAATCGGCACCGGCAAACCTGGCAGCATTACCAAAAAACTTACAGAAGCATTCCGTAAGGTTACTAAAACTCAAGGAGTAAAATATGCTTTGTGATGCATGCGGAAAAACTCCAGCGACAGTTCATTTAACTGAGATAGTCGATGAGCAGATGACTGAGTTACACCTTTGCGAGCTCTGCGCAAAAGAAAAGAGCGTGCAGATGGAGCAGCAGTTCGGACTCGCTGATCTTTTAGCAGGTCTAACTGACATCGGTAAGCAGATTAAAGGGGTAAGCAAAATCAAAACGCAGTGTTCTCATTGTGGTATCACCTATGAGGATTTCAGAAAGAGCGGGAGGCTTGGCTGCGGTGAATGTTATAGTGTCTTCAAAAAATATTTAAGCTCTTTGCTTAAGAAGATCCATGGGTCAAGCCAGCATACGGGTAAGGCTCCGGCTAAGCTTTCAAAGAGCGTTAAAGCAAAGTCAGACATACAGGAGCTGAGGATGAAGCTATCTCTGGCCATTCAAAACGAAGAGTTTGAAGAGGCAGCAAAATTACGCGATAAGATTAAAGACACAGAAAAGAAAGAGAGAGGTAAAGATGCAGCTAAATGATTTTCTGCGCAATAGAAGCGAATGGCTTAAAGGGACCGGCCCTCACTCCGACATTGTAATCTCGAGCAGAGTCCGCTTAGCCAGAAATATAGATAGGAGTCCGTTTCCGAATCGCGCGGATAAAAAACAAAATGAGACTAATTTAACAAAAATAAAAAGCGCTATTTCAAAAATAAACCTGCTTAAAAAATCAGCATTATTTAATGTCAGCGAATTGGACAATGTTGATAAGCAGTTTTTGATAGAACGCCACCTCATGAGTCATGAACACGCTCTTGCCGGAGACGGTAAGGCGTTGGTCGTTACCGAGGAGGAGATTATTTCAGTCATGGTAAACGAAGAGGATCATCTGCGGATTCAAGTGATGCGTTCCGGGTTTGATTTGAATGAGGCATGGAATATTATTGATAAATTAGATAATGAGTTGGCGAAATTAATGAATTTTGCTTTTCTGCCGGACTGGGGGTATTTGACCGCCTGTCCCACAAATGCCGGAACTGGAATGCGAGGCTCAGTCATGCTGCATTTGCCGGCACTGGTGATGACGAAACAGATTAATAAGGTGTTAGCAGCAATTGCAAAATTGAGCTTTACTACACGGGGCCTCTATGGAGAGGGCACGCAGGCCTTGGGAAACTTTTTTCAGATTTCCAACCAGGTTTCGCTCGGTCACGAAGAAAGCGAGATTATTGAGAATTTAAAGGGTCTTATACGCCAGATCATCGAACAAGAGGAACAGGCAAGGACGAGTCTTCTTGGTCAACAGCGACCCATTTTAGAAGATAAGATACGCAGGGCCCACGGCACGCTGAGAAACGCGTATATTATTTCAAGCCAGGAGACCATTGAGTTGTTATCGATGGTGCGGCTGGGAACGGATTTAGGCATTATTGCGGATATCAACAGCAGTCTTATCAATGAATTATTTATCATAACGCAACCATCACATTTGCAGAAGCTCGAAGGCAGAAAGCTGAATTCGTCAGAGAGAGACATAAAAAGAGCAAGTTTAATTAGAGAAAAATTAGGAGGGAAATAGTAATGTTTAATCGATTTACAGAACGCGCTCGCAAGGTAATCATTTTAGCCAAAGAAGAAGCGCGCAGATTCAATCATGATTATATAGGTACGGAGCACATTCTTTTAGGGCTCATCCGAGAAGGTGAAGGGGTGGCTGCAGCGGTCCTGCTAAAGTTAGGGGTGAGTTTAGAGAATATCCGTATAGAGATAGAAAAACTTGTTCAGCCCGGGCCGACTACTCAAGTATTGGGAGATATACCGTTTACTCCCCGCGCAAAAAAAGCGCTTGAGTTAGCCGCAGAAGAAGCACGTTCTTTGGGTCACAATTACATCGGCACAGAACATCTTTTGCTTGGTTTGATAAAAGAGGCAGAGAGCATTGCTTCGCAAGTGTTATTGAATATGGGCTTGGACTTAACTAAGGTTAGAAACGAGGTAATGAGCCTTTTAGGATCAGCCACACCCGGATTCGGAGCGCAAACCGCTAAGACAAAAACACCCGCGCTCGACGCTTTCGGCAGAGACTTAAATGCGTTAGCCAAGGACAATAAGCTTGATCCGGTGATCAATAGAAAGAACGAGATAGTAAGGGTCATTCAGATACTCAGCAGACGCACCAAAAACAACCCTGTGCTTTTAGGAGAAGCGGGCGTGGGTAAAACCGCTATTGTCGAAGGTTTAGCGCAGTCAATCGTGGCAGGAGAAGTCCCGGAGATCTTAAGGGATAAACGTATTGTGATTCTTGATTTGGCGTTAATGATTGCCGGTACGAAATATAGAGGGCAATTTGAAGAGAGAATCAAAGCGGTCATGGATGAAATTAGACGTTCCGCGGACATTATCATCTTTATTGACGAGCTACATACGTTAGTAGGGGCCGGGGCGGCAGAAGGCGCAATTGATGCTTCTAATATTCTAAAACCTGCGCTTTCCCGAGGAGAAATTCAGTGCATTGGTGCCACTACCATAGACGAATATAGAAAACACATTGAAAAAGATGCTGCACTGGAGAGAAGATTTCAGACAATCATGGTTGATCCTCCTTCGGTAGTGGAAACCGTAGAAATTTTAAAAGGCCTTAGAGATAGGTATGAAACACATCACAAGGTAAAATTTACCGATGAATCTCTGGAGGCAGCGGCAAAGTTCTCGGATCGTTATGTCAGCGGCAGATTTCTTCCTGATAAAGCAATCGATATAATCGATGAAGCAGGTTCACGGGCACGGCTTGCGGAAATGACTATTCCTGAAAATATTAAGGAGCTTGAACAAAGGGTAAATCAATTCAAGAAAGAAAAGGAAGCGTTTATTAAGAGTCAGGATTTTGAGAAAGCAGCGAAGCTTCGCGATCAGGAGAGGGCATCAAGAAATGATTTAGAGAAAGCGAGGACCGACTGGCAACAGAAAAGGGATAAGTTGTGTCCGAAGATTTCTGAGGAGAATGTTGCGGAGATAATTTCTCAATGGACTAAAATACCAATTTTTAAATTAGAGCAGAAAGAGAGCGAAAAGTTACTAAAGATTGAGGACGAAATCCATAACCGCGTCGTTGGTCAAGATGAAGCGATTAATGCAATTGCCCATGCGGTACGCCGTTCACGCGCAGGGATAAAAGATCCCAAAAGACCCATCGGATCTTTTATCTTTTTAGGTCCCACAGGAGTAGGAAAGACACTTCTTGCTCGAGCATTAGCTGAATTTATGTTTGGGGATGAAAATGCATTGATACAGCTTGATATGTCTGAATATATGGAAAAGTTTAATGTTTCTCGTTTGATAGGCGCGCCTCCTGGATACGTAGGCTATGAAGAAGGAGGTCAGTTAACTGAACGGGTACGGCGTAGGCCTTATTCGGTCATTCTGCTCGATGAGATTGAAAAAGCGCATCCGGATGTCTTTAACATCCTTTTGCAGGTATTTGAGGATGGCCGTCTGACGGATAGCTTCGGCAGAAAAGTAGATTTTAGAAATTCTATCATGATTATGACCTCAAACGTCGGCGCAGAGATTTTGCGCAAGCAAGGATCATTAGGGTTTAAAATGCAGAATGAAGAAGTAAATTATCAAAGCATGAAAGATAAACTCCTCGATGAGGTAAAAAAGACCTTCAAGCCGGAATTTTTAAACCGCATCGATGATATTATTGTTTTTCGGTCTTTAAATAAAGAGGATCTCTTTAAAATTATTGATATAGAGATGAAAGAGCTGCAGGGCCGCCTGAAAGAACAAAATGTTATTCTCACTTTGTCACAGGAGGCAAGAGATTTCTTGGTAGAGAGAGGGTTCGATGCTGCATTTGGGGCTCGTCCTCTTAAGCGGACAATTCAAAGGTTCATTGAGGATCCTTTAGCCCAAGAGATCATCTCTGGAAAGTTCAAAGAGGGAAAGAAGATAACAGTTAAGGCAAAAAGGGATCATTTGGAGTTTGAATAATGAAACGGGCAGCAGTATATGTAATAATAATCTGTGCGTTTGTTTTCTTCGTCAAGGAAGATACAGTAGTTAGCGCTCAGGCGGCAGCCCCGCTTGCGATTCCATCGTTAGATGCGATTGGGCAGGCGCTTCCTCCTGCGCTCGGTAGTAGCAATTCTGATATTTTCTGTAGCTTCGGGGCGAATATAGATTTTTTAAATAAAATATTTCAAATTCAAATGGATTTTGATGAACGAGAGTCGCTTGATGTAAAAATTAAATTTTTATCAGGAAATAAATTTGAATTGAGTGCAAAGTTAGACCATATCAAGCTGCTCCAGTATGATCTCTCAACAGCATTGGCAGGGAAGGGTCTTATCGTGACAGACCTCGAGAATAAAAAAAAGTTTATTAAGGGAAATCTGCGCTCGCACTACTCGTTGTTAAATTACAAGCCCTTGAAAGAAATAAAGGGTAATTTTAAGCTTGATACATCAGAATTAGAGCTCGTTAATCTTATTTGGGGAAAAATGAGAATAAACGGCACGGTTGCGTTTGGTTTTCCGTCGGCAGTTGATTTAGATCTAGAGATTATAGATATGGACATCAACGAGCTCGCTGCAATCCTGGGTATTGATCAGGATGCATTTCTCCTTTCGGGTTCAGTTGACGGGCGTGTGAAAATAAAAGGAGAGACACCCGATTTCTATGTGCGCGGACAACTATGGGCGTACGATGGCAATATCGACGATTTAGACTATAGTAAAATCATTATGAATCTTACCGGCGTATACCCGGCGATTACTATTTTTGATTCGGGAGTCATTGAGAAGAGCGGCTTTACGTATGCCTTAGAAGGTCGGGTGGATTTAAACGAGCTCGACAACCTTGCATCTAAAAAACATAACATTCTTTTTTATCCAACCGATAAAGATTCGTTTGGAATGGATGCATGGTCAGTACGGCGCACAAAAGATTACCATGAAGAAAAAGAAGAACTTGAGTTTCAAGTCAGCCCCGGCCCAAACCAGCCTTTGAAATTTCGTCTTAAGAGAGATGAAGAGATACTTGGGATGGAGCACACATTGAGGTTTTAGTATGTATAGAACGCTATTTACAAAAGCAAAGGAACATATTTTTGAACGCATCGAATACGTGGGGAAACTTTCTCTGCTGTTTTTTAATACTCTGCTGCTTATACCGACCAGACCATTTAAGTTTGAGAGGGTTGTGTTTCAGTCGAAGCGAATTGGTGTAGAGAGTTTTCCGATTGTTTCTTTAGTCGCCCTTTTTACCGGTATGATTTTATCGTTACAAATGGCGTATCAGATGCAGAAGATGTCTGCAGAGATGTATATCGCCAGCGTCGTTGCAGTAGGGCTCGTTAGAGAGCTGGCACCCGTGCTGACTTCTCTTATTGTCGCAGGAAGAATAGGGGCGGCAATTACTGCTGAGATCGGGACCATGACAGTAACCGAGCAGATTAATGCGCTTCATGCGTTGGCCACAAACCCCGTGAAGTATCTCGTGGTGCCGCGATTTCTGGCGTTAGCCTTAATGTTGCCCTTGTTGACAATTTATGCGGATATAATCGGAATTTTTGGTGGGTTTATTATCTGTGTTTTCAAGCTTAATATTAGTCCGTGGATGTATATGAGAATGGCATTAGATGCATTAGTCGTAAAAGACGTTGCTACAGGCTTGATTAAAACAGTATTTTTTGGAATGATCATTGCTTTGGTTGGCTGTTATGAAGGTTTGAGAACTCAGGGAGGCGCTGAGGGAGTTGGCAAGTCAACGACAATCTCAGTTGTTACTTCATTTGTATTGATTTTGGTGAGCGATTGCTTTTTTGCAGCACTATTTTATTTTGTGTTTAAATAATGATAGAGATAGAAAAATTATATAAGTCTTTTAGCGGTTTTCAGGTATTGGATAATTTATCGCTTGCTATCGGTCCCGGTGAGACCCGTGTGATTATTGGTCGATCAGGATGCGGCAAAAGCGTATTAATCAAACATATTATCGGATTACTTGATCCTGACGCGGGCAGTGTTAAGGTTGACGGTAAGGTGGTAAGCGAATTGAGCCAAAAAGAATTGAACGATTTACGCATGAAAATAGGGATGCTTTTTCAAGGTTCTGCGTTATTTGATTCTTTGAATGTTGAAGAGAATGTGGGATTTATTTTATACGAATATTCTAAATTGAGTAGTCAAGTTATCCGTCAGCGCGTGAAAGAAGCATTATCGTTGGTGGGATTAAAGGATATCGGAGAAAAGATGCCATCTGAACTTAGCGGCGGGATGAGAAAACGCGTTGCATTAGCGCGTGCACTGTGCAAACGACCACAAATTCTTCTCTACGATGAGCCGACTTCCGAAGTGGATCCTATTACCGCTGATGCCACTAATGACCTTATTAAAAATCTTCATGATAAACTAAAGATTACCTCTATCGTAGTTACTCATGATATGAACAGTGCGTTTAAGATTGCGGATAAGATTGTGATGCTTTATCGAGGCAGGGCCATTGCAGAAGGTTCGGCAGAAGAAATCAGGAATTCTAAGCATCCGGTTGTTCAGCAGTTTATTACCGGTGCTTCAACTGGTCCGATAACCGATGCGGAAAATATTGTAATGAGTGATGTATTAAGCTGGCAGGAGGGATAGCCCATGGCAAGAGAGTCGAAGGTGGAATTAAAGGTAGGCATTTTTGTTTTAATTGGAGTTGCCTTTCTTTTTGTACTGGTGTTTCTTATTGGTGATTTGTCTTTTATGAATCCCGGGTGGGAGATGAAGGCAGTCTTTGGTTTCGCCAATGGCGTTAAGCCTGCCTCTCCGGTACGGCTTGCCGGAGTCGATGCGGGTACCGTAAAGGATGCGGTCGTATTTTTTGACCAGAAAGATCAAAAAAATAAAGTTGAGATCTCAATCTGGCTTAAAAGCGGACTGAAGATCCCAAAAGATTCCAAGGTGTGGGTCAATACCTTAGGGCTTCTGGGAGAGAAGTATATTGAGATTATTCCGGGTACTGATTATTCTGAATATTTAAAAGCAGGAGATATGATTGTCGGCGAAGACCCGATATCAATGGAACAGATTACCAAGCTCGTCAGCGAAATCGCTTCAAAAGTAGAGACGAGCGTTGAAGAGTTTAATGAAATTGTAGAAGACGATGAGACAAAGCGGTCTATAAAAGAGATGCTGGCTCATTTAAATTCTATTACGCGCAAGATCGATGAGGGGCAAGGGACGTTGGGGAGATTTGTCAATGACGATTCGATTTATAGAGATTTAGAGATACTCACCGATGATTTAAAGAAGCATCCTTGGAAACTCATTCACAGAAAGTAAAATTAAGTGAAAACGAAAACTATCTTTGTCTGTCAGGGCTGCGGGGCGCAATCTCCCAAGTGGCAAGGCAGATGTAGTAATTGCGGTAACTGGAATTCCTTAACCGAAGAAGTCAGCTCTCTCTCTACAAGCCCCAGGGAGCAGGTGAGAGCTTCTTCGGAGCCACCCGTATTACTATCCCAAGTAGATATACGAGAAGAATCGCGCGTAAGTACCGGAATCACAGAGCTCGATAGAGTTCTAGGCGGAGGTATTGTTGGGGGTTCTGTTATTTTAGTCGGAGGAGATCCGGGAATCGGCAAATCGACATTATCCCTACAGGCATCCGCTCAGTTGTCTCAGGCAGGATTTAAGGTTTTATACGTAAGCGGAGAAGAGTCGGTAAAGCAAACAAAATTAAGAGCGAGTCGATTGCAGTCATCGGGGAGTGATAGTTTCTATATTGTAAATGAAATAAACCTCGATGTCATTGTTGAGTATATAAAGAAGCTTACTCCTGATTTTGTGATCATCGATTCGATACAGGTGCTGTATCATCCGGAACTTTCGTCTTCTCCGGGGAGTGTCAGTCAAGTCAAAGAGTGCGCAGGGGTGCTTACGCAATTGGCTAAATCACACAACATTGCTCTTTTTCTCGTTGGACACGTCACAAAAGAGGGGTCATTCGCAGGGCCAAAGGTCCTCGAGCACATTGTAGATACCGTTATGTATTTTGAAGGAGAGAGGTGTTTTACTCATCGGATATTGCGCACTACAAAGAATCGCTTTGGTTCCACTAATGAAATCGGGGTATTTGAAATGTCATCAGCAGGATTGCTTGAGGTGAAAAATCCTTCTGAGATCTTTCTTTCTGAAAGACCTCAGCATGTCTCAGGGTCGGTGGTGATTCCGGTTTTAGAGGGGACGCGCCCTATTCTTGTGGAAGTGCAGGCGTTGGTGAGCAAAACCAGCTACGGCTTACCCCGACGAAGATGTCAGGGAATGGATTTTAATCGATTGACCTTGCTGGTGGCGGTCTTAGAGAAAAAGATCGGTTTGGGTTTATGGGATAAAGACGTCTTTGTAAATGTAGCCGGAGGGGTAACGCTTGAGGATCCGGCAGCAGATTTAGGTGTGGTGGTTGCTATTGCCTCCGCCATGCAAAATAAGGCAGTCTCTGGAGAGTTAGCTGTATTGGGCGAAGTAGGGCTGGCTGCAGAGGTGAGGAGTATCAGTCAGGTTGCGATACGTATTAATGAGGCCCAGAAGTTAGGGTTTAAGCGCTGTATAGTACCGAAGAATAATCTAAAAGCAAAGGATTTTATAAAAGGTACCACGATAAAGATTGTACCGGTTATGAGCGTAAAAGAGGCATTGGAATTTTTATAATGTTATTATTTTTGAAAGGAAGTGATTCTTTATGACGTTGCATTTGATCCGTGTTCTTTTTTTGTTTATTAGCATGGTAATGGGTTTTCAGGTTGCTGATATGACTGGTTTTTCACCGCTGCATGGCGCAGGAGCTGGATTGCTGGCCAGCGCAATTATTATTGTATTAGAGGTAAGTTTAAGGCGGGTATCACTGAGAGGGCTCTCGAGTCTTGTGTTTGGTTTGGCATTAGGAATTCTCTTTGCTTTATTGATAGGCCTCGTTTTAAAACTACTTCCTCTTTCTGAGGTGGCGCTGTATTTATCACGGATTATCTTAATATTAATTTTTGCCTATTTGGGAGCAATGTTTGGGTTACAGGGTAAGGATGAATTTAGTATTATTATTCCCTATGTTCGATTTCGCAGGCAAGATCAGAAAGATGATGTCGTTATCCTGGATACCAGTGCTATTATTGACGGAAGAGTGGTCGATATTTATAAAACTCAATTTCTTGAGTCGAGAGTTGTTATACCTCGTTTTGTATTGAAAGAATTGCAGCAGGTTGCTGATTCTTCAGACCCAATAAAAAGACAGCGCGGTAGGCGTGGACTCGAACTGCTTCGCTCAATTCAAAAAGATCCGTCTGTTGAGTTAAGGATTCATGAAGAAGATATCGTAGGGGGTGGAGATGTTGATGCAAAACTAGTAAAATTAGCCAAGGTGTTAGAGGCAAAGATCTTTACCACTGATTTTAATTTAAATCGTATCGCTGGCTTAGAGGGAGTAAAGGTGCTCAATGTAAACGAATTGGCCAATGCCCTGAAGCCGGTTGTCTTTCCCGGAGAGTCAATGGAGGTTAGACTTCTTAAAGAAGGCAAGGAGCATAATCAGGCGATTGCTTATTTAGATGACGGCACCATGATTGTTATTGAGGATGGTAGGCGTTTTATCGGTCAGCTGGTTAAGGTTGTAGTGACTTCTGTATTGCAGACTCAAGCAGGTCGTATGATTTTTACAAAGCTAGAGCATAGATGAAAGTAGTTGCGATTGTTCCTGCTGCAGGCAGGGGAATAAGGTTAAAGAGGTCTCTTTCTAAAGCCTTGGTACCGCTTGCGCAGAAGCCGATTGCAATCCGTACGCTTGAGGCATTATCGAAAATAAAAGAAATTAACCAGCTCATTGTAGCTGCCAACAGAAATGATGTAATAAAGTTACAAAGCGCGATCTGTCGATACAGAGTAAAAAAAGTAACAAAAGTCATTCGCGGCGGATCAACGAGAAGTCAATCAGTTAAAAATTGCCTGAAGCATATTGATCAGGATGTTGATATAGTGATTGTGCATGATGGCGCACGGCCGTTAGTTAACAAAGAAGTAGTTTTAGCAGTTATTAGAAAAGCGCGAAAGTTTGGTGCGGCGATAGCCGCCGTACCGGTTTCTCCGACGATAAAAAAGGCAGACCCACAGAGATTAGAAGTTACAGAGACTTTAGAGAGGCGCTTATTGTGGGCAGTAAGTACGCCGCAGGCTTTTAAAAAAGCCATACTGCAGAAGGCCTATAAGCGCTTAAACAAAAAACAAAAAAAAGCAAGCGACGACGCTTCATTGGTAGAAAAATTAGGATACAGCGTAAAAATCGTAAGAGATTCATATAGAAATATAAAAATTACCACTCCGGAAGATTTATTATTAGCCAGATTGTTATTAAGGCAGAGATAAAAGATGTCTTTTCGTGTAGGGTTTGGATACGATATCCATAAATTGACTGAGGGAAGAAAGCTTATCCTCGGCGGTGTGGAGATTCCTCATGCCAAAGGCCTCGTGGGTCATTCCGATGCGGATGTGCTAATGCATGCCATCATAGATGCATTATTAGGTGCGGTGGGAAAAAAAGACATTGGAAAACATTTTCCCGATACTGATGAAACGTACGCCAATATCTCAAGCGCTAAGCTTTTGAAAGAAACCTCTGCAATTGTAATGAATGCCCAGCATGTAATCAGCAATATTGATGCCACGATAGTCGCAGAGGCACCAAATCTTAGCTCTTTTAGAGAGAAAATGCAGGCAGTTATTGCCAAAACATTAACAATAGAAGAGGATTGTGTCAATATTAAGGCAACGACGAATGAAGGGTTTGGGCCAATCGGTAAGCAAGAAGCAATTGTAGCCTACGCCGTAGCCCTCCTTACAAAAAAATAGAGATTTTACAAAAGAGGTAGAAAATGATTTGCCTATATTCTTTTTTCATGACATTGTTGGTTTTCATTTTAATAGTGGTAATTGTGTGGCTCGTCTACCGCAAAGAGCTAAAAGCCGCACGGGAGAGAGATCCTGCAGCCAGAAATGACTTAGAGATATTGCTGCTCTATTCGGGTTTTCATGCAATCGTATTGCATAGAGTTGCACATAGACTTTTATTATTGAAGATTCCTTTTTTCCCAAGGCTTATTAGTCAAGTTGCACGGTTCTTCACCGGAATAGAAATCCACCCAGGGGCACAGATTGGCTCCGGTTTGTTTATTGACCATGGTACGGGAGTAGTTATCGGGGAGACAACGATTATCGGAGACAACGTTACCTTGTTTCAAGGAGTCACGCTCGGCGGAACAGGCAAGAAGCAAGGGAAGAGACACCCCACTATAGGAAACAATGTTGTTGTTGGAACGGGTGCAAAGATTCTTGGGGATATAACTGTAGGTGATAACTCTTATATCGGAGCAAATGCCGTAGTAATAAAAGATGTGCCTGCTAATTCTACCGTTGTGGGTGTACCGGGAAGGATTACAAAACAAGACGGTAAGAAAATAGACGTAAGCCTCGATCATGCCCATGTTCTCGACCCTGTAATGCAAAAAATTGAGGAGCTCGAGAAAAAGATCGATTCTTTAAAAAAGAAATAATCCGCATAACCTTTATGTCAGTACACATCCAGAATTCTTTAACACAGAAAAAGGAAGAACTTGTTCCTTTGTGCAAAGGGAAGGTAAGCATCTATTCCTGCGGGGTTACGGTGTATGATGATTGTCATATCGGACATGCCCGAAGCCTGTATATTTTCGACGTGCTTAAACGATATTTGCGCTATAGAGGATTTGGTGTGTATTTGGTGAGAAACATTACTGATATCGACGATAAAATTATCAAAAAAGCCAATGAGCTCGGTGTAACAGCAGCCCAAATTACTAAGAAATATACGGATAGCTACTACGAAGATATTGCAGCACTGGGAATCGAGAAAGCCGACGTAGAGCCTAAGGCAACCGAACATATCCAAGAGATGATTCAGCATATACAGGGTTTAATCGAAAAAGAATTTGCCTATGAGGTTGATGGCGAGGTTTATTTTGGCGTAAGGAAATTTAGTGATTACGGGAAACTATCGAACCAAAGCTTAGACCAAATGGATTCAGGTGCTCGGATCGAAGTTGACGGGCGCAAAGTTGATCCTTTGGACTTTGCTCTTTGGAAAAAGTCTAAAGAAGGCGAGCCTTCGTGGGACAGCCCCTGGGGGAAAGGCCGGCCCGGTTGGCACATTGAGTGTTCTGTGATGAGTATGAAATATTTAGGTCAGACCTTCGATATTCATGCCGGAGGAAGAGACCTTATTTTTCCTCATCATGAAAATGAAATTGCCCAGTCGGAGGCCTTGACTGGAAAAACATTTGCAAAATATTGGATACACCACGGACTTCTTACGATTAACGGTCAGAAAATGGCAAAGTCGGTAGGTAATTTTATTACGATTAAAGCTGCGCTTAAGCAATATGATCCAGATGTATTAAAACTATTTTTTCTCAGTTCTCATTATGCGTCGCCGGTAGATTTCAATGCTGAGAAAATGGAAGAATGCAATAAGCAAAAACGTCAATTCGATGATTTCTTTGATAAGGTCAATAATTGGGGCTTATTAACTCAGAAAAAAACACCTTTTTCGAAGCAGGACAAGGTAACAATCGATACCCTCTGTGCAAAGTTTGATTCAGCCATGGATGATGATTGCAATACTCCTGAAGCAACCGCCTGCCTCTTTGAATTAGTTGATAAGGGATCGCAGTTTGTCTCACAGGATAAACAAGCTGGTTTCGAATATGTGCAGTCTAAATTAGGTGAGTTTTTTCATGTCTTCGGCCTGAGGGTAAAGCCAAAGGAGAAACTCAACGCCGAAATCGAGAAGTTAATCAAAGAGAGAGATGCTGCCCGAAAGGAAAAGAATTTCAGGGAAGCAGATAAAAAGCGAGAAGAGATTGAAAAGAAATTTGGTTATTGTGTGAACGATACCGCAAGTAACGTTACCCTTACAACGATAAAAAATGAAAAAAGGTAAATTTATTACATTCGAAGGGTCCGAAGGGTCAGGCAAAAGCACACACGCTCGACTCTTATGTGATTACTTAAAAAAGAAAAAACGGTCAGTACTTAACCTGCGTGAACCCGGAAGCACCTTTATTAGCGAGAAGGTCCGTAGGATCCTTCTTAATCCTGAGCATAAGACTATTTCGAATATATGCGAAGCAATGCTCTATATGGCTGCCAGAGCACAGCTCGTCAGCGAGGTAATTAAACCTGCGCTTAAGAAAGGCACGATTGTAATTTGTGATCGTTTTCTGGATGCCACAATAGTATATCAAGGCTACGGCCATGGAATTGATTTAAAAACATTGCGGTATATTGGGAATTTTGTAACTCAGGATATTACACCGGAGATAACATTTCTTTTGGATATTGAAACTAAAGAGGGTTTGCGGCGTGCGGGAAAAGTAAAAGATAGAATTGAGCAGCGGTCCTTGCGATACCACCGCAGAGTAAGAAGGGGCTATCTTGCATTAGCAAGAAAAGAACCCCGGAGGGTCAAAATTATCCCGGTAGATGGAAGCAATAAATATAAAACACAGGCAGTAATAAGAAAATATGTAGATAAGCTACTATGAGTTCAATAACAATAGAGGGTCAAAAAAGAACGATTGATTTACTTTCTCGGTATGTTAGTACCGGTATTGTGCCACACGCCTATTTATTTATCGGGCCCGATGGTGTCGGTAAAAGTGAAACGGCAAAGTTTTTTACAAAACTACTTAATTGTGATAGTGCCCAGGCAAGCCCGTGTAATCAATGTCTTTCCTGCAAAAAAATTGAGAATTATAATCATCCTGATATCAATTGGATAGAAAAGGATGCTGCAGGAAGTATTAAAATAGAAGCCATGAGAACACTCGAAAAAGAAATATACTTCAAGCCCTACGAAGGTAAAAGAAGGATATTTATTATTCAGGAAGCGCACACTTTAACTGAGGAGGCGGCAAATTGCTTGCTCAAGACACTAGAAGAGCCTCCGGGAAATAATATTTTAATACTTACCACCATATCGCTGGAGCTTATTTTTAAAACAATCGCCTCGCGCTGTCAGAAGATTTTCTTCTCTACGCTTAGGATAGATACGTTAAAGGATATCTTAAAGAATAATTATCATGTTGACTCAACCGTTTGTCATTACGCAGCTCATTTTTCTGAGGGAAGAATAGGGAGGGCAAAAAAAATCAGCCAAGATAA
>JBHPFN010000031.1:0-22300 GCA_042571725.1 Candidatus Omnitrophota bacterium
ATGTTGTTCAGCAAGTGGTGGGTGATTTATCAAAGCGAACCCCTGAGCAAGGTTTACAGAGACAGATTGTCGCTACGTGGGATGATACCGTCGGAAGACGCGTGGCGAAACATACCAGAGTCGCCGGATTGAAAAAAGGAGAGTTGTTGGTTCTTGTAGATTCTCCGGTGTTTTTGTTCCATGTGAACCTAAAGCGCGCACAACTTCTGACGAAACTACAAATACTAACGAGTGATATTCAGAACATACGTTTGAGAATAGGAAAGGTGTGATGGCTAAAAAGAAAAAGGTTTCCAAAAAATCGGTTGCAAAAAAAGCAAGCAAGAAAGACATAGTTAAGCCAGTGAGCAAAGCAAAACAAAAACAAGTCGTTCCCGCTACCGGTAAAAAACCGGGTGCGTATGATGCAACCACTATTCAGGTGCTCGAAGGTATTGAGGCAGTTCGCCGCAGGCCGGCTATGTATATTGGTGATGTTTCGGTTCGGGGTTTGCATCATTTAGTCTACGAAGTGGTGGATAACTCAATCGATGAGGCGGTAGGAGGATATGCGCAACATATTGAGGTTATTATACATGCGAATAATAGCGTAAGCGTTAGTGACGACGGACGCGGCATCCCGGTAGATATCCACCGAGAAAAAACCCGCGGTTGAGGTGGTTATGACTACACTTCATGCCGGCGGAAAGTTTGACCATAGGGTATATAAGGTTTCCGGTGGTCTGCATGGTGTGGGTGTAAGTGTAGTCAACGCACTATCTGAATGGCTCGAAGTAGAGATCAAACGAGACGGTAAGATTTACCACCAGCGTTACGAACGCGGTAAGACAAAATCAAAACTTACTGTAGTAGGAAAAACCAAGATTACGGGAACCACGGTAAATTTTAGACCCGATAAGGAAGTGTTTTCTAATGTTAAGATCGAGTTCGCGTACGATATACTATCGAAGCGGTTACGCGAGCTGGCATTTCTCAATAAAGACTTGTCGATCAAATTAATCGACGAGCGCGAGGATAAAGAAACAGAGTTTCATTTTAAAGGAGGGCTCATCTCTTTTGTAGAATACTTGAATAAAAACAAAGAAAACCTTACGCGCAAAGTATTTTATTATGAAAAAGAGAATAATTCGAATAAGCTCGAGCTCGCCCTGCAATATAACAACGGGTACGCCGAAACTATTTTTAGCTTCGCAAATAATATTAATACCATCGAAGGAGGGACTCATCTTACCGGATTCAAGTCTGCGCTTACCCGCGCAATCAATCAGTATGCGAAAAATAAAAATTTATTGAAAGATGGTATCAGTATTGGTGGCGATGACGTGCGCGAAGGCCTCACTACGGTAATAAGCGTAAAGCTCCCCAGCCCTCAATTTGAGGGTCAGACAAAAACCAAACTGGGAAATTCTGAGATAGAAGGATGGGTTGCTTCAGCCGTATTGGAGGGTCTATACGCGTATTTTGAAGAGCACCCATCAGATGCGAACAAGATTGTTGATAAAGCTATTTTAGCTGTAAGAGCAAGGCAGGCAGCACGTAAGGCAAAAGAGCTTACGCGCAGAAAAGGCGCCCTGGATGGGGCAAGCCTACCAGGAAAGTTGGCCGATTGCTCTGAGCGCGATCCTAGCCACTGTGAGCTGTATATAGTTGAGGGTGATTCTGCCGGTGGCTCAGCAAAACAAGGAAGAGACCGGGCCTTTCAGGCAATTCTGCCCATTAAAGGAAAGATTTTAAATGTTGAGAAAGCCAGATTGGACAAAATTTTGAGCAACACAGAAATTCGTACAATCATAACTGCCTTGGGAACAGGCATTTCCAATGAATTTGACCTAACAAAGCTGCGCTATCATAAAATTATGCTTATGTGCGACGCTGATATTGACGGATCGCACATCAGGACTCTTTTGTTGACGCTATTGTATCGTCATATGCCGCAATTAGTCACAGCTGGACATGTGTTTATTGCTCAGCCACCATTGTACAAAATTAAGCGTGGCAATCGAGAGGAGTATATTGACACCGAAGCAGAAATGGATAATTTACTTCTTGAATTAGGCACTGAGGGCGTAAAGTTGATCAAAACAAAGCCCAAACAGAAATTTACCGATGCCCAATTCAAGGAAATCATCGCCTCTTTGGTAGAATTGGATAAAACTGCCAGGGCTTTAAAGAAAAAGGGAGTAGAATTAGAGAAATATCTCTCATTATACATGCCTAAGACCAAAAAACTACCTTGTTATAGGGTAAAAGTGGAGCACGAATACCATTTCGCCTATAATGATAAGGAATTAGCTAAGCTAACCGGAAAACAAGAAGACGCGGAAGTGCTTGAATTCTATGAGGCTGCAGAAATTGAGAAGATTATAATCCTGCTTACTAAGCTAGGACTTGATATCACCACGTATGCTCGGATGCCCGTTGAGAAGGCACAGGCAAAGACTAAGAAGAAAGCCAAGAAAGCCAAGGCTGAGACACACAAGCCGTTGTATAAGGTCGAAAACGAGGATGAGACCCAAGCGTGCTATAGCCTAAAGGAAGTCTTGGCAGTGGTTAAGGCCCAAGCGAAGAAAGGTATGACCATTCAGCGGTATAAGGGTTTGGGTGAGATGAATCCGCAGCAGCTGTGGGAGACAACCATGGATCCCGAACGGCGCACTATTTTACAGGTTACTTTAGAGGATGCCGTTGCGGCAGATAAGACCTTTAATATTTTAATGGGTGATCAGGTGGAGCCGCGCAGGGAGTTTATCGAGACCAATGCGCACCAGGTAAGAAACTTGGATATTTAGCACGATGTATAAAACGCTTGTTTGAAGAACGCATTTGTGTTACAATTTGTTTTCACAAAATAATTTTATGACGCAGGAGCAAGAAATCATATGAGAAACTTTCAACAACACGAAAAGATTATTCCTATCGGCATTGAAGAGGAGATGAAAGATTCGTATCTTTCGTATGCGATGAGCGTTATCGTCGGCCGAGCACTGCCCGATATCCGTGATGGGTTAAAGCCGGTACATCGCCGTATTCTCTATGCCATGCAAGATCTACACCTTGACCACAATAAACCATATAAAAAGAGCGCGCGTATCGTCGGTGAAACCTTAGGTAAATACCATCCGCACGGCGATATGGCAGTGTATGATGCGCTGGTAAGAATGGTGCAGGATTTTTCTCTACGGCATCCCTTGATTGACGGCCAGGGTAATTTCGGTTCTGTCGACGGAGATGCGCCAGCGGCCATGCGGTATACCGAGGCGCGCTTGGCTTCGATTTCTCAAGAGATGTTGGTGGATATCGACAAAAACACCGTAGACTTTATGCCCAACTTCGATTCGTCTCTGAAAGAACCGACGATTTTACCGGCGAGCTTACCGAATTTATTGGTCAACGGTTCAAGCGGCATCGCTGTTGGCATGGCGACTAACATCCCTTCACACAATCTAGGCGAAGTGGTTGATGGCACTATCTATCTCATTGACAATCCCGAGACTGACATCAAGGCGCTGACGAAACATATTAAAGGGCCTGATTTCCCGACGGGAGGAATTATTTGCGGCAAGGCAGGAATAAAGTCTGCGTTTGAAACCGGACGCGGACGACTAGTCGTTCGCGGCCGCGCTGCCATTGAACGGCAGAAGGGAACCAAAGATGCGATCATCGTCACAGAGATTCCGTATCAAGTTAATAAGGCTAATCTTATAGAGAGCACAGCCAATCTCGTGCAGGAGAAGCGCGTCGATGGCATTACCGATATCCGCGACGAATCTGATAGACATGGTATGCGCGTTGTGATAGAGCTGCGTCGTGATGTTGAGCCTCAAATAGTATTGAATCAGCTCTATAAGCATACCCAGCTTGAAACCACCTTTGGCGTAATTATGCTCGCCTTGGCCGACGGAAGACCACAGATACTGAATCTTAAGCAAGTGCTGGTTCACTATATCGATCATCGTAAAGACATTATTCGTCGCAGGACCAAGTTTGAATTAGATAAGGCACTGCGCCGGGCGCATATCTTAGAGGGCTTGAAGATCGCGCTCAAATTCATCGATCGCATCATCAGAACGATTAAGACGTCAAAGAATGTTCAAGCAGCAAAAGCTGCGTTGATGAAAAATTTTGATCTTTCTGACGTGCAGGCACAGGCGATCTTAGAGATGCAATTGCAGCGCTTAACCGCACTCGAGCGCGATAAGATCGACGCAGAATATAAAGAACTCTTAAAAAGAATAGAATTATATAGAGCAATCCTCGCATCCGAGAAAAAAGTAGAAGGCATTATTAAAGATGAGCTTTCCGCGATAAAGAAAAAATATGCTGATCCCCGTCGGACCGAGATCATCGGTGAGGTCGAAGAGATCGAGGTAGAAGATTTAATCGCCGAAGAGGATATGGTGATTACCTTAAGTCACGCCGGATACATTAAGCGGCTTGCAGTGAGTTCCTATCGTAAGCAGAAACGAGGAGGAAAAGGGGTAACCGCAATGGAGACGCGCGAGGAGGATTTTGTAAAGCATCTCTTTATCGCATCCACCAAAGACTACCTGCTTTTCTTTACCAATAAAGGCCGGGCTCTCTGGCTTAAGGTGTATGAGATACCGATCAGCTCTCGGTCGGCAAAGGGCAAGGCGATTGTGAATCTTCTACAGATTGCCTCCGACGAAAGCATCACTTCGGTAGTGGCGGTAAAAGAATTTTCCGACGATAGATTTTTAGTGCTCTGTACCAAACAAGGATTGATCAAGAAAACGCGACTCTCTGCATTTTCTAATCCGCGCAAGGCCGGTATTGCAGCAATTAGCTTAGGCAAGGATGATAAGCTGGTTGAATCTGCCCTGACAGAAGGCAAACAAGAAATTTTACTGGCCACCAGAGAAGGACACGCCATTCGCTTTCATGAAAAGAATGTGCGCGAAATGGGCAGGCAAGCAAAAGGTGTTCGTGCCATTAGGCTTGCGAAAAAAGATGAGGTCGTCGGTATGGAGGTCCTGCCTCAAGAGATACACAAGATGGAAATGTCATTTTTAACCGTTACCTCCGGCGGATTTGCCAAGCGTACCAACTTTGAAGAGTATCGTGTGCAGAGCCGCGGAGGCAAGGGTATTATCAGTATAAAGGTAACCGAGAAAAACGGAATTGTGGCCGGTGTCAAGGCAGTGCATAAAGATGACGAGATCATGTCGGTAACTCAGCACGGTATGGTTGTGCGCTGTCCGGTAAAAGATATTCGCGAGAGCGGACGCAGCACCCAAGGTGTACGTTTGATTTCAATTTCAAAAAGTGATAAAGTATCATCGATCACCAAGGTAGTTGCAAAAGACGAATAACATAAAACACAACGTCCCCATCGTCTAGTTAGGTCTAGGACACAAGCTTTTCAAGCTTGCGACCGGGGTTCAAATCCCCGTGGGGACGTTCTTCTTTGCTCGAACACTTTTGTGTTCGAGCTTCGAAGGAACGTTCCCCTCGAGGTCCTGCGAAGCGCATACCATTGTTAAGATGTTATAGCGCGAAGCAGACCCGTGGGGACGTTTTATTTATGCTTTTCGCCTACTAAGGACTTCTCGCATTTTCTAATCAAACATAAGAAAAATGTTCGCTACCCTCTGCGTTTTTTGTGCTAGGGAGGACTGTTCGCGTTTTCTGCTCAAACATCAGAAAAACGCTCACTGAGAAAGCGCTATCCTATTGTGCCCAAAAAGGATGGATTTATTCCTGTTTGTGTGCTATACTATAAATGCGGAGAGAATGTAATATTAGAGTTGTAAATTTAAGGGTCAGAAATGACCCTTTTTTTGTTGCCCTGAAAAGAGCGTTTAGCAAAGATGCAACACACTGAGCCACAGATAGTTAGGAGCACCGATGACGCAGAATAATTCACTACTAGCACAAATGCGAAATTACTTGACAAGATATTTTGTATATAGTAAAATTAAGTTCCAAGCCTGTGTAGAAGAAAGAGACCATTCTAAAACTTTTTTAAAAAATTTATTAACTTCTTAGGAAGGGAATAACCATGGTTATTCGCAAAACCTCAAATCCATCCGGCTTAACTCATTTCATTCTCTTCATTATAATCCTTATATGCTGTGCATGGTTGTTGCGTGTTGAGCAAGGTTTTGCTGCATTTACCGTAAGTGTCTCGCCGTACGAGGGAGGATTGGATGTGCGGTTCGGCAAGGTTACTAGCGGAACACGCGCGAGCAAAGAAGTATCAGTGAGCACTACTTCGGATATCGGAACACAATATCGCGTAGTCCAAACATATGCCGCTCTTACTAATACAACGGGATCCTCGCTTACTACCGACGCATTGCAAGTGTATACCTTGCGGGGCTCAAACGCAGTCGGAACGCTTGGCTATGATGTTGAAAGCTCGGTGTTTTTAGGTCCGATGACCCTGTTTACCTCTGATGCAGCCGGCCGCAGCGACTCTTTTGTGGTAGTCTACAACATTGATGTTCCTGCTGATCAAGAACCGGGATTGTATCGCGGCAGGTTGATTTATAGCTTAGAGCCCATTGGTTCTTCGAGTCAGAGCCCAATCACCAAATCATTAAATATATCAGTTGAGGTGGGCGCATCGGCAAGCTTTGATGTTGCTGCAACGACGGGAAGTAATGTAGTAACTTTGAAAAGCTCTAATGGAGAACAAACGCGCATAGCCGAGTTGAGCGTAAAGCTGACCGGATTTTTGGGCAGCCGCTATCGCATTATCCAGAGATCTTCCCGAGAACTTATCAGCGAGACGGGTAAGCCGCTTACTGATAGCGCCGTTGCACTTCGCGTTAGAGGCGGAGAGCACGGACAATTAGGCATCTCCGAACTCGATGCGTTACCTGCAAGCGATGTGGTGTTGTATACCTCTGATATGCAGGGTAGCCCCGACGAGATAATTCTTACCTTTGCCCTGGAGGATCCGAATCAAGAAGCTGGTCTCTACCGTGGCGCTTTAATCTACACCATCGAAAGCGACACCCCGCTGCGACAGAGCGAGATGGTACAGACCATGCCTATCGAAGTTGACATCACACCGTTGTTCAACCTTGTGGTTACTACCGATAAGTCGGGAAGAATTGCATTCACCGATTTAAAACCAGAAAAACCGCCGCAGAGAAGTGTTTCATATATCGAAGTGCAAACAAACTCAGACAAACAATATCAAGTGGTGCAGAAAGTCACCGGCTTATTAACCAACACGGAAGGCCACACTATCCCTCAGGGATTTTTTAAGCTTAAGACCATCAGCGATGCTGATGCTGAAGGTGGAGGATATGCTCGGGAAGTACCGGTGGAAGAGGGACAGATGGTTTTGTTTACTTCGCCCGACGGGAAGCCTTCGCAATTTAAAGTAATTTATACCTTAACTATACCCAGAGATTTAAAAGCCGGTAATTATGGTACCGGCATTACGTATTCACTGTTAGAAATGTAACATGGCGCATTTCAACTCTACAACACAAAGGAGGTGAAATACAATGATTATAAGAACAGCCACGACGGTTATACTAGCCGTATCGTTACTCTGTGTGAGCGCGGTGTGTTTTGCGAATCCAGTGGACATCGATGTTTCAGCGACCGTTCCAGCGATATTGGATTTAAACTATAGCATCAAGTATTTTATGGATGCTAACAACACCCCGATAGGAGATGATGATGATTTTGGATTTGGTAGCCTTACACACACCCTGGCAAATGGCAGTGATGCAGGAGTGTGGTTTTCACGAAAATGGTTTACCATCTACATGGTTGCCTCGACTGGCGGACAGCGCTATCAGATCAAGCAGACCTGTCTCGGCGTAACTTCAGGCGGCAACAACATCAATAACTCCTTTGTGGTCACTCCTAATTATTCTGAAGATGATCTATTAGGAACCGATCCACAAGGACCGATCCCCGGAACCATAGGTGTCCCTTCTTTAGCAGTGGTTTCTAACCACGTAATGTACACCAGTGATACCGCTGGTGAAGGGCGCGTTATCCAGGGTATTTATTCGATCCCTAACGACCATGCTGTTTCTGGGTTTGTTCCGGTTAGCCTTGATCAACCTCAAGGTTTGTATGATGGAATAGTAACCATTGAAGCAGTATTGTTCTAATATAAACGCTAAACAGGGAAAGCAATGGCTTCGCGAAGAGGCGCAGGAAAGATGTGTCTTGCGCCTGCTCCGAGGAGCTAATTGTCGGCCTTCTCGATAAAAATCGAGAAAACCTGTTGTAATCGTGTATTATTTGCTATAATACACCAATAGAAATAATATAACGATTATTGGACAGGAGGGGTGTACGCGCTTTCCCTTTTTGCATTTTTACGAAAGCATAAGCTTATGAAACAAGCGAAGTTTTCAACTACAAAATTCTTAATAATAACCATGCTGCTGAGTGTCTGTTGCGCATTGGGCGCATACAAGGAGGCTTACGCAGCCAACGTACGTATTCACAGGCCCAAAGTGCGTTTGAGTATCGCTTCAGGCAGCTCTGAGAGCGGCACCATCACCATAGCAAACCCCGCGGATAAACCCGCTACAGTCAAGGCGTATCTCGAAGATTGGGTGTATGCAGAGACTCAGGATGGGATTAAAAACTTTTCTCCTCCTGGCTCCACTCCGCTATCGTGCGCACCATGGATTAGTTTTTATCCGGCAGAATTTACCTTGCCAGCGTTTGGCTCGCAGGATGTATTTTTCGTAGTAAAGGTCCCGGAAGGTGTAAGCGGAGGACACTACGCAGTATTGTTTTTTGAGACCGCCATAGGGGCGATGCAGAATCAAGAAGGAGTTAATATTTTAGTTAAAGGGAGACTTGGCTCGTTGTTTTATATCGAAGCAGGGGACGCACAGCGTGAAGCAAGGCTTACCGACGTATCCGTTACAAAATCAGACGCAGGCTTGTCTATCGCAGCACTATTGGAAAACATCGGCAACGTCGACATTACCGCGAAGGGTTCCTTTAATATCATTGATGCACAAGGCATGGTATTCGCACGCGGTAGGTTTAATGATGTCTATACGTTTCCCGGAGACAAAGGTACCCTTTCATCTGTGTGGGTAGAAGATGTCCCTCCGGGCAGCTACGATGTGATCATCACGCTTGACTTGGGCGAGAAGCCCTTAATACACGAATCGAGTATCGCAATCGATTCTTCTGGAAGCGTACGCTATGGTACCACGGGTCAGTAATAAAAAAAGGAATATATGCATAGTCTTATACGAAGTCATAGCACTGTTTCGTACACGAGACGTAATACGTATCTGATTATAGCCCTTTTTTTGCTTTTTTTTACCTCCTGCCTTTTTTTCTCTCCTGTATCAACCGCACGCGCAAGTGATCTTTCTGAATTTCTGGTAGAGCTAGGCGTTAAATATTTTGAACGCGGGAATTATACCAATGCCTTGCACGAATTTAACAAGGCGTTAATGCTCGATCCGAACAATAAAACCGCACAGCAATACATAAAAACTATAGAAGATTCCGGGCTAGAAATAAAACCCGACTATCTACCTCTTACCATTATTGAACCCAAGGATAGAGAGCGGGTTATTAATGTAGCGCTTGATACCTTTGATGAAGTGCTCGTGGTGAAAGAGCAGGAAGACAAAGATGTTGAACCATCAAAGTTTTCTACGGTAGTAGTTTCTAAGAAGCAGAGAAAGGCACTCATTAGCGATGCGCTGGATGAATTTTCAAAAGTGCGGTTCGTAAGAGATAAATCTGTGCCTACAGTAAAACCGTCAAAGAAAAAAGCGCCTGCGCCTTCTTTGAAGGTAACGCCCAGGGAAGACCGCGACTCAGCAATACACAGCGCGCTGGATGAATTTGAAGCAGAATACGGCAGCATAGAGGCTAGGCAGATTAGACGCCCTGTGCCAGCGCAAAGAAGAGAGCCGCGCAAGCCCTCACCGCTTATTACTACAGATGAAGACAAGGCGTTTCAGCGATTAACACTCGACGATACTGTACGCGCAACGCAACCACAGACGATAATAAATTTGCAGATAGACCGCGACCTGGTAATCACCGGAAACAACATTGCCCGTTATCTTGTGGTGGATCCGGAAATCCTTAAGGTCGAACGCGTGCGGCCCAATGAAATTAAACTTATCGCGCAAAAAATCGGCAGCACCTATTTACACATTTGGGACGATAACGGGCGCTGGACTTTTATCGTGCGCGTCTCACCGTTTCGTTCCGGCAGGCCTACGCTAGCCGAGCTCTATCGGCAACGGGCAGAGGAAGCCGGGTCATTTAAATTGCACTATCATAATGAATGGGTTTCGTTTAATAGCGGACCGCGCGTGGACGATCTAAAGAGAGATTCGTATTCCTTTTATCAAAGTTTTGGCTTTGACGGCCAGACACCCTATGGTGATCTGGACGGGCGCGTACAGCTCAATCGTTTAAACGAAGAAAGCGAATTTACCTATTATACCCTCGGATTAGAAAACGGAGTCGTCGGGCCCTTTAAGGGATTTGATGTGCGTGCGTTTGATTACTATGTTGACTTTAATAATATTGCGTTTGGCGGAGCGACGTTGCGCGGCGGAAAGTTATATTCTCCCGCATTTAACGAGAAGGTAAATTATACGGTATTTTGGGGTAAAGAGCAGGAAGGCGTGTTTAGCCCCCTTGCCCCCGGATTATCCGGAGAGCGCGATGCATTTCTGCAAGGCGTCAATGTTAGCCTCACCGCACCCGATAATCTGCGGCACACCGTCTCGTATTTTAAAGGGTACGGTTCTGACCGCAGCGTTGACTTAAAACCAGAAGCCTATGATTATACCGCAGAGGCTAATCTTGGCGCGCTGAAGCTCAGCTCCGATGTTGCCCACGACGGAGATTCCTTAGCGTATTTATTGCGCAGCGCTTGGACTATTCCAAAATTCCAGCTTACCACTGAATTTAGAAACATTGAGGATGATTTTTATGCCCTTACCGGAAGGCCCTACGCCTCCGGAGAATTAGGAGGACTTGTTACCTACCGTTATTCACCGTCGAGAGATTTCGATATCTCCGGTCGCGTGAATGCCTATCGAGACAGGCTATTTCCCAATCCAGAACACCCAAAGCGTTTCAATGTTGACGCCGATACTTCAATGCGCTATGTCTTTAACCCCACGACCTCGATGCGGTTGGATTACTATAATAATCATGATACCGGAACGATTTCTCCTCATAAAGGTCAATCGGGCGGCCTGACCTTTTATAAACAGCTGGATTTTATCAAGAAGCTTAATACCTTTATAAGTTTTCGGCATCAAACCAGCGAGAATATTAATACCCCGACCCTTGATTATACTAACGAGAAGGTAACCGCGGGACTGCGCGTGGGCCTTACCGACCATCTTAATTATTTTGTTTCCAAGGAATTTAACTGGTTAGAAGAGTACGACGGTGATGTCGAGAATCCCCACGTATTAACCACAGGCCTTGATTACCGCAGGCAGCTTTTTGATACCCCATTATATTTTACCTCGCGGCTGTATTTTCGAGACGAGGAGAACACAACCTCTACTCGCAGCTTTCTTGCCGGAGAGGATAATCTTGAGGGCCAGGTAGAATTGCGGTATCAGCCATCGGAGGATTTTGGAACCTATGCGAATGTGCGCGTCAATAATATTTGGGCGGAGAACCCGGATGTCAGCGAGCGCGTAGAGGCAGAGGTGCGTTTCGGCGCGCAGATGACCTTTGATACGCACGTCCGCTGGAATCCTATCGGAAGCATCACCGGTGTTGTGTTTAAAGACTTAAATTCTGACAACATCCGCCAATCGGATGAAGTACCGATGAAAGATATCAAGATTACGCTCGGCAAAGATAAGTACGACGTGACGGATTCAGAAGGGGCCTATATCTTCAAAAACATACGGGCTCGTAAAGCCTATGTGTATCTTGATATGGATACTTTGCCTTCTGGGTATGTGTTGACTGGGTCAGATTCCCGCGAAGTAATAATTGAAAACGGAAAATTGATCAATGTAGATTTCGGTATTGTCGCGCGCTCAGAAATATACGGGATTGTATTTAAGGACGTTAACAATAATGGGACATTTGACTTAGGAGACACGGGAGTAAGTGAAGTGGTGATCTCTTTAGAGGACGGAACTTCAACCACTACTAATGCCCGGGGACAGTATTACCTGCGCGGCATAGCCCCGGGAAAACACACCGTCACCCTAGACATAAATAGCCTACCCATACACCTTATTCCTCAAGTGCCGATTTATAAAGAGATTGAGCTATTTGAGGGGGTTACCTACGTACACAACATTCCGCTGAAGGAAGTACAGCAGCCATAGAGATCCCAGCCATGGGTGAGAGTGGTCGGTAGCACACTATCGTTCGTAAAAGCTATAGAGCGTTACGGCATCATCCTTGGCGGATTGCGCCATGACGTGATACCCTGCGGTTTTGTAAGGCGTATCAACGCCTTCTTCCTGGACGCACATTTTCTTCGACGTATTTTTTATCTCTGCCCTTGCTGCCTCGATGCTGTTCTCCCGGGCATCCATTTGTAATAACGAAGGGATTCTGCAAGAGACACCAATGCTTGCCTTGCTTGCCGCCTCTGCCTTAGCAAGAAACATGCCATAAGTCATGAGCGCTATGAGAACCACCGTTATTGTGATAGAATGTTTTTTCATCTGAATCACCTCCGAATAAAAAAAGCTCCTTCGAGAAAGAAGGAGCTTACACAGCATTAACGGAATCCGGAAAACGAACTTTTCGTATCGCGAACTACGGTAGCCTGACGACCATTAAGATGTGTGTGTCATCTTGTTAGGCTCACGGCTTTGTGTCCTACTCTTTCGAAGTAGTTTACTATTATTAATTTTTTAAAGAACCGGCCTTACAATAAAAAGACCCTCGGCTGCATTGCAGCCCAGGGTTACTCACTTTCGGTAACCCTGCCACCATTTCCGTATGGAATTAGGTCGATGGTTTTGCGTCTTCAGATTTCTCTGAATTTGCCTTTTTCAAAAGAAAATGTGTCTATAGAAAATATAGCACATAATGAGCCCTTTTTCAAGGTGCGCAAAGCGATTTTTTAAGGTCCTTAAGTCAATGCAGCTATTGAATTAGCTTTACTTTGCGTTATTGCTGTGCTAGAATAAAACGCACTAAAGGAGCAATTGAGGTGTTTCCTGTCTTTACTACCGCAAAAACGTTATGTGTGGCATAGTCGGCTATATCGGAAGCAATAACGCCTTACCGGTTTTAATCAAAGGCCTGCAGAGGTTGGAGTACCGGGGCTATGATTCTGCCGGGATAGGCATTATCGCACAGGGTGCGATTCTGATCCGCAAGCGGCCCGGCAAGATTAAAGATCTTATCTGGGCGCTTACGCATTTTCCTTTGCAGGAATCCACTATAGGCATTGCCCATACCCGCTGGGCAACCCACGGCGCACCCAATCAAACCAACGCCCACCCCCATCTAAGTAATTCTAAGAGAATCGCTTTGGTGCATAATGGAATTATCGAAAATTACCAGTCACTAAAGGACCGGTTGTTGAAGCAAGGTGTAGCATTTTCTTCAGATACCGATACCGAAGTCGTAGTACAGCTGATCGAGCGATATTATCGACGCGACTTAAAAGAAGCAGTGCGCAAGGCACTACGCGAAGTCAAAGGCTCATACGCCTTGGCTGTTGTTTCACGCGACGAACCCGATAAAATCGTCGTGGCACGCCAAGACTCTCCGCTTATTATCGCAAAGGGCAAAGCGGGTAATTTCGTCGCCTCCGACTGCCCTGCAATAATGGAATACACCAAGGATGTTTTATATCTTAAAGATGGCCAGATAGCAGTCGTTACTAAAAACACAATAGATGTCAACAACATTTCCGACGGGAAAAAGGCTTCTTGTAGATGGCATACGCTTACATATGATATCGCTGCTGCAGAAAAAGAAAACTACCAGCACTTTATGCTCAAAGAGATCTTTGAGCAGCCCGGCGTTGCACAAAAGATTATCGCCTCGCGGCTTAAAGGGCAGAAGGTGCATTTTGATGAGCTAAAAATAAAAGAGGGCCTCTTAAAGAAAACAAAAAATATTGTAATCGTTGCCTGCGGTACAGCATATCATGCGGGACTGGTTGGCAAATACATTTTCGAGCACCTTGTACGTATTCCTGTATCTGTTGATGTGTCCAGCGAATTCCGCTACCGCGATCCGATTATCGATAAGAACACACTGGTGATTGCCATTAGTCAATCAGGAGAGACCGCAGATACACTTGCCGCTGCGCGATTGGCTAAGCAGCGGGGCGCTAAGATTGTTGCAGTATGCAATGTAGCTGGCTCTTCATTGGTGCGGGATGCCCACGGTGTGATTCATACCTACGCCGGACCTGAGATAGGCGTTGCCTCAACCAAGGCCTACACTGCCCAGCTGGAGATCCTTTATTTGTTTGGCTTGTATCTTACCAGGCTCAAAGGAGTTATGTCATCTTCTGCCGCACGAAAGTACGTTATGGCCTTCAAAAAGATACCAAGTTTGCAGCGTAAGATCTTAGCGGATGTAAAATCCATAAAGAATATTGCTGATCGCCACCACAATTTCGGAAGCTTCTTATATTTAGGAAGGAACATTAATTTCCCCACGGCCTTAGAAGGCGCATTAAAGTTGAAAGAGATTTCCTATATTCCTGCGGAAGGTTATGCTGCAGGCGAGATGAAGCACGGTCCCATTGCATTGATTGATGAATACAGAGCGGTTGTCTGCATTGCAACACAGTCTTCTGTGTACGATAAAATGCTCTCCAATATTCAAGAGATCCGCGCCCGCCAAGGTACTGTGGTTGCTGTTGCAAGCCAGGGCGATAAAGAAATCACGCAGTATGTAAAAGAGGTAATTGAGGTTCCTAAGATTGACGAATTATTCTCGCCCATACTTGCGATAATTCCTCTGCAGCTTTTGGCGTATTATGTTGCCCTCCGTCGGGGATGCGACGTGGATCAACCGCGCAACTTAGCCAAGTCCGTCACGGTAGAATAATACATATCATGTTATACGTAGTCTCCACTCCAATCGGCAATTTAAAAGATATCACCTTACGCGCAATCGAGGTTTTAAAAAAAGTTGATATTATCGCTGCAGAGGACACCCGCCATACTAAAAAGCTAACCCTGAACTACGGCATCAACACACCACTTACCAGCTATTTCGAACACAATAAAGTCAGTAAAGGTCAGTATCTTTTGCGGCTTTTGCAAGAAGGTAAAGATGTTGCCTTGGCTTCAGATGCAGGCACACCTGGCATAAGCGATCCGGGCTATCATATTATCCATCTTGCCATTGAGAACGGCATCCCTTTGACCGCTATTCCGGGACCAACCGCCATTATTGTCGCCTTGACCGTCTCTGGTATGCCGACGCATAAATTTGTATTTGAAGGTTTTTTGCCATTGAAGCAAGCTGCTCGTAGAAAACGACTTACAGAGCTATCACAAGAAAAAAGAACCATTATTTGTTATGAATCTCCGCACCGGCTGGTAAAGTGCCTAATCGATATAACTGATGTTTTAGGCAATCCGCAGGTGGCATGCGTTCGGGAGCTTACTAAAAAGTTCGAAGAGGTGCGCCGCCAGCGCGCAACGGAGCTGATCAAGCACTTTAGCACGCATAAGCCCCGGGGAGAATTCGTCCTAATCTTTAACCTTGACATCACCTGAATTTAATGCTATATTTACACAAATCAACCTTTAAGCTGGTCCTGTGAGACTAGCAAGGAAAGACGATGAATAAAAACACAGAGCAATCAAATTACACTCCGAAAACAATCGGAGTGTTTTTTTATGAGGCCCCAGCACTAATTTGCTGTTGTTAACATACGATTCAAATGAGTGCTGGGTAAGTTCAGATACATATTACTTTATAACCGAGGTTTTCACTTATGAAAGATAAAACAAAAATATTAGATAAGTCCAATATAGAACGAACCTTAAAACGTATTGCACATGAAATTATCGAAAAGAATAAAGGCACGCAAAAGGTATGCCTTATCGGTATCCGCACACGCGGTGTATTTTTGGTAGAACGCCTGAAGCAGTATATAAAGCAGATCGATGGCGCTGAGGTTGCCGCAGGGATTTTAGATATTACCCTCTATCGGGATGATTTAACCTTAGTTGCAGAGCAGCCGGTAGTGGGCAAGACAGAGATTGATTTTGACATCACCGATAAAACAGTGGTGCTCGTCGACGATGTGCTCTATACCGGAAGAACCATCCGTGCAGCGCTCGATGCGCTTATTGATTTTGGAAGGCCTAAGGTAATACAGCTTGCGGTTCTGGTAGACCGCGGGCATAGAGAGTTGCCGATCCGCGCTGATTATGTGGGAAAAAATATCCCTACTGCCCAGAATGAAATAGTAGAAGTGCGTTTACAGGAAGAAGATAAGAAAGACGAGGTTGTAATCGTTGAGCGATAACAAGACCGTTTGGACCAAAAAAGATTTAGTTGGCTTGCGGGAGTTAACACGTGAGGAAATACAGCTTATCTTAGATACCGCTGCTTCATTTAAAGAGATCTCAACCCGCGAGATTAAAAAGGTCCCCGCCTTACGCGGTAAAACGGTAGTAAACCTTTTCTACGAGCCCTCCACTCGCACCCGAGTTTCATTTGAGGTCGCTGCTAAGAGGCTTTCGGCAGATGTAATCAATATTGCGGCTGAGACTTCAAGCGTGAAAAAGGGTGAGACTATCATTGATACCGGAACCAACCTCCAGGCGCTAAAAGCAGATATCATTGTTATGCGTCATAACTCCTCAGGCTCGGCTGCACTTCTTGCGCAACATGTTGATGCTGCGGTAGTTAACGCAGGAGATGGCTGGCATGCGCATCCTACGCAGGCGCTTTTAGACATCTTTACCCTTCAGGAAAAGCTTGGCCGCATCAAAGGCATTCATGTGGTGATTGTAGGTGATATTGCACACTCGCGCGTTGCCCGTTCCAACATATGGGGACTCACTAAGCTAGGCGCAACTGTCACGGTTTGCTCTCCGCAAATGCTTATTCCTCCTGGTGTTGAACAGATGGGCGCACGCATCAGCCACGATATTGATAAGGCTCTACAAGGCGCTGATGCGGTTAATGTGCTTCGTATGCAGTTTGAACGCGATGAAGGAAGCGCGTTTCCCAACCAGATGGAATATTTCAAAAAATTCGGCATCACGCAAGACCGCATTGCGAAGTTGAAGAAAAAAATCATTGTCATGCATCCCGGGCCTCTTAATCGAGGCATCGAGATATCCAGCGAAGTTGCCGATGGTGAGAACTCTGTAATTTTAGAACAGGTTACCAATGGCATCGCGGTGAGAATGGCAGTGCTCTTTTTAGTATCCAAAGGCACGGAGAGAATATGAAGCTATTAATAAAAAATGGCCACGTCGTCGATCCTGCAAACAAGATAGATAAAGTATGTGATATCTTGGTAAAGGGCGCAGTGATATCGACGGTAGCTGACAATATTTCAGAAAAGACAGATAAGGTAATTGATGCTAAGGGCAAGATCGTATTGCCCGGGATCGTCGATATGCATGTGCATCTGAGGGAACCCGGCAGGGAAGATCAAGAGACTATCGCAAGCGGTACCACAGCAGCGCTTAAGGGCGGGGTGACATCTGTGGTTGCGATGCCCAACACAGGCGTACCGATCGATTCGGTTGAGATGATCAAACTCCTTAGCTCCATTATCAAAAAGGACGCCAAGGTAAATGTTTGTATTGCAGGGGCTATTACCGAGGGGCGCTTAGGTAGAAAGCTTGCTGAGATTGCAAAGTTTTCCAAGGAAGACGTTGTGGCTATCACCGACGACGGCTCGTCTGTTGACAGCGAAGATCTATTTTCCGAAGCTCTGCAAGAAGCGAAGAAAGCCAAGCTTTTGATTATCGATCACTGTGAAGATATAAGCCTCTCAAAAAAAGGCGTAGTGAATCATGGTTTAGTCTCAACCGTTATGGGAGTAAAGGGTATCTCGGGCGAATCCGAATATAAAAGAATCGAGCGCGATATTCAATTAGCGCAAAAGACTAAGGGCACACTTCATATTGCTCATGTAAGCTGCAAGGAATCGGTTGAAATTATTGCCAAGGCAAAAAAGAAAGGTGTCAACGTTACCGCCGAGACCGCCCCGCATTACTTTGCTTTACACGACGAGCTTGTGATCGGATACAACACTAATTTAAAGATTAATCCACCGCTACGTACCCGAGCAGATATGACCGCGATCCTGCAGGGATTGAAAGACGGCACTATAGATTGTATTGCTTCAGATCATGCGCCCCACACCAGGGCAGAGAAAGACCGCGTTTTTGATATTGCTCCGTTTGGCACGATCGGACTTGAGACAATGCTTTCAGTTGCCATTACCGAATTGATTGAGAAAAAAATACTCAGCTGGCCGCAGCTGGTTGAGAAATTATGCCTTAATCCGGCGGGCGCCTTACAGATCAAGAAAGGCACGCTGGCTAAAGGCGCGGATGCGGATATCGTTATTGTTGATCCTAAAAAGAAATGGAAGGTATCAGCAGATAGTTTTGCATCACTTTCGCGCAACTCTGCTTTTATTGGACATACTTTGGTTGGAGTTGTAGAATATACTATATGTAGCGGTAAGGTTAGCTCATTTTCACAATAATATCCAGCGATGAAGTTTATCCTAACCAGAGAATTAGGTAGGCTTGCCAAATGGTTACGGATTCTAGGTTACGACACCGAATATTTTCGCGAAGATAACTATTCAAAATTAAAGATTTGCGCACTCAGGGAAGAGAGAACTATCATAACCCGCAACCACCGCTTAGGCCAACCGCGCGGCATACCGCTGGTAATGATAGAGCATGACCTGCTGAAGGATCAAATACAGCAGATCATGCAAGAGCTGCATCTTGAATCGTCTGCAGAGGGGATGTTTTCGCTCTGTACAATATGTAACAAAGCCCTAGTTGCAATAAAGAAGGCTGTGATAAAAGACAAGGTTCCTGAATACGTGTTTCAGACACAAGAAAAGTTTTTAATCTGCCCATCGTGTAAGCGTATCTATTGGGCTGGAACACACTGGGGCAACGTGGAAGAATACATCGACTCAGTAACATAACCATAACTATCACATGGGTTTAATTTCCTGTAAAGAATGCCACAGAAGCATAAGCGACACAGCGCCGAGTTGTCCGCATTGCGGGTATGTGTATAAAGCCTCTAGAGGAGTTCTAGGCAAGCCTTGGGGTTTTGAGTATAAATCTAAGGCGCACTACGGCACCTGGCCCCTTGTGCACATTGCGTTTGGCCGGGATGAAAACAGAAGGCTGCGCGTAGCAAAAGGCGTTATTGCGATCGGCCAGTTTGCCATCGGCGTAATTACGATTGCGCAATTCGGTATTGGTCTTCTGTTTGGCTTTGGGCAGTTTATCTTTGGCGGTATTGCGATTGCCCAGTTTGCCGGAGGGATGTTGTTTGGGCTAGGCCAGTTTGCATACGGCTATGTGGCTATCGGGCAATTCGCAATCGGATATTATGTGCGCGCATTTGTAGGTTTTGGTCCACATGTCTGGAGTAAGGATATTCAGGATCCTGTTGCAATAGAGTTCTTTAATGATCTGTGGATACTCATAAAAAACTATTTACCAAAAGGATAGAGGGACAACATGCAATTTATCGCTGATTTTCATATTCATTCCAAATACAGTCGTGCCACAAGTAAGGATATGGATGTAAAAAATATTGCCCATTGGGCAAAGCTTAAAGGCATTCAGCTTATGGGCACGGGAGATTTTACACACCACCTCTGGCTCGAGGAGCTTAAAAGCAATCTGGAGCCGCTGGACAACGGTTTATTTGTTTACAACGATATACACTTTATTCTCACCGCGGAGATAAGCGGTATCTATTCCAAGGGAGGCAGGACGTACCGCATCCACAATATACTTTTTGCCCCAAGCTTTAAAGTTGTAGATAAAATCAACAATGCGCTTTCTGCTATCGGAAACCTTTCTTCCGACGGAAGGCCGATATTAGGCCTCGATGCCGAAGAGCTGGTGCGCATTGTTATGGATATTTCTCCTGATTGTTTTGTGGTGCCGGCACATGCATGGACGCCGTGGTTTAGTGTCTTTGGCGCAAATTCGGGATTTGATAGTTTAGAGGCATGCTTCGGAAAACAGCTAAAGCATATCTATTGTTTAGAAACAGGTCTCTCGAGCGATCCGGCGATGAACTGGCGCTTAAGCGCGCTTGATAACTATAGCCTTATTAGCAATTCCGATTCACACTCTCCCTCGAAGATTGGCAGAGAGGCAAACGTGTTTGACTGCGAGCTCAGCTATAACGACATCATCAATGTTTTGAAGACTAAGGATAAAAGAAAATTTTTATACACCATTGAATTTTTTCCCGAGGAAGGCAAGTATCACTATGACGGACATAGAAACTGTGGCGTGCGATGCACGCCTGATGAATCGCGTAAGAATAATAATCTGTGTCCTAAGTGTAAAAAGCCGCTTACTATCGGAGTGATGAACCGCGTCATGCAGCTTGCTGATCGCCCGATAGGGTTTGTTCCTGAGAATGCTATTCCGTATAAGAATCTTATTCCATTGATTGAGATCGTTGCAGAGGCAAAGGGAGTAGTGACAAGGACGTCTCAGGCAGCAGTGCGTGAGTACAGTAATCTCATCGGTCGGTTCGGCACCGAGCTTAATCTGCTTTTGAATGTTCCGGAAGATGAAATAAGCAGTGCTGTCTCAAGCCGTGTTGCCGATGGCATATCGCGCGTGAGAAAGGGCCACGTGAATATCTATCCCGGCTACGATGGTGAGTACGGAAAGATCGAGATCTTTGGTAAGGACGAACCAAAGTCTAAGGGAGAAGAGCAGTTAAGTTTGTTTTAGAGGGTATAGAGTCATGACTAAAAAATGCTTAGGCTGTGGCACTGTTTCAGATAACAATTTGTTTACCTGTTCAGCTTGTTTAGATAAAGTAAATGAGGCAAGAAGCTGCATAAAGCTGCAGTGGTTTCTTAGAAAAGGCGCTGTCATTGGCCTCAATAGAATTCTGACTATTTTTGCTTTGGTGTTATTGTTTGCAGAGCTTGCTTTTGGAATTATATATTTAAACAAATTTCAAGTGCCTGTGAACATCCAAATAATTATCTTTTTCCGACCAGCTTTACTGATTTTTTTACTATATTTCTTAGCAGGGAGAGTAGTTGGGCGATACGGATCAAAGCTTACTTTAAAACAATGGTCGAATAGAAATTTTTACGAGCAAAGTCCGCTAGAGAGGCTCAAAGATACTCAAAATTTGAGAGGAGTTTTATTGCTTGTAGTATTTTTGTTCGTATCTGCATTTATTGTTGCTTTTATAGCTGCATTTGCGGATAGCCTGGCTGGCATTGACTCTGATGCTTTGCCCGAGATATTGCGGGAGTTCCACTACGCATCTGGGAGATTATTTGCAGCCCCTGGTTTAATCTTAGGCATGAGTTTATTGTTTTATTTTGATTGGTTTCGCGGATTAAAGAAATAGAAAAGTGAGTGCGCCTGCCCTGTGCCATGTAAACGAGGCAGGACTGGCGCGCTGAGTGTAAACGAATATACGCCTGCCCTGAGCTATCTAAACTAGGCAGGGCTGGCGCAGTTCATAACTGTAGACTAAGGAACTGCGCCTGTAGCTCAACGGATACCTGCCTGCCGGCAGGCAGGGAGCACTGGCCTCCGGAGCCAGGCTCAAAGTGATTTTAGCGAAAACCTTATTTAATCGCGCCTGTGGCCTAAAGGATAGGGCAACGGCCTCCGGAGCCGTTTGTGGCAGTTCGATTCTGCCCAGGCGCATTAATTACATAACTTATGAAAACTAAAAGAGTTACAATCGGAGTTATAGGCGGTCACATGTGTACGAAGGCGGTGGAGCAAGTAGCCCATAGAATAGGTGAATTTATAGCAAAAGTGGAGGCAAATCTGGTCTGTGGAGGCTTAGGAGGCGTGATGGAAGCTGTCTCAAAAGGCACAAAACAGGCTGGCGGAACCACAATCGGTATCTTGCCGGGCAAAGATAAAAAAACTGCTAATCCCTATATTGACATTGCTATTGCAACAGGCATGGGCCATGCCAGAAATACGCTTGTTGTGCAGGCAGCAGATATTATTATTGCCTTACCCGGTGAATACGGAACGCTTTCTGAGATTGCCAATGCTATGATTTATAAAAAGCCGGTTATAAGCTTTAATTCTTGGGATATCCCGGGAGTGATTAAGGTAGCAAGTATTGAAGAAACAATGCGCGCAGTAGATACGTTGCT
>JBHPFN010000032.1:0-21088 GCA_042571725.1 Candidatus Omnitrophota bacterium
AAACAATATAATGCGGTAGTTGTTTTAAAGGGAGATAAAACGGTTGTTGCGTCCCCTTCTGATAAAACATATGTTAATTCAACGGGAAATCCCGGAATGGCAACCGCAGGAAGCGGGGATGTGTTAACCGGAATGATTGCAGCCTTCCGTGCTCAAGGTTTATCGGTCTTTGATGCTGCAAAATATGCAGTGTACGTGCATGGCTTAGCTGCAGATATTGCTATTAAAAAGAAAACCCAATTAGGATTAATTGCATCGGACATAATTGAGTCAATTCCCGATGCAGTCAAACGTTCTTTAAATTAGATCTATGCTGGCGTAGCTCAGTTGGTAGAGCAGCTGATTTGTAATCAGCTTGTCGGGGGTTCGACTCCTCTCGCCAGCTTAAAGATTAAAGGGCAGGTACTCAAGTGGTCAACGAGGACAGACTGTAAATCTGTTGCGCTTGCGCTTCGGTGGTTCGAATCCGCCCCTGCCCACCACGAAAGAAAAAAGAAATGACTGAAAAAGTGAAAGATAAGCAATTTTTAGAACCGATTTACATTGAGGCATTTGATCTTGACGATGCCTGGTTTCAGGCGCTTTCTACAATTTTGGAAAAAGGACATGTGTATACGATTGACCGCGGCAGCTATGAAGGGCAAAAGCGCTTAGAGTTTGATTTTGTTACGATACGGGTAAAAAAGCCTTCGCATCAGATTATTCCTATTATTCCTGAAGGGATGTCCATACCTGCTCCGACCGATATGGAGTATGTGGATAAGTATTTAAGCTATCTTCTAACTGGTCAGAAAACCGAAACAGAAGATTATACCTACGGTGAGCGGCTGGTTGAGCCTAAGGCGCGCATTAAGGAGAAACGCGACGGCAAGGAGATGATTAAAGAGATTCCTCTTGATTGTAATCAGGTTGAAGAGGTAATCAAGATTTATAAAACGCGCGGTTTCGGTACAAATCAGGCGGTGATGGAAATAGGTATGCCTTCGGATATCAAATTAACAGATCCACCCTGTCTTCGTCTGATTGATACGCGTATCCGTTACGGGAAATTACATTTTATTTTATATTTCCGTTCGTGGGATTTATGGGGTGGGTTTCCGTCAAACTGCGGCGGCTTGCAACTAGTAAAGAATTATATGGCTGAAGAAATTGGGGTTGAAGACGGAGAAATGATAGCGGTAAGCAAGGGTCTTCATCTTTACGAATATAGCTGGGAACTTGCTAAGATGAGAACCAGCAAGTTCGATTTGGAGATTAAATAATGCGAGCGTAGTTCAATGGTAGAACGGTAGCCTTCCAAGCTACACACGAGGGTTCGATTCCCTTCGCTCGCTCCAAGGATTTAAAATGACACGAGAAAAGAAGGACGAAAGAAGAGAATTTATACGGTTAAGCTACAACAGGCCTTTGATGTATAAGGTCTGCAAGAAAGCTACGATTTCCAAAATATTAAAAGGCTACACCCACAATATAAGCAGCGCGGGATTAATGTGTAATTTGCAAGAAAAGGTTCCTAAGGATTGCATCCTCTGGTTGCAGCTTGATCCGGGTGCATTGAGCCTCTGCGAAGAGATTGAGCGAAGGAGCGTTATTATTCAGCACGGAGTTTTAGCAAAGGTGGTATGGGAGAAAAAGAAAGGCGAAAACGATAGCTACGACATCGGAGTTTGTTTTATTACGCGTGAAGAAAAGAAGTACTCTGATGTCTTTGAGAAATTTTCCACGAGCTTATGACAAAAAAGATTGCGGTATTAGGGGATGGTGGATGGGGAACAACCTTAGCGATTCACTTATCGAAAAAAGGTTATCCTGTTATTCTCTGGGGTGCGTTTCCCGCATACACTCGGCAGCTTTCAAAAACAAGAATCAACCGGAAATTTCTTCCCGGAGTAAGAATTCCAAAAGCAGTTACTCTTACATGCAAAATAAAGGATGCTATTGAAGATGCTGATGCGATAATCCTTGCAGTACCTTCTCAGTTTATGCGAAGAGTTTTAGTGAGGCTTGCTCGCTATGATCTTTCTCAAAAGATTTTCTTGTGTGTTGCTAAAGGCATTGAGGATTCATCGTTAATGTGCATGCACGATGTTATCCATGATTGTTTAGGAAGGATCAAGCTTGCGGTGTTGTCTGGGCCAACGATAGCAATGGAAGTGGCAAGGGGGATTCCCACGACAGCAGTGGTTGCTTCAAGAGAGGCAAAGGTTGCAAAGACCTTTCAAGATATCCTGATGACGGATAGATTCAGGGTGTATACCAGTTCGGATGTTGTTGGCGTAGAATTAGGGGGAAGCATAAAGAATATTATTGCAATTGCCTGTGGTATTTCTGATGGCCTTGGTTTTGGCACCAATACAAAGGCAGCTCTTCTTTCTCGAGGTCTGGCGGAGATGATCCGACTGGGGCAGAAAAATGGCGCTGATCCGCTTACCTTTGGAGGTTTAAGTGGCCTAGGAGATTTAGTCACAACGTGTATTAGCCCGTTAAGTCGCAATAGGTCAGTGGGAGAACAAATCGGTAAAGGGCATACGCTAAAAAAAATTATTAAGAAGATGGAAATGGTTGCCGAGGGAATCGCAACCGTAAAAGCAGCATATGCTCTTAGTATCCGACTTTCCATTGATATGCCTATTACCAGAGAAATATACTTCGTGCTTTATAAAAACAAAGCACCTTTGAGGGCAGTAAATGATTTAATGACTCGCCAGAGGAAGCGCGAGTTTTGATGTGAAGTTTTTTACGGGGCGTGGCGCAGTTTGGCTAGCGCGCTTGAATGGGGTTCAAGAGGTCCTGGGTTCAAGTCCCAGCGCCCCGACATGCAAAGGAGGTCACCATTTTTACACAACGTATTATAATCGGTGTGTGCCTTACGTTTTTTGTTTTTGGATGTGCAAGCCTTAATGAAAAGCGTGAGGAAGAACGCATAGAGTTGGAATTGCAAGAGAGTAGGTATAATAAACTCAGAGACGATATACTTGCAAAGAATATTTTTACAGGTCAGACGTGTGAAGATATTCGCGCTCTCTATGAAGAACCACAAGATATCTATAGGTCTACCTCCAGCGTAAGCAGTCTTGAAATCTGGACATACGATTTGCCATCACCAACGAAAGATTTCTTTGTTCGTCCGATTCGACTGTATTTTAATGATTGCAAGCTTTCTTCATGGTCGGGCTAGGCCACTAACGGTAACTCTTTTTTACTAAGGAGAATGGTAATGGAAGAGAGAAGAGAGTACAAAAGGCTGAAAAGACAATTTATCGTATCGTTTAGGCCTTATGGTAAAAAGACTGCCTTTGACGTTTCTCAGCTGAAAGATATCAGTGCTGGAGGCGTACGCTTTATGACGGCAAAGCCATTTAAGAAAGATACGACGCTGATTATGGAAATAAGGACTCCGATTTCTGTAGTTAAGCTGAAGGTATCCGGAAAAGTAATTGCTTCAAAAGAGGTAGTAAAGGGTTTGATCTATGATACGCGTGTTCGCTTTGTGAATCTCGATGACGATACGGCGGAAATCATAAAGCAGACGGTAGATTATTTTTCAAAAAAACTTTAGGAGAAAAAAACGAATGAGAAAACTTACCATAGGTCTCATTGGGTTCGGCAATGTAGGGGAAGGGCTTGTTAGGATCTTGCGAGAGCGAAGAGCACTCATTAGAGACCGTAGCGGCTTTGAGTTTCAGATAAAGAAGATTTGCGATAAGGACTTTAGTCGTCGTCGGCACGTAAAGGTCGAACGCAGTCTTTTAACCAAAGATTTTCATGATGTAATAGCAGACCCTGAAATCGATATTGTGGTTGAGCTTATAGGAGGGGTGCATCCTGCAAAAGAGATTATAATGCAGGCCTTAAAAGCTGGCAAGCATATCGTGACCGCAAATAAAGCGCTTTTAGCAGAGGAGGGTCGCGATGTCCTTGTATTGGCACAAAAGCGCCGGCGCAATATTTGTTTTGAAGCAGCAGTGGGCGCGGGTATCCCTGTCATCCAAACATTAAAAGAAGGGTTGCTGGCCAATCGCATAGATGCAATTTATGGAATTATCAACGGAACCTCCAACTTTGTGCTCTCTAGGATGTCTCAGGAGCATTGTTCTTTTTCTGATGCCTTGCAGGAGGCAAAGAAAAAGGGGTTTGCAGAGGCCCGGCCACGATTAGACATCGAGGGAATAGATAGCGCTCATAAATTGGTAATCTTGGCGTATTTAGCTTTCGGGCAATTATTAAAATTAAAAGATGTCTATGCTGAAGGCATCTCGAAAATTTCACTTGCGGATATTGACTATGCTCACGAGATGAATTTAGAAATTAAATTATTGGCAATTGCTAAGAAAATTAATAATTTTTTAGAGGTACGTATTCATCCGACGCTCATTCCCAAGCGGCACCTTTTAGCGTCAGTCAACGGAATCTTTAACGCAATCTATATTGATTCTGACCTTGTGGGAGATTTGTTATTGTATGGTCAGGGTGCCGGTCAGATGACTGCTGCATCGGCAGTAGTCAGCGACTTAATCAGTTTGGCAAAGGTGCTCGATTCAGATCAGCATTGCGTTGCAGTTCATTCTAAGCGCAAGAAGCTAAAATTGAGAAAAATCGACGAGATCAAATCACGTTATTACGTACGATTTATGGCTGTTGATAAGCCCGGAGTATTGGCAAGGATATCTGGAGTGTTCGGCAAGCATAAGATTAGCATTGCTTCTGTCAGTCAAAAAGGAAGACGGCGCGCTAAAATAGTTCCTCTTGTGATGCTAACCCACGAAGCCAATGAGCGGCAGATGCGCCTTGCGCTTGAGAAGATTTATAAGCTTGCAGTTATTAGAGAATATCCTGTTGCGATTCGTATGGAGAGGGAGATTTAAATGAGTTGGCAAGGAGTAATAAAAAAGTATAAACAGTTTTTGCCGGTAACAAGCACGACGCCGATCATTACTTTGCAAGAGGGTAATACTCCTTTATTATTTTCTAGCTCGTTGTCCGACTTAATCGGCCGAGCGGATTTTGAAGTGTATCTTAAGTATGAAGGTATAAACCCTACCGGTTCTTTTAAAGACCGCGGGATGACTATGGCGATTTCTAAAGCTAAAGAAGAAGGGGCTCGTGCGGTAATGTGCGCTTCAACCGGAAATACCTCAGCCTCTGCAGCTGCTTATTCTGCGAAAGCAGGCTGTAAATGTATTGTGATTATTCCTAAAGGGGCTATTGCATTAGGTAAGCTTGCTCAGGCACTGATTCACGGTGCACAAGTGATAGCAGTCGATGGTAATTTCGACGATGCGTTATGTATTGTTCGTGAAATAACCTCTGAGCATCCGATTACGCTGGTAAATTCTCTTAATCCGTACAGAATCGAAGGACAGAAAACCGGTGCTTTTGAAATTTGCGATTTTCTCAACGGGCCGCCCGATTACCATTTTATACCTGTGGGCAACGCGGGCAATATTACTGCGTATTGGAAAGGGTATAAAGAATACCGACGCGGCGGCAACATTAAAACTTTACCAAAGATGATGGGTTTTCAGGCTGCAGGTGCAGCTCCTATAGTGAAAAAGAAAATTATTAAAAATCCCGAGACGATTGCCACTGCAATTCGTATTGGTAATCCAGCGAGTTGGCACTCTGCGGAAAATGCACGAGATGAATCCGATGGCATGATAGATACCGTAACAGATAAAGCCATTATAGATGCCTATAAACTTTTAGCTTCGAAAGAGGGAGTTTTTGTAGAGCCTGCATCAGCAGCATCAGTTGCTGGGTTGATTAAGCTTTTTCGCAGAGGCTATTTTGAAAACATAAAGGGAAGCAAAAAGAAAAAGATTGTCTGCGTCTTGACTGGCCACGGCCTTAAAGATCCTGACCGGGCGATACAATCTGTGAAAAAGCCAAAGGTTGTTAAGGCAAAGGTGGGGGCAGTTTTAAAAGAGATCGGGTTTTAGTTGTCGAGCGCGCTACGGGGAAAGAACATACTTATTACATCTGGACCGACGTGGATACCCATTGACAGGGTAAGGGTGATTAGCAATATTGCCACAGGCCAGACAGGGGTTTTGCTTGCGCAGGCAGCAAAAAGACACGGTGCAAAGGTAACGCTTGCGTTAGGACCGGTTGCAGGAAAGCACGCTATAGGAAGTGTACGTGTTATTAATTATAGGTTTTTTTCAGAGCTTTACGAATTATTAAAAAAGGAACTCACGAATCGACGATACCACGTGGTGATTCATACCGCCGCGGTGTCCGATTTTAAGCCAAAACGTTTTGTTGCGGGAAAAATCAATTCGAACGCAGAGAACCCTATGATTGATTTAGAGTCAACGGTGAAAATAGTTGATAAGATTAAAAAGTTTAGGAAAGATGTATTTTTAGTCGCCTTTAAATTAGAGATAGCTATTGCTAGTAATGAGCTTATCAAGAGGGCCCATGCACTTTTTAAACAATCGAACGCAGATTTAGTGGTTGCGAATAGATTTGATAAGCATTCATATCGCGCATTAATTATTGATAGGGAAAAGAATGTTCTTGGCAGCGCTACAAACAAAGCTGAATTGTCAAAAACCTTATTAACAATTATTAAGGGAAAAATATGAAATACGCGGTATTGATTCCGGATGGAATGGCAGATTATCCTTTAGAAGAGTTGCAGGGCAGGACTCCTCTTGAAGTTGCTGAAACTCCTAATATGGATCTGATTGCACAAAGAGGGCAAGTGGGTTTAGTTACTACGGTACCTAAAGGCATGACGCCTGGTTCTGATGTAGCAAACTTAGCGATATTAGGCTATGATCCGAAGGAATACTATGTTGGCAGAGGTCCGCTGGAAGCAGCAAACTTAGGAGTTGAGCTGCAAGATGATGAAATCGCTTTTCGCTGTAACTTGATAACTGCCGAAGGGAATACCTTGATCGACTATAGCGCAGGTCATATCAGCAATAAGGAAGCGACGATTTTAATTAAGTTTTTAAATAAAAAATTAGGAAGCGAAGCTATACGGTTTTATCCGGGGGTAAGCTATCGACATTTAATGGTTATAAAAACTGATGCGATGGAAGAGCTTTTGGGTGTGAAGTGTTTTCCGCCTCATGATATCATGGGAGGTAAGATTTCCAAGCACTTACCTAAGGGTAAATCCGCAGCTCTTCTTTTAGACTTGATGAATAAGTCCAGAGAGCTTTTAACAAATCATGAGATCAACCATGTGCGCATCGACCTTAAAGAAAATCCCGCAAACATGATTTGGTTGTGGGGACAAGGTACAAAACCTGATATGCCAAGATTTGTGTATAAGTTTGGCATAAACGGGGCGGTGATTTCGGCAGTTGATTTAATCAAGGGCATCGCCAAGGTGATTGGTCTTGATGTAATTAAAGTCCCTGGTGCAACCGGATACTATGATACCAATTACAGGGGAAAAGCTAATTACGCGATTAAGGCATTAAAGTCAAAGGATTTTGTATTCGTACATGTAGAGGCAACGGATGAGGCAGGTCATAATGGTGATTTGAGGATGAAGATTGCTTGCATTGAGAAATTTGACCAGGAAGTAGTCGGGCCGATAATGAAGCATTTTTCAAAAGATAAAGAATTTCGTCTGTTAGTTACTCCAGATCACGCAACACCTATAAAGATGCGTACGCATGCTGACGATCCGGTTTGTTTTGCGATGTACGGTAAAGGAATTCAGGCATCGAATACCCCTACATACTGCGAGAAGACAGCAAAGGAAGCGAATGTTAAGTTTGAAAAAGGCCATGAGTTGATGAGGCATTTTATCAAGCAAATATCATTATGAATTCATTGATAATTGTATTTATAGCTGTAGCGAGTTTTGGTATCGGCTATAAATTGTATGCTTCGAAGCTCGAGAGGCTCTGGGGTATTGATGTCAATAGGCAGACGCCGGCGTTTTCAAAGTTTGATGGTGTTGATTATGTGCCTGCACGGAATTGGTTGGTATTATTTGGTCATCATTTTGCTTCGATTGCTGGAGCCGGCCCGATCATAGGACCGGTCATTGCAGTGATGCTGTGGGGATGGTTACCGGCTTTGATTTGGGTTATTGTGGGTACCGTATTTATCGGCGGAGTTCATGACTTTGGAAATTTGATTACCTCTGTAAAAGAGGGGGGGAGTTCCATAGCTGATATTGCAGCAGGTGCGATTTCAAAAAAAGCCAAGACGTTGTTTTCGTTGTTTATCTGGGTGGCGCTGGTGCTAGTAATCGCTGTATTTGCCTATCTTTGCGCTGATACGTTTGTTAAAGATCCAAAGATTATTATTCCTTCTTTAGGGTTGATCCCGGTTGCGATACTGGTGGGGCTTATGATGTATACCTATAGAATAAACTCAGTCGTAGTTACGGTGTTGGGTTTGGCATTGCTTGTTGGTCTCATTTTTCTCGGACAGAAGTTTCCGGTAACTATTATCCAGAGTCAGTTTGCCTGGACCGTTATCCTTTTAGTGTATGCCTATATTGCTTCGATTATTCCTGTAAACATCTTGTTGCAGCCACGGGATTATCTTTCAAGTTTTCTTTTGTTTTTTGGCCTGCTCTTTGGATTTTTGGGATTACTCATCTCTCGGCCAGCCATTAATACTCCAGCGTATACTCAGTTTAACTCAAGCAGCGGAAATCTTTGGCCAATGTTAAGCGTGATTGTTGCCTGTGGTGCAATATCTGGGTTTCACGCTATCGTTGCTTCAGGGACTACTTCGAAACAGCTTTCGAATGAGCGATTTGCAAAGAGGGTTGGTTATGGAGCAATGGTAACCGAAGGATTACTTGCTGTCTTAGTGATTTTAGTAATTAGCGCAGGCTTACGCTCGCACGAGTTATCGGCATTCATCGCTAATAAGACAAGCCCTATCGGCGTATACAGCAAAGGCTACGGAAATATTACAAAAGTTTTTCTGGGCGGTTTTGGTGGGTTTATTGCGGTGGTAATTTTAAACGCTTTTATTTTTACTACACTCGATTCGGCAACAAGGGTGACGCGGTATATCACCGAAGAATTTTTTAAGATTAAGAATCGGTTTCTTTCTACTGCATTAGTTATTGGGGCAAGCGGATACCTTGCGTTAAGCAAGGATAAATTTAATACCCCGCTGTGGAAGAAGATGTGGCCTGCTTTTGGTGCATCAAATCAATTGGTAGCTGCGTTAGCGCTTTTAGTGTTAAGTTGTTGGTTGCTTGCGCGCAAGAAGCCAACGCGCTATACATTGATCCCTGCGATATTTATGTTGGTTACAACTGTTGCGGCATTATTCTATCAGATGAGAAGCTATTTTAAAGATGAGGATTATCCGCTTTTGATAGTTTCTTTTGTCTTAATCGGCTTAGCGGTGTTTATGGTGAAGGAAACGGCGATTGGATTCAGGAGGTTGCGCGCATATGCATAAAAGACTGATCGTGCAAAAATTCGGAGGCACCTCTGTTGCAAATCCCGAAAGGATTAAAGAGGTTGCTAAGAGGGTTGTTTCTTATAAAAACAAAAAATGCGACCTTGTTGTAGTGGTTTCAGCGCTTGGTGATTCCACTGACGAGCTTGTACAGCTGGCTGCACAAATTACCGATTCGCCACCAGAGCGCGAAATGGATATGTTGATGGCAACGGGAGAGCAGATTTCATGTGCACTATTGGCAATGGCAATTGAAGAATTGGGATTTGATGCTATTGCATTTACCGGAGGTCAGGTAGGCATCATCACCGATACGATTCATACGAAAGCAAGGATTGTAAGAATTGATGCCAAAAGGATACATAAGGCTCTTGAGCAGGATCAGGTGGTAATCGTTGCTGGTTTTCAAGGAATTACCAGAAACGATGATATTACTACTTTAGGAAGGGGCGGCTCAGACTTAACCGCAGTAGCTCTGGCCAAGACGTTAAATGCAGATATATGCGAAATCTACACAGATGTCGACGGTATCTTTACCGCAGATCCCCGCATTGACCGCAGAGCTAAGCATCTTCATGTGGTGACCTATGACGAGATGCTGGAGATGGCTTCGTTGGGTGCTCAGGTAATGCAGGCGCGTTCTATAGAGTTAGCAAAGAAATTCAATATTCCTATTCATGTAAGATCTTCTTTCTCTACTAAGGAGGGGACGATGATTATAAAAGAATCAAAGAAGATGGAAGAAGTAGTGGTGCGAGGAGTAACGCTTAATAAAAGAGAAGCTAAGATTACTATTTGTGAAGTTCCTGATAAGCCAGGGATTGCGGCAAAGATCTTTGGAGAGATTTCCAAGGTGGGAGTAAACGTTGATATGATTGTTCAAAACGTCAGCCACACCGGTCAAACTGACATATCGTTTACCGTGCCTAAGAGTCATCTTAAAAAAGCGATTAAGATTGCAAAAAAAGTTGCGGCTCAGATTAAGGCAGGAAAGGTGCTTAAGGATCCCAATGTCGCCCGAGTTTCCATCGTAGGCGTTGGCATGAAATCTCATCCAGGCATTGCGGCAAAGATGTTTAAGGTGTTAGCAGAAAATAAAATTAATATTGAGATGATTTCGACTTCCGAGATAAGCATATCATGTCTGATTAAAAGTAAATCTGCAAATCAGGCAGTGCGGGGATTAGCAAAGAAATTTAATTTGATCAAGAGGTGAAGGTAATGGTAAAGCTATACGATACGACGTTGCGTGACGGTGCGCAAACAGAAGGGATTTCTTATTCTGCGCATGATAAGATTCGCATTGCTCAAAAGCTCGATGCTTTGGGAATTCATTTTATCGAAGGCGGCTGGCCAGGCTCTAACCCAAAAGACAGGGAGTTCTTTAAGCAGATGAAAAAGATTAAGCTTAAGAAGAGTAAATTGGTGGCCTTCGGCTCAACTCGCAGGGCAAATGTGACTGCAAGAACAGATAAAAATCTTAAAGAGCTTCTTGCTTCTGGCGCGCGCGTAGTAACCATCTTCGGTAAGTCCTGGGATTTGCATGTTAGAAATGTGTTAAAGGTTTCTCTTGAGGATAACCTTGCTATCATTTCTGACTCTGTGCAGTTTCTTAAATCAAAAGGCGTAACTGTGTTTTATGATGCAGAGCATTTTTTTGATGCATACAAGGCCAATGCTGAGTATGCCCTTAAGACGCTGCAAGCCGCTCAGAGCGCCGGGGCAGATGCGCTGGTGCTTTGTGATACTAACGGCGGTACGTTAAGCAAAGACCTAAGCCGCATCATTACTCAGGTTAGTTCAAAAACGAATTCTCCTTTGGGAATTCATGTCCATAATGATTTAGGCTTGGCAGTTGCCAATAGCATTACTGCAGTGGAATTGGGCTGTACTCAGGTGCAAGGGACATTCAATGGTTACGGTGAGCGCTGCGGCAATGCAGATCTATGCATCATTATTGGAATATTAAAAACCAAAATGGATATCGACTGCATTCCATCGAAAAATCTCAAGGAATTGACAGAGGCGTCCTATTTTATCAGCGAAATCAGCAATGTCAAACACCAGGATAATCAGCCGTTTGTGGGCCTTTCTGCTTTTGCCCATAAAGGTGGGGTGCATATCGATGCGATGAAGAAAGATCCTAAGACCTATGAGCACCTGGATCCTCATGTGGTGGGCAACCGCAGAAGATTTCTGGTTTCAGAATTAGCAGGTAAAGTTCCCATTGTGCTTAAGGCAAAAGAAATTGAGCTTGATCTAGATAAGCAATCAGCTAAGACAAAGAAAATCTTGAAGCTTTTACAGGAACTTGAGCATCAAGGATATCAGTTCGAAGCAGCTGACGCGTCGTTTGAATTATTTATGAAGCGGGCATTTAAAAAGTATAAGAAGTTTTTTGAACTTGAAGGCTTTAAGGTTATTGTAGAGAAACGGTCAGATAACCGAGTGCTCGCCGAGGCAACGATTCGTGTGAAGGTCAATAAAAAAGAACGCTACACCGCTGCCGAAGGCGATGGCCCGGTCAATGCCCTTGATAACGCTTTGAGAAATGCTCTCAATGAATTTTATCCCAATTTAGCCAAGATGCATCTTTCCGATTTCAAGGTGCGCGTGTTAAATGCTAAGGTAGGGACTGCGGCAAAGGTACGCGTATTGATCGAATCGCAAGACGAAGCCGATTCCTGGACTACTGTGGGAGTGCATGAAAATATTATTGAAGCGTCCTGGCAAGCGCTTGTCGATTCTATAGAATACAAGCTTTTAAAAGATAAAAGAGCTGTGTAGTTACTTCTTTTGTTTTTTTTCATTTGCTCGAAGCTTATGCGGATTACCGTACGAAGAATAACCTTTGTTTTGTTAACGCTCTGCGTGGTAGGGTGTGGTCAGTTCGCCCAACACTACTATCGAAAAGGGCTGCAATTAGCAAGTATTGGCAGGCTTGAAAAAGCCAAAGTAGCGTTGAGCCGGGCCACTGAGCATCGTATCTATGGTTATCCAGCGCAAGAAGCAATTGTGCATATCGATAGAGCATTAGCCGGTAGGATCCGTATCGAAGGGCTTATTCATTATTATAAAGGAGTTTACTTAAGCAATAAAAACTTCAAGAATGCTTCTGAGTGGCAGCACGGTTTAGGAGAGGGTGTTGCAGAGTTAATCGAGGCGATGAAGATTAATCCTCATGATGCGGCACCTCACGCAGCGCTTGGCACTATATATGCCAAGTTCAGTAAATGGGATGAAGCAGTTGTGGAATGGGAGAAGGCTATAGAGATTGATTCCCGTAACTGGGAAGCGCGCAGTCAACTTTGTCACTATTTTGCTAAACAACGTCAGACCGACGATGCTTTGCTTGAGTGTAGAAAAGCAGCTGCTATAAATCCTGATGATGCAGGTGCATTCTATAATCTTGGTAGGACATATTACGCTTTGGATATGCTGGAAGAATCGATTGTTGCTTATGAGGCTGTGTTAAAGCTCACGCCGGGAGATGCTTTAATCCACAGGGATTTAGCACTTGCCTGTTTTGAAAATGAAGCGTTTGATTTGGCAATTTACCATTGCGACAGAGCCTTACGTTTAGGCGCAAATATAGATCGAGGTTTTTTGGAGGCGCTTATCCCGTATAGAGATAAACCGCCTGAAGCTCTACGCGAATCTAGGCGATACAAGGAAATCATCCCGGAGGGTATGAAGCAAGCTATTAATCCGCCTCCTAAAAGATAAAAATTATGAATGAAATTGCATCGAGATATAATCCGAAAGAAGTCGAAGACCGCATTTATCAAATGTGGGTAAAAGACGGTTTATTAAAATCTGGTGTAAAACCTAAAAAGAAGCCTTTTTGCATTGTGATTCCTCCGCCAAATATAACCGGAATTTTGCACATGGGCCATGCATTAAATAATACAATTCAGGATATCCTTATACGCTATAAACGTATGCAAGGGCTGGAGGCGCTCTGGATGCCGGGGACCGACCATGCAGGCATTGCAACTCAAAATGTAGTTGAGCGTGAATTGGCAAAAGAAGGCAAACACCGTGAAGACGTCGGCCGGGAAGAATTTTTGAAACGATTATGGGCATGGCGTGATGAAAATGGTGAGACGATTATTCGACAATTAAAGAAGTTGGGCGCAACCTGCGATTGGTCACGTACGCGATTCACTATGGACGAACAATATAGTCATGCGGTAAAAGACGTGTTTGTCCGTCTTTACGAAAAAGGATTAATATATCGCGGCCAGTATATTATCAATTGGTGTCCACGTTGCCAGACCGCTCTTTCCGACGAGGAAGCGCAGCATAAAGAGGTCAAGGGCGCGTTGTATCATTTGCGTTATCCCTTTAAAGATGATCGGGGTAAATGGGTAGTGGTTGCTACTACTCGTCCAGAAACTATGCTAGGCGATACCGCCGTTGCCGTAAATCCGAAAGATAAGCGTTTCAAGGATATAATCGGGAAAACTCTAATTTTACCACTTATAGAAAGAGAGATTAGCGTTATTGCAGATAGTGCGGTGGATCCTAAGTTTGGCACAGGTTGCGTGAAAGTTACACCTGCGCACGATCCGAATGATTTTGAAATCGGAAAACGCCACGCGCTTGAATTTGTTAACATTATGCATCCAAACGGAGTATTAAATAACAATGCCGGAGAATTTGACGGAATGGATCGGTTTGAGGCGCGTCAAGCTATCTTGGAAGTATTAGGGGAAAAGAAGCTGCTGGAAAAAACCGAGGAGCACTTGCATGCAGTAGGTCACTGCTATCGGTGTCATACCATAGTTGAGCCGTATCTTTCAAAGCAGTGGTTTGTGAAAATGAAACCTCTAGCAAAGCCCGCCATTGCGGTTGTAAAAAAAAGAAAGATTAAATTTACTCCGAAGCGCTGGACGAAGGTGTATCTTAATTGGATGGAAAATATTCGTGATTGGTGTATCTCTCGACAAATCTGGTGGGGACATAGAATCCCCGTATGGTATTGTCAGGAGTGTTCCGAAGAATCGTCAGTTATTGTTGCTCGCGAAACGCCCAAGAAATGTCCTCGCTGCGGATCACAAAATCTTAAACAAGATGACGATGTGCTTGATACTTGGTTTTCTTCGTGGCTGTGGCCGTTTGCAACGTTTTCCTGGCCGGATGATTCAAAAGATTTAAAATATTTCTACCCCACGTCAGTTTTAGTAACTGCACCTGAGATTATTTTCTTCTGGGTGGCCCGTATGATTATGGCAGGCCTTGAATTTGCAGGAGATATCCCTTTTAAAGATGTTTATATCCATGGCACAGTACGTGATCAGACAGGCGTTAAGATGTCAAAGTCTTTGGGCAACACCATAGATCCTCTGGAGATAATCGAAGAGTTCGGCGCTGATGCGTTACGTTTTAGCCTCATGGCGATTACCGCAACAGGAACGGATGTATTTCTTTCAAAGGAGAAATTCGAGCTTGGAAGAAATTTTGCCAACAAGATATGGAATGCATCTCGCCTGATTTTAATGAATATGAAAGAAAAAGGCGACGATTTTGATTTATGCCAAATATATAAAAAAGAAAAACTTCCGCTTCCTGATCGCTGGATTTTAAGCAGGTTGTATCGTACCATCGATACAGTAAATAAAGAAATAGATAAATTTCGTTTTAACGAAGCTGAAAATGCATTGTATGAATTTTTCTGGCATGAGTTTTGCGATTGGTACCTAGAGATTGTAAAAAACCGCTTCGATGATACAACGACTCAAGTCATTGCGTATAAAATCCTTGAGAAATCATTGCGTATGCTGCATCCTTTTATGCCGTTTATCACCGAAGAGATATGGCAAAAAATTGCTGCTCACCGTGGCCCGCTTATGCACCAGAAATTACCCCATATTCAAAAGCAGATAATCGACAAGGACGTAGAGAGAGAAATGCGCGTTGTAATTGATCTGATCACTGCGATAAGAAATATTCGAGCGCGCTGGAAAGTAGATGTCCATAAGAAGATTGATGTTGTGTTGAAGATTACGGAAGAAAAGCTGCGTGTTTCAGTAGAGCATAATGCGGCCATCATTCAACGATTGGCAAAGATTGAAAATCTGTCTATTAAAAAGAGTATTAAGAAGCCAGCAAATTCTGCCTGCAGCGTAGTTGGTAAGATTGAAATATATGTTCCGCTGGTCGATATCATTGATATTTCGAAAGAGAGGGAGAAGATAAAGAATCAAGTTGAGCAGAACGCAATACTATTGCAGGGAATACGTGGAAGATTGCAGAATACTCAATTTATAAAAAAAGCTCCCAAGCAGGTAGTGGCAAAAGAGCAGCAAAGGCAAAAGGAATTAGTGGAGATGATCGCTACGTTAAATAAATTGGAAAAAGAGTTACAATAAAAAAGGAGGGGTGTTTATGGAAGAGAGAAGAAGATTTCCGCGGTTTGGGTGTCCGAAGGATAAATTTTGCACGGTCACATCGAAAGGGGCGAATAGTTTCTTAGGGAATGTTAAGAATATCTCCCGTGAAGGCGTTGCAATTTCTTCAACGAACCGGTTAGAGCCGAATAAAGAGGTGAGCCTCGATATTAATTATGCTGACCTCGATAGGCACATTCCGGTGAGCCTTAAAATACTATGGGAACATTCGGGGAATGTATTGCATACCTATGGCGCAGTATTTTCAAGAATATCTCCTGAAGATAAATTTGATATCCTTGAGTCGTTTTATGAAATCTGGAAGAATGACGAAACAAGAAAGCGAAGATTATTGGAAGGAGATAACGCCAAGACATGGGTACGTTAGAAGAAAGAATCCTTAAAGACTACAAAGAGGCGATGAAGTCGAAAGATTCGCTCAAATCGTCAGCGCTTAACTTTTTACGGGCACAGTTGTTGAATACTGCAAAAGAGAAGCGAAAAGAAGCGCTCGACGATGCAGAAGTCATTGCTGTGATTAAAAAACAAGTGAAGCAGCGGCAGGATTCTATCGAGCAGTTTAAAAAAGGTAATCGTCAAGATTTAGTGGAGAAGGAAACAAAAGAGCTGGAGATCTTGCAGTCATTTCTTCCTGCGCAGCTCAGCCCTGAAAAGATTGGGTCTATCGTAGAAGAGGTTATTAAAGAGCTTGATGCTACCTCAATGAAAGATATGGGTTCTGTGATGAAGGAAGTCAAAGAGCGGACCGCCAGCGCCGCTGACGGAAAAACGGTCAGCGAAATAGTCAAGAGCAAGCTTATGCCGAAAAAGACAGAATGACATGCCCCGATTAGAATTGGATGATGATAAGCACTGCTTTGCGTGCGGAGAGAAGAATCCTATCGGTCTTAAGCTAGGGTTTCTCTTGGAGAGCGAGAGCCTTTTGACAACGTTTACCCCTCAAAAAAATCACCAGGGCTACAAAGATATTGTTCATGGTGGGATTATTAGCTTAGTGCTCGATGAGGTTATGGTTAATCTTTTGTGGAAGCTCGGGAAACCGGCGGTTACAGCAGAGTTGAAAATAAACTTAAGAAAGCCTGCAAAAATCGGTCAGAAACTCTTTTTTAAAAGTAGTATACGCGAAGAAAATACGCGGATGATTAATGTGTGCGCAGATGCTCGAGATGAGAGCAATGATGTGGTTGCTGAGGCAACTGCGAAGTGTGTAAGGGTGCAGCAATGAAATTGGATATTATTCGGCGTGCTTTAAGAGAAGATATCGGCAGTGGAGATGTCACGACAAATGCATTATTTTCAAAATCTAAAGTGATTAATGCTGTTATTATTTGCAAACAAGCTGCGGTAATAAGCGGCGTAGGAATCGCAAAGAAGGTTTTTAAATCTTTGGATGTAACACTACAATTTAAGGCTCGCGTTAAGGATGGAGATTTCATCAAGGCAAATAAAAAAGTTATACATCTGCGAGGTAAGGCCCGAGCCATCCTTACCGCTGAGCGTACCGCGTTAAATTTTTTGAGTCATCTTTCAGGTATCGCAACCAGTACGCATGAGCATGTAGCGAGAGTAAAGTCTTTTAATGTAAAGATCATAGATACGCGTAAGACCATACCGGGCATGCGCACGCTGGAGAAGGCAGCGGTGCGTTGTGGGGGCGGCAGTAATCACCGCATGGGATTGCATAGCATGGTTCTTATAAAAGATAATCATAAAAATGCGTTCGGTCGCAAAGTTAATATCAAAACCTTAATCAAAAGCGCAAAGAAGCGACATGGTAAGGCAAAAAAGATTGAAATCGAAGTGGAAAGCTTAAGAGAATTCAGGCAAGCGCTTGAAGCCAGGCCTGATATAATTATGCTTGATAATATGTCGATAGAAAATATGCAAAAGGCTGTCCGCCTAAGAAACGGTCCGAATCCCAAGCTGGAAGCATCGGGCAATATAAATTTGAAAAATATTAGAAAAATTGCCAAGACGGGGGTTGATTTGATTTCTATCGGGAGTATAATTCATTCGGCAAAAGCAGTCGATTTTAGTCTTGAGGTGGTGGGGTAAGCATGTTCGGACTTCTCATTAAATTAGGAAAGAAAGTTGAATACGGTTTGCGTTTTACTGGCCAAATCTTCTTTTTTACTATCGAGGCCTTTACGTTGATCGTAAAGGGAAAAATACGTTGGCGCGATACAATAAGACAGATATATGAAATCGGCGTTGAGGCATTTCCTATTATTTCAATTGCTTCGTTAGCAACGGGTATGGTTATGGCAGTGCAAGCTGCGGTGATTCTTGCACGTTTCGGCGCCCGGCAGTACATTGCAAATTTTGTCGGATTAGCACTTGTGCGAGAATTAAGTCCGGTATTAGGCAGCATAATATTTGTGGGAAAATCCGGTGCAAAGATCTCTGCAGAAATCGGCTCAATGAGCGTTAACGAGCAACTATTGGCAACAAGGACGCTGGGTATTGACCCTATGTATTTTTTTACCACAAGCCGGCTTTTGGCGTGTATGATTGCGCTTCCGATTCTTGTTTGTTGGTCAGGGATTATCGGTATACTAGGGGGCTTGGTGATTTCTGCAATTCAGGAAAATATCCCAATGCAATCTTATTTAGATTATACCTTTCGATCGTTGCGCGTTGTTGATTTTGCCGGAGGCATGATAAAAACATGTTTTTTCTCAGTCATCATTGGAATTGTTTGTTGTTTTAAGGGATTTCAAACTAGGGGAGGTTCAACCGGGGTGGGGCGATATACTACCGAAGCTGTTGCCCTTAGCACCATTTTGATAATTATTTCAAATTTTATTCTTACTAAACTAATTTTAACTGTATGGGGGTAATAATGATTAAAAAAAGTATTTTCTTGGCGATTATGGGAGCGTTATTGTGTTCTATGAGTGGATGCGGAGGCCAGCAAAGGTTCCGCGGTGACTATCCGTTTAAGGAATCGAATTGGATTCGTGAAGGCAAGCCGCTGATTTTTGAAGACCAGCGCTGGTATCCTACGGATAATGTTGAAAATTTGCTCGATCAAGAAATGGAGTATATGGGGGAATACGAAGGCATCCCATTTTATGTAGAAAAAAGAGATGTCCGTCCCTTTCAGATGCTTTTTACTAAATTCGGGTACCATAAATTTAGGGTATTTTTGAAAGAGGAAGGCAATGATTAAAGTTTCACATGTGCATAAACATTTCAACTCTCATAAAGTTTTAGATGATGTGAGTCTTGAGATTAAGGAAGGTGAGCTTTTTTGTTTAATGGGTGCCAGCGGTCAAGGTAAAAGTGTATTCCTTCAGCATCTCATCGGATTGCTTAAGCCTGATAGCGGGATGATAGAGATAGACGGGGTTGATATAACAAAGCAACCCGAGAAACGCCTGCTTGATTTAAGAAGTAATTTCGGTTACCTTTTTCAAGAAGGTGCTCTTTTTGACTATATGGATGTCTACGATAATCTAGCGCTTCCCATCAGGGTGCATACCCACAAAACCGAAGAAGAAATTGGTAAGCTTATCAGAAATGTATTGCAAGAGGTAGAATTGCAAGGGGTAGAATTAAAATATCCTTCAGAGTTAAGCGGAGGCATGAGAAAGAGGGTTGGGCTTGCGCGGGCAATTATTTTGAATCCTGAGATATTCTTCTGTGACGAACCAACCTCAGGTCTAGATCCTGCGACAGGGAAGGCAATTTCTAAATTAATTCATAAATTATGTCGAGAATTTAACGCGACTACCGTAGTAGTTTCTCACGATGTGCAGAATTTTCTGCCGTTAGCCGACCGCATGGCTATCATTGATAGGGGAAAAATTATTGCTGTGGGTACGAGAGCAGAAATTGCAGCGTCGTCCAATCCAATAGTGCAGCATTTTATTCTGAAAGATTAATCCTTTAGAGGGAGGATGAAATGAAATATGAGCTTACCAAAGAAATCTTAGCAGGTACTTTTTTCCTGGCAGGAATTATCATCATTGTTTTATCTGTGCTATCGCTGGGTTCGAAAACGGGGATTGCAGAGCCGAAATATTTTCTGGACGTAGTGTTTAGCGATGTCGGTGGGCTGCGCACTGGTGCGCCTGTACGTGTGGCAGGGGTTGATGTTGGTACGGTGGTAGAGATTGGCTTTGTTGATATTCCGTCCTTTGGCGATTCGCGCGTACGAGTCACGCTTGGCATTTTAAAAAAATACAAGGAAGAAGTGGATCGGTGCAGGGTATTTTCTATCAAGACTGAAGGATTGTTGGGGGATAAGCTCATAGATATACAGCTTCCTTCGCTGGATGGTTCTCATCAGCTCGTGGTCACGGATGGGTATATTGTGGGACAGGACCCGCTGGATATTACTAACCTTGCTGATGACTTTAGTGAAACCACGCGTTATTTTATTTTTCTCACAAAAAAAATGACTTCCTTGGTGGAGAATTTACAGCTTACCGTGCGGACTTCAAAGCGGGTTATGGATAGAATCGAAGAAAAGCTTATCGAAGGCGGGCTTTTTAATGTACTTTTAGGAAAAGAGAAACATCAGTAGAGGTTTTGAAAGCATATGCGAGTACTTGTTTTAGGAACAGTTGCGTTAGATAGCGTCATTACTGCTGCGGGAAAACGAGATAATTTATTGGGTGGATCTGCGGTGCATTTTGCAATGAGTTCACGGTTTTTAGCACCTACGCACATTGTGGCCGTGGTAGGAAAAGACTTCCCTGAAAAACACACACGCTTTCTCGCGCAGAAAGGGATAGCAATAGACTCTCTCGAGAAGACTTCAGGAAAAACATTTCGTTGGGCCGGTGACTATAGGAAGGATTTAAACAGTGCTTGCACGCTTGATACAAAGCTTGGCGTGTTGGCTACTTTTATGCCAACCCTTACTCAGCCAGAGAGAGCTGCAAAACATGTTTTTCTTGCTAATGTTGATCCGGATATCCAGAGTTTTCTTTTACGAAAAGTACGCAATCCCGAATTGATTGGGTTAGATAGTATGAATTATTGGATCACCCAAAAAAGGAAATCGCTCAAGAAAATACTTTTTTTAATCATTATTACCCCCATACAGTTAAAATATTAAAAAAAGTGCATTTTTTTGTTGTTAATGACGCCGAAGCACAGCAGCTTTCCGGCGAACGCAACCTATTAAAAGCAGCGCAGGTCTTAAAACAGCTCGGGCCTTCAATGATCATAATAAAAAAAGGCGAACACGGCACCCTATTCTACTCCAATGCTTTTATGTTTTGTTTACCCGCCTATCCTATCAATCGCGTTATCGATCCTACCGGGGC
>JBHPFN010000033.1:0-20233 GCA_042571725.1 Candidatus Omnitrophota bacterium
CGAGAAAAACTCATTCAGGAAATTCAAGAGAAAACCAGAATGCCGGGTGTCAGCCCTATCATGACCCAACCTATCCGCAACAGAATAGATATGCTTGCAACCGGTATCCAGACTCCGGTGGGGATAAAAGTCTTCGGGCCGGATCTTGAAACGATTGTCGATATCGGTATTCAAATCGAGCGGATTGTAGGCCAGGTAAAAGGTGCGGTAAGTCCCTTTGCTGAGCGTTCATCCAATAGGCCTTACTTTGAAATTGAGATTGACCGTGAGCAGGCAGCCCGATATGGCGTAAAGGTTGGAGATATCCAACATATTATTATGACCGCTATCGGCGGAATGAATTTAACCACCACAGTTGAGGGAAGAGAGCGGTATCCGGTAAGAATTCGATATTTAAGAGAACTAAGGGATACGCCCGAGGCATTGAAGCGAATCTTTGTTCCCACACCCAAAGGTGAGCATATTCCTTTGGCACAGGTTGCCAAGCTAAGCAAAACTCAGGGTCCAGCGGTCATCAATGCAGAAAACACCCTTACGTATGCCAGAGTTTTTGTCAATGTGAATCAGGATGAGGTAGGGTTGATTGATTTTGTCGCTGATGCACAAAAGGCAGTTGATGAAAAGATAGAGAATGGAGAGCTTGTGCTTCCCACAGGCTATTTTATTTCGTGGTCTGGACAGTTTGAATCAGAGATGGAATCGCGCAAGAAACTTATTCCCTCGTTGATCATCGCCTTATGTGTGATATTGGTCTTACTTTATATGGCTTTCAAAAATTTCAGCGTGCTTTTGATTCTCTCTACAGGAATTCCTGTTTCGCTCATGGGAGGAATAATATTGCTATTTCTTTTAGACTTTAAATTCTCAACTGCCGTTTGGGTGGGATTTATTGCGCTGTTTGGAGTGGCTACCGATAATGCGGTAGTACTACTTTCCACCTTGGATAATTTATTTAGAAAGAAAGCCCCCAAAACTGTAGAAGCGATTCGTCAGACTATTATCGAAGGAGGTCTGTTAAGGGTGCGGCCTGCGATGATGACCACAGCGACCACGATCATCGCCCTTATGCCGGTTATGCTTTCAACCGGTACCGGCTCTGAAATTATGAAACCCATGGCATCTCCTACCGTCGGAGGATTAATCACTGCAACGCTTTCCAATTTAATTCTAGTTCCCGTTCTATACTGTTGGATTAAAGAGCGCCAGCTCATGATCCAGGTACAGAAAAACTCCTGAAAAAAAATAAAACATTTTATTTGGGGTTTTTCACGCATAAAGGTATAATTGGGTCAAGAACAAACTTTCTTCAATTTCTCCTTTTCCAAAATAAATTATTAATGCATGCATGTTAAAAGAATAGTGATTCGCGTTTGGGTTTATTACACTGCCTCATTCCTCGCCGCATTTCTTCTGTTTCAAATTCAACCAATGATTGCAAAAGCGGTATTACCTCACTTTGGCGGCAGCTACCTTGTTTGGGCAGCATCGATGATGCTTTTTCAGGCACTATTGCTATTGGGATACTTTTATGCCCATAGTGTGCAGCGCTGGCTCGGCGTGCTCACCTATTCTCGCTGGCATCTGATATTGCTGGCGCTTCCCTTTATAATGTTTCCTTTTCGTTTTTCTAATCTTTACGGGATTGGATACCAACAGCCGCTCTTTATCGTCGTGCCGTATCTACTGGCAATAAACGTAGGGATTCCTTTTTTTGTACTTGCCACCGCAAGCCTTATTCTGCAGAGTTGGTTTTATAAATCAAATCTTCCTGATAGTAGCAACCCTTACAAATTATACGCTGCATCCAATGTTGGTTCCGTGTGTGGGTTGTTAAGCTATCCCATTATTTTTGAGCCCACTTTTACCCTGCAACAACAGGGGTATGTGTGGTGGTTAGGATACGGCGTGCTTATCGGGTTATTCATCTTATGTCGACCCAGAGGTGCACAGGTGCAAAAACAGCAAGTTGAAACGCAGCCATTACAAAAAGAATCCCTGCGGCGTGTTGTCTGCTGGTTTACTCTAAGTGCTGCCGGGACCTTTTCATTGCTGACCGTAACGAATCTGTTAACCTTTGATATTGCCGCTGTTCCTTTTTTATGGGTGTTGCCTCTGAGTGTTTATCTTATGACGTTTGTCGTTGCCTTTAAACGTAACCCTTGGTTTCCTGGATGGATGAGCTTCGCCTTTATTTGCGCAATAACACTTGGCGTTATCTTTTATTTTATGACGATCATCCGTCTAAGCATCCCTATTTTTGCATTTCTTCCCTTTCAGCTGGTTTTGCTTTTTATACTGTGCCTTAACTGCCACGGGCATCTTATAAAAAACAAGCCGGTTGATACGCGCAACTTAACCGTGTTTTATTTATTTATCGCTGCCGGTGGTTTTTTTGGCAGTTTTCTTGTAAGTTCTATTATTCCCTTAGTGACGAATTCATTATTGGAATATCCGCTTTCATTTTTATTCTGCGCCTTAGCGATAGCGATGGCCTCCGACCAAAAGATAAACTACCGCACGCTCATTCTTCATACAACGACCATTGTTGCCGTAATCGTTATCGCCCTGAGCTTGACGGCAGTGCCGCAACTTCTCAATAATGTGCTGCACCTTCCTTTACGAATAAGTTTTTTAATTGTTGCTGCCCTTTTGTTGATTGCGGTGATGTTGCTGACAGAAAAAAAGCCGTGGCGGCTCGTGTTTGTACTTATAGCAGTGCTTATATTTTCACAGTGGACTGAATACATGATGTTTGGTATGGTGCATGCAAAACGATTTCGCAATTTTTATGGGATGTATAATATTTATAATGTCGATGACATGCGATATCTTTATCATGGCAGCGTTCAACATGGTAGACAATATTGCAACACAGAAAAATCTTCGATCCCTTTGGCGTATTTTCATCCTACAACTCCGATAGGAGAGCTATTGTCTCAGAAGGCATTTTCGTTGCATGCTGTAGGAATGATTGGATTAGGCACCGGAGCTATCTCTGCATATATGGCAGAAGGGCAAACCTTTACCATATTTGAGCTTGATCCGGATTGTGCGTTTGTGGCTGAGAAGTTTTTCACCTATCTTAAGACAGCTCGCGAAAACGGAGCTAAGCTACAATTTGTTTTTGGTGACGGCAGGATCTCACTTCGTAAACAGCCAAAGCATTCGCTCGATATGCTTATTATCGATGCATTCAACAGTGGTTCTATCCCTGTGCATTTAGTAACCCGTGAAGCTATTCAAGAATACTTCAGTGTCTTAAAACCCGACGGGATTCTCCTTATGCATATTTCCAATAGTTGGCTCGATCTTCACCCTGTTATCTATAGCATTGCTCAAGACGATGGGCTCTATGCATGTGAAAAAACCAATGCTTTAAACCTACATGAAGATGCAAGTTTTACCATGTGGATGGTCCTGAGTAAAGATACACAAAAATACCAGATGTTAATCCAGCGTTATCAATGGATTTCTCGTCGAAACCAGAAAGAAATATACAAGCGTCCATGGAGTGATCACTACACGAATCTTCTGAGCGTTTTTAAGTGGAGTGGTAGATGAGAATATTCCCGCCTGAAATATTCCGCGTAGTTTTAATTGACCGAACGCATTAAACAAATTATAATGATGCATATTAAGGTGGTATTTAAAAAATAGGGGAGGGAAGAGATGTCTCAGGAATTACTTAATCAAACATTGGCGGGCAATACGGTCTTAGACTACGGGATTGCAGTCGGGTGGTTTATTATCGGCTGTATTGTAGTAAGGATATTTCAAAGCGTAATTTTGCGACGGTTAACAAAATGGGCTGAAAAAACCACCACTACTATTGATGATTTTATCGTGCGCCTCATACGAAGAACTGCGATACCTTTGGCATACTTTGGCACTTTATATCTGTGTGTCAGCACACTTACCATGGAATCGTACGCTAAGAAAATAATTAATAGTGTAGCAATTGCGGTGCTCATCTTTGCCGTTGCTCGATTTGCCATTACTTTTCTTAACTACGGAGTTAAGCTCTATGTTATTCGATTAGGCCGCGATGAAGCTACCGAACGCAGCATGAAAGGGATGTTGCGCATTGCAACATTTGCTATTTGGGCACTGGCTCTTATTTTCTTTCTGGATAATCTTGGCTTTAAGATCTCAGCGGTTATAGCCGGCTTAGGGATAGGCGGTGTTGCGGTTGCATTAGCAGCCCAAGCGATACTGGGAGACCTCTTTAGTTATTTTTCAATTCTTTTTGATCGGCCGTTTGAGATCGGTGATTTTATCATCATCGGAGATTTCTTAGGTACCATAGAACACATTGGAATTAAAACTACCCGCATTCGCAGCCTCGGCGGAGAACAGTTAATTTTCTCAAATACTGATTTGACTAATTCGCGCGTCAGAAACTATAAACGCATGGAGAAAAGAAGAGTAGTCTTTAAGCTCGGCGTTACCTATAACACTCCTTTAGCGAAGGTAAAACAGATTCCCAGTATGATCGAGAACATTATAAAGAAGGTAAAAGACACAGTATTTGACCGCGCACATTTCTTTTCATACGGGGATTTCAACCTCGTTATCGAAGTAGTCTATTACGTTATGAGCAGCGACTACAACAAATATATGGATATCCAGCAAGAAATTAATTTTGCTATTAAAGACGCATTTGAAAAAAGCAAAATTGAATTCGCTTTTCCCACGCAGACATTGTATGTGAATCAGGAAGAAAAAATGAAGATTAAGAAAAGAAATTAGTCTTTTCTCAAAATATGCATATCCATAAGCCCACAGAAAATAAATAACGCAGTAGCTTTTCTGGAATCTTCCAAAAGATAAAGAGTCAGCGATAAAGACCGTAGATACAACGCTATGCCTAAAAAATCGTACAGACGAACAAAAAAAACAAAGAGAAAAGGTCGTGCAAAAACCCCAAGCGCAAGAAGGCCACGCAGAAAGCGCACGGCACCCGTTGCAGACAAAACGCTCCGTATTATTCTTAACGTTTTCTTTATTGTTTTATTGTTTCATATCGTATATCGTAGCGGTGTGTTGGGCAAGTTCAACAGCGACACTTCTTCTGTAGAAAAAAAAGCGACAATTCGACTTGCTAGTGCAACGAAAGAAACAATATCATCTTTAAAGAAAAGCCAGCAGGTAAAAAATGGCATTGCCCATCAGCAAACTGTTGAAGAAAAAAAATCCCAGAAAGAGATCAACGCGACATCAAACAAAGAAGCGCCACCGTTACCGTATGCAGGTTTTGTACCAATTGTTGGAGGAAAAGAGCTTGATACGGATAGACCAAAAATAATATTTATTGTTGATGATATCGGCAATACCATTGAACACCAGGATGAACTAGAAGCCCTTGATGATAATGTGACCTATGCGATTTTACCTTTACTGCCGTTTTCAAAACATTTTTCAAAACTAAGCGAATCCACCAATGCAGAGGTAATTGTTCATTTGCCTCTAGAAGCCGCGGATGGCCGCTATCCCGGACCCGGCATGATTGAAACTCAGATGAATGATGAAAAAATAAAATCTCTGCTTTCCCAAGATCTAAAAACTGTCCCGCAAGCCGTTGGTGTCAACAGCCACATGGGTTCTTTGGGCACTACAAATCTTCGACTCATGACAATTATACTGAAGGAATTAAAAAGGAAAAAGTTATTTTTTTTAGACAGCATAACGACAAAAGAAAGCGTCGCTTTTGAATTAGGAAAAAAGATTAAACTGCCAGTGGTAAGAAGAGATGTTTTTATTGATAATGTCAGTTCTAGGCCCCACATTCTTCGTCAAATTCAATCCTTGACCGAAATAGCTAAGCATAAAGGATACGCTATTGGAATATGCCATTATCGCAAGTTAACATTGCAGATTTTAAGAGAAGAGATCCCATCAATAAAAAGAAATGGTTTTGAAATAATTTCCTTATCAGAATTGATAGAACTTTTATAGCTAATTCGAAAGAAGCAGATTCTAGTTTACGTAACTTCTTCAAAATAAAAGAGTTTTGAGCCAGATTAAATATTGATCTTTTTAGAAGATATGCTCATTGCTATAGCCACTACTAGTCAAAAATACCTCATTATAAGTATTTGATGCACAATGAGTTTTGAGCTTAAATAAATGATTTTGTGTAAATATTTTTGCTATTTGAGTAACAGTTTTATTGTACAGAATTAAAAGGGCCAATGTGTTTTAGTTATTTAATTTCTTTCATCATTTTTTGCTTGACACTCATATAGCCTGATGATATACTCAACTCGAATGCTGAAGGGGGGTGAAAATTCATGAAAAAATGTGTTGCAATTACCCTGGTTTTAATTGCAGTTCTCGTCGGAACTTTTGCTTTTTATGACGTGAAGCAAAGCGAAGCAAAATCAATGCTTACCATTGATGCGGATAATAAGATTTGTCCGGTAACGGGAGCAAAAATTACAGTAAAACGATTTAACACGTCTTATGGAAGTAAAAGATATTGGTTTTCATCGTTCGCTGCGGTCAAGGAGTTTAAGTCAGATCCTGAAAAATATGTTAGAAATTTAGAGAGATTACAGAGGGGAACAACCAGCAGATCTCGTACAACCGGAACAACCAGCAGATCTCGAACAACCGGAACAACTGGAAGAACTGGAACTACCAGTAGAACCGGGACACCCAGCAGAACAGGAACAACCAGCAGACGAGGCTACTAAGTTATTTTTTTATAGATGCTACAAGCTGCAGATTATGATTAAATCTGCAGCTTTTTCTTTTCAGGGCTTTGATAAGTATTACCAGAGTATCAGTACATAAAATCTGCCGCCAAAATCCATCAAAAAAGCACCACACCATTTTTATGTAAACGCATAAACTTCATATATTTATTGACAGTATTTGCAATTATATTATATAATGAAAATCAGCTGATTAAATGTTCTAACAGTGATATTATTGATCAATGTTATTATTATACAGTATCAATGTATAGCTCTGAAAGGGTCTAATGAGTTATTATAAACTTTTAGGATTTGAAAGAGAACCGTTCTCAACAAGCCCAGATCCTGAGTTTTTATTTTTGTCCCGCGAGTATGATTTAGCCTTAACAAGTTTACTTATTGAGCTTCGCCTAAAAAGAGGTTTGAGCGTAATTTTAGGTGATATCGGCACCGGTAAAACAACGCTCTGTAGAAAGTTAGTAAAAGAATTAGGTGAGCGGGACGATTTTCGTTATCACGTCATTTTAAATCCTACCTTTGAAAGCGAAAAAGAATTTCTCTTTTCGCTTATCAAAAACTTTCAGGTTTCTCTTCCGCAAGATTTCAGCACGTGCACTGTCTCTGATATACGAGACGCCTTCGAAAAATTCCTTTTTCATAAAACCATGTCTGAAAATAAAACGATCGTCCTGATTATCGATGAAGCGCAGAATATTTCTGAAGAAACACTGGAGTCTTTACGGATCCTATTAAACTACGAAACCAACGAATTCAAATTGATCCAGCTGGTTTTGTTAGGCCAGCTTGAATTGTATTCAAAGATTCTCAACATCCCCAATTTTTTCGATAGGATTGATTTTAAGTTTACGTTAAACCCGCTCGGATTCGAAGAGACAAAAGACATGATTGAGTTTCGTATACGGCAGGCTGGTTTTAAGGATTCACGGTATTTATTTTTGGAGGAGGCGGTAAAAATTATCTTTGCCCATACCAAGGGTTATCCACGTGGAATCATACGTATTTGTCATAAATGTTTACGTGCCCTGGTTATGAGCAGAACCAAGTCAGTGGTTGACAAGCAGCTTGCCTCCGAAATCATAGAGGGAGACGCAGATACTCAATGGCACAAACAGACAATACTGCAGAGAGGGAACTCCTAAAAGTAATAGAGGGAACTGAAGGCAAATCGAAGTTTGTTAAAAAGCTGAAAGTTTCTCCTAACGCAGACCCTTTTGCATTGGTAAGTAGCCGGCTCTCTTTCTTTGTCAATAAAGTCAAGACAGGTTCTTCTTCCGGAGTTCTTAGCCCAAGCCTGGGCCAATTAAATAAACTTATTACTGGTGTTATTTTACTTTTTATAGTGTGGTACTTTCTTGTGTTGGCAAATGGTGCCATTCGCCTGCAGCACATTCCTCGTTTTACAATATCATCTCTTAAAAGCACTGCGGGTTCCTCTGATGGTGTAATACTTCCGCTAAAAGATTATCACTACTACAAAGATGTGCTCCTTGGAAGAAATATCTTTAATCCGGTTGAGAAAAAAGAAATAAAAAAGCCCACTGACATCGTCTCTCCTAGAATCGATAGCATGATAAAAGATTTTAAAATTGTTGGGATTTCCTGGGCTGAAGACACCAAAGACCGTTATGTGATGATCGAAGATACCAAAGCGCAGCTTACATATTACCTGCAGGAGGGAGATAAGATTTCTAATCTAAAGATAAAAAGCATTTTCGAAGATAAGGCAGTGTTATCGTATAACGAAGAGGAGGTGGAATTACGGTGAGCATACGCACCAGAAATGTCTTGGCGGTACCGGTGCTCCTCTGTGCAATGCTGATTGCATTCTCTACCGTTGAGCATTACGGTTACGCACAAGAAATAGCAGCCACCGAATCCCCGGAAAAAGCAGAGCTCCAGAAAAAGCTCGATAGGGATATTTCACTCGACTTACGCGACATGGACGTCGTTGACGTATACAAATTCTTAGCATTCAAAGGCAACTTTAATATCTCCATCAGCAAAAATCTTGCCGGCCGCGTCACCTTATTTTTAAAAAAGGTATCCGTAAGAGACTCGCTGGATATTATCTCGCTGGCTAATGGGCTCGCCTACAAGATTATGGGTGAAAATATCATCCACGTAATGACAGAAGCCGAATACGTGTCAATGTACGGAAAGAAGTTTAGCGATAAGACCGATGTAGAAATAATCCGCCTCTCTTACGCAAAGCCTGCGTATGTGCTGGAAGCATTAAAAAACATAAAAAGCGATATAGGCCGCCTGGTCATCGATGAAGATTCCGGTTCGGTAGTCATCATCGATACGATTGATACCACTAAGAAGATGCTCGCTTTAGTTGAAGCAATCGATAAGCCTCTTGAGACAAAGATCTATAATTTAAAATATGCCAACGCCGATGATGTCGCTGGTAAATTGCGCGCCAAATTAGATAACAAGGCGGTCGGCTCCGTACAGGCAGATGCGCGCAGTAACCAATTAGTGATTCAGGCATTTCCTGACAGGATAACAGAAGTCGAAACTATTATCGCGGCATTAGATACAAAAACAAAAGCAGTACTCATCGCAGTCAGGATCCTTAAAATAACCTTAAATCCGCAGTACGACATGGGCATAAGCTGGGAAGCTATTTTTGATAACCTCAAAGGCCTTGATACCGTAGGGTCGTTTCCTATTTCCAGCACGGTTTCAACCGATGCAAGCATCGGTACGGTAGGAAAGATCGCAGTGGGAAATTTAAGTTCGGATGATTTTACCACTGAGTTAAAATTATTAAAACAGGTTGCCGAGACAAAGGTGCTTTCAAACCCCAGCCTTATGGTGGTCAACAACCATGAGGCCAGAATCCACATCGGAGATAAGCTTGCCTATGTTACTACTACCACCATCGGTACCGGAGAAAGCCAGCAGGTAAACGAAACCATCACCTTCATTGATGTGGGTGTGCAGTTTACCGTCACTCCCACCATCAACGACGCCGGCTTTATCACCATGGCAATAAAACCCGAGATTTCGTCTCAAGCCGGCACCCTTGAGACGCCGCAGGGATCAGAGGTTCCGCTTATTAACACAACACTTGTCGAGACCAGGATTATTGTAAAAGATGGCCACACGGTCGTTATCGGCGGATTAAAAAAAGACGATTACAACAAAACCAAAAAAGGTATCCCCGGGCTGATGAATATCCCTGTAATAGGCACGATATTTTCTAACGAGACCAAATCAAAAACTCAAACAGAAATTGTAATCCTTCTTACCCCGCACATTGTCACAGGGGCCGAGGATTATGCAGATAAAAAATTACAGATTCAAGAAGGCATTCGTCCTGATAAAGAATACGGACAGCTTACCGATACCGTATATATCGATTTAAACGAAGAAGACCAAGGGCCCAGTATGCCGCAGCCGCAGATGAGGCCTGATAAAAAGTACTAAAGAACAAGAAAGGGTACGATATGTATAAAAAACGCATAAGTATTGTAGCGTATGCCTTTATTCTTTTTGCATGCTTCATTGTTTTCCCCGGGGTCTGTGTTGCTCAACAGGATGTCCCCCCAGCCCCACCTGCGCAAACAGCAAGTCAACAGAGCCCCATAAAAATGCGCGAGGCCGCCCCCATGGATAGTGCACTGCAGGATTCTTTAAAGACCGCGCTGGAAGAAAACAAGAATTTAAAAACCGCAAATGAAAACTTAAAGAGTGAGCTGGATAAATACATCTCCCGCGCCAACGTTTTGGCCGATAGGATACGTCGTCTTATTGATCAGGGTGATCAGCTAGAAAAACAAGCGCAAGATACCCAAACTGCAGCCACCAAAGAAAAGGAACAACTAGATACAAAGATCGAGATTCTCCAAGGTCAAAAGCAAGACCTGGAAAAACTTATCACTCAACTAAAAGAAAAGCGCAGGGAAGACGAGTATTATATTCTTTGGATGGGCTCAGAATCAAAACGCATCAGCACCGAGGCAAAGATAAAAGAGATCGCAGCCGAGACCGAACGCCTCAAGGAAGAAAACGGCAAGCTCCATTATAACCTGGGAAACATTTTATTCAAAAAGGGAGAGTACAAAAAAGCCGCCTACGAATATGAATACGCCTTAAACGACATGCCTGATGATCCGGATCTTTACTATAACTTAGCAGTGATCAACGATTATTATGTGGGAGACAGTCAAAAAGCAGCCCACTTCTACGCTGAGTTCTTAAGGCGTCAGCCCAATGCAAAAGACGCGCTCCATATCAAAGAGCGCATCGCAGAGAAAGACCTGGAAATCAAGATGTGGGATTCCCATATGGAAGAAATCGATAAGAAAGAACTTTTTGGGCCAAGCAATAAATAAACCGTATTAGTGCATGGTAAATCGCAATAATTTTTCTATAGCTAGAAGGTGTCGATCTGCGCATTTATTGCGCTGGCACTTCTTTCGCATGATAATTCTAAGCGGTCTAATTCTTATAGTTACCGTAACCCTAAAGATGAATCAGGCATACGCGAATAATTTAAATATTTCCAACGTCAGCCTCAAAAACCAAAACGCATCAGCTGGCACCATACTCGTTGAGTTTGATATCTCCTGGAATAATTCCTGGCGTAACGCCATCAACCACGATGCAGCCTGGGTTTTTGTGAAATACAAAGATAGCGATGGCGACTGGAATCACGCGACTCTCAAGACCGCAGGTACAAACCCAACGGGTTTTTCCCGGGGCGCAACAGGTACCACCATTAGTATCGATGTACCTGATTTAACCGGCTCATCCAAAGTCGGCTGCTGGATTAAGCGCACCAATTCCGGCTACGGCACGGTTAGCACCACTGATATCCAGCTGGTCTGGGATTATAATACCGACGGCCTCTCCGAAACTGACACCATCGATGAAGTCCAGGTAATAGGCTATGAAATGGTCTATATCCCCCAGGGAGATTTTGAATTAGGTGATGTTGACGGCTTCAACGGTGAATCCACCAATGCATTGCATATAACAGACTCTGTTCCCGAGGGCCAAGCTACTATCTCTGAAACAATAGAAACAGATATAACGGTGGATACCAACGGTTGGGACGATAGCACGATTGAGGATACTTGGTTAGGCATTGACGGTGATGGAGGGATAGATTGGACTGACGATGACGTACCCGACAACGCAAATTTTCCCACCGGCTGGAAGGATTTCTACATCATGAAATACGAGATTACGCAAGGTCAATACTCGAAGTTTCTTAATCTTGTACCTGCTACTCAACAAAGCGCGAGATACCCTTCCGGTTATTACGGGACCAACCGTTACACCATCGATACAGACTATTCTGTAGACCGGCCGGACAGGGCAAATAATTGGATGGACTGGATGGATCTGGCAGCCTTTTGCGACTGGTCAGCGCTGCGTCCGATGACAGGACTCGAGCTTGAAAAGGCAGGCAGAGGACCTACCGCTGCGGTACGACAAGAATACGCCTGGGGCACTACCAATATTAACGGCGCCTTAGCAGATGAGATATCTGCCTCCCCCGAAGACGGCACCGAAACTATTACTGATGCGGATGCCAATGCATGTTATGGCAATATTACTTTTACGTCAGGCGATAGCGGCTTGGGGCCGCTTCGCGTGGGGATCTTTGCCGAATCAGCTACTAATCGGTCTACTTCAGGTGCGAGCTACTATGGAGTAATGGAGCTTTCAGGTAATGTCTGGGAGATTGTAGTTACCGTAGGCGCTGACAGCGGACGGAACTATTCTGGTGAGGGAGATGGCGTCATAACATCAACTGTTACCTGTGCTGGCGCAGACGAATCCACCTGGCCTGGCTATTGGACATTATTTGATGAATTACCATGCCAGGCAGTAGTAGCCGCAGGCGGTTCGGGCAGGCGCGGAGGACCTTATGCGGGAACTACAAACCTCAGGCTTTCTGATAGGGCTGCGGGAGCAAAGCCTATGTCTTCGAGGAACCAGACACAGGGCGGTCGCTGCGTAAGGTCATACACAGGCTACTAAGGCGTATGCAAAAAGAAACACACTATTCTAGTGCAATGCAGAGAATGAAGAGGAGAGCACTAATTATACTATGCGGTTTGGCAGTTGAATGCTGTCTCTTTAGTCATGTTGCATGTGCCAACAACCTCCAGGTTGCTGACGCAGAGATTGATTCTATTGATACCAGCGCAGATACTGCAGTAATACAGTTTGACATCTCCTGGGATAACTCCTGGCGGGATACCACCAATTACGATGCTGTCTGGCTGTTTATGAAATACAGAACTGATATTGACAATGATTGGGCGCATGCGACACTCTCAGCATCAGGCACCAACCCTTCAGGCTTTAGTGACGGAAGCTCTATTGCAGGTACTACACTAGATATCATTGTGCCTGCTGATTTAACAGGGTGTTTCCTCCAACACAACGAAATTACAAGCGGCAGTATTAGCATGACCGGAACGCAGCTCACCTGGGATTATGGCTTTGATGGACTTAGCGATGATGATATCCCTGACGTAAGCCTCAAGCTCTTTGCCGTTGAGATGGTGTATATCCCTACAGGGCCGTTTGAAGTCGGCGATGGTGACGGTTCAAACGAGTCTACTGCAGCCCTGCACGTAACCGATAACACCGCCTTTCAAATAAGTCATGTCATACAGAATTCCGTAACCGTCGATTTTCCAAACACAAAAGACACTATTGATACTATACCAATAGCAATCGATGGAGATGACGGCATCGATACCGACGGCGATAATGACATCGATAACGCGCTCTACCCTACAGGCTACAATGCCTTTTACCTTATGAAGTATGAAATTACCCAGGGGCAATATGCTGATTTTCTTAACACCCTCAATGATACCGAGGACAACAATAGATACCCCAATCAAAACGGAAACAACCGCCACACCATCTCAGGCTCTTTTGAAAACTATGTCGCCTCCCGGCCGGATAGGGGATGTAATTATTTGTCCTGGACTGATGTTGCAGCCTATTGCGACTGGTCTGCGCAAAGGCCCATGACTGAGCTGGAATATGAAAAAGCAGCCCGTGGACCATTAGGCGCCGTTTACGCCGAATTCGCCTGGGGCACAACCGGGGCTAATGCAGCAGCAGCAGGGGAGATCTCCACTTCTCCCGAAGACGGCTCCGAAACCATTACCGATTCCGGAGCCAATATCAACTACAATACTGTTGTTTTTACTTCTGGTGATAGCGGTTCGGGCCCTTTGCGCGTTGGTATCTTTGCCCAATCAGCTACTACTACCCGTTTAACAACAGGGGCAGGGTTTTATGGCGTAATGGATTTATCAGGAAATATAATTGAAGCTGCAGTCAGCGTCGGAAGAGATACCGGCCAGGACTTTGCCGGTACTCACGGAGACGGAGATTTACTGACCGCTTCTGGCTATGAGGGGGACGCTACTAATGAAGATTGGCCTGGCTATATTCAGGGCCTAGGGGTAAGTACCTCTGCGGCAAATAATGGCATGGGCACCAGGGGTGGCTCTTGGTTATCAACAGGAGCTCACAGTATCTCTTACAGGAGTTCTGCATCAGGGTCAATGACGGGCGACGAGGAAGACGGCGGCCGCTGCGCGCGCACCGCGCCGTAGGGGTGAGATAAGGAGTTTTTTGTAAGTTCAAATTTTGTTATGCGCACATTCATAATAATCATTGTAATTATGTTAGCACAATTCTTTTATAAAGCAGACAGGGTTTTTGCAAATTTGCTCAATATATCTAACGTTGCATTGATTCCTTCCACCACCGCAGGCGCAGCGATTGTAGAGTTTGATATCAGCTGGGAAAACTCCTGGCGCAACTCAGTCAACCACGATGCAGTCTGGGTGTTTGTGAAGTATAAAACAAAAACCGAAGATTGGGCGCATGCCTCGCTTACAACTTCCGGCATAAACCCCTCTGGCTATTCCCGAGGAACAGGCACCACTATTTCTATTGATGTAGCTCATTTAGGTGGTTCAACCAGAAAGGGCTGTTTTATAAGCCGTACCAATGTCGGCTACGGCACGGTTGATACCGATGATATCCAGCTGCTGTGGGATTATAACACCGACGGCGTATCCGATACTGATGTAATCGATGAAATCAAAGTCCTCGGCGTTGAGATGGTCTATATCCCTGAAGGTAATTTTATTATCGGCGACGGCAATGGTTCAGGTGAATCCACCTACGCCTTTCATGTAGCAAGCGATTCAGGAGTACACATAACCAGCGATTCGGCAAGTGATGTTGTTGCTGATTCCGGCGGCCTTGACGACGCAACGTTAGTTGTTGACGGGATAGGCATCGACGGTGACGACGGTTTAGATATCGATAATAACGGTATTTGGGCACTATTCGGGGGGACGGATAATCTGTATTTTCCTACTGGCTGGCAGGATTCTTACATGATGAAGTATGAGATTTCCCAGGGCCAGTATTCAGACTTTCTCAATCTTCTTCCTGACGCACAGGCCGCCAATCGATACGATAATAGCACGTATGGTACTTATCGCTATACGATTGACACGGATTATTCTGTAGACAGAGAAGACAGAGCGTGTGTTTATTTATCATGGATGGATACGGCAGCCTTTTGTGACTGGGCAGCGCTCAGGCCCATGTCAGAGCTTGAGTTTGAAAAGGCAGCCAGGGGTACTGATGCCTCGGTGCTGGGAGAATATGCCTGGGGTAATTCTTCCATTAATGGAGCAGAAGCTGGTGAGATATCTGAATCTCCAGAAAGAGGAAGTGAGCAGATTACCGATGCCGATGCCAATGCCTGCTATAGCACGGTGAGTTTTACCTCCGGAGACAGCGGCTCAGGTCCCTTGCGCGTAGGTATATTTGCCGAGTCTTCCACTAACCGTGTCACCTCAGGTGCGAGTTATTACGGCGTTATGGAACTCTCAGGCAATGTCTGGGAGATGGCAGTTTCATTAGGCGGTGACAGCGGTCGCCGCTACAGAGGCGAGGGTGATGGCACTCTGCATTCCACGGGCAATTCTGATGAAACCAGCTGGCCGGGCTACACCGCTGAAAGCGGAGTATATACCGCAGGCGGCGTAGGTTTTCGCGGCGGAGCCTGGAATAGTGGGACGACTGCGCCGAGAACATCTAATAGAAGCAACGCAACAACTTCAACGTGTGTACTTACTAGATGTGGTTCTGTGGGAGGCCGCTGCGTCAGGTCGTACACGGATTACGGGGCTCTTGAATAATGAGCGCGGAAAGAACAACAATATCAATATACTGTTGAGGATGAAAAAAAGGACGTTATTGATTTTTATGGGTGGCTTGATAGCGCAGCTCTCCTTGCTTAATCCTGTTGCATCTGCAAACAACCTGGCAATTCAAGATGGGTTGATCGCCTCGTATGACGAAACCGCTGATACCGCAACCATAGAATTCTGGATCCAATGGCAGAACTCTTGGAGAGATACGACTAATCATGATGCTGCCTGGGTGTTTGTAAAATATAATACCGGCTCTGGCTGGAAACATGCAACCCTCGCCGCCTCAGGAACGAATCCGACCGGATTTTCAGCCGGTACCCAAGTCTCCACAACTTCGGTTGAGTCGCTTGAACTCGTTGTGCCCACTGATAGAAAGGGTTGTTTTGTCCGGCGCGATACTAATTCTTCCGGCGCCTCCAACAACACAGGTGTCCAGATCGTCTGGGACTACGGTTTTGACAACCTTACTGATGCGGATATTGCTGATGTCGGCTTAAAAATATTTGGCATTGAGATGGTCTATATCCCCACAGGTGCATTTTATGTCGGCGACGGTAACGGCTCCTCTGACGAATCAATATATGCCTTACATGTAACCAATGATACTCCGGTGCAAATAAGCACAGTGAAACAGAATAATGTTACGTGTGACTCAAACGGTAATGATGATATCGATACTACCCCTATCGCCATAGACGGAGACGACGGTATTGATACCGATGGCGATAATGATATCGACAATGCGCTTTTTCCTACAGGCTATAATGCATTTTACATGATGAAATACGAATTAACACAGGGTCAGTATGTAGAGTTTTTACATACGCTTGATCGGGACTCTCAGGATACCCGCACCGCAACCGATGTCTCAGGGGATACAGTGACTAATGTTTATGTAATGTCTAATACTTCTGCTATAGAATACCGTAATGACATCACCTGTCCATCTGATGGCCTGGGCACCACCGACCCGATTATATTTACCGCCAACCGGCCTGACTGGGCTATGAACCATATGTCGTGGATGGATGGCTGTGCCTTTGCAGACTGGGCAGCATTGCGTCCTCATACAGAGCTTGAGTTTGAAAAAGCCGCACGCGGACCTTTGTATCCGGTATTGAATGAATACGCTTGGGGTTCAACCGCTCTTACCGCTGCAGGGGCAGGCGAAATATCCACTTCTCCTGAGACTGGGGTGGAAACCATTACTACTTCAGGTGCCAATATTAACTCTGGCAATGTTACTTTTACTTCAGGAGATAGTGGTGCGGGTCCGCTTCGCGTAGGTATTTTTGCAGAAGGACTTTCCACCTCGCGCGAAACTACAGGAGCTAGCTACTACGGCGTGATGGAGCTTAGCGGCAATGCAGAGGATGTTACAATTTCTATCGGATTACCTGGAGGCAGAGAATTTGCCGGAACCCACGGAGACGGAGACTTAGAAACCGCCTCTGGATATGAGGGCAATGCCACCAATGTAGATTGGCCGGGATGGGTGTCTGGCACAGGTATCAGTTCCAATGATGGCGCCAGTTATAAAGGAGGTTGTCATGTACTTACGCCCGGCGGAACAGATTATTTTAAAATATCAGGCAGAGCATTGGTATCGTCGGTGGTAACGACAAGGGTGGACTGGTGGGGTTTTCGTGCTGTGCGTACTGCGCCCTAGAAATAAAGTAGAAGTAAACAGGAAAGAAAAGGAAAGCACAGTATTTATTGATGAATTAATGCGATTGCTAAACGTAAGGAAAATGGGTTTCAGCCTAAGAAGCGCCTGCCGCGTATTTGCATGCGTCACTCTGTGCTTTTTATGTCTGTCGCTTTCCACCGTTGCTGAGGCTGCAATTTATACCGGCGGCAGCTACAGCGGAGATGACGTCTGCGATGTCGAGGCTGGTATGTTCCACGGTGGCTCCTACAACGGCGATGATGCCGAAAGCTACACTACCGATACCTACGCAGGTTTTGGCGACGCGGATTATCTTGCCTTTACCACCTCCCCGAGTACCAGCTATGCCAATCAGCCGTTTTCAGTTCAGCCCGTAGTAAAAATTTACGACGAGTATGGAAACGTAGTTACAAACGACAGCACTACGGGGGTCCAGTTAGCTATTAACAATAATCCTGGAAACGGCACCTTAAACGGGACTACGCTGGTTACGGCGAGCTCTGGTGTTGTCACCTATAGCGGCCTTTCTATTAGTAAGGCTGGCGAAGGATACACCTTACAGGCTTCATCAGGCGCATTAACCGCAGGCACCTCCAGCTCCTTTAATATTTTATCCGAAGAAGGCTATCAGGTGAGATCAAGTATTGAGTATGCTGCCGATTCAGGTGTAGGTGTTGGTACTTGGATGGTTGTTTCCTGGCTTGAGCTGGACGGAGCCGAAGTTGTTTTAAATAATTCGGGTGGTGATGATAGCTGTGCTGTTGTTCTAAAAATTGCCAACGCCGCGGTTGCCAGTCCACCGGGAGCACTTGCCTTCGATGCCACTGAACTAAATTGGTGGGTAGCCTGGAGCGTTAATGCCTCAGAGGTCGGCAGCACGGTGCGGGCTGAGGCAACCCTTCAGCACGACGGGGTCAATTATTATGGCAGCTCAGTTCATCAAACTTCATTACAGCACATCGATGATATCGAGGATGATGTTGATGCAATCCTTGCTGATACTACTACGATTAACTGGCTGGATATCACCGCCATAAAAGCCGCGACCGATACGATCAACTGGTCGGATATCACCGCGATTCAAAACAAACTTGTTGATATGGATTCTTCGCAAGGGGATATCCTCTCCGCAATCGGTGAATTCGGAGATGACGAAGCAGAAGGAACACTCTTTGGTATGCTCGATACATTGACTGCCGTAATGTGGGCGCAACTTGAGACCGTCAATTGGACAGATATGGCGAGGTTATCTAAGGTGGGGATCAATTGGGAAGACTTGACTGAGTTGACTGAGGTGGGTATCAACTGGGCAGATGTCGCAGTCCAGACTGCCGCAGGGGTAAACTGGTCTGATCTTACGGTGCTTACCGAAGCAGGGATTAACTGGAGCGACTTACAGTTCATGACTGAGGCCGGTATCAACTGGACGGATGTCAGTGTTTTATCTGAGGCGGGTATCAATTGGACTGATTTACAAGTCCTCACAGAAAAAGGTATCAACTGGGATGATATCTATTTTATGGCCGTTGCAGGGGTTAACTGGTATGACATCGCCTATATGAGCGGCGCTGGAGTTGATTGGTCGGAGACCATAAATTGGGATAACTTAGCGGCGTTAAGCAACAAAAACGTCAACTGGGAAGATTTACAGGTAATGACCGACGCCGGCATCAACTGGTCTGATATGCAGGTGATGACCGAGGCCGGGGTTAACTGGTCAGACATGACAGTGTGGACCGAGGCCGGGGTGAACTGGAGTGACTTAACCACCCTCACCGAGGCTGGTATCAACTGGGATGATATCCAGGTGCTTACCGAAGCTGGCATTAACTGGACCGACATACAGGTCTTTAGCGAGGCCGGCGTAAATTGGGAAGATTTTACCCCGCTTACCCAAGCCGGAATCAATTGGTCTGACATCCAGGTCTTGACCGAGGCAGGTGTGAACTGGGAAGACTTTACCATCTTAACCGAGGCCGGTGTCAACTGGGCAGACTTTACCCCGCTTACCGAGGCTGGTATCAACTGGACTGATATCCAGGTGTTTTCTGAGGCTGGTATCAACTGGACTGATATCCAGGTGCTTACTGAAGCTGGAATCAACTGGTCTGATATACAGGCAATGACTGAGGCTGGTGCTAATTGGGCAGACCTGACAGTGTTGACTCAAGCCGGTATAAATTGGGCCGATCTTACCCCGCTTACCGAAGCCGGTATCAATTGGACTGATGTGCAGGTCCTCTCTGAAAAGGGCATCAATTGGTCTGATATACAGGTACTCTCAGAAGCCGGCATCAATTGGACTGATCTTACTCCGCTTACTGAAGCAGGCATCAACTGGGATGATATTCAGGTGCTTACCGAGACCGGTGTCAATTGGTCTGATATACAGGTCTTTACTGAAGCCGGTATCAACTGGGCAGATCTCACACCTCTTACTGAGGCTGGTATCAACTGGACTGATATCCAGGTATTAACCGAGCTAGGTGTTAATTGGGCAGACCTGACCCCCTTGACTGAAGCCGGCATCAATTGGGCAGATCTTACACCCCTTACCGAGGCCGGTATCAACTGGGTTGACTTAACCACCCTCACTGAGGCTGGTATCAATTGGACTG
>JBHPFN010000034.1:0-19739 GCA_042571725.1 Candidatus Omnitrophota bacterium
TTTATTTTAAGGCTTCGCGAGTGGGCTCGAAAATTAGAAATTGTTTTACAAGTGATTGCTATCGGGCTTCTCGTTTTTGGTTTTTTCCGCACGGTACCTCTTTTGCTCGACCGCGATGCAATGGATACCGGCGTAGATCAGGCCATGGAGCAAAAAAGACAAGAGATTGTTGAAACGTATAAACCTGAAAAACAAAAAGAGGAATTAAAAAAACTGGATAAATTGGAAAAAATAACGAGAACAGTGGCTCCGGTTTTCATATATGGCGTTTTCTCTATTATGATTATTGTGCATGTTTTATTTATCTTTTTCCTCACCCGTCCCAAGGTAAAGGAGCAGTTCAGTACTCAGCTAATTAGGTAGTAGGGAGTGCTGCGCTCCTATATTTTACAATAGAGAGCACAGCACTCCCTGATGCAAAAAAAGCGGAGTGCTGCACCCCGTCGTTTACATCTTGGGTGTAAAGAGATGCAGATAGAGCTGTAAAGGACAGAGAATGAGAATACTATTTTTTGGTTTACTATGTTTATTGTTTGCAGCTGAGTGTCTTGCAGGGGATGAAGGATCAGCAGTAAACGTCTTTGTCAGCCCCAGAGGCGTATCAGCAAAATCAAGCTCAGGAAAGAGTATAGGTGCCATGCCTGATGTCTGCAACACGCCACCTTCTCCTCCTGGAGGACCGATTCCCATTCCGTATCCGAATACCGCAAGCGCTGCTGATACAACGAAAGGCAGTAAAAAGGTAAAGATGGGCGGTTCCCCGGTAATGGCGAAAGGCAGTGAGTACGAGCAATCAACATCGGACGAACCCGGTACAGATGAAGAAGAGGATGTTTCACACGTTGATATTACTGTTCCTACGTTAAAGCAAGACCCTGTCAAGATTCCAGGATTTGATCTGCAGTAAGATATGCTAGTCAACAACACTTATGGAGAAATTGACGCCAGTGTCTGATCATATTAGCTTACACACACGACAACGCAAAAAATCTTCATCAGCCTCTAGTGATTTTGAAGTAATTGAGCAAACCATTACGCTTGATCCAAAAGAGACAGCGGTAATCGTCGTGGATATGTGGGATCAGCATTGGTGTAAGAAAGCTCAGCAACGAATCGAAGAGCTTGCCCCTGCAATCGATGAGTTTGTAAAACAGGCCAGAGAAAAAAGCATAAGCATTATTCATGCCCCTAGCGACACGCAAGAGTTTTATCGCAATCATCCAGCCAGAAAACATGCCAAGCTCTCACGGGTGCAGAGCGCTTTTATCAAACGGATTAATCGCTATCTTTTCAAGAGGGATTTCACGAGTTGGTGTGAGGCTTTAGATGCAGAACCGTTATCAGAATGGCCTATTGATGATTCTAAGATCTGTGATGATCCATCTGCAACCGAAGCGCAGGTATGGACCAAGCAGATTGATGCTATAGAAATTCACAATCAAGATATTTTAAGCACATCTGCAATAGAGATTTGGCATGTTTTTAAGAAAAAACGGATAAAGAATCTATTGTATGTAGGTGTACACGTAAACCAATGTGTGTTAGCGCGTCCTTTTGGCTTGAGAAATATGTCAAAGTGCGGGAAAAATGTTGTGCTTGTACGCGATTTAACCGATTCAGCGTACGTTTCTTCTCAGTCTCCCTTTGTAGACCATTTCACCGGCACAAAACGCGTTATTGAATATATTGAAAAATACATCTGTCCTACCATTATTTCTAACTGCCTTACCGATAAACCACCCTTTGTATTTAGCTCCCATAAGAAATAATCCTCCTTTTCACAAACAAACGAAGAAATTCCGCGTTTTTTTTGACTTTTTTTTCAAATAATGATATAGTATTAAAATTAAGGAGAGAAAACTTTTCTGTAATCCATTGAAAACAAAAGCAATTCCGCAAAATGTTTACCAAAAAAGACATTGAATACGTAGCTCATCTATCCCGTATTAACCTGGAGAAAGAAGAGCTGGAGTACTTTACTAAGCAGCTTGAGGATATCTTGAAATACATCCAAAAGCTCAATAAGGTGGATATTTCTAAGGTTGAGCCAACTGCGCATGTTTTGCCGGTTAAGAATGTGCTACGTAAAGATACGCCAAAGAAATCTTTGCCGGTAAAAGAAGTGTTACAGAACGCACCGGGTAAGGATGAAAAGTTCTTTAAGGTACCAAAGGTTATAGAATAGCTATGGATAAGAAGAGATCGATTGGAGTAACGATATTTGGAATTGTTCTAATAGCAATTAGTGTAATATCCATATTTACTTTCAAGACGTATGATAAAAATGTCCATTCAATTAACGAAAGCGTTTATAAATTGTATAGCTTGGTTGTTACTGAATTACAAAAAAGTGAAAATTCTTTGAGTGAAGATGAAACAAACCAACTTCAACAATTTGAGAAACGCCTGTTAGATTTCAAGAACAAGCATATCGATGAAAATTATGTCGAAAACCGAACGTTATTGCTATTGTTTTCGTATTCCAATTTACTACTTTTTGTTACATTGGCGGTTTCAGGTATTTTTCTCATCAAACGCATCAACTGGTCAAGAATTGCCGTTATCTATGTAACAATTGCAGGTTTTTTTGTCGGTTTGTGTGCTGCCTTATCAATGCATTTTGCTGCCAAGCCAGTATTGGGTATTTACATCCAAGGGAAACCACTTCATGATCCGCAACCATCATTGTTTCATACGTATCAAACAGGACATCTCATAGGGTTTTCTTTATCGCTATTATGGACAATTTTTGTTATATTTTTCCTCACCCGCCCCAAAGTAAAGGAGCAGTTTAAGAATTAATGAACATATACGAATCAACCGCGAATCAGATAAAAGAAAAGCTACAGGCTAAGGAGATTAAGGCCGAAGCGCTGGCTGAAGCTTTTCGTAAAAGAATCGAATCGGTTGATAAAAAGATCAAGGCCTTTGTGCGCGTATTTGATAAGCCTGTTGCAGGTGCGTCTTCAAACGGAAGCCCGCTTAAAGGAATTCCCATTGCGATTAAAGATAACATTTGTATTAAAGATGAGCTGACTACATGCTGCTCAAAAATTTTAGAAGGTTTTAGGCCGCCCTATAATGCAACAGTGGTTGAGCAGTTAAAAGACGCAGGTGCAGTAATCTTGGGCAATACCAATATGGATGAGTTTGCATTCGGTTCCTCGACGGAGAATTCGTGTTACGGACCTACCCGCAATCCGTGGAATACAGAATGTGTAGTCGGCGGCTCAAGCGGTGGTTCAGCAGCAGCGGTTGCTGCTCGTGAGATTCCATGGGCATTAGGTTCAGATACAGGCGGCTCAATTAGACAACCTGCAGCATTATGTGGTGTCGTAGGATTAAAGCCTACCTACGGACGTGTTTCGCGCTATGGTTTGATTGCTTTTGCTTCAAGCTTGGATCAGATTGGACCGCTTACCCGCGATGTAAAAGATTCGGCAACGTTATTAAATATCATCGCTACGCACGATTCAAATGATACCACCTCAGTTGATACCAAAACGCCTGATTACACCAAGGCATTAATTGATGATGTTAAAGGTCTGACTATTGGAATCCCTAAAGAATATTTTATCGAAGGTATTGATAAAGAGGTAAAAAAAACAGTTGAAGAGGCAATAGAGGCTTTAAAGAAAAAAGGTGCTAAGACAAAACAGATTAGCTTACCGCACACTGAATACGCAGTGCCGACGTATTACGTAGTTGCTACTGCAGAGGCAAGTTCGAACTTAGCGCGCTTTGATGGTGTGCAGTACGGTCTTCGAAAAGCAGAAGACCGAGAAAATGCAATGATTGAGATGTACAAACAAACGCGCAAGGAGGGATTCGGTAAAGAGGCAAAGCGTAGGATTATGCTGGGCACCTACGCGCTTTCTGCAGGTTATTATGATGCGTACTATTTGCGCGCATTAAAGGTGCGGACTCTGATTAAAAATGATTTTGATCAAGCGTTTAAAGATGTGGATTGTATTGTGACCCCGACATCTCCAACTCCGGCATTTAAGATCGGAGAAAAATCAGAGAATCCGCTGGCAATGTATTTATCCGATATCTTTACTATCTCAGCAAACTTAGCAGGGATTCCGGCGATCTCGATTCCTTGTGGGTTTACGAAGAAGAATCTACCGATTGGTTTGCAGATTCTCGCCAAACCATTTGCAGAAGAAGCATTGTTTAAGGTCGCCTATAGTTACGAACAAGCAACCGAATGGTACAAACAAGCTCCGAAAATATAAGGGGGAGCGATGAGTAAAAGATTAATTTTTATATGTGTAGCTATTATTTTAGTCTGCATGGCTATTTTTGCTCCTAGATACATTGGTCGAACTGCAGAAGGAATTCGTTGCGCTAAAGATAGCGATTGTAGGTATATTGACTGTGGCGATTCTTTCATACCACAGTGTAAAATGGAAAAATGTAAATGCGTGTATATGAGTGATCATGCTCTTGTGCCTGCTGGTAGCAGGAGTCCACATTTTGAAGGCTTAGTAGATGTACTATTAAAGGATATCGAAGAATTCGAAAGCTCAGCAAATAATGATTTAAAAGAGGAGTAGCTTTAGCAGCATGAGCGCATACGAGACAGTAATCGATTTAGAGGTTCACGTTCACCTGGTCACAAAATTATAAATGGGGAGTACGATGGAGAAGAAACCAAAAGGCATAATTTTTGCTAGCGTAGTCATGATTCTTTTACCACTATTCAATCTGTTTAATATTGTTAGATTTTATTTATTAGATCCCCATTTTTTTTCGAACCTTATTGATTTTGCGTTAGTTAACTTATTAGGTATTAGCGTAAACGTGTCATTGATAATTTCTGGAATAAGCATTAATGCATTAAAAAGGCGGGGGAGGATTTTTGGGATAGTCGCTCTTTCGGTATATTCACTTTTTCTCTCCTTCACTGCTGTATTACTTCTATTAACGGTAATAAAAGGTCAGCATGAGGCTATATCTTGGGGATTATATCTATGGTTGCAGTTGATATCTTACATTGCAATTATCATTTACCTCACCCGTCCCAAAATAAAGGAGCAGTTTACGTAGTATGAGTGAATACGAAACAGTAATCGGTCTAGAAGTCCATGTACATCTTGCCACAAAGACAAAGGCATTTTGTGGGTGTTCTACGGAATTTGGCAATGAGCCGAATTCGCAGACCTGTCCGGTGTGTTTGGGGCTTCCTGGTTCTTTACCTGTTTTAAACGAACAGTATTTAGAATATGCAATGCGTACTGCACTGGCGCTCAATTGCAAGATCAGTAATTTTACAAAGTTTGACCGCAAAAACTATTACTATCCTGATTTGCCGAAAAACTATCAGATTTCGCAGTATGATTTGCCGCTTTCATTAAGCGGATATGTAATGATAAACATTGAGGGAAAAGAAAAGAAAATCGGCATTACCCGTGTACACATGGAGGAGGACGCAGGAAAGCTTATTCACGAAGAGGCTAAGCCGATTAGTCTAGTAGATTATAACCGTACCGGTGTTCCGCTTTTGGAGATTGTCAGTGAGCCGGATATCAATTCACCGGATGAGGCCTACGAATATTTATCAAACCTTAAGGCGATTTTGAAGTACATCGAGGTCTCAGACTGCGATATGGAAAAGGGAAGCCTGCGCTGTGACGCAAATATTTCTGTGAGAAAAAAAGGCGAAAAAAAGTTAGGCGTAAAGACAGAGCTGAAGAATATGAATTCGTTTAAGGCAGTTAAGGTAGCGCTGGAATACGAATCACAGCGTCAGGTTGAAGAACTGAAAGAAGGCGGAGAGATTATTCAGCAGACTTTGTTATGGGATACAGATAAAAATATTACGGTTCCTATGCGGACCAAGGAAGAAGCGCATGACTACCGCTATTTTCCTGATCCGGATTTAGTTCCGTTTACGATTAGTCAAAAACAGATTGACGATATAGGGCAGGCTTTACCTGAATTACCGCAGCAGCGCTTTGATAGATTTATTACAAAGTTAGGGCTTACTGAATACGATGCCACAATCATCATTCAAGATAAAGATTTGTCCGATTATTTCGAGCAGTGTTTGAAGTTGCTTAATGAACCGAAAAAGATCAGTAACTGGCTGATTGGTCCGTTGATGCAGGAGCTTAAAGAGCGAAAAGTGGGTATTGTTGAATTAGGGCTTAAGCCAGAGTATCTCATTGGACTTATTCAATTAGTTGCCAACGGCACTATAAGTAATTTAGTTGCCAAGGATGTGTTTAAGCAGGTGATAGCAACTGACGTATCTCCTGAAGAGATTGTGAAAAAGGATAATCTTGCGCAGGTATCTGATGAAGGCGCGCTTCAAGAGATGGCTGATAGCGTTATTGCTGAAAATCAGAAGTCGGTTGAATCCTATAGGGCAGGAAAGGAAAACGCCCTTATGTTTTTAGTAGGACAGGTGATGAAAAAAACAAAAGGAAAAGCGAATCCAAAATTGGTGCAGGAATTATTAAAGAGGAGGTTGCAGGATGCGTAGAAGGATTTTTTCATGGATGTTGGCAATTGCATTTATTGCAATTGCAGCAAGGGTGGCGATTTCAGCCTTGACACCGCAGAAAAAAGAGGATGTGTATAAACAGCTGGAGCTATTTAGCTACACATTGAGCATTATTGAATCAGAATACGTTAAAGAGATTGAATCCCAAGATTTGATCTACGGGGCGTTAAAGGGTATGCTTTCTTCGCTTGATGCCCACAGTCAATTCCTTGATCCGGATATCTACAGCGAGCTTAAAGTGGATACCGAGGGACAATTTGGAGGGTTAGGTATTGAAATTACCATACGCGACGGACTACTTACGGTTATCACCCCTATAGATGATACGCCTGCTTGGGATGTAGGTTTGAAGGCAGGCGATAAGATCGTCAAGATTGACGACGAGCTCACCAGGGATTTTACTCTTCTTGATGCGGTTAAGCGTTTGCGCGGAAAGCCAGGCACAAAGGTAACCGTAAAGGTCCTCCGTGAAAAAGAACAGAAGCTGCTCGATTTTACTATTACTCGAGAGATTATCAAAATCAAAGAAGTCAAAGAAGCAAAGGTGCTGGAAGATACCATTGGTTATATTCGCCTGGCATCGTTTAGTGAACAGACCGCCAACGAAATGAAGAGGGCGCTAGAAGATTTAACAAACCAGGGAGTCGATAGCCTCATTTTGGATTTGCGCAACAATCCCGGAGGGCTGCTTGACATTGCTGAGCAAATATCAGAGCTTTTTCTTGAGCCAGGCATGACAGTGGTTTCAACGCAAGGCCGAAGGGTCTTGCAAAATTCAATCTATAAGGCAAACGCAAAGAAAACGTATCTTGATTGGCCGATAGTCGTATTGGTAAATGAAGGCAGTGCTTCAGGAAGCGAGATTGTTGCCGCTGCCCTGCAAGATAATAAACGGGCGATTATTTTGGGCACAAAAACATTTGGGAAAGGTTCGGTGCAGACAGTTCTGCCGTTAGGAGACGGTTCGGCGCTGAGGCTTACTACCAGCGAATATTTTGCTCCGTCTGGTCGCACCATTAATAAGGTGGGCGTAACCCCTGATGTTATCGTCGAGCAAGGAGAGATACAGCTTGTCAAGACAGAAACGACAATGGAAGAACTTTTTGATAATATTAAAGAAGGAAAGCTTCCTGAAAAAGAAGACGACGAGGGAGAGGGAGAGAAAGAGCAAATAAAACCCGATCTTGACTCCGATTATCAGGTAGTAAGGGCAAAGGATTTATTAAAAGCAATCAAGGTGTATAATTTACAACTTAAAAGCGTTACAAACTAGGCAGGTTTTTTAGCATATGCGACGAACAAAGAAGCGGCAAGCGTATACCGGGAAAGATCTATTAATTCTGGTGTTGCTTACCGTTGTAATTTGCGAGACGGCTCTTTTAGCACTGTTATTGTTGAAGAAGGCTCGTCCATCTGCGGAGCCAGAGGCGCCAATCGTTGCTGTAAAGAAGCCAAAGATTGCTATCGTTTTAGACGACTGGGGATACAATCTAAAAAATCAGCAATTCTTGGAATCCGTGGATTTTCCCATCACTATATCGGTGCTTCCTTTTTTACCGTATTCAAAAAAGATTGTTGAGGTTGCAAGCCAGGGCAATGTAGAGGTGATGCTTCATTTACCTCTGGAGCCACACTACAAAGCCGAGATAGGCCTTGAGCGCTATGTTGTTTTTGTAGATATGGAATACAAACGGATACAGCAGATTATAGACGATGCTATACGCAACTTGGGAGGCGTGAGCGGAGTTTCAAATCATATGGGTTCTAAAGCAACTGAAGATGCATCTACAATGGAGGCGGTTTATAGAATTCTTAAGCAAAAGAATCTCTATTTTTTGGATAGCAGGGTTACCCCTGATTCTATTTGTCAAGATGCAGCTAAGAAAGTGGGGATAAAATTTACTCAGCGCTCAGTTTTTTTAGATAATAAGGCTAACCGGGAATATATACAAAGCCAGATTGATACATTGATTGCTAAAGCCCAAAAAGAAGGCAAAGCGATAGGGATAGGGCATGATCGCGTTTTAACTTTGGAAGTAATAAAAGAATGTTTTCAAGATTTAAATAATGGCGACTTTGAATTAGTTTTTGTCTCTGACCTGGTGGAATAAATGCTTGTATTAGGAATTGAAACTTCATGCGATGAAACTGCTGCTGCGGTGGTCCGTGACGGCAGAAAGATCATCTCAAATGTTATTGCCTCAAGCTTAGCCTTACATAAACGGTATGGCGGCGTAATACCTGAGATAGCCTCACGAGCACACGTAGAATCAATCGGCTACGTCGTGGCCGAAGCCATCGATAAGGCCAGGATAAACAAGCATCAAATTGGTTTGATAGCTGCAACAGCACATCCGGGCCTTCCGGGTTCGTTGCTGGTCGGCTCTTCGTTTGCTAAGGCATTAAGTTTCGCACTTAAAAAGCCTTTGGTCGAGGTGGATCATATTAAAGCACATCTTTATGCTTCGTTTTTGGAAACGACGCAGCCTCGGCTTCCCTTTGTTGGCCTTGTGGTTTCAGGAGGACACACGGAATTATTTTACGTTAAGAAAAATTGGTGTTTTACTCGGCTGGGCTCAACCCTAGATGACGCAGCTGGTGAGGCATTTGATAAAGTAGCCAGGATACTTAATCTTGGCTATCCAGGCGGTCCAATTATCGATAGGTTGTCCCGAAAGGCGCAGAATAAAACTATACGATTCGGATGTGCCAATATCCCTGATTCACATAATTTTAGTTTTAGCGGGATAAAAACAGCAGTATTGTATTTTACGCAAGACAAAAAAAAGATGCGTGGTGTTCAGCTTTCTGATATCGCTTATGCATTTCAGAAACCGGTTGTTGAAGTGTTAGTAGAAAAGGCCATAAGCGCCTGCGAGAACAAACGAGTGCATACACTCGTCGTTGGAGGTGGGGTTGCGGCAAATTCGTATTTGAGAAAAAGGCTTTTAGAAGAGGCGAAAAAGAAGCGAATCGGCGTTTTTTGCCCGCAACTAAATCTTTGTATGGATAATGCCGCGATGGTGGCGGGATTAGGCTTTCATTTGTATACACGAAAGAGGGGAGGCGCATGATCGGACTAGGAGAGATTATTGTTAGGATATTGGCTGCTTTGCTTTGTGGCGGATTGATTGGTTTAGAGCGTGAAATAAAGCATAAATGGGGCGCAGGGTTTCGGACTCATATTTTGGTTTGCATAGGTTCTACCTTGATTATGTTGACATCGTTCTATGTTTTTGATATATATAAAGATGTAGCCCGATTCGATCCGGGTCGGCTAGCCGCAGCAGTCATTACCGGTATCGGCTTTTTATGTGCCGGCACCATCATTCGTCAAGGAGACTCAATTGCAGGCCTTACTACCGCAGCCAGCCTATGGATTGTAGCGGCCATTGGCTTAGCAATCGGGTGTGGTTTTTATACGGGTGCTACGATTGGTACTGTCGTGGTACTTATCACATTAATGGTTCTAAGAGGCTTAGAACATAAAATTCACAAAGGAAAGAAAGGAGGTGCGTAATGGCCTTTAAGGAAAAAGGTAAGACGACGGAGAAGATTCTTGATGTTGATGCGAGCATGCAAGGTACGCTTTCTTTTAAGGATCCGGTAAATCTACGCATCAACGGAAAATTCGAAGGCAGGATTACCACAAAAGGTAATTTTACCATCGGAGAGACAGCGGTTGTTACCGCTCAGGTTGAGGGAGAGAACGTTATGGTTGCGGGTAAGCTTAAAGGAGATATCCTTGCAACTCAAAGATTGGTCTTTCTTCCTACTGCCGTTGTGCAAGGAGATGTTAGGACTCCTCGTTTAAACATCGTTGAAGGAGCGGTTTTCCAAGGTAGGGTTAATATGCTCCAGGATATCCTAGATATTAATGAGCTTTCAAAGTATCTAGAGATTGAGAATTCATCGCTTTTAGAGTGGGCAAGCAGCGGTAAAATACCTGCGATTAAAGAGGGTAGCAGCTGGAAGTTTGAACGCAGGAAGATTGATGAGTGGGTAGCAGCCGGTAAGATACGCTAGTATGCCAGGAAAATTATTGACGGTAAGAGAGGTCTCAGAAATCTTACTTATTTCTGAGAAGGAGGTCATCGATTCGGTAGATGCGGGTAAAATACCTGCCTATAGAATCGCAGGTGAGTTTTTGCGTTTCCAAAAAGATCAAATCGATCTGATTAAAGAGCGATACCAATCCTCCCAGCCCCCCAAAAAATATAACAGGAAAGAAAGAATTAAAGATTTTTTCTATTTTAATGATTTCTATATTGCCTCGCTTGCAATCATTCTTATTTTAGTAATGCTTGTATTTAATCAATCGTAATGCGGTATAAAGATTTGGGCTTTGCGAAGGTCGATTTGGATAGAACGCAGAGGCGAGGTTTTCCTGAAGTAGTCTATTGCGAAGGAAAAACGCAGAAGCAGATAGAGCATATTGCCAGAGAACTCCTCAAGAATAAGGGACCGCTGTTACTGACCCGCATCAACAAAGAGACCTTTTTAAAACTAAAGAAGAAATTTCCTAAGCTTAGGTTTAATCCTGATGCGCATATCGCCTTTCTTGTTTCTTCCCAGCCGCCAAAGAAAAAATCAGGGTTAGTGTTAGTAGTTACTGCAGGGACCGCTGATATTCCTGTGGCTGAAGAAACAAGGGTAACGCTTGAATTGATGGGTAATAGGGCAAAAACGCTCTATGACGTAGGCGTTGCGGGAGTTCATCGCTTGCTCGATAATAAAAAGCTTCTGGGGCAAGCAGCGGTGATTGTAGTTGTTGCTGGGATGGAGGGTGCATTGGCGAGTTTAGTCAGCGGGCTCGTAGCGTGCCCTGTTGTTGCTGTACCGACGAGCTGCGGGTATGGCGCAAGCTTTTCAGGATTAGCAGCTTTACTTACCATGCTTAATGGTTGCTCACCGGGAGTTGCGGTAGTGAATATCGATAACGGATTTGGCGCAGGGTATTTGGCAAGTTTGATCAATCGTTGAGTGAATCTGAATTTTTATGAAAATACTGTATTTTGATTGCATAGGCGGCATAAGCGGAGACATGATTTTAGGAGCGCTTCTGGATTCTGGCTTGAGCCTTTCAAAATTAACCGGTGAAGTTAAGAAGCTTAAACTCAAAAATATACAGCTTAAAAAAAGAGCAGTGGAGCGCTGTCATATCCGTGCGATTAAATTCGATGTATCGAGTAAAGAAAAGACAAGAATCGGATCATATAATCAAATTGTTCATATTATAAAAAAAAGCAGCTTATCGCCTGAGGTAAAAGAACAGGCATTGCGCATATATGAAGCTTTAGCAGTTGCAGAAAGAAAGGTGCATGGAGTTAACGCAAAAGATATAGAGTTCGAGCAATTAGGAGACATTGATTCTCTTGTAGATATAGTTGGAATCGCAATCGGCTTTCATGAATTAAAGATTAATAAATTTTTTGTTTCTGATTTACCGCGCGGAAAGTTTTTAGCACCAGCAACACTTGAGTTGCTTAAGGGAAAACATTTTCGTTTTGTAGATTGCGAGATTGAAACAATTACTCCTACCGCAGCGGCAGTGCTAAAGGCCTTGGATTTTAAACACGCAGGAGAGTTGGGCGATTCGTTTATTGTAGGTTCTGTTGGTTATGGCGCAGGTTCGCATAATCCGCATGAGACATCAAATGTTGTACGCGCAGAGATAGGTGTTGCAAAAACAGTCTGTGAAGCTGATCGGGCAGTAGTGGTTGAGACCAATATTGATGATTTAAACCCCGAGACATACGAGTACTTAATGGAGCGTCTTTTTGCGTTGCACGGAGTGCACGACGTCTATTTTCACTCAATACAGATGAAGAAATCGCGCCCGGGGGTTCTTGTGAGTGTATTATGTGTTCAAGAGGCGTTTGATGAAGTCTGTAAAATAATTTTTAGTGAGACAAGTTCTTTAGGGGTTCGGCATCATTTTGTTAATCGCAGGAAACTTTTTAGAAAGATAGAGAAGGTTGTCACTAAGTACGGTTCGGTAAGGGTAAAACTGGGAAGTTTAAACGGTGATATACAATCAGTCGCACCGGAATACGAAGATTGTCATATAATTGCAAAGAAAACGCGCGTTCCTCTTAAGATAATCTACGAAGAGGCAAAAAAGGAAGGATTGAAACGATGGCCTTATCAGGGTTAGAGATTTACAAGCATCTGCCAAAGACTAATTGCCGCGAGTGTCAATTTCCCACGTGCCTTGCGTTTGCGATGGCACTTGCCAAAAAACAAACTGCATTGGATAAATGTCCACATGTGAGCGATGAGGCAAAGGGTTTGCTGGAATCAGCCTCGCAGCCGCCTATTCGGTTGGTTACTATGGGAACTGGTGATGAAGAATTGCAGATCGGAAATGAAACCGTAATGTTTCGACATGAGGAAAAATTTCATCATCAAACCGGAATCGGATTCTTAATAGAGGATAGCTTGTCAGAAAAAGATGTTGAGGCAAAGGTCGCGACCATCAACAAATTTCAGTTTGAGCGCGTCGGACAAATGCTCACTGTTAATCTTATTGCGATTAAGCAGACAAAAGATGATGATACGTTTGTTAACTGCGTTAAAAAGATTGCCGGATTAACTAAACTTTCATTTGTATTGATAAGTGAAAGCCAGGCAGCGCTTAAGAAAGCATTAGAGGTCTGTAAAGACCGTAAACCGTTGCTCTATGCAGCCAACAAAGATAATGTAGACGCCATGGCAGCTATCGCCAAAGAAAATAGCGTTGCTCTCGCGGTTATGGCTGATGATTTGAATAGCTTGTCAGAGGTGACGCCAAAGGCCGCTTCAGCCGGTGCTGCTGATCTTATGTTGAATACGACTGCGCAATCGTTATGTAAAAAAATCTCTGACCTAACGTACATGCGTCGACTTGCACTTAAGAAAAATGTGCGTTCGCTGGGGTATTCTCCGATAGTGATTATCGATGAGGCTGATCCGTACCAAGAGATTATTAAAGCTGCTACGTTTATCTGTAAGTACGCTGGGATTGTCATTATTAAGGGTACTGAACCATGGCAAATTCTTTCGCTTCTGACCTTACGGCAAAATATTTATACTGATCCGCAGAAGCCGCTTCAGGTTGAGCCAAAAGTATATCCAATCGGCCAGGTAACGAATACATCGCCGCTTTTGGTAACAACAAATTTTTCATTGACGTATTATACGGTATTGTCTGAGGTAGAGTCCAGCAAGGTGCCTACGCATATTTTAAGCGTTGATACCGAAGGGATGTCTGTATTAACCGCCTGGGCAGCTGAGAAATTTACCGCAGAAAGAATTGCCGAAGTCTTGAAAAAGAATAATATCAGCGATGTAGTTTCACATAACAGTATTATTATTCCGGGTTACGTGGCATCGATGAGCGGAGATTTAGAGGAAAAATCAGGAATGAAGGTGCTTGTGGGCCCTCGGGAGGCAGCGGGGATCACCGGTTTCTTAAAAAACGTATAATTCAAAAAATATGAAGAAGTGTACAGTAACATTTCAACCGTACGATAAGACCATTGAGATTGAGTGTGGAAAGACGATTCTTTCCGCTGCGATTTCCGCCGGGGTTTATATTAATACAAGCTGCGGAGGCGATGGCGTTTGCGGTCGATGTAAGGTGATAGTCAAGCGCGGTGAAATGTACTCTCAGCCCACGGGAAGGCTTTCGCTCGATGAAAAAAAGAAAGGCTATCGCTTGGCCTGTCTTACTGTTGTTGAGAGCGACCTTGAGGTGTTTGTTCCTGAAGAGTCCCGGTTGGATTTTGAACAGGTTTCTGACGAGGAGGCATTTCTTTACCGTCTTAAAGGAGTATATGAAAAATCAACTGAGGTTGCCACTGGTGCTTCTGTTTTAGGAGAAGATATCTTTGCTACTTCTCCGCTTGCAACAAAGGTATATCTGGAAATTCCTGAGCCTGATTTAGAAGATAGGCTAAGTGATTTAGAGCGTTTGTACCGAGCCATTAGAAAAGTGCAAGGAGTTTCAATTATGCAAACCGGCCTTACTAATGTGCGGCGGCTCGGTAAGCTGCTTCGTTCCAGCGATTGGAAGGTTACCGCAACCTTGGGTAAACGTAATGATACTGTTGAGATAGTTCTGGTTGAGCCAGGAGATACCTCTGGTAAGAATTTCGGCGTTGCTTTTGATATCGGCACTACCACTATTTCGTGTCAGCTGGTGAATTTAACCACGAGGCAGATTTTAGGAACGCGCGCGACATTTAATAAGCAAGCAAGTTTTGGCAGTGATATTATTAGTAGGATTATTTTCGCCAAGGAGCAAGATGGCCTTGAACGCTTACATCATGCTGTTATTGACGGAATGAATGATATGATTAAGGAGCTGGTAAAAGAAAATAATATCGACTTAAATGATGTTATCGGTTGTCTTTGTGCCGGAAATACCACGATGATGCATTTGTTGTTGCGGGTAGATCCTACGTATATTCGTCGAGAGCCGTATGTGCCGACGGCAAATTTTGTTCCTGTGATTCGGGCAGCTGAAGCCGGGATTAAAATAAATCCGCGCGGGCTTCTGGCGTGTATTCCGGGAGTGGCAAGTTACGTCGGTGGGGATATTACCGCTGGCATTTTAGCTTCGGGCGTTTCAGAAGCAGAAGAGGTGGCTCTTCTTATTGATATCGGCACTAACGGTGAAATCGTATTAGGAAATAAAGAGTGGATGATAAGTTGTGCTGCTTCGGCTGGTCCTGCGTTTGAAGGAAGCGGCGTGGTCTGCGGCATGAGGGCTACCGCGGGTGCAATCCAGGCAGTAACGATTAGCCCGAAAAGCCACAAGGTTACCTATTCAACAATCGGTAAAGCCCCTGCGCGCGGTATCTGCGGTTCAGGGTATATTAATATTATTTCCGAACTCTTAAGGGTTGGCGTTGTTGATCGTAATGGCAAGATAAATGCGCAGAGTGCAAGCAAGGCAATCCGTGAAGGAGATTACGGCAGGGAGTTTGTCATTGTGCCGAAAGAAAAGAGTGAATTCAAGCAGGACATTGTGATTACCGAGGCAGATATTGATAATCTTAAGCGGGCAAAGGCAGCAATATTTTCTGCGGTTGCTACACTCGTTCGACACATGGGACTGCAGTTTGATGATATAAAGAAGATTTTTATTGCGGGAGGATTCGGTACGAGCTTAGATATTAATAAGGCGGTATCAATCGGTTTGTTGCCTGATTTAGACCGCGATAAATTTATTTTTATCGGAAATAGTTCTTTAGTGGGTGCTCGTCAGGCATTGCTTTCTATGGATGCTTTCCGTAAGGCAGAAGAGATTGCGAAAAAGACAACCTATTTCGAGCTCTCTGTTGACCAGGGATATATGGATGAGTATATGGCAGCTTTATTCTTTCCTCATACTGATAGAGAACGGTTTCCGTCGGTGAATCTTGAGGCAAATAAAAGTAAGCTCTAGGAGGAAATAAGACTAACTGTATGGGGTATACAATTGCAATCTGTGGAAAGGGCGGAACGGGAAAAACGACCATTTCAAGTCTCATCCTAAAGTGGATCACCGAGAAGAAAAAAGGGAAGATTTTGGCAGTTGATGCTGACCCAAATTTTAATCTTGCGGAAAACTTCGGACTTGAGGTTACGGAAAACATCGGGCAGATATGCGATGATATTGCAAAAGACCCTTCAAAGATTTCTCCGGGTATGAGTAAGCAAGAATTTCTTGATTATCAGATTGAAACTAATTTAGTAGAGGCAGACAAATTTGAGATTTTAGTAATGGGCAGGCCTGAAGGTCCGGGCTGCTACTGTTATGTAAATAACGTCTTGCGTACCCTCGTAAAGAAGTTCGTTGATTCGTATGACTACATCTTAATTGACAACGAGGCGGGTATGGAGCATTTATCCCGACGAACAACCAGGACTGCGAACGCATTAGTGATTGTATCTAACCCCAGCCAGGTAGGAATCCGTTCGGCCATACGGATTCAGGAACTTATAAAAGAGCTTGGTATTAAGGTGGGCAAAACGTTTCTAGTGATTAATCGTGCAGACGAAACATTTAATCCCGCAGATATGATTAAGGGTTCAGGATTGGAATTTATAGGAACCATACCCGAAGACAAAGAGCTATTACAATTAAGCATTAAAGGTAAACCTTTGACTGAGTTGAAACAAGATTCGCCAGCGCTCAAAGCTGTAGAAAGGATATGTGATACGATATGGCAGTAGAGCTATTGAAAGAAAAGTGGTCAAGTTCCATTGTCGAAGTAACTCTGGGTGCAACAAAAGCCGAGGGTGGAACGCGTAGTTCAGTAATTAAGATTGGCGGTGAAAGCACCTTGCCGTTTCTCTTTAATGAGGGCGCAATGCCTCATTCGCCAGTCGTTGCCATGGAAGTTCATGACGTAGCACCTGTTGATTGGCCTGACGTGTTAAAAAAACCGTTTGGTGATTCTTTGAGCTCACCTGCTGAGTGGGCAGAAAAATGCGTTAAGGAGTTTGGTGCAGAGGCAATCTGCCTTAAGTTGCAAGGGACGCATCCGGATAGCGAGAATCGAGACCCAGAAAAAGCTGCAGTCACAGTAAGGGAAGTACTTAAAGCAGTAAGTGTACCGTTAATCATTTTAGGATGCGGGGATGACGATAAGGATAACGCAGTGTTGCCAAAATGTAGCGAGGCTGCCAAGGGTGAAAAATGTCTTATTGGCTCTGCTACGCAAGACAGCTACCGGACACTGGCAGCATCGTGTCTTGCCGACGGGCACAGCATTATAGCCGAGTCACCCATTGACATCAATATTGCCAAGCAGTTAAATATCTTAATTTCAGATATGGGCATTACTCCAGAGAGAATTGTTATTGATCCTACTATCGGTGCGTTGGGGTATGGATTGGAATACGGATATTCTATTATGGAACGGGCACGGTTAGCTGCTCTTTCGGGAGATAAGATGTTAGCCATGCCTTTTTTCTGTAAGGTTGGACAAGAGGCTTGGCGCGCAAAAGAAGCAAAGGCGCTCTCAGCAGAGTTTCCTGATTGGGGCGATGAAAACAAGCGCGGCCCCGCATGGGAGATCATTACCGCTGCGACTGTCCTTCAAGCCGGGGCTGATCTATTAGTGATGCGTCATCCCAAGGCGGTAGCCGAAGTAAAAGGCCTTATTCAAAATTTAATGAAAGGATAAAGGATGTTTATAGTTGGCGAGTTAATCAACGGTATGTATAAAAATATAGGCTCTGCTATTGCTAAGAAAGATAAGTCGGTAATTCAGGATGTGGCAAAGGCGCAGGCTAAAGCAGGTGCAAGTGCCTTGGATGTAAACTGCGGCCCTTTATCAAAAGATCCTGTTTCTGACATGGGGTGGCTTGTTGAAACAATCCAAGAGGCGGTAAGTATCCCTTTATCTATTGATAGCACTAAGCCGAAAGTTATTGAAGAAGGGCTTAAGCTTGCAAAGGAAAAAGCCATAATTAACTCTACTTCTGCTGATCAGGAAAAACTCGACATCTATATACCGTTGGCAAAGCAATATAAGGCTTCTTTAATTGGTTTGACCATGAATAAAAGCGGAGTCCCTCAGGATAAGGATAGAAGGTTAGAGCTAGCTGCGTTTATCGCCGCTGCTTGTCAGGACGCGAAATTTCCTTTGGAAGACTTGTATTTAGATCCTGTGGTCCTACCGGTGAATGTTGCTCAGGCGCAAGGCGGTCACGTCCTTGAGGCAATGAAGGAGTTTGAGATGCTTGCAAACCCAGCCCCAAAAACTATTGTTGGGTTGAGCAATGTTTCTCAAGGGGCAAAACAGAGAAGTCTTATTAATCGCACATTCTTAGTAATGGCGATTGGTGCAGGATTAAAGGCGGCCATATTAGATCCATTGGATAAAGACTTAATGAGTGCTCTTATTACTGCGGAGCTGGTGTTAAATAAACAGATTTATTGCGATTCTTTCTTAGATGCGTATCGGAAAAAGTAAAACGTAAGCGAGGTAAAAAGCCTATGGAAGAGAACTTAAAGTATCAGGGAGACGAAAGAAGAAAGTTTGTTAGGCTCAATGCTGCTGTCGATGTGCAGTATACAGTTCTGAAGAGAGATTCTGCCGCGCAGAAAAAGGTGCAGAGCAGAAATATTAGCGCAGGGGGGATTTGTATTATCGCTTACGAAGAGATCCCTATCGGTACCACGTTGGCGCTTACGATTTATTTTCCTAACGAAGCATTCCCCATAATGTGTAAAGGAAAGGTGGCGTGGGCAAAGCCATTTAAACTTGCAGACGAAGAAAAAGAACGATATGATATTGGCGTAGGAATCGAGTTCTTTGAGATAAACGAAGAAGATAGAAAGAAAATACACTCAGGCGTATTCAAATATAAAAAATAACTTATATCTGGCGGCGTAGCTCAGTCTGATAGAGCACTCGGCTCATACCCGATTGGTCAGTGGTTTAAATCCACTCGCCGCCACGCCCTGGTTTACACGAAGCGTGGTAGTCTTGTTTCGTTTTAAATTGATCAGGGTCGCCATCAGAAACCAAACGGAATACATGAATAAAGGTGGAGAAATGGATAATCAAAGAAAAGACATACGTTACAGCAAAGACTTCAGCCTATGCTATAAAGTGAAAAGAGATGGCGGAGACGTTGAAATTGCTGCTCGTGTTGAAAACATAAGCATCGGCGGTATGCAGTTTTTTACTTCGCAATGGCTGGCGAAAGACAGCACCATGGAATTTATCATACGGACCCCTCTCTCGAAGAAAGAGATCGTACTTTTTGGGAAGGTGCTTGAATGCGAAAGAAATCAAAAGAAGCAGATGTACGAGTCGCGAATCACGTTTGTGTTTCTCGATGAGAAAACCAAGAAAGAATTCACCACTGCGTTAGAAGAAATTCGTTGGCATAAAAAGTAGCAATCAGTAACGTGCAATTCACCAAGGGGCGCAAAAATAAAATGGCCATAAATTTTTTATTCCCCTTTCTTCTTGAATCACCCCCATTCAGTTATCCTATGCGTGTGCTACAAATGCACCTCATTGATATATAATGTTTGAGACTGCGAAAATCATTACGGCATGAATCCAGCAGCATAAAAACAATTTTTGTGTAAATACATTAAGCCATATGAAAATTTTCAAGCCACATAAAATCTTCAGATATTTTTTTCATATGATCTTTTCTTTTATCAGCCGATTTCCAAACGGAGAAAGAATCGCAATAAATCTGTTTATTTAACACCAGCTCCGCAGTAATAAGA
>JBHPFN010000035.1:0-19406 GCA_042571725.1 Candidatus Omnitrophota bacterium
TCGCTAAAGTCTTTTCCTTGTGCAATGTATATCCACCATGCCAAGAACATTGCACAAGGAAAAGACTTTAGCGATACCGGCTATATTTTTAATCCTTCCAATCCCATCGCTCCTAGAAGCTTTCCTCCTGTTCTGCCGTTGTTACTAGCGCCGATCTATGCACTTTTTGGCCTCAATCTTACAGCGATGAAGATAGTAGTTATATCTTTTTTCCTTGTATCGCTCTATATCATGTTTTTGTTGTTTAAAGATTCTCTATCTTCAAAATACGCGTATCTCCTAATCGCGCTTGTCGGCTTCCATCATTACTTATGGAACTTCAGAAACAATATACTTTCAGATTTGCCGTTTCTCTTCTTTGTCTTTCTAAGTATTTTATTAATGTATCGACGGGCACAACCTCATAAGTCTAACATCTTTCTGCTTTGATTACCGGTGTTGCAATGTATCTTGCCTGCGGGACGCGAAGCATTGGCGTTGTCTTAATCCCCACCCTTGTCTTCGGTGAGCTAGTTGCTTTTAAAAAGATAACTAAATATGCTGTTATAGCAACAATAACGTGTGTGTTTTTCTTAGTGCTACAAAGCGTATTTTCTTACAGTGCGCGCGGTAATCTGGAATTTTTCTCGGTTAACATAAAAGCAATTGTGTTTAAATTACAAATGTATTCGAAGATTGCCTCTTGGTTTTGGCATAATGGCTATAGCGTACTGATAAGCTCGATAGTTTTTTTTATTACATGCGTCATCGCTGCGGCGGCGTTTATTACGCGGGTGAAGGAAAAAATAACAATACTTGAGCTCTTTCCTTTCTTCTATGCAATCCCCATAATTATATGGCCTTTCTTTGACGGGCCACGCTTCCTTTTTCCGCTGATACCCTTTTATCTGTTTTATACCCTTGTCGCTATACAGCGCATTGAGCGTACTCAAGCAAAAGTAAAGAAATTTGTCTTTGCTGGAACGTTGGTCATCTTTCTGGGGTCGTATTGTGCAAGTTATGCAAAAGTGGACTTTGGCCCTATGCAATCCGGGATCGGCATTAAAGAAAGCCAAGAGCTTTTCTCTTTTATCAAACAGAATACTCAAGAACAAGATGTGTTTATCTTTGTCAAACCTCGGGTCCTATCACTGTTTACTGGAAGACCTGCCTCAGTAAATCCGAAAGTATCTAATGATACTGATTTCTGGAAGTATCTCTTAAGCATCAAAACTTCTTACATTATTGTCGGAAAGAAATTTCCCAGCGATATAATCACTGTGCTTCCTTTCGTATTAAAATACCAAAAGTTTTTACGCACCGTGTATTCTAATGATGACTTTGCCGTATTTCGCATTCTCTGGAACGAATTGCCTCTTATTAATAACAAATAAAAACTTTCCTTTTTTCTTCTTTTACCGTCACACTCTTTCAACGCCTAGGATAGAGTTGCTTCCTAAGAACTTTCTTTTTACTTAGCCCTCCTTTACTTTTCCACTCTTCTGAATTATAATAAATGTCAATAACTGTAACATCATGAAAATAATCATAGTAGCACTTTTAGCCCCTATAATCATCTTCTTCGTAGTAATGCTTTTGTCTTTGAGAGCTAAGAAATCGCGCTCTCGTATAAGCATCGAAGGAATGCAGCAGAAAGAAAAGCAAAAACCTTCACGCAGAAGAAAAAAACAAGCAAATAATATTTTCTTTATATGTATAGTCGTAATTATTTCTACAATCATGGTTTATGCATTTCATAACCTTCTCTCCTCCAAGATGTTGCAGGAAATAACTAAAGATGAAGAAGATTCGTCTAGATGGATTGATGATGATTCACAGCAACCAACAAACCAAGAAACAACACACGATATAAGTATTATCGCTCCACCCGAGCAATCTCTCGGCGTACATACCTCCCGTGATGTATTCGAACCTTACACTGCAGAACTTACTTCCTTCGAATTCTCTCAAAAAAAATATAGTTCTGGAAAATTGGAACCCTTAAGCGACATCCCAGCAGTTGTTGCGGAATTATCTGGTGCTTCAGCAGGAGATTTATTCGTAAACGGCATCTATGACCAAATAACTCAAGGGAAGTTTTCTCAATCAAAGAAATCTATCCTTTCTCCCCTTACAAAAACACCATGTCAAAGCGTAAAAATCAATATCAATTTACCTTTTCTTAAAAACGGACAAAGCATACAGCTGCCATGTTACATAGGTGGATTTGTTGTTTCGCAATTTCCTGAAGACAATTCATTTCAGCTGGAAGAAAACGGAAAACTTACTGCTTTAACTGATATTGCAAAAGGCGTCTTTCCTTATGTAATTAAAAAATGTGCTGGCCAACCACTCATCAGCATTGAACCAGCTAATATGAAATGGCTCAACTGGGAATTTGAAACAATACCAGATGAACTGCGTGGTTTTCTTAACGCAGTAAAAGAAACGTCTGAAACAACGCGGCTTGCAACCGTTGCATCGATCCTTAACACTCACTTTGGTTATCAGGCAGGCCTCAAGGCAATAGAGTTAGGAAATGGTGAAACCTGGAATTCCTTACTCGATCGACAGCTACGTATCGGCAATAAGCTGCTCTGCGACTGCGATGTATTATCGACGTTCGGATTTATTTACATGAAATTTCTAGGATTCGATCCACTGTTTCTGGTTGGGTATTTTAATTCCCCCGGCAACGAAAAGGTGTTACGGGTTGACGAACTGCACGCAACACTTTTGGTGAAGACTCAAGGACGATGGCTTATCTTCGAACCGACGTTATTCACCAATAATTTTAACGCGCAACTTTTACAAGAGAAAATTGCTTTTAAAGAACCTATTTACAAAGGTATTGCCACAGGAAAACGCATCGAAAGCCCTTCCGTATATAAAACTGCATCTATTGGAAATATTATGGAGGATGCCGGACTTGCCTATTTTAAACCACCTCCTGAAATAACCAATACATTTAGCACTGATATTACTATCAGCACCACTGGTGTTACGCTGACTGAATTAATAGTTGATCTGATTTCTTTAGATACACAAATATCACAGCCTACCTCTACGGTACAGACAACGGGCATCACGAAAAACGCAGAAAAGACAATGCATATTTCTATCGTAATGTATTTCTTAAGCATTTTAGCAATTAAACTCTTTTCTAAAGTAAAAGGATATAAAAGAATAATCTTTCCATTGTCAAAGCCTTATTTTTACATGTATAATGTACTGGTAATAGTTGTATTTGGCAGTCTCTTCGCACGTTCTACGAGCATGCATTTCGGCCTATGGTCATCTTCAAATTCGGCTACTCTCCTCGGCCTATGTATCAGCTTACTTGCGGGAGGCATCAGTACTATCTCAATGGGGAGATGGTTGTTGAGAAGTTCTTTCGATGATACAATGCAAACAGTAACTTTTTCTACGCTTATAGACAATAACAGGTATCTTTTTATTGGAATGCTGTTTGGCCTTGCTGCGGTACTTTACGTACCTAGCATTCCTGTTTTTATTTCTTTTATAGGCATGTCCTTTATCTTGTTTACTGTGATAAGAAAAATTAGGTATCAGAAAACCCATGCTAAAACAATTTAAAAAATACATTCTCATAACCTTGGTGCTTTTGACGTTGGCATGGGGATATGCTCTCCACGCAGCAGTCGTCACCGAAGTAGAACTCACGCCTCCTGCCGAAGATGTTCCGGAATACTACAAACCGTACTTGCAACTTTTAGAAGAAGTATATGAGAAAATGGATCAATATTATTACCAGCCTGTTTCAAAAAAGGTGTACGAAGTATATGTCCAAAAATATAAGCGGTCGGTACTCAGCAAAGTAAAAAAAACTGATGAGCGCGTTGACCGCATTGCTTATATTGGAGCGGGGCTTCTGGTAAATCATCTTAAAGACCGCTCTGAAGATAGCTTCACTAATTTCATCCCTCCTAAAGAAGCAAAGGAATACGCACAGAAAATCTATGGGTATGAAAACGGTATCGGCATTACTGGTGCATTGATCAAGGATGGCTATCTTATCAACCACGTCCAAATTCGTTCAGATGCGCACAGAAAAGGAATTGAGGTCGGGGATGTTGTGCGTGCCATAGATAGCAATGATGTTACATTGCTTAGCGAAGAAGAACTCCACAACCTCCTCTATCCTCCCTTAGAAACCATTGTAAAGCTAGAGGTATTCTCTCCAATAAAAAACCTAACATCTCTTTACGAAGTTATCTGTGAAGAGTACTTCAAGGAAACGATACGCAATATCCCTACGGATATCCCTGGAGTATATTGTCTTAAAATACAGACATTTAACCGAGAAACCGCAAATGATTTCAAGCAGTATATCGCTGATTTTCTCAACCAGGGAATAGAACTGTTGATTATTGATGTAGTCGATAATCCCGGCGGCCCACCGCTAGCGGTGAATGAAATTTCGGGGGTTCTTACTCCTACCGATACTAAACTTGTATATTATAAGAAAAAAAACCAGGACCCCATTGGTCTCATTGCACCTGAGTCAAATGTCCATTACACAGGACCTCTGATTATCCTTGTTAACAAACAAAGCGGCTCAGCTTCAGAAATTCTAGCAGGGACCATGAAGGGTCTTAAGCGTGCACTCATCATTGGCAAAGAACCAACTGCAGGTAAAGCTTTTTTAAAAAGCGCATTTACCTTTGATGATGGTTCGATGCTTGCCATGGTTACCGGGCTTGCCTATCTTTTTGATGGAACAAAGTTTGGCATGGATGGTATTGAACCAAACATCACTATCACTACAGACAAAGACAATCTCTTGCAGATTGTGTTGCAAAAGTATCAAAATGGCGAACTTTCCTTGCTACAATTGCCCCTGCCACAAACAAACCAATGAAAAAATCTGACATCACACCAATGAATAAATCGCATCATCTTATAACAATCCTGATTATTCTGACCACTTGTTTATGTGGAATTTATTTTCGGCTTTATCCTATTACTGTCAATCAGCGCAACCAAACAATGAATACTGCGCGATTAACCGTGTATGTAAACCTTAAAAAAACTATACAAAATAACATAAACAGAATACTGCCTGATGCGGGACAAAAGGAAAAGGCAACCCTCATTAATAATCAATTCAAAGAAGTAATAAAAAAAGAGTCTGAAAGAATTGAAAAGCTAGTAAAGGATGTCTACCTACAAAATAAAAAAAGCATAAATGCTTTCTACTTCTTAGGATCAGATTCGTTCTATTACTACTCTCTTACAAAAAAACTTCTTTCTGAAGGTGTATTTTCGATTATCAATAAAGACGGAAAACATTTCAATGCATTAATGGTGGCTCCGCACGGTCACTGGAGAAAAATAGAAGCGCATCCCTATGTTGGTTTTTTTACATATACAATTTATAGCTGGTTCTACGGAAATGTGTCTTTGATAAGCGCGTTATCGTCAGTACCTCTTTTGCTCTTTTGTTTCTCAGTATGCATTTTTGTTATCGTCTGCTCCCTCCTAGATATTGATAGATTTACAATATTTATAAGCAGCATCTTCCTCGCTCTCTCCCCAATTTTTATCCAAAGAAGCTCATTTGGCTGGTACGATAGTGACCCTTACAACATCCTCTTTCAGCTACTGGCGCTATTGGCGCTTGTGAAAATTGCAAGAAAAGGATTAAATGTTTTTTGGATTTTGTTTCTTTCGCTTACCAATAGCCTCTACGCCCTTTTCTGGCAAGGGTGGATATTCCTTCCCATCTTAACATCTGTATCCTTTTTAGCTTTGGCTGGTTACAGACTGAAGAAAAAGGGCAATCACAGAATAACGGTAAAACAATTTATTTTGTATATCGCAAGCTTAGTAATTTTTTCTATTATTGTACTCACCCCAAAAGGCTTTATTGATTCGGTAGCGGATATTACAAATATTGCATCGGGATTTTTACTTTTTAATGCAAACCAATGGCCAGATACATTTCTTATGGTAGGAGAACTTAAAGTACCATCTATATCCAAAATTATTCATATCCTTGGCGGATTCGCCTTCTTTTCTGTTTCTCTGATAGGTCTTATTGTAAGTAATGTAAAGAGAAGCCGGGATACAACTACCGAACAGAAGATTATCTTACTCTGCTTCTATATTGCATGTCTTGTTATGGCTATGAATGCTGAACGTTTTATTCTTTTCTTGCTTATCCCTGCTACGCTTTATTTTGCAATTGGATTGAAAGATATCCGTCTTTTTTTCAACAGAAAGCTTCGTGCTGTATTCCGCGTGCAAGAAAAAAGCACGGCTATTCTAACTGGCTGCATCTTGACTACATTATTAATCTCCCCGCTTGTTTATGGCCATGCGATTTCTTTAAAGCAAGTTCCCCTCTTTAATGATGTATGGAATCGTGTCTTAACTCAAATTCGTCTTCAGACACCACCAAATAGTATTATCAATAGCTGGTGGCCACCAGGTCATTTTATCAAAGCGATTGCTGAAAGAAGCGTTACCTTTGATGGTGCTACGATAAACACGCCACAAGCCTATTGGATGGCCGATGCGCTTCTTACAGATAGTGAAACAGAAGCCCTTTCGATACTAAAAATGCTTAATGCCAATGGCAATAAGGCAACTGAATTTCTTTTGGAAAATGAAGTGCCGCTTTCCGAGGCAGTTTCGCTTTTAAAAAAGATTCTACTTGTAGAAAAAGAAGCGGCTAAGAAATTAGCGCAAACAGTATTGTCAGAAGATAAAGCAATTCATCTTATATCTCTCACGCATGCACCACCACCCCCCTCCTACTGCTTACTCTATAAAGATTTAGTAGAAAGTACTCTTGGCCTGTATTTCGTAAAGGAATGGGATTTTAATAAGGCTGAAGAATTGCAGCGAGAAAGATACACTGCGCTTAAACACGGAAAAATCTTCTGGCGCGGTTCAAAAGATAATATTAAACGTGCCTGGTCTATTGCAGGAGGAGCTACGTATATTGGCGAAGAATCATATCAGGCATTCTCAACAAAAAATACAATACAGTTTAACAATGGTGTTATCTTTAATCCTCGTTTAAAGGAAGCATCAATTAATATGCTTGAAGGAAAAATCTCAGGAGTCCCACAATCGATACTGTATCGCGATAACAACATACTTCAAGAAAAAGAACTTAACAATTTTTCTCTTAAGCTATCTATTCTTTTTATCGATCATCCTGGCGGATCGTATAGTTGCATTGTTGCCCCTGCAAAAATACTTAAATCGGTGATCTTCAGACTCTACTATCTAGACGGGATCGGCTTACGGAAGTTTGAAACGTTTATCCACGAAGAAAATCCTCTGCTTAATACAAAGATTCTTGTCTACCGAATTGTGTGGTAAGAAAACACTATTCAAAGATAGGCTGGGCAGTCCCCTGAACCCTTACCTTACCGGTACCACCCACCCTCATGCGAGTGCTTACCGTTCCAGTACCTGATTGCCTAACAGTGCCCGCAGGAGGCGTATCACCGCTCTCGCCGCTACCCATCTGGGTCTTTATGGTAAGCGTGCCTGTGCCTTGGGCTTTTGTGGTGGGCTCTCCCAACTGAACAGCATTGTCTTGCTGAACCGCTGGAGCAGGTTTTTTAGGCTGATTACTATAATCTTTCAAAGCCTTAGTTACATCAACACCTTCTCCTTGTCTATATTTACGGATGATTTCTTCAAGCTTTGCCGCCAAAAACTCATTCTTTATCTCTCTAAGCATTGTTACTGATTCTAATGCTGCATACTCTTCTCCGATCAATGAGTGAGTAAGACCCGAGAGGTAGAGCACGCGGTCATAATCAGGCCTTTGGGCTTGCGCCTTCCCCAGAAATTCAGCAGCTTTATAAGGATCTTTCTTTTGAATCAGATATAAAAGGCCGAGATTAAAATTGAGGTAAAAATAATCCGGATCTCGCTCTAAGCCTTCTTCAAAAAATACAATCGCTTCATCAGCATTGCCTATCCTATTGTGCAGAGATCCGACATAATTATATATTTCGACTTGGCCATCGTTAATCTCCAATGATTTTGTAAAAAATGCAATTGCTTCTTGCTCAAAGCCTTCTCTCTGGGTGTAAATACTGCCTAATAAATTGTACGCATAGAAGAAATCAGGGTCCATCTCCAACACCCTCTTGCAACGGTTCTCGACTTGGTCATAGTTGCCGGCTTTATACAATCCTTCGGCTTCCTTCATTAGCTGATAGATTGATTGCTTCTGAGCAAATGCACGATTCATATTGAGCGCACCTCCCCCAATAAGAACCACGCTGATAATAATTACTTTTATTGCGTCTGCGGCTTTCATTCTGCCTCTTCTTCCGTTTCGCCAGTTGACTCTGCTTCTTTAATCGCGGCAATAGAGCCATCCGGCATCACAATAATCTTAGCAACGGTCAATATACACTTTGCCTCGTACTCGTTTCGGTTCTTAGGAGATATTTCATAAGAAACTACCCGGATAGGTTTTTTCGAGTTTTCCATGGTATAAATAAAGTCAGTCATGTGTTCCATTTTCCCCGAGCATTCTACCGTAAGCGTAAACTCAACATACCCTTTTTTCTCTGCTGCATTTACAGGATTGATGTTGGTGAGGGCTACGCTTGCTTCTTTTGCCATCTTTTCGACTTCGCTCAAAAATGCGCCAATTAACTGTTCCTGCGTTGATTCTTTCTGGGCATAAAAAATACTATGCGCTTCTTCATCTTTCATTATTTTATCTTTATACTGGAGTATCATTAAGTTTTTCTTAATCAGTTGAGATTGAGAACTTATCCGGTCTTCAAGCAAATGTGATTCTCCTAAGATTGGGCCAAAAACAAGCTTATCAAAAAGAAGCAACGCTACAATACCAACGGTGATATACAAAAGCTTTTTTTCCTTAGGTGACAACCCGGAAATGAATGCTTTTAGAATATTGCCTTTGGGCGCTGCCTTGCTATCTTTAGCCACGTTATATCCTTTGTTCAATAAATAAAGTTAAGCCGAAATCTGCGAGTTCTTTACCCTGAAGCATCCTACTTTTTGTAAAATCTACTGTTACATTCTTAAAGGATTTGTTATTTTCTAAACCTGTAACCAGCGAAAAAACCTGAGACATTGAGTCTGCGGTTCCTGTCACCATCAGAGATCCGTCTTCCCGTAAGCTAAAGCTACTTAAATACACCTCTTCAGGCATTGCATTATAGAGCTCTGTAAGCACATACAGGGACTCTCCTTTTTTATTTAAAAATCTCTTGATAATACCTGTTCGCTCGCTAATTTCTTTCAGGCGTTGTACTTCCTGATTTTCTTTCGTATAGCTACTAAGTAACCTGCTAAGATACAGCTTTTTGAAAATCATGCCAGTCAAAAGCACCGCGCAAAGAATAATTAACGCGGCCATTGAAAACATACCCAGCCTTGTTACCTCTTTTGCCTTCTGTTTTATCTTTCGATTTATTTTTACGTCTTCTGGAATAAGGTTTAAACCTATTGAATCAAGAACTAACGGTGGTGCAATTACAGGTAATAGGGAAACATTGTTATTATTTTGTAGCGAGTCAGCAATATCGTTAGTTTCGGTAACAATGCTAGAGAGCGGGACAATGTCGATACTTACTCCCGCAGCCGATTGAATATCTTTTTCTATTCCTGAGAGGTGTTCCGTCATACCGGTAAAGACAATCCTTGAAGGTAATGACGCCACGTTTTCAGCTTGATACGACTCTAAAGACATTTTTAACTCATCAAGAAACCTTTTCTTTTCTTCTGGGCCCGATGATATACTGCCTGCGCCTATCGGTATTGTACGAAGATAAATAATACTACCGTCCTCAACAACACTAAAATCAATGCTTGCAGAGTCGACATGCGCAATGCCAACTGGTTTGTCTTTTTGATCAGCTAACAAAGAATCAAAACAAATTACCGAGACTGGCTCAGCTTCCAAGACAGCTATTGCAGCCTTAAACCCGGCGCTTTTGATGATATCGTAACGCTTTGTGATAACATCTCTTTTGACGATCACCAATAATATCTTTGTATATCGTTCGTGGAATACGCCGACCTGCTTATAGTCCATTATGATTTCTTCTCTCGAGTATGGAGTATGGCTGCCGGCTTGCAAATCAATGATTTCTTTTATCTCATGTAGATCAATAGAAGGAATTTCAATATTTTTAGTTATCGCAAAATGCGACGGAATAACATTTATTGCTTCGCATTTTTTAATATGTTGCGTGGCTGCAAATTCATTTATTTTCTCAGATACTTCGCTTTCTGAAAGCTGTGAAATTTCTGTTGCGGATGCGCTGACAATTTCTTTTTTACTTTTTGAAATCTTCAGATACCCCAACTTAAGGTGTGTATCTGAAATTTCAACCGTCAGAAAATCCCCGTATTTGACTATTGCGTTCTCTTTTTGTGAAGACATGCCTAATTTAACTCCTCATCATTGCCGTAACGATAGCCCCAATATTTTAAATCGCCACCTTTATCGAATACACAGATCATATGTCCAGTTAAGCGCGCAGTATCTAACAGGCTTTTGCAGAATGCGGTAAAGGTATATGATTGTACATCAACGGTATCGGTGGTTAAAACCTCTGAAATTTCGTCTCGCTCTGCAGTTGATAAATCGTAACGACTCGATAACGCATCTGCCACCGTAGCAACTGAAGTAAATACATTATCATCAAAGGTTCCTTCTCTTAAATCTGATCCCGATCGAAAAAATATTATTTTATCTACGAGCCCCACCGATAAACCTAAAGATGATAATACCGTCTTTGATGCGGTATTAATGTTCACTTTGCCATTGCTAAATACCGTGACGTAATCCCTTATTTTAGAAAAAATCTCAGCATCTATTCCTTTGACCAACAATAATTCCTCAAGCAAGCGATACTCTGCATTGCTTGGGGCATAGGCGTACTTTGCATTGGTATATTCTATTTTTTCGCTCTGGTTGCGTTCGTCGTTGTGTAAGATATCGTCAGCATCGCGCCAATCGATTATTGCGCTGGCTAAGTGAGCGGATTGCAAGGGATCATTGGTAACTACAGTCAAAAATAATCGCTCCAATGTATCCTTAGCTGCAAAATTGATATTTATTTTCCTTTCCTCGTCAATCACTCCAAAATTCATTGTCCTTTTTCCAGTTATATTATCAGTATAGACATAGGGAAACCTAAACGTTCCATGGCGAAACGCAATATCCTTAAACAAATACTCACGATCTGCCCAGAAATCGTTCAGTGAATCTATCTCAGGCGTCTTATCCCTTTTATCTCCAGAGCCTACAATGGCAATCCCTTTCATCATCCCAGAAGCTATTATGTCATAGAGTGCGCTTCTCTCCTCTAGCTTTTCTCTGACAATTATTTGCTGTCGTACCATGGACCCCGCAAATACCGCAATAATGCTTAAAAACATTAATGTCCACAAGGTTAATATTAACGCGCTTGCTTTGCATTCGTAGAATGTTTTCTTGCTATATGTTACTATCATTTTTATTAACTATTAACAGGAACTTCAATAATTTTCTGCAATACCGTAGTCATTTCTTGCTCAGCTGGTAATTCAAGAGTAATCTTAATTGCCTCAGGCGCTTGACCTTCTAGCGCATAGGTCATTTTAGGAAAATTCTCTGCAGGGTCTTTTACATAAAAGACAAAACGCAATTCCTTAACGTCTGATACATTAAGCAGATCTATCTCGGGAGTATTTACGCCAAACTTATACGTCCTTCTTCTGATTTCTTTTTTTTCAGGAATAAATACATATTCAACTCTAACGATTGCATCATCACTTACATTTTTTCTTGCCACGAGCTCTTTTGATGAAAGTAAAAGATAGTCGGTATTATGCACATAAAATGATAGCTTATGGGCGCTCCCCTGAAATGCAACAGTAGAAACATCACAATAGTTCCTCATATCAAAGGCTACTTTATCAAAGAAGATAAGCGCATCTGCGCTGGGCCGTTGAGCATGTAACCATCTCCAAACAGATATGCCGCTACAAAAAGTTCGGTAAACACCAACCCCAACAAACGTCATTATTGAAGCTGCCAAGAGCACTTCAATAAGTGTTATGCCTCTCTTTTTATTTTGCTTTTTTAGCATGCGCGTTTGCTATGATTTCCTTACATAGAGCAATTTCTGTATCGTGATATTCTTTTGTTCTTCGCTCCAAGAAGTGATCATTTCTAACTTATAAAGATTATCAAACTCAACTAACTTCCTTAATGTTACATTAATAGTAAAGCGAGGATTATCGCCTATATGCTTTTTATCTATATATTCCTCTGATATATCTTTCTGTTTAATTAAATTTTGCACATCCCACACTTCGCTATCGATTAATAATTGTGCAGTGAGCCTATTTTTAAGATGCTGCAAAGCCGACATCGAACCAAATAGTATGCGGAAAATAAACGTAATCCCAAACGACAGCACTGCCAAGGCAACTAAAATCTCCAAAAGCATGAAACCTTTTTTCTGACCTTGGAAAGGGCGTCGCGCAACTATCATACTACTCCCAATTGACGATGTTGGTATCATCGTCTGCCCCGCTTCTGCCTAAGGAATACAGATCGTAATCGTTTCCATGAGTCCCAGGGTATCTATAGACATATTCATTGCTCCAGGGATCTTTAATCATTCCGCTTTCGACGTATGGACCATTCCAATTCGAAGGCCTTGGTTCAGTAGTCGGCTTACTCAGCAATGCCTTGAGCCCTTGGGCGGTGGTTGGATATTTTCCATTATCTAATTCATATAATTTTAACGCAGTGGGAATGTTTACTTTGATATCTGCTGAGGCGATCGCTTCTTTTGCCTGCTCTGACCGACCGGTAAGCCTGGGTACAACCATAGCTGCCAACGCGCTGATAATTACCACCACTAATAATATTTCAATAATCGTGAAGCCGTTTTTTTCCTGCAATTTAGAGCGAGCGCTCCAATGCGTTTGTTTCTTGCGCAAAGCTTCAAACATCAGTATTTCCTCCTTTTTACAGACGCATAAAGTTGAGTTGGAAAATAGGTAAAAGCACCGCGGTGACAATAAAACCAACGATAAGCCCAATGATTAACACCATTGAAGGTTCGAGTAATGTAGTCAAAGTCTTTATAGCATCTTCGCAATCAGTTTTAAAAGAATCGGCGATATCAGATAATGCCTCATACAGCTTACCCGATTCTTCCCCGACGCTAACAAGGTTAAACACAAACGGAGGAAAAATCTTTGCATTCTTAAGCGTAGAGCTGAGCGTCACGCCAGACTCTAGGTCTTTGAGACTTTGGCTAAGACTCTCCTTAATTACATACTCATTAATGATAGGCAAGCTGATATCAAGAGCCCTAATGATCGGGATCCCGCTATGCAGTGCCATTTCAAGTGCTCGTGCAAATCGAGCAACCTCAGATTTAAATACGAGCTGCCCAAAAATAGGCAATCGAAGCTTTATCGTAGAAATATAATACTGAAAAACTTTGTTACTCATGGCTTTTTTAAATATTAAAAGAAATATCAAAACGAACAGTATCAGGTAATACCAGTTGCCTTGTAAGAATTCGCTTATTGCTATTAATATTCTCGTGGGCATTGGGAGCTCAACATTGAGGCTTGAAAACAAAGGAATTATGCGCGGCATGACATTAGTAAAAATAAAAATAATCGAACCTATCCCCACCAGTAAAATAAGCATTGGATACGCTAATGCTGATTTAATCTTCGACTGCAACTCAAGTTGTTTTACGTAGTAATCTGCGATCCTCATGAGCGATCGGTCAACACCTCCGCTATCCTCTCCGGCTTTGACCATTGCAATATAAAAAGGAGTGAAAATCTTAGGGTAACTCCTAAGGCTCATCGAAAGCGATTCGCCTTTTTTTACCTTCTCAGCTATATCAATGATAATGTTCCTAAAATAAGCGTCTTGGGTCTGCTCTGATAAAATATGCAATGCTTTTAAAATGGGAACGCCCGATTTCAGCAAATTTGCCAACTGCCGAGAGAAAATAGCAATTTCCTTAAGCCTCACGCCGAAGAACATTCTTAGGCTAAATCGTGCAGCAGAATCTACGCTGCTTGTCTGCTCATAAACCTGGGTTGCCATGTAGCCTTTTCGCTTTAAGATATCCACTACTTCCTGGGCGCTATTGGCAACAATTTTCCCCTCAAGAATATTTTCCGGACCGTTTTTTGCTCTGTAAATAAAAGTCTTCATAGTAAAATATTAAAACATATTAAAATCAAGGACTTTTTGTTGAGAAGATTCCTTTTTGACAAACTGGTCTATTTTTCTGCGATCCGCCCCGGATATATCCAAGAAACATACCGCGATATAAAAACACCGTGGAAGATCTTTCTCAACGCGCATAACCTTAGCATGGCACTGAACCGCTTTCTCTTCGCCGGGTAAATCTATTTTAAGCTCCAAAATTGAATCTACCGGCGTTAAAAATCGTGATTCAAACACCAACCCACCAGCACTTACGTTGGTACTGACAGAAAAAACATTTTTGAAATCTACCTCCGAAACCTTTTGGCTGAGGTTCTCGTCAACCAACATCTCGTTGAATACCTCAGCCTCTCCCTTATCCCCAACTTCTTTGGTAAGCTCAATAATATCTCCTGGACCTTTCTCGACGAGCCTAAAACGGATGGGTATTCTTTTCGGTATTCTTGAATACACCCTTCTCTCCTTGTCATAGGAAGAAGCGTACTTCTCAGAATGCTGTTCTATTGAAAGAGGGGACCGTTCAGCTTGAGCCTCTTCTTCCGCTTCTTCTGCAAGTTCAAAGCGTGAGTCTTGACACACGTTTAAAACTTCTTCAGGGGTAGTGATACCCTCGATCACCTTCAGCCACCCATCCTGCGGGAGGGTTCTCATTCCTGATTTAATTGCCTGGAGCTTAATTTCAGTTGCACTAGCTTTCTCTGTGATAAGCTTCTTTATCTTATCGTCGATCATCAATAATTCATAGATTGCGGTTCGCCCATGAAAACCAGTAAAATTGCAGTGTTCACACCCTTTTCCCCTGTAAACCTTTACCTCTTTGTCAAAATCTAATTGCAGACTATTGACGATATCTCTTCTTACCTCAATATCTGCATTCGTATCCTCAGTCTTACAATGAGGACAAATAACCCTTACCAACCTCTGGGCAATGAAGGTTTGAACGCTTGAAGCAACTAAGTATGGCTCTATGCCAATTTCAATAAGTCTGGTTACCCCCGAGGCAGAATCATTGGTATGCAGCGTAGATAAAACTAAGTGCCCAGTTAAAGCAACCCTAATAGCGATCTCTGCGGTTTCCCTATCTCTTACTTCTCCTACCATCATTATGTCAGGATCGTGCCTGAGCATACTACGTAGGCCCTGCGCAAAGGTCAAGCCAACCTCAGGCTTAACATGAATTTGCGTAACGCCTTCCAATTCATACTCAATAGGATCCTCTATAGTAATAATCTTCTTCTCTTTTGTATTTATTTTTGCCAGGCACGCATAGAGCGATGTTGTTTTTCCTGAACCAGTAGGTCCGGTAACAAATATAATTCCATGGGGTTTCTTTATGAGAGATTCAAATATTGCCTGATTTTTCGGCGCAAGACCAAGTTTCTCAAGACCAAAAAACTTCTTAGTCGGCAATATTCTTATAACCACACTCTCTCCGTGAGAAGTCGGGATAAACGAAATCCTTAAATCCACATCTTGATCTTGAGTTCTCACGATTGCCCTGCCATCCTGGGGAATCCTATGCTCAACAATGTCAAGATTGGCCATGATTTTGATTCGTAAAAGAATCTGCTTAAGAAACTGATACAGATCTTCCGGTACATGCTGATCATAGAGCATCCCGTCGATTCTGTAGCGTAATCGTATCTTATCCCTAAACGGCTCAATATGAATATCCGTGGCTCTTTTTTTGTATGCCTCAAATATTATCTGATTCACGAGCTTTATTACCGAAGCGTCCTCTGCCGGCTTATCAATATCTTCTATATCCCAATCGCTCGAAGAATGTTGAGCAGCTGGCTTTTTTGTTCCCTGAGAAACCATCTTCTCGACGGTATCAGAGCCCAAACCATAATGCGTCTTGATCAACTCTAGGATGTGTTCTTTCTTTGCTAACACCATAAAAATCTCATATCCTAAGCTCAAACGAATTTCATCTTGAATTCTAATACTCAGAGGCTGCGAAACAGCCAGCGTGAGTTTCTTTCCGATTACTTTTATAGGCATAAACTCATAATGCCAAGCAAATTTTACCGGAACTGCTTTTATCGCAGCTGCATCAACAGAGATTTCTTTCAAGTTTATATACGGTACGCTAATTATCGAAGCCATAGTAGAAAGCAATGCGTCTTCTTCTACGCAATGATTATCCAAAAGATAGGAAGAAAGCGACACGTTAAGCTCCTTAGACTCTTTCACCGCCTTATCGAGCGCGTCTTCGGTGATAAGATTCTGCTTCTTCAGTTTTTTATACAGTTCTGTCTCAAATCGATTCATGCTCTTCCTATTTAATTCTTCCAATCATGTAGAATTCTTTCGGGTCTCTCGTGTCACATTTACCTTCAATGATCTTCTCGCATCCATCAAGGTTTTCTTCAAAGGTTATATACTCTCCTTTTTTTCCGGTAAAGACTTCCGATACAGTAAAGGGCTGTGTCATATAATTTAATAACTTCTCCGCACGTTCAAATTCTACTCTATCCGACTTAGAAAGCTCCTCAACGCCGATAACTTGAACGATTTTATTTAAGGAATTATATTTATTAAACAAACCAATTGATTTTTGGGAAAGGTCATAATGTCTTTTTCCGACGACATTGGGATCCAAAATGGAACTACTGCTAGAGATTGGATCGATCGCAGGATAAAATCCTTTCTGGACTAAATCTCTTGAAAGCTTAATAACTCCGTCCAAATAGCTAAATATGGCAACAACAGCGGGATCGGACATATCATCAGCCGGAACATACACAGCCTGAAACGCAGTAATAGATCCACCTCCCCTAACAGAACGTATTCTCTCTTGAACCGCACCGACTTCCGATGCTAAGGTAGGCTGATATCCTGTTTCAGAGGGAACCCTTCCTAGTAGAATCGATACCTCTTGACCTCCCTGTACAAAACGGAAGATATTATCCATAAATAAAAGCACGTCTTTATTTTTACTCGAAATATACTCAGCCAGCGTAATCCCGGTATTGACTATTTCGTATCGTGCCCCGGGAGGTTCGTTCATCTGGCCAAATATCATCATAACTCTCTTGAGTAAATCATGATCCCCGAGTTCATAGTAAAGTTCGTTTCCTTCTCGTATGCGCTCTCCGATTCCGCAAAACACGCATGCTCCACTATGTTTCGAAACAATGTTATTAATGAGCTCCAGGATGATAACTGTTTTGCCGCATCCGGCACCTCCTAAAACACCCGTTTTACTTCCTTTGATTAACGGAAAAAGCAGATCAATCATCTTGATACCCGTCTCTAATAAAAGTGGTTTCTCGACAATATGAGAAGAAAGGTCAAACGTAGCCCTGGGCACCGGCCTTCGGATAGGCCATCGCTCTTTTGTCTTAACAGGAGGCTTATTGTCGAGCGGATTGCCCGAGACGTCGAGAATTCTTCCAAACAGCTCATCTCCAACAGGGACCGTAACAGGAGAACCAGTAGCATACGCCATACTATTCTTTTGTAAATTTAAGGTAGAAGACAATGAAATACAACGGACAACTCCCCCTGCTAAATGCTCAGCGACCTCTAGCAGCACCTCTCTGTCATCAAAGGTCTTAGTCTCTAACACTTCGTAAAGTGGCGGAATATCTTTTAAGTTATCAAATTTAATATCCACTACCGGTCCCTGCACAGAAATCATCCGCCCACCTGGCTTTTTTGCCTGTTCCGGCTTTTTTTCCTGTTCCGAAGCAACATCTTTATTACCCTGCTGAGCATCTTTCTCATCCATAGACTACTATCTCCTCCCACCTTTTGTCATAAGCGAGGAAGTAAAGACCTCTCGCAAACTCTGGTCGATATCGGACTTTTGCGCTTTTTTAAAACTTATTACTAAACCTTTCTTTTCCTTTTTTAATCGCTCTAAGCTTGATTCTAAATGCTGGGATTGTGCAGCGTAACTGGCAATAATAGCATCTTCTAACATTTCAAAGATTCTACACGTAAGCCAAAGACCAGCTAAATAGTTAATAATATCATTAGGGTCTGATTCAACAATAACCTTTTCAACGGTGTCTTTAATCCCTTGCTGTTTAGTAATCAACTCTTCTGAAGGCAACATTTTAGTTACGGTAGGTTTTATCAAATTGAGTGATTTTGCCCGAGGATACACAGCATACACCTTGCCCAGCTTTCCTTGTTCTACTTGATCAATGATAAAATCTTTGATTTCTATCGCAGTTTTAAAAGGTCCTTTTTCTTCAATATTAGTAAAAACAGTCATTTTTGCATTGGGAAAAATCAACCTAAGCTTTTGCTCAACCTGTGCACCTGCAACGATGAATTCATGGGCTCCCAGTTTTTCCGCTTCGGCAACTGCTGTCTTAGCGATCTTGATCGTCATCTCTGCCATGAAGCCGCCCTCTGAACTAACGGCCAAAATTCCCGTATTGGGTATATCATTGGAAACCAACGGGCTTGTGGCGTTTGAAAGACTAATCATTCTAAAAAATTCAGTAAACGCCAAAGCAAATTCACCGAATCGTGCCTTAATTTTTGCCGCGCCGAAAAAATGACTTGAGGCAACGTCTTTGAGAATGGAAAGTATCTCAACGAGCTCGGTTATATTATCCAAATCTGATTTTATGCGTGTCGTCTTTGGCATACTCTGTTACCCGGCCTCTTCTAACTTTTGCAGCTTAAGCGTTACCGCTTCTTTAAGCTTTCCCGAGAGGCTGCCGTCAAGAACAAGGCTTCCAAACTTTATCACTATACCTGCAAGAATTGTGTGATCGATAGTTTCCTTCAAGTTCGGTTTTTTTCCTAGCTTCTTGTTCATAATATCTGTTATCATTGTCTTAGCATCTCCGCTAATTTCCCCGCTTAAAACAAGCTCAATCTCGGGCACGTCCGAAGGGACATGGCTCATATCAATTTCTTCAAATTCTTTAAGGAAATCTTCGATTAAAAGCTCATTCATCTTTTGCTTGATTACATCTTTAAAGGTTGTGCTCAGAATTTCTTCGCAATAATTTATCATATTTTGCTGCTCTTCTTTTCTCACATCCTCTCTGATTTTATCTTTTGTTCCCGTAGCTTCAGTGATAATACGTTCGGCATCTTCCCTGGTTTTCTTTAACGTGGCATCTCTTTTTGCAACCATCTCTTCTTCGGCCTTATCGGTTAATTGAACTGCCACACGCTCAGCCTCTGCCTTCCTCTTTTGATATTCTTCCTCAATCTGCTGTAT
>JBHPFN010000036.1:0-19137 GCA_042571725.1 Candidatus Omnitrophota bacterium
CTTTTGCTTAGACGAAGTTGCAGCGGGACAGTGCAATGCTATGGCAGATGGATTTCAGGCGGGCTGGCAGAATGAGGCGGACCAACTTTTGAACTACGTCCACGAAATTAATACCATCAGGAATGCTATCCGCGCAGGGGTTGTTAATGATAATCCCGCTGTTGGCGGATACCATCCTACGCGCAATATTGCGTGGATTTGGAATGAGAATGTAAACGACCACTACCTTGGCTGCCACGACTTTGCATATGCAGTTTGTAGAATGTATTGTATTGATGATTTTGATCCTCGAGATAGCAATGATCCTCCTGGAGGCCACAGGGAATGCGAGCATAATTGTAAAATAAGAGGCATAAATGCGTGCAATTGGGATTGCGAGCAGACTGGTGTTGGTCATCGTTGCGAAGCAGGTAATGAGCAATATCTCCCCCCCGAACAGTGTGTTGCCCTCTGTAAAGCTGACCAATGCGTATGGGATAAAGCAGGTACTATATGGGAGTGGTATTATCGAGCTTGTATGCCAAAGTTAGGCCGACCGGATCCCTGGGGAATAGATGAGTGGGGTGATTGGGGGGCAATCGAAGGCTTTCACCGTTGTATGTGGGAGACAAACGTACCTCCTTGTATGGACGCTTGTATGACTGTCGGGTATACGAGTCCCAGAACAGGCAGGTCGTTTAGCTATAACTGGGAGCTTAGCCAGTGTTGTAAAAGTTTTTGCTGCGCTGACACAGTTGGCGATGACGGATTTATCGACTACTGTAACTACGCAAAATTCAATAACCTACAGGGTTGTTGTACTAGCGGCGGAGGAACATATCACAGAACTGGACAACTTTGGTTTGATGACCATGGAAAAAACAAATGGATAGATAGCAATATCCCGCAGGAATGCATTGATTCACAATGGGGTGCTGATTGTTATCAGCCGTCCGTTGACTGCGGTATGGATTGCGAGGATCCGGGGGACCACCCAGGATGCGTGCTCGGTGGAGACCCCCCATCGATGCCAGCCTGCGGATTAAGCAGGACCGCTGCGCAGATGGATGGGCTTGCAGATCAATTATGGGCCCAGAGGATTATCGTGCTCTGGAAGAGAGACCATATCCATCAATGCTGTAATACTCTGCACTGGGAACCAACTCCTCATCCAGAGGACTGTCTCGATTGCTGTTTTATTTATGAAGACGGGTCGGAGGAGCTGGAATATGAATGCCAGATGCGCTGCATTGAGAAGGTCAGCCGTCACGGAGTCGACGAAGATGAGCTAGACAATGTACCACCGGGATGCGAGTGCTGTGACCTTATGGCAGACCCGTTCGACCGGTCAACATGCTTAAATAACTGCGCATGTGCTTATGATCACTGTTCTGATTGGTGTCATGATTATGAGCGCCCTGAATTTATTTATGAGGAGTGCGTTAAGCCTTGTATGGTTGGTGGCTTTGATTGTACGAGCGTTGTGCCTGACCCTGATTGTCTCCCCCCATAACAGGAGCAGTAGTCAGTTTTCTATGGTAGTCCGATAGATGGTTATTACAGCTTCGCGTAAGTAATAAAAAAGATACGTTTACTAACATGACATACGAGAGAATGCAATCGATATGCTCAAACAATGATCGATTGCATTGTTTTATTGATAATTGTTGTTGCAACATTGTTGGTTATGGGGTATTATATGAGAAATAGCATTGCGGGGAAATGGCGTCGGCGTCGAACCTCCGACCAGTACGGCAAGACAGAGGGGTATGCGCCCCAGATTACGGCAGAGAAGTTAACGATAGAATTTTGGTGGACGAATCCAACCCCGTAACCATAACCATACATGGCGTTATTAATCTACTTAGCAGTTTTTATATCGGTTTTTATTCTCACCCATATCTTTATCGCCGCAATCGTCCCGCCCATTGTTGCAAAATATAACAAATGGCAAGGCAAGAGGGTAAACAAAGTTGCAGTCAGGCTTGAGGATTCATTTATCTTCTTAGAGAAACAGAAGCTTATGTTTTTGGCCATCAGTCCTGTCGTGTTCGGCGGGATTTTCTTTATTTTATTAAGAAACGTTTTCGGTTTTATTATCGGGTTTTTGATAGGCCTAGCCTTCCCCGGGTTTGCAACCAATATCATTAGACAAATGAGGCTTAAGAAATTTTCAAGCCAGATGGTGGATAGCTTGATGATTCTCTCATCGTCATTGCGCGGAGGCTTAAGCCTTATCCAGGCCATAGAGGTGCTCTGTGAAGAGATGCCGCCGCCGATTTCCCAGGAGTTTAATCTCATTTTACAGGAAAATAAGTGGGGAGTTAATTTAGAAGAGTCCTTACAGCGCTTAAGGACCAGGATGCCTTTAGAGGAGGTAAATCTTTTGGTAAGCTCCGTGTTGGTTGCCCGGGAGACCGGAGGAGAACTTACCAGGGTATTTACCAGGCTTATCGAAACCATACGCAACAATATACGGCTGAAAGAAAAGATCGCAACCCTGACGTTGCAAGGCCGTCTGCAGGGAGTGATTATGAGCATTCTGCCTGTCGGATTTGCGTTTTTTATCAACAAACAGCAACCGGATCATTTCGATATTATGTGGGAGTCCTATACAGGCCGCAAGCTGCTTGTTACAGCGGTAGTGTTGCAGATACTCGGTATATTCTTAATAAAAAAGATTAGTACACTGAAGGTGTAAATGAGCGTTGGGATGTATGTATACTATGCAATAATTCTTATGACAGGCATCTCGGTCTATATGTTAACGACCTCTGTGCTTGAGCCGCGTACGCAGCCGCATCTACGTACCTTCGGAGTCCCTGTTAAAAAACAGTTTAAGCTTTCTGAGCTTAAGATTGTTCAGCCGTTGATTCCTTTTACCAAACCCATTGCCAACTTGCCGTATATGCAATGGTTGCAGAAGCAGGCCGAGGTTCTACGGCTCAACATCGATATGCCCGGGTTGATTTTGATAAAGGTCGTTTTATCCTTTTTTGCAGGATACGCAGTGATGATGATTACCCGGATTCCAGGACATACGCTGATAGCCGGAACGCTGGGATTTTTGATTCCTGATTTTATGTTTTTTCGCAAGATCAAGGCGAAGAAAGCTGAAATTAGCCGTATATTTCCTGAGACGGTAGACTTAGTCGATTTATGTATCGGTGCGGGCCTTGATTTTACCGCATCGTTAAAATGGGTCATCGAGAAATCAGCCCCGAACGCGCTCAATGAGCAACTCGAGACCGTGCTTAAAGAAATCCAGGTAGGCCGCAACCGCGTAGATGCGCTTAAGGATATGTCCCGGAGGCTTAATATCCCCGATATTAACAGTTTTGTGCGCACCGTAGTGCAGTCTGAGCGCATGGGAACTTCAGTGGAGGATGCGTTTCGCAATCTTTCCGAGGATACGCGCGAGATGCGTTTTACCGCAGGCGAGCGTGTTGCGATTAAGGCATCGCTTCAGATTCTTTTTCCCTTACTTTTTTGCATACTACCGGTTATCATGATTATTGTTGCAGGGCCGATCATCATTAAATTTACCGAAGGGTCATTAATCCCTGATTTTTAAAAACAGAGCGCGATGAAAGTAAAATTAATTATATTTGCGATTGCGATATGTATTATCAGTATAGTGCTTTTCGGCCCCGGCCTTTTGTGGCAGAAGTATGATCATCAAGGATTAGGCTTTTCTATTTTACTGCCGCGCGTTTGGGCCAAGATCGAAGGGTTCTCCGGTACGGTGATTTTAGCCAAGTCTCCCCGTGAGGGCGGGGATGATATGTTTCAAGAAAATATTAATGTAGTGGTAGTAAGCGCGCCGCAGGAAATGCAGCCAGATACTTTTTTTGAGATGTTTAAAAACGAAACCCTTAAGACCGTTCCCGGCAACGAGTATGACATTGAAGAGGGGGCGATGAAAGCAGGGCCTGATTTAGGCAGATACCTCATTTTTTCCAGCGACGGAGAACATATGTCTATTCGTACTCTTGTAGGGGTATGGGTAAAAAACGGCATGGCCTATATCATAACCTGCACCAGCCAGGATATCGCATATTCGGAGTACCGCTCCGTGTTTAAACATGCAATGCGCAGCTTGCGCATCAAATAAAACCTTCCGTTTTATCTTGCTTGACACACATCGAGAACATAATAGATTTTTTCTCTATAGGGATTGGTTTTTATGGTGGGTCTTATAGAGTGCTGCGGACGAAATTAAGCCATACGAGAAGGCTTATAAGACTGGCTAAGTACGTCAGGAATATAAGATCTTTGCGAAAGTGCTTGCGAATCATCAAGGCAAACATAAGGGTTCCAAACGCTGCGCACGGTGGCAACAGTTCTTTTTCTAAAAAGAGCAACGGGATCAATAGATACGACAGAAAGAAGATAAAACCGATAAACCACTTAGCGTATTTTACGCCCAGGATATCAGGCATGGTCTTTACTCCGGCCGTTGCTCCAATATCGATATAGTTAAGGCATCCGGTGACGAATACCAGGATATACGCACTGATGATCTGAGGAAATCCTAAGAGCTCCCCGCCTGCAAAGAGCCATCCTAGCATCACAACGAGCAGAAGATTAAACGAGAGCAGGAGTTTTGAGAAAATCGGGACCCTCATTAATTTAAACGGCGGTAGGTAATATGCGTTCGCCGAGCTTATCGCCACGATGAGGAAAAAGAGGGTAGTGACATTGATCATAGCCGCGCAGAATAAGGCAAGAAGCGAGGTGACAAGCACTATGAGGCGGATGTCTTCTTTCGGGATGGGAAGCTCGTCTGCGCGATGCAATAGCGTTACTACGCAAAAGCCCAGAACAATAGTAAGGCAGCTTAGAACAAAGAGCCCATTATTATAAAGAAGTCCGTCGAGCTTGGTCTTAAAGAGTACAGCCCCCAAGATAAACAGGAGCACGAGGTGGGCGATGTGCGAAAGGCCAATCTTTGTCATAATCGAGCGGCAATACTCTTTGCTGTGCGCATAGAACAGCAACGCTGCCTCCACTACCACCACAGCAGTAAGCATCTGGATGATGTTGGCCGGCGTCGTAATTTCAAAATCCTTATTAAATAATCGAGCCCCTCCCATTATCACAAAGGGGTATATGAAGCTGATCAAGTTAGCGATGTAAAACAAAAAAGACACCAAGAGCGCTTGTAAAAATGCTTTGCGCGCCCCGCTGATTTTTACCAACACATAGATAAAGATAAGCAGGATACTTACTACAACAGTTATCTTCTCTCCGGGATTCACAGAGGGCAGCGGCAGGAGGCTCATAATGCTCTGCGGCTCAACAAATCCTGCCTCAATGCCTTTGCCTTTGGAGACGATTAAGTCGAACACCGGAGTGATAATAATAATCCAGCTGAACCCTAGGATGATCCTGAGCGTCTTGGCAATACTTATTTTTGTAACCGCAGAAACTAAAAAAGGAAAGATTAAAAAAAGCGTGATCCAAAACAGGTAAAAGTGCAAAAAGGAGATTGTATTACTTGCGTAGGCTGCAAAAAAACCTTCGTGAGAGAGGGGGAATAACCTAAATGCGGTTTGAGCGTTATCAGAATAAAGCTCTATAAACGTCCGTATGCTTATGACCGAAAAAAAGGCGAGGAAGTAGTAGAGAAGAGGAATATTTGTATTTTCAATATACGCAATGGATTTTCTTGGGTATTTTAACAGATCCATAGTTAGATTGTAGGGCACCGCGTATACATTGTCAACGAATTCTTCTACCAGCGTACTTTCTTACGAGGCAAACCCGCAGTCAACCCGAATAGTTTCTGCAAAGACATAGCTGGCTGCATCGCTGGCGAAAAAGAGGGCGGGCTCAACGATTTCATGTATAGTTGCCAGCCGTTCTGAGGGAAAATACATGGAGAGCTCAGTGCTATAGGTTTGCATAATCTGGCTATAATCTTCTCCCTCGATAGGCCCGGGGATAATGGCATTGAGGCGGATGTGTTTTTTTGCCAGTTCCCTGCCTAAGGTTTTGGTAAAGTGCGTAATCTCATTTCTCATTGCCAGGTAACTGAGTGCCCCGTGCAGGGGTGAATCAGCAATAGTCATGATGCTGCCATAGCCTTGTTTTGTCATAAGCGAAAGCACTGGCTCGATTGCCCCATACAGGCCTTGGGCATCGAGAGAGAAGGCTGATTCCCATTTTTTTTCGGGAGAAGTAGGAGTATAGTAGCCACCCTGTTCAGTATTGACGTAGTTGATGAGGATATCTATGGAAGGAAGATGTTTTTTTGCCTGAGACAGTGCCTTTTGCAAAGAAGATACATCATGTGGCTTTATCGAAAAGAGCTTCACTTGCTTATTGTAGGAACTAACAGCATCGGCAAACGTTTTATCTTCAATAGTGTAAAGACAGGTGACGCGCGCCCCGCGTTCTGCCAAGGCCAGGCTTACGGCAGCGCCGATTCTGCGGTTACCTTCGATGATGACTACGGTTTTATCGGTTAAGTCCATAGTAAGTAGAGTGGATGTCTATCTAAAGAAAAGGGGATACTTCCATTTCATGCCTTTTCTCTCCATGACTAATTTTGCCGCGTTCCTACCTAAGCTTGCAACACCGGAGATGCAGCCTGTGCCGATGCCTTTTGTACACCAGTGGCCGGTAAGGTAAAGCCCTTTTACAGAGCTTTCCTGAGGTAGCAGCGCAGAGTTGGACTGGTCAATCGTAGGGGCCCATCCGTAGGCTGCGCCCTTCTTATTCGTGGTGTATTTATAAAATGTCCATGGGGTGGCGTTGAATTTTGAGGCGATATGTTGTTCTATGCCGGGGAGAAGCTCTACAATGATGGCGAGCATCCTTTCGGCCAGCCCGTCGCGTATTTCATCCCAGAATTCTTTTGTCTCAAAGGGCGCTGTGGTAAGCGCGGTGATAGTTCCCAGGGGGTCGTTTTCCAATCCGGTTGAATACGGGCAGGAGAGAAAGACCATCAAGCCCGGCAATTTTTTCTTGGTTACGTTTTCTTTCGGGAAGGAAAAAAGCTTCTCTGTGTCATAGGTGGTCGAATACCAGATATTACAGAGTTCTTTTACTGCGTTTTGTATGGGAACCTTTAATCCTACATAGAGGGCAAATATTGACTCCGAACACTCCAGGACCTCCACCGAGTAGGCCTCGGGGGTATTTTTATTGTCCACCAGCTGGATAAAGGTTTCTGTAGCGTCTGCATTGGAGACTACGATATCGCTGGTGATGGTTTCGTCGTCAAAAGCGATGCCCCGGATTTTATTATCTTCGACAACAATCCTCTCGACCTTTTTTGAAAGCAGCAAGGTACCGCCGTAATGTTTAAATCGGCGCGCGAGCGTATCAGGGAAAGCTTGGATTCCCCCTCTCGTATAATACCCAGGGTCTAAGATAAACTCTTTAAAGAGCATAATTGCAGTAACTGCGGTGATTTTACTTGCAGGTAGCCCGATATTACCAAGGAGCATCGCAAGGGTGGCTTTCAGTTTTGGATCGGTAAACGACTTATCAAGTGTTTGCTGGAATGTGGTTTTTTTCATCTTGGCATACTCTTTTATGATATCCTCTTCAAGGATTGATTTGAAGAAGGCTTTGATATTGCGTTTCTCGCGGGGGAAGGTTTTTATGAATTCTTTTATGGTATCTCCTGAGTGTGAGCGGATGTAAGAGGTGGTCTCGGGCATGATAATCTTATCGGTGGGGTCAGGCTGGAAAAAGAGCAGCCCTTCATCAGATAATTCGATTTCATTTACGATTTTTCCCATAAGGCCCCGGGTGAGGCCTCCGAGGTAATGCACCCCTGCATTGAAGGTATGCGGGCCTCTGGTAAAAGAGGTGCAGTAGCCACCCGGATGATCGCTCTGCTCGACAATGACTACGTTAAGTCCTTCTTTTGCCAGATAACAGCCACAGACCAATCCGCTTACTCCGGCTCCCACTATGATTACGTCATATTGTTTCATATTTATTCATTACATCTTTTATGATGATAGCAACGTTTAGAGGTAACGGTTACGATGCCCGTTTCGTCAACCGGTTACGTTTTTCGTGTTTTAAAATTTGTCCAAGCCATACTTAATTTATAGAGCTGCCTTCCCGATTTATCATAGATATCAACCAGTTCATCGCAGCGCTTCACATCGACATATGAATCATACAAGTCTCTTGCCGGACTTAGACTTACTACCATTGCGTTGCATTCGCTCATTGCATCATCAAGGTATTTCTGAAAACCTGATTTTTGATGACGTTTAGCATAACCTTCTGCAATTAATCGAGGTATTGCTTTACACGCACGTGACAGCTGATCCGCTAGGTCATATTTCTCATTGTTGGGTAGTTTATTTACGATTTCTTTCATTACAACGAGCATGGCCTTGTAAGCATTCTGATACACATCTAAATCTTTAAAGCTAGTTATTCTTTTATTTTCTTGCATATACGTTACCGTTACCCTTAGACGATACGGGTTTCCTTACCGTAACCCTTACCGAATTGTTATCTAAATAAGCAACCCTCCGTCTGCCACGATTACTTGCCCATTGATATATGATGCTTTATCAGAGGACAAAAACACTGCAAGCCGTGCAATTTCTTCCGGCTGACCTATTCTACCAGCAGGGATTATCTTTTCCAATGTTTCTTTATTCTTTTTGATAAAGTCTTCGGAGAGAAGCGTATCGATGTATCCGGGGGCGATCGCGTTTATGGTAATGTGCTTGCGCACAACCTCTTTAGCCAGTGTCCGGGTAAAGCCAACGATAGCTGCTTTTGATGTTGAGTAGGCAACCTGGCCCGGATTGCCAAACAGCCCGCTTATCGAGACTATATTGACTACCCTTCCGTGTTGTTGTCTGAGCATCTGTACGATACAGTTGCGCGTACAGTAATAGGTGCCATTGATATTGACATCCATGCAGCGCAACCATTCTTTATCGGTCATGCGGAAGAGGTATTTCTCCGGCATTACTCCGGCGTTATTGATCAGGATGTCGATGCGTTCAAATTCATCTTTGGTGCGTTTAATCATGGCTTTTACCGCTTCAAGGTTGCTGACATCTGCCTGGACAACCAAGGCCTTTCTGTTGAGTTTCTTTACCTCTTGGGCGGTCTGCTCTGCACCCTGACGGTCAGAGTTATAATTGACCACAACATGTGCACCTTCCTTGGCCAGCTCTTTGCAGATGCTTCTGCCGATACCTTTTGATGCACCGGTTACAATCGCAATCTTACCTTGAACAGTCATATTGTTAAAAACTTGAAACTAAATCCAGATAATTCTGGTAACGTTTTAAGGTTACGGTTACGCCTGCCGGCAGGCAGGCAGGATACCCGTTTCGTCGTTGGGTTACGTTAATCGTCTTGGAAATCATTTTTACGTTACCGTAACCGTTAAACGATACGGGCCTCCTTGCCTTAACCGTTACCGCCAGCCGCTTCTTTTTTAAAAACCAAGCACGCACAGCTACCATTTGGCTTAAACGAGAGGGAAATGGCAATATTAATCTGCTTGTTTGCGAGCTTCTTATTGGGTGCATAATTAAGCTGGCATTCGGTATCCTGTTCTTGATAGTTAATCGTAGGCGGAACTGCTTGATGCTGCATCGCCAGAACACAGGTTATGGCATCAAACGCACCGGCTGCTCCCAGGGTATGACCGATTACTGGCTTAATCGAGGTTACGGGAATCGTATCTGCCGCGTCTTTAAAAACTTTTTTAAGCACTGCTGTCTCAAGCGCATCGCTTGCTTTATCGGCATTTCCTTCGGCATTGATATAGTCAACTTCAGATGGGGAAATGCCGGCCTCTTCTAAGGCCAGGCGGATTGCCCTTTCAAGGCCTGCGCCGTCTCCGGCAGCGTCATATACTGAGGCGTATCCGATAATCTGCGCATAGATTGAGGCACCTCTTTTGGCCGCGCTTTCTACAGGCTCTAACACAAGCATAGCTGCCCCTTCACCTAAGACAGGACCGTTTCGATGTTTGTCAAAAGGCCGGAAGAGCTCAGGGGTTCCGTTGGTAGCCCTGGAAAGCCAGCCTAGTTTGTCAAAACTACCCATTGACCAGCAGCTCAGCTCTTCAGCCCCACCTGCCAGGATGGTTTCAGCCTTGCCTAAGCGCAGGTAGTTAACACCCCAGCCTATTGCATCGGTGCCTGAGGCAAGGCCTGAGCTTAAGGAGTTGTTAAGGCCTTTTATGCCAAACTCTATAGCCATTTGTCCTGCAGGCGAATTGGGAACGGTGTTAGTAAATAGAAGCGGATCAACCCGCTTGAGCTTATATTCCAGCATCTGCCTATGGAATTCCGCAATACTTGACCATCCACCGTAGGTGCTTCCCAATACAAGGCCCATTTTTGTAGCGTTGCTCGAATCAATTTGAATCTTTGCATCCTTAAGGGCATGTAGGCCAGCGGCAATAGAAAAGCGTGAGATCTTATCGATATTTCTAATAGCCCTGCGCTTGGTGTAGTCTCTGAAATTCAGATTGGACACTTCAGCACCGGTATGTGAGTTGAATTCTGCGGTTTCAAAGCCAGATACTGGCTTTATGGCAGAGCTGCCATTCGATACGCGTTGCCAGAATGATTCTTTATTAGAACCCGTAGCTGAGATAATGCCGATTCCTGTTACTGCTATTTGTTCATTCATTGATAGTTACGCAATATTAGCGTTGCGTTATTTCCTCCAAAGGCAAAGGAATTTGAGAGAGTAATGTTAATTTCCTTCTTTCGCGCAGTATTTGGCACATAATCAAGGTCGCACTCCGGATCTTGCTCTTGGTAGTTGATAGTGGGAGGCAAGGTATTGTGTTGTAAGGCCAGGGTGCAGGAGATTATCTTAATTGCTCCGGCTGCGCCGAAGGTGTGTCCAACCATAGATTTAACCGAGCTTACCGGCACTTTATAGGCATATTCGCCAAATACCCGTTTTATCCCGTTTGTCTCCATTAGGTCATTTAAATGGGTGCCGGTACCGTGGGCGCTAATATAATCAACCCTTTCTGGGGTAATTCCCGCATCTTTAAGCGCCATATTCATTGAATTAGCTGCGCTTTCTCCGTTTGCTTGGGGAGCGGTCATGTGCTCAGCATCACAGCTTAAGCCATAACCAACAACCTCAGCGTATATGTGCGCATTCCTTTTTTGAGCATGTTCAAGCGTCTCTAGGATTACCACCGCGCCCCCTTCGCTTACCACCATGCCATCTCGGCGCTTGTCAAAGGGCCGGCAGACGCTCTTGGTAAGCGAGCGAAGCGCATTAAACCCGCAATGGGAGACTTCGCTTAAGGCATCTGCTCCTCCTGCCAGGATTACCTCAGCCTTGGAAAGCCTGAGTAGGTCAAAGGCTTCACCAATGGCATAGGTGCCGGCAGAACAGGCAGTGCCCATTAATACCGAAATTCCCTTAAGCCCAAATTCATTTGAGATGCAATGAACAATAGACTCGTGTTTATTTTTTGCCACATCAACTGGGTTTACTTTTTTAATACCTTCGCGCAACCAGGTTGTATGATAAGCTGCAAATGCATTGCTGGTTCCGGAAGTCGTACCCATGATAACTGCAGCTTTTTGTTTGTTAACCGTTGCCAGCTGCAAAGAGGAATCTTTGATTGCTAAATACGCGGCAGCAAGGCCTAATTGACAAACGCGGTCTAGGGTGTGTGGGGGAGTTGAGCTGTTTTGTTTAAAAGAAGTGCGCAGCTGCGCAATAATTTTATCTGGATCGAAATCAGAAATTTCCCCGCCAATTTTACAACTGTAATCAGCAGTGTCAAACGAACGGATTTCTTTTATGCCTGAAGTACCTTTGGTTAATGCAGACCAAAATGCATCTTTACCTATACCTACAGGAGAGATGATTCCGACGCCGGTTATTACTACTCGCTTCTTATCTTGATTCATTGTAAGGAAACGTTTTTGGGTTACGGTTACGATGCCCGTTTCGGCTTTGGGTTACGTTAATCGTCTTTTTAAGTTTTTACGTTACTGTAACCGTTAGACGATACGGGCTTCCTGCCTGCCGGCAGGCAGGCGTTACTCTAACCGTTACCGAACTATCTATTAGATTATTTAGAGGGCTTCTCAACCACCACAAACCCTAGTTCAGCCTTGGTTACCAGTTTTTCATTGACCGTAGCAGTAGCCTTTACCCTGATTAAATTCTTCACTCTTTGTACTATTTCGCTCTCTAAGGTAATTGTATCCCCTGGTCTTACAGGCACTTTAAACTCTGCTTTATAAATTCCCGTAAGAAGGCCCGTATAACCTTCTTCTTTGCCGATGATTATTGCTGAGGCCTGGGCCATTGCCTCAATAATGAGCACCCCCGGCATAATCGGCTCGCTGGGAAAATGCCCCTGGAAAAAGTTTTCATTGAAGCTGACATGCTTTATTGCCTTTACCCGTTTGCCTTCCTCAAATTCTAAGACCCTATCGATAAGCAGAAACGGATATCGATGCTGCAATAGATTCTGAATACGGGTTATGTCTAACACGTTATTTTTTTACTTCTAATTTTTTGTTGGTTAGATTAAGAATGGCATCAAAGGTATCCAGGTCTGTAATTTCTTCATCTTCGATTTTAATATCGAATTCTCTTTCAACTGCAGCAACAAGCTCTAAGCCTAAAAGAGAGTCGACTCCCAATTCTTTGAAAAAATTTACATCCCTTTTTTGCAACAATTCGTTTTTTTCAATTTCAACAACCTCCGCAATGATGTGCGCAAGTTTTTGTTCAACCTCTGACATAGTGATTCCTCCGGAAATGTTTTAGAATGTGTTTTATCTTATCATATATTTTTATGTATATCCAGAGCTTTTGTAGTAAAGCTCCTTGGAATTGTTTTAATAGTTTTAAAAATTAAGCGAAAACATAATGCCAAGCTGTCAGCTGCGTTTAACAAGCGAACTTCACACCCCAAGATACAATGATTAAAACACAGGTTTTTTAAGAGATCCAAGTTGTGATTTGGGCGATTGTAGTTTGAGTATTGCTTGAAATTTGAGCATTGCGGAATTGTGATTTTAACCCCGTTTTAGGGCCTAATTGACAATTGCCAGTCCTTCCAGCCAGAGGGTGTCCAGGGCTAGGCCAAAATGGCGGTGAGGGCGCTTTTGGGCAAAAACAACGAATGTCTTGGCTTGGCCAGAAGCCATAAAAATGAGCCTTATAGGTGATTCCTCATCGTCTCCGTGCCAACATAGCATCCCAGGCTAGACTAGTATGCCGAGACAGGCTTTCACTAAGACCACACACAAGGGCCCGGAATGATAGAAACGGCTAACTGAGCATAGAAATAGAATGGACATTTGTAACTTATGTATTTGCAATGAAAATGCTCAATTGAGTCAAGTGCGTTATTGGTAGAGTGGACATTTTAAGCAGACCAATGCTTCATCAGATTGGACACATTAGAAACTCAAATATTCAGAGTGGACATTTTGATTTAAGTTTCAATCCATGCTTCTGTTTTATTGGTTGTTGGTCTTGCTGTAAATCCTTCCGCAGTGTTTCGTTGTTTGCTGGATCGAGTTGTTTGTTGTGTTACAGCGCCATAGCAAGCCTTCCAGAGCGCATTTCGGCTTGGTCTTGTGGTTCAGGCATCCTTAAGCAAAAAAGCAAAAGTATTTGCAAATTCATCAAAAAGTAATAATTATGGGGGTTTTAGCTGGCATTGAAAGGGCAGATGGACAGGCCATTTTGAATTTTTTGTTGCAGGAGTTTAACTACCGTATTCTGTTGCATCTAGCTGTTGCAGCTATCATTTGGTGCCTGTTGAAACAATTTCCAGGCCCAAGAAAGCCCTTCCTCAGAACCCCAAAATTCCTCTTGACAAAGAGCCTAATATATATTATACTTTAAGTGCTCAAAAGGAACAGTAACATAGTAGCAGCTCAGATCTTTTAAAAAGTACGTAACATCTACGTCGAAAAAGGGCACGTCCGCCATTGCATCATTGGTGGGCACGCAAAGCCACGGGTCTTATTATCTAAGACACTCTGAAATTTCCGCGATAGATAGCCGGGTTGCCGACGAAAGCAAGGCAATTCGGCTTTTTTGTTTTTCTAATCACAATAGTTTTAAAAACTCTTTAACAAGGCAGAATGAAAAAACAATCGCACAACAAGGTTAATGTTGGGGGTAAGGGGGAAATATTGATTTTTGCTGCTTGGAGACAAAAAAGATGGACAAAAGTAATGAGTGCGCTGGTCGCACTCATTTTTTTGCTTAATACTTGTCTTCCTGCCTATGCGTTACGGCCGGGAAATTATGGTCAAGCATCAAGTTTTAAATCCTTTGCAAACGGCGCGCTTTCAGGTGCCGTTACCTCTATCACCTGCATGATAAGTCCTGTAGCAGGTACGTTAAGCACGATCGCCAAAGACATAACCGGCGCCTACATGTACCAACACCATTACGACACTTACAACAAAGAATGGTTCAGCTTTAAGTTGTTTGGTTTCTGGGGTCCTAAGATTAAGATTACCAAAGGCCAAGGGTGGGCTATGATTGTAGGCATTCTAGTAGGTGCTGCGGCTGGAGGCATTGAGGGTGCGCTCTCAGAAAGCCAATCAGAGGTGTACGAGGAACTGGGAGAGGAAGTTATAAGCGAGGTTTTGCAGGAGAGCGGAGAAGCGGCTACGAATGCTGCTGTTCAGGCTGCTGCTCAGGGAGCCGTTACGGGTACCGTTCAAGCAGCAGCTGCAGGCGGCATTAGCGGATTGATGAACAGCGTGATCAGCGGTATTGTCAGCGTGTTTTCTTCGATCTGGAATTTTTTATTTAATTCACTTGGTTTTTCTTCGTTACTCAAGCAAGTGAAGGCTTCACTCGCTAAGAAAGCTGCTAAGGAAGCTGCAAAAAAAGCTGTTGAAAAAACCGCCAAAGAAGCTGCCAAGAACGCTATGGGAGCTGGAGTTGCAGGTGCGGCATCTCAAGCAGCCGGTAACATATTCAGTAGAGTCTTAGGGCTTATAGGTGGAGCAATCAAGACGGCTACGTGGGATCTCTTAGTTTGGGTTGGCCAGACGGTATGGTCAGGCGTTACAGCGGTATGGTCATCCGTCACAACTAAAAGCTTCTGGAAAAACTTAGGTGGCAATATAGCCAATGGCGCTAAGTCCATCTTTTGGGATATCCCTGTAAATTTTGTAAAGGGTTTGGTAAAGAGCTTTGTTAACACGTTTAAGGCCTTTGGAAAGGTCTTCACTAAGCAATTCTGGACCCAATTTAAGACTAAAGCATTCTGGGGCAAGGTCTGGAAAAATTTCCTTGGTCCGATGGGCGGGGATAAGGTCGTTGGCATTTTTAAAATAGCATATAGTGCGGGGAAGGCTCTTGTAAGCGCCATCGAGGCAGTCTTTACCCAATCACCTATTGAAAGTCTCAAGCAGTTCGGTAAATGGCTTACGAAGTCGCCGTTTGCTTCACCTGACAAGCTTGTCAATTATATTAAAGACAAAAGGGCCTTGGCAGAGAAAAATAAATTATCAAACCCTTATTATATATACGGGACTCAAGGCTGGGCGGGCATCCCTAAGATGTTTGTCCAACTCATCGCGGATATCGCCATTGCGTTCTACTCGCAGGGAACAAAAGAAGCGCTTAAGGATTATCTCGAGAAGCACGGCTGGGATAAAACCTTTGCAGAAATGGCAGCCAACGAATTTACCCGTAATGTCACCAGTAAATTTATTAGCGGCGTGGTCTTAACTACGCTGGCTACTACCTTTGGTTGGGAAGTAGGTTCTACAGGCGAATTTCAAACGCAAGGCAAAGCTAATGCGATAAAAGGCCGCGATCAAGCAGATAAGCCAGATATAGAAGTCAATGGCGGGATAGGCCCTAATCAAACCACCCAAGACTCATCAACTGCATTAGATGCTGAAGAGCCAGCTGAAAGTGATGCACAAGATGGCTCAACACAGGGTAAGTCCGACACAGCCCAGGGAACTCCTGCTACAACTGATCAAGCCACTCCTGAGGGATCTCAGGAAGCTGGCATAGAGGTGATAGTAAAGGATGCCCAAGGAAATATCTCATCCAAGACCTTTAAGAATGTAGCAGAAGCATCAGAATTCTTAGATGAAAACAAAGAACTTGAAATTATTGCGGGAAAGAACCAAGACGGCGAAACCGTATTTACCTTATCCGGCTCTCAGGAAGTGTTAAACCCCGACTCCTTACGACAGCTTGAAGAACAGGGCTTGGTAGAGCGCAATGAAGAAGGCGAGATTACAATAGTTGTACATGATCGACTTCGTACAGAAGTTAAAGCACTGGGGGCAACAACGGGTGTTTGGACAGAGGGGCAGCTAGTCGGGATGTCCTTCACCGTAGGCTCTAAGCCACAAAAGTTAAGCTTGCTGCAACTTGCTCAGGGTAAAGCGATATTGGCTGATGGTCGAGTACTTGATGCTTCTGAAGCCGAAGGCACCGATGAAACAAAGGTTATTGGCATAATGGTAACCGATCAAGATGGTAATCAGCAGCTGGTATTAGTGGATCCTGTGGTGATGAAAAATAGTGTGTTGGGTAAAATCAAGTCATTCGTAAGTCTGGAAGGCCAGTATTTATGGAGGAGCGGGATAGATGGCACGGTTCTCTCTGACAAAGACCCCATCAAGGCAGGAGTAGAGGCAGTGCGTTCTCAGGGATTAGGATGGATCATTCGTACCGCTGCCACAATAGGGATGCTGAGGTTACTTAAATACTCTTCGTCCAGTAACAGCATGATTACCAAGATTTGGAAGAGAGAAGTCTCTGGTGCGGTTGGCAATATGTTAGGTCTTGCCGTAGACAACTGGGATAGATTAGGCTGGGAGTTAGCCGGAAGGCCTGAGGAGGAAGACAATAGCACAGAGACCGCTCAAAATAAACCAAAGGACACAGCCGAGACTAAAGCTACTGCATCAACCGAGGCCGACAGCACTACGACAGAGTCAACAGATACTTCATCAGATACGCCCGGCGATTCTACAGAGACAAAACAAAAACAGGCTTATAAAAATCCTTTCCGCAGCCGTCCTGAAGGCATGCCTTTCAAGCAATTTATGGCGAGAGCCATGAGCCAGCAGATAAACACAGCAATTGACCAAGTCCTCTGGGCTAAGTTTGCTGAGCGACATAATTTATATCCCGGAGCACTAACCGAAGTAGCTCATTTGGCTGCGAGCGAGCTGGCCTCAACCATTATCAATGCCGGATGGAGACAAGACCCGAACAAAGGAAAAGACTTGAGGTTCACACCCCTCTCTGGCGCCGATAGCGAAGATGCTGATAGCGAAAATTCCGATAGCGAAGGTGCTGATAACGCGGATGCCGATAACCAGGGATTGCGCCTGCCTGATATTGTTGCTAAGCATCCCGACGGGGTTCCAAAAGATGTCAAGACCGAAAAAGGGGCATTCGCAATAATCTTTAGCGGGGAGACCACTTTAAAAAAAGAGAAAGCAGCCCTTGATCAGAAAGAACAAGAAGCACGAGAGTCAGCTGGAGAGCAGATAGCTCAGCTCGATGCTGAAAAACAAGAAATCTTAAGGTCAATGGGTGAACGGCCCACGGGGACTATAAATAGAAAACCTGAAGCTATCCGCGAGATAGAAGAACAACAAGAATTAGTCAACAACAATCTTGCCGTTACCCTTACTGATATTCAAGCCAAGCGTACTGAGATAGAGCAGCAAGGCAAGTTTATAGAGCAGAAGAAAGGACAAGACAGCAGCGGCAATGAGATTACGAAGAACGGCCAAGCCTTAACGACGGAACAGATAGAGCAGACCTTTGGTAATAACTATGAAATAAAGTTTGATGCGAAATCTCAACAGTATCTGGTAATCGGTACGGACCAGGAAGGCAAAAAACGTACCTTTGTCGTCCACGCAGAAGCAGTGTATCAGATGGAACAGGTAGAAGTCACTCCGGAGATGCAATACACCGAAATGGTTCAAGCGGGCACTAACTCTGACGGTTCTCCTCGATTTGTGCAAAAATCAGACACCGCCCCAGGCTCGTTAGAAACAGTATTAGGAGGCAATCCTGAAGAACAGAATATTAAAAAGCGTGAACTGGCAACAGGTGAGACACAACTGGTGGTAACGGATAAAGATGGACAAGAGCGCATATTTCAGCAAGGCTCTCAAGATCCCGAGTTAGATAGACGGTTAAAGCCAGATTGGACTAGCACAAAGAGGGCAGCGAGCGCTACCGTAGATAACTTTAAAGAAAGCTTTCTGTCAAGTTTGGTTGAAAGCGGCTCCCTACCATACTTTCCTACAACCGGAAGAGCAAACAGAGACCTCGAAATCCGTCAAGCACAGCAAGTACAAATTAGCACACAGCTAGAGGCAATGGCAAAAGGAGCTTCTTCCATTGATGCAAATTTAATGCCGCTTGCAAACCAGCTGAATCAGCGTGCAAGCCAGACATTTGGAGAAGCGCTCGGTGCTGTCGTGAGTAACCGCTTTATGTCTCCTGAATACCGCTCCTATGCAGTTGCTAAAACCAGTGATGAGAAACGCGCAGATGAACAGCAACTACGCGATCTAGACAGGAATCAGTTGACCTCTGCATTTAAGAGAGCAGCGGATGAAAAAGGCATGAAAGAATTAGCAGGAACCCTTGAGGCGCACAAGGCTACGATGCGGCCTCTGGAGAAGAATCAGGCAAGAGAGGCGCAGGTGAGAAGTGATCACGAAAAAGAAGATAACAAGCTCACTCGCGAACAGATCAGGTTAGAGGCTCAGATTCAGGAAGCAGAGAACGATTCTGAAGTATCTGGCGCACCCCCTGACTTTAATGTAAGGCGTGCAAAGACCCGCATTGCTAAAATTGAGGTAGAAAAACAGGAACTTCGCGCAGATACCGACAAGAAATTAGCATTTTTAGAAGCACAGAGAGCAGAGATCAAGAAGCACATTACCCCAATGCTGGCTGAGTTTCAAGGCCAGATTGTTGATGTGGTCGCAGAGCACGCACCGCGGCTATTGGGCAAGGCGGTGCTTGGCACTACCGCGGAAGAGTTTTCAGAAAGGGTTCAGCTTAATTCCCCTGCGGTCAGAGAGGCGTTGTTGCAGTCTGTTTCTGAAAAGGATAGAGCAGCTGCCCAGGAAGTACTCGACCTTTTGGATAAGAAAGAAAACTTAAACTCAGAGTTAGCCCAGGCTC
>JBHPFN010000037.1:0-18886 GCA_042571725.1 Candidatus Omnitrophota bacterium
TCGATGATCCTACGTGTGTTATGGCTACACTTGTAAAGAGAATTGATAACGCTGAAGAAATTAATAATCCTAATATTGTAAAGGTCTTAATCGATAAAAACAACTATGCGCTCTACTTTTCCCGTTCCGCAATTCCTTATATACGCGATGACGCTGTGAAGCAAGACATTGTATTTTACAAACATATAGGTCTCTATGCCTACACGAAAGATTTTCTGTTTACCTTCAAAAATTTGCCCGCTTCCCAATTAGAAGCAGCTGAGAAATTAGAGCAGTTGCGTGTGTTGGAGGCCGGCTTTAAGATTAAAACGGTTGAAATTGATATGGAAACTATCGGCGTAGATACCCCGGAAGACTTAGAGCGGGTAAGAGAACGATTACGAGGTTTAGATAATGGATAGGGCGGTGAGGATAAAAAATATTAGCATTAGTTCAAAAGCGCCTTTGGTGTTAATTGCCGGTCCCTGCGTTATCGAGGATGAAAAAAGCTGCATTGAGACAGCCAAACGGCTTAAGCAAATCACATCAAAATTACACATGCCGTTTATTTTTAAATCAAGTTACGACAAAGCAAATCGTAGTTCGATAAAATCGTTCCGCGGTGTAGGTTTAAAGAAAGGGATTGTTGTTCTAAAAGAAATAAAGAGGCAATTCAATATTCCCGTTTTGAGTGATGTTCATAGCATAGGTGAAGTTGAGGAAGCAGCAAAGGTGTTGGATGTTATTCAGATCCCTGCATTTTTATCTCGGCAGACTGATCTTATCGTAGCTGCAGCCAGGACAAAAAAAATTATTAATGTCAAAAAGGGACAGTTTTTAGCTCCCTGGGATATGGTCAATGTGATTAAAAAGATTGAGAGCGCAGGCAATAAAAAAATTCTTATTACTGAACGCGGCACCAGTTTTGGATATAATAATTTAGTAAGCGATTTCCGCTCTTTAGTAATTATGCGAAAATTAGGATATCCGGTTATTTACGATGCGACTCATAGCGTACAGCTTCCTGGGGGCGCGGGAGACGCATCTTCGGGAAAAAGTGAATTTGTGCCTTATCTATCGCGCGCAGCGGTAGCGGTAGGTTGCGCTGGTTTATTTTTAGAGGTACATCCTTATCCTAAAAAGGCTTTATCGGACGGATCAAATATGTTAGCACTCAATGAAATAGAAACGTTATTACGTAAGGTAAAAGCAATCGATCGGTTAATAAAATGACACTACAGCGCGCAAAAGAAGTATTAAAGGTAGAAGCACGGGCGATTCAAAGCTTGGTAAAAAGAATTGGCCCTGATTTTCAGAAGGCGGTTGAGTCTATCTGTAAATGCAAAGGCAGAATCGTAATAACCGGCATGGGCAAAGGGGGTATTATCGGACAGAAGATTTCTGCAACTATGTCTTCTCTGGGTACCCCGAGTTTGTGGCTCCATGCGGTTGAGGCGATTCACGGTGATTTAGGCAAGGTTGCAAAGGATGACGTAGTGATTATCCTATCTTACAGCGGAGAGACGCAAGAGGTAAAAGGCCTTTTACCTCTTTTGAAAAAAATCGGCACGAAAATAATCGCAATAACCGGAAACCCAAATTCAACTCTCGGTAAATATAGCAACATGGTGTTAGACGTAAGTGTAAAAAAAGAGGCGTGTCCTTTAGGATTGGCCCCTACGGCAAGTACCACCGCTATGCTTGCTATCGGCGATGCGTTAGCAGTATGCGTATCTGATAAAAAGGCATTTAAAAAAGAGGATTTTGCGTTTTATCATCCTGGTGGTGCGTTGGGTAAACGATTGCTACTTAAGGTAGAAGATATTATGCGTTCAAAACAGGCAAATCCTATAGTCAGTCAAGAGCGCAGGATAAAAGACGTATTGTATGCAATTACTAAAGCACGCGCCGGTTCTGCCTCGGTGGTCGACAAAAAAGGGAAGCTGGTGGGGATATTTACCGACGGAGACCTGCGCAGACACTTGGAAGAAGATCCTAATTTATCAGAAAGACAAGTAAAACAGGCAATGACGAAATCGCCCACAGTTGTTAAAAAAGATATGTTGGCAGCAGAGGCATTGAGAATTTTAAAGGAAAAAAAGATCGACGAATTACCTGTCGTTGACAATAAAAGAAGGCCCATCGGCCTGGTAGATGTGCAGGATTTATTGAGGGCCGGCTTGGTATAACTTCCATACTATGAAATCAATTAGAGCAAAAGCAAAAAAGATTAAGGTGCTTATTTTAGATGTCGATGGCGTGCTTACTAATGGCAAGATTGTCTTTGATAATACCGGCAGGGAGATGAAGTTTTTTGATGTACAAGACGGTTTGGGGGTTATTATTCTAAAGCGCGCAGGCATTAAGACGTTTATCATTACCGCGCGGTCTTCGCCGATTGTGACTAAACGGGCAAGAGATATGCAGGTGTTTAAGACATATCAGGATGCCCGGGATAAATTACAGGTGTACAAAAGAATCGCCAAAGATATGAAGCTTACTGACAGTGAAATTTGTTTCGTCGGGGATGAACTTATCGATTTATCCGTGATGAAGAAAGCAGGGTTGGCAATCGCGGTTTCAAACGCAGTCCCGGAGGTAAAAAAAGTTGCAGGCTATATCACTAAACGCTCCGGAGGCGCAGGTGCAGTGCGCGAAGTAATTGAGTTGATCCTGAAGAGCCAAGATAAGTGGAAAAAGGCAATTCGCATATACCAGTGAAGAAAAAAATTGTATTAGCATTAGTGTTCTTTTTTATCTCAGGTGTGATGACTCTCGAGGCTGATGAAGCAGAGCAGATGTTTGAAGGGTTTCGCATCTCCGGAGTATCTTCTAATGGTTCTAAAACATGGGAAGTTACCGGTGAGACCGCTGATATCCTTACCGATATCGTCAAGCTTACTAAGATTGTTGCAAATGTATACGGCGAAGAAGAGGTGACGTTATCCGCTAAAGAAGGGCATCTTAATAAAGAGACCGGAAATTTACTTTTGCAGCACGATGTGGTAGCTACCACGCCTGAGGGGGCCAGGATGACTACCGATACCCTCACATGGGATCGTGACAGTAACATCGTTACTACCGATGATTTCGTAACAGTCCAGAAAGGTGAGATGACAGCAACAGGAACCGGGCTTCAGGCGCAAACAGAATTAAATCAAGCTACGATGAAAAAAGATGTTACCGTCGAGTTTACGTCGGAGGATTCGAAAACCAAAGCTTCGCGCAAGACCATCGTTACCTGCGACGGACCGATGGAGATTGATTACCAGAATCAAGCTGCGGAATTTAAGAATAATGTCCTTGTCAGCGATGAGCAGGGGACAATGGCTGCCGATTATATGAAGCTTTTAATTGATTTTGAAACAAAAGAGATGGATAAGATTATCGCGCGCGGCAACGTGGAGATCCATCGGGGAGAAAACACAAGTCACAGCCAGGAAGCGGTATACACCGCTGCTGATAAGAAGGTTGTGCTTTCGGGAAGGCCAAAATTAGTTTTTTATACTGAGGGGGAGTTTAAATAACATGCGTCTTTTAGAAACAAAAGGATTGGTAAAAACCTACGATGGCCGCCCCGTAGTAAACGGCGTAGATATTTCTATTCGGCGCGGGGAAGTCGTCGGGCTCTTAGGTCCAAATGGGGCGGGAAAGACAACTACCTTTTACATGATTGTAGGTGTTATTCCACCTGATAAAGGAAAGATTATCTTTGACCAGCAGGAAATTACGCGATTATCGATCCATGCCCGTTGTCGTCTGGGCATGGGGTATCTTTCCCAAGAGACCTCGGTATTTAGAAAGCTTTCGGTTGAAGAAAACATTATGGCAATTTTGGAAATCCTCAAGATAGGGCCCAGAGAGCGGAAAAAAAGGGTGCAGTCTCTTTTGGAGGAACTCAATATTGCTCACCTGGCAAAAAATAAAGCGTATACATTATCAGGTGGAGAACGGCGCCGGCTGGAAATTACGCGGGCACTGGTTACCAATCCGTCATTTATCCTTTTGGATGAACCGTTTTCAGGGATTGACCCAATTGTGGTAGCTGACGCTCAAGAGATTATCAAAGATTTAAAGAAGAAAGGGTTAGGCATATTGCTTACTGACCATAATGTGCGGGAGACACTCGCAATTACTGACAGGGCATACCTTATCGCTGAAGGAAAAATCTTGATTTCGGGAAACGCACAAGCACTTACCAACGATCCGCATGCACGAAAGATTTATCTGGGCGAAAGATTCAGCATGTGAGGGAACAACGCAAAGGAAAAACTATGAAAACAGAGCTTAAGAAGGTTGATGCATGTAAGAGGCAATTCACTATCGAATTATCTAAAGAAATAATTGAACAGAAGTTTGAAGAGGTATATCGAGAGATCGGAAAGAATGCGAACATCAAAGGTTTTCGACCTGGTAAAGTTCCAAAGGATGTGCTTATCAAACACCACGGACAGTTAGCCAGAGAAGAAGTGCTTAAAGCCCTCATTCCGGAATATTATCAAAAGGCGCTCGAGAAAGAAAATTTGATGCCGGTAGATATGCCTGAGATTCAAGATATAAAATTTACCGACGATCTTCTTTCTTTCAAGGCCGATTTTGAAATTATCCCGGAGATTAAAATTAAACAGTATAAAGGATTAAAGGTTAAGAGAAAATCAGCGGTAGTAACCGATGACGACGTCAAGAAAGCACTGGAATACCTTACGAAATCTCGCGGAGAAAAAGAGAAAGAAGCCAAGCTCGACGATGCGTTCGCAAAAGGGATGGGCTATCCCAATGTGCAGGAGCTCAAGAATATGGTAAGAAAACAGCTCGAGATTTCCAAAGAGCAGCAGATAAAGATGGATGTTGAAAATCAGATTATTGAGCAGCTGTTAAAGAATACGCCGCTCGACGTCCCGGCGGTTTCAGTGAAAAAACAGCTTGAGTATATGGTCAATCAAACTAAAAGCAACCTCGCGCATCAGGGCATGAAACAAGAAGAGATCGATAAAAAAGAAGAAGATTTGCGTTCACGGTTAAAAGACGATGCGGTAAAGTCAGTAAAAATTTTCTTTATTTTAGATAAAATTGCAGAGCTTGAGAAAATTGCAGTGGATAAAAAGCAGGATTTTTCTCAGGCGGTTATAGAATTTTTGTTAAAAGAAGCACAATGGCAAGAAGGGGGTAAAGATGGAGCATAAAAATCAATTATTGGTTCCAATGGTAGTAGAGCAAAGCGGCAGGGGCGAAAGGGCATATGATATTTACTCTCGGTTATTGAAGGATAGAATTGTGTTTATCGGGACGCCGATCGATGATCACGTGGCAAATTTGATTATTGCACAATTGCTTTTTTTACAGATGGAGGATGCGGCTAAAGAAATTAGTATTTATGTCAATACTCCCGGCGGAACCGTTACCGCTGGCTTAGCGCTGTATGACACTATGCAGTTTCTCAAGCCTGACGTAGCAACGTACTGCGTTGGTCAAGCAGCAAGCATGGGAGCATTGCTTCTTGCCGCAGGAACCAAGGGCAAACGCTACGCGCTTCCGCATGCGCGTATTATGATTCATCAGCCATGGGGTGGAGCGCAGGGTGCTGCGTCAGATATTTCCATTCAGGCCAATGAGATTCTACGTTTAAAAGATAAGCTCAATGAAATTTTATCCAAGCATACAGGTAAACCCATAGATCAGGTTAAGCAAGATTCAGATAGAGACTATTTTATGTCTGCTGATGAGGCAAAAGAGTATGGCATAATCGACGAGGTAATAGCAGCGAAGCCATAAGGAGAGAGGATGGGAAATAAGAAAACGTATCTTTTGACGCCAGGGCCAACACCGTTACCGCCGCAGGTAATGGAGGCGCTGTCAAGGCCAATCATTCACCATAGAACGCCACAGTTTCGGGAGATACTGAAAGAGGCGCAAGAAGGTCTTCAGTATGTATTTCAAACCAAAGGCGATGTATTTGTCTTTGCTTCTTCAGGAACAGGTGCAATGGAGGCTGCGGTATGTAATTTGCTTTCTCCGGGCGATACGGTCATTACTGTTGAAGGCGGAAAATTTGGCGAGCGCTGGGCGGAAATCTGCAAAAGTTACGCTGTGGAGCCTATTGTGATAAAGGTTCAATGGGGTAAAGCAGTTGATCCTAGCGTAATTAAGGAACACTTTGCCAAAGATAAAAACATCAAGGCAGTTTTTACGACATTATGCGAGACTTCAACGGGAGTAAACACCGATATCGAAACAATTGCAAAGATAGTTTCGCAAACCAATGCCTGTTTAGTAGTCGATGCGATTAGTGGATTGGGTGCGGTAGATATTCAGACGGATAATTGGTCAGTTGATGTAGTGGTTGCGGGTTCTCAAAAAGGACTTATGCTCCCACCGGGGTTAGGATTTTTAAGTGCCAGTGATAAGGCTTGGAAATTGATTGAGCAATCCAGCTTACCAAAATACTACTTTGATTTAAAAAAGGCAAAAAAGGCCTTAGATAAAACCGACACCCCGTTTACGCCGGCCAATGGTTTAGTGATAGCTCTTAACGAGAGTCTTAAGATTATAAAAAAGGACGGTCTCTCAAATACATTTAAACGTTTTGCGAAGATGGCCCAGGTTTCACGAGAAGCAGCGCTCGCTATCGGGCTTTCACTTTTCCCCGAGAAGTCATGCGCATCGAATGCCGTTACAGCATTGAATACCCCCGATGGAATCGATAGTGCAAAGCTGGTAAAGACCATGCGCGATACGTATGGCGTTGGCTTAGCAGGCGGCCAGGCAGAATTGAAGGGGAAAATCATCCGCATTGCGCATATGGGATATATAAAGGAAGAAGATATCTTAGCAGGGTTTGAGGTATTAGAGAAGGTATTGCGTGAGATGGGGCATCAATTTAACCAAGGTGCTTCTCTAGCAATTATAAAAAAACAACTACTGAATAAATAGCTAATTCAGAAGAAGCGGATAATTATTTCTCTTTTTAAGAAAATATCCGCTTTCGCATTCATTAAGGAGGAAGAATGTTTCGCAAACAAATTAAGGTATTAGATTGCACAATCCGCGACGGCGGTTTAATCAATAATCACGATTTTGACCGTCATTTTGTTCGAGAGGTCTATAAAGCAGTATCTGCAGCAGGCGTCGACTACATCGAGCTTGGATACAGAAATTCAAAGAAATTATTTTCTTCTCAAGACTACGGTTTGTGGAAATTCTGCGAGGACGATGAAATTAAAAAGGCAATCGATGGCATCAAGTCAAATACAAAGATTTCCGTTATGGTAGATGTCGGCCGCGTTGAAGACGAGGATGTTAAGCCGAAATCGGAAAGCCCGGTGGATATGATCCGCGTTGCAAGCTACGTCAAAGATATTGATAAGGCAATCGTGTTAGTAAATCAATTTGACCAAAAAGGGTATGAAACCACAATAAATATTATGGCAATATCCCGCGACCAAGATAGGTTTCTCGACGAAGCTTTACATCAAGCCGAAGAGGAGAGCAAGGCTCATGTTATCTATATCGTGGATAGTTTTGGCGCTCTCTATCAGGAAACGGTTGAAGATTTAGTTAAAAGATTTAAAAGTATTATTAAGACTAAAGAGGTGGGATTCCACGGACATAATCATCAGCAACTGGCATTCAGCAATACCATCGAGGCGGTCATTCATAACGCAAACTATCTCGATGCGACAGTCTACGGTATCGGACGCGCAGCGGGAAACTGCCCCCTGGAACTGTTGATTGGATTCTTAAAAAATCCTAAATACAATATCCGTCCCATTTTGGATTTGATTTCTAAAGAATTTATCCCTCTGCGAGAAAAGATTGAATGGGGCTATATTATTCCGTATGCTATCTCTGGAATGATGAATGTGCATCCCCGTGCTGCCATGGCACTTCGTAACAGCGTAAAGAAAGAAAACTACCGCGAATTCTTCGACAGCCTTGTCGTTACCGATGAAGAATAAATGAGGAACGTGTATGGATGTAGCTCAATTTATCAAGCTTCCTATTATGGGCATCATACGGGGGGTTTCTCATGATGCAATCGCTCCGCTTACCGAATCTGTAATCTCCTCAGGTCTTAAGACAATCGAAATAACCATGAATACTCCGGACGCAGCGCAACTATTGCGTCAAATGGTAAAAACTGCTTCCGGCCGACTCACCATAGGCGTTGGTACAGTGTTAAGCGTAGACGATGTCAAGAAGGCTTTAGATTCGGGTGCAACATTTATTGTTTCTCCGACACTTGTGCCTGAGGTAGTAGAATACTGCGCAAAGCATACAATTGCGGTATTCCCAGGCGCGCTTACCCCCCAGGAGATCTATAATTGTTGGTCAGCAGGGGCGACGATGGTAAAGGTGTTCCCGGCAAAATTTTTTGGACCATCCTATATAAAAGAAGTCAAAGGCCCATTTAATGATATTAAATTGCTTGTTTGTGGCGGGGTCAATGTTAATACTATCGAACAGTTTTTCTTAAGCGGGGCGTCTGCGGTTGCCTTCGGTGCAAGCATATTCAAAAAAGAATGGCTTAGCGATAAGCAATTTTCATTGATAGAGCAGCATATAAAGTCTTTGATAGAAAAAATAAAGCCGCTGCACTTAGCCAATTAGTTTTTCTATTTTGTTTTGCCGCATACGTAGGAAACTCACGCATGCTCACGAGAAAACACATATATTTTATTCTGATTGCGCTGTGCGCGTTGGTGTATGCGAATTCCATCCACGGTGAATTCATCCTTGTCGATGATATTCCGGCGATTGTAAGGAATCCCCGCATTGCACGTCCTTTGTATTACTATTGGGCTTTCCCTCAAGAACTGTTGAACTCCCTTAGTTATAGAATTGCCAGGTTTAACGTTGTCCCCTATCATATATGCGGTATTGTTTTGCATGCAATAAATACCATCCTTGTGTTTTTTCTCTTGCGTCTCTTTTTTAAAGAAAAGGCTAGTTTTATAGGAGCTTGTTTATTTGCAGTGCACCCCATACACACTGAGGCAGTGAGCTGGATTTCGGGTAGGAGTCATGTGGTGATAGGCTTCTTTGTGTTGGTAACGTACCTGTTGTATTTTACAGCGACGCAACAAGAAAAATTAAAGCGCCCTCTTTATTTGATGTCGGTTCTTATTTTTACGTATTACATTAATCAAAATTATTCTTTTTATACCTTTTTTCCGTTTTTGCTGATTTTTTCAGATATTGCGTTTAAGCGGTGGCGCAATAACTGGAAGTTTTGGCTGCCGTTTCTTCTTATCCTAGCATTTAGGATTATTTTGCTTAAAGAAGTTGTTGTAGATAAAGTTATCACACCACCCTTAGATGGATGGGGTCAAGAGACTATGCGCAACCCTTGGTTTTATTTTGTGTATGCTACGTATTCATATCTTGGATTATTATTGTGGCCAGCGCGCCTTACTTTTTACCACGAGCCACTTATGTTTCATCCTCTAGTAATGCGTTTAGGTATGGTCGTGGTAGGTATCGTAATCTGTTTTTTACCCTATATATATAAAAAAGCCAAGAGCATCTTCTTCGGATTGGGAATGTTTGCCTTATTCCTTGTCCCTTCATATAGTCCTTTTCCGATAGCGCCCACCGTGTCTGAGCGTTATGCGTATCTGCCTTCGATTCTCTTAAGCATACTCGCATCTTTTTTGTACGAACGATGTAGTGTGCGATCTAATGGAATACACAGGAAAGGAATTATTTTGTTGTTTATATTTGTAATCGCTGCGTATGGCGCACGTACTGTAGCTCGAAATGAAGACTGGAGAGATAACCGCAGGTTGTGGTCAGCGACGTTGGAGGTTTCGCCAAAAAGTCCACGCTCACACAGCAATATGGGAGTGGTGTATCTTGAGGATGAAAGCTTTGAGAAAGCAATCGAAGAATTCAATGCGGCCATAAACATTAGTCCGAACTATTACGCTTCCTATAATAATCTCGGGGCATTGTATAAAAAAATCGGTAAAAAAGAAAAGACGCTCTCTGTTTTTAAAATGGCGGTGGAAAGAAATCCTAATTGCGCAGAAGCACGTTATAATCTTGGAGTTGCCTATGGTGACATTTGGCATGTTGAAGCGGCAATAAATTCCTATAAAAAAACACTAGAGATCAATCCGTATTATGTAAAAGCCCTTAATAATCTTGGGAATAGCTATCTTAGCCTGAGTAGATATCAAGACGCTATCATGTATTACAGAAAAGCTATTGCGATAAATCCGGAATATAGCGAGGCCTATTTCAATTTAGGACATCTCTATGTAAATAAGGGTGAGAACGAGCAGGCGAAAGAAAACTTGTTAAAGGCGCGGGAGCTGTTTATTCAACAAAGAAAAACCCATATGCTTAAGCGAATCGATGAATATTTACGTAAAATGGAATAGCACTTTTTCAATGGCAAGATCTCGCCAGCGCTTCAGTGTGAAAACAACCTCAAAACAGCACTCCTGGGTCTTGTTAGCCTGTGGAAATCAATTTCTTAGTGTTGTCTTGACTTATGATTAAAGTAGAGGTAAACTAATTTGCGCTGATGCGTAGCGAAAATATATAGCAGGCAAGAGCGCTTTTTTCTGCCATAGCGGTATCTAACTAAGCCACCATTAACCAATATATACGTAAGATATGCGTAAGAAAAGAGGGAGTTTTTCGATGAAGCTACTTATTAGTGATTCGCTGTCCGAAGAGGGAGTGAAGATTTTAAAAGAAGTTAAGGGCCTTCAGGTAGATATTAACACCGGCCTTAAACCCGATGAGCTCAAGAAAATCATTAAAGACTACGAGGTAATTGTGGTGCGTAGCGCAACCAAATTGACCGCCGATGTATTAAAGGAAGCAGTGAAGCTAAAATACATTGGTCGTGCTGGGGTCGGGTTGGATAATGTCGATGTGGAAGCCGCTACCAAGCAAGGTATTATCGTAATGAATGCACCGGGAGGAAATACCATTTCTACCGCAGAACATACCGTGAGCATGATTTTGGCTCTTTCAAGAAACATCCCTCAAGCGAACGCATCGACCAAATTAGGCGAATGGAAACGCAAGCAGTTTATGGGTGCTGAAGTCTACGGAAAAATCCTAGGCATAGTCGGGTTAGGCAAGATTGGTTCTGAGGTAGCAAAGCGCGCCTTAGCTTTTGGTATGAAGGTTGTCGCTTATGATCCTTTTATCTCACTGGAAGTAGCAAAGCAACTGGGAGTTGAGATTGCGGAATTAAATGATGTATTCTCGCGGGCAGACTATTTAACCGTGCATACACCTCTTTCAGAAGAAACCAAGCATATGATTTCTGATAAAGAATTACAACTAATGAAACAGGGTGTTAAGGTTATTAACTGCGCCAGAGGCGGCATTGTTGACGAGGAAGCATTAGCCAGGGCAGTCGAATCGGGAAAAGTCTCAGGGTGCGCAATAGATGTCTTTGAGCATGAGCCGCCGGGAGAGTCACCGCTGCTAAAGTTTGACTGTGTCATTGTTACTCCTCATTTGGGCGCTTCTACTGAAGAGGCGCAGGTTAATGTTGCCATTGAAATAGCCAATACATTAAAGGATGCCTTGGCAGGTAAAGGCATCAGAAATGCGGCAAACTATCCATGTATAGAGTCAGAGGTATGCGAGATATTGAATCCGTATATTAATCTGGCTGAAAAGATGGGGATGTTGGTCTGTCAGTTGTTTGATGGCAGGATCCAAGAAATTACAATAACCTACAGCGGTCAAATCTCTGAGCTGAAGACTGAACCACTGACGATTGCGGTGGTTAAAGGAATTCTTACTCCCATTGTGCGCGAGATGGTAAATTATGTTAACGCCTTAAGCTTAGCAAAGGAACGAGGAATCAAGGTTCAGGTTTCAAAGTCTACTACAGAAGAAGAATTCGTGAATTTGGTTTCTGTCAAGGTAGCAACAGGAAAGAAATCTTTTTTGGTCTTCGGTACGCTTTCAAGCAACAACCAACCTAGAATTGTAAAGATTAATGATTTTTATGTAGAGGTTAGACCCGAGGGCCATATGATTTTCTTGCGTAATTGGGACCGACCCGGTGTCATCGGCTCCCTTGGTACTATATTAGGTAAGAATAACATCAATGTCGCTTCAATGACCTTTGGTAGGAAAGAAGCTGGGGGTGAAGCACTTTCCGTCTTCAATGTCGATAGTCCTGTATCTGCAAAGATTCTGGAAGAAATCCAAAAGGCCAAAGATATCAAATCCGTAAAAGTCATAAAATTATAAAGAAGGAGGTATCATGAAGAAAGCACGAAGCTTTTTGATGGCTGGTTTAGCGTGTGCGATAGTTTGTATGTCTCTTTTTGTTGTATGTGGCTCTGGCATGTCTGCCGAATCGGATGATATGACTAAGCAGCTGGATCAGATCGTCCAGAGGCTTGTCGCCGTAGAGGGCAATCAAACAGCGCTTCTAGAGCGGATAAACAGCTTAGAAGAAACAGTAATCAGAGAAATTAAGGCTCGCTGTACTCGATAAATCGATTCTATGAAAAAATTAGTAGCTACACTGTTTTTTATTTGTATCGCAGGGGTTTGCTTTGCCGGACCTGAGTTGTCTGTTGACGATGGCTATTTTGACTTAGGGATGATGCAAGAAGGCAAAGTATATCCGTTTCTCTTCCGCTTTGAGAATAGCGGCGATGAAGATTTAAAGGTCGATGTTATCCAGGTTAGTTGCGGTTGCGTAAAGATTGTAGAACCTGCAGAGCCTGTAGTAGTATCTCCGGGAGAAGAGCTCGCAGTACATTTTAATTTTGATACAACCGGTTTTCAAGGGGATACAGTAAAATACATCTATATCAACTCCAACGACCCACTTAATCCGCTCTTAACGATAAAGCTCTTGACGTATATCGAGGCACAGGAATCTGTTTTTTTGAATAGATTTGAGCAGTTTAGCGGCTGGACGGTAATCGGGGCTGGTTTGGTTGACGGGGTAAATCCGTGCGCGTTTACCGTATTAATCTTCTTTCTGTCGTTTTTGAGTTTTGTCGGCTATCAGCGAAGACAAATCATAGTGCTGGGCAGCGTATTTATCTTGACAGTATTTTTGACGTATTTGGCTATTGGATTAGGGATCTTTGAATTTTTACGGATTCTGCCTAAATTTGAATTGGTTTCTCGCGCGATCTACATTGCCACTGCTTGCTTAGCGATTGTGTTGGGGGTACTCAGCCTTCGCGATTGGTGGGTTTTTAATAAAACAAAAGACCCTGAAAAGATAATGCTGAAGTTGCCTGGGATGGTAAAAAAGCAGATACAAGGGGTTATAAGAGAGAAAACAGATACGCGCGGCAAGACAACACAAGAAAAACAAGGTATTATCAAACTCGTACTTACTGCATTAAGCTGTGGGTTTATTGTGTCACTCCTTGAATCAGTTTGTACCGGACAGTTGTATGTGCCGACCATCGTGTATGTACTGGGTATCCCAGAATTGAAAGTAAAGGCCTGGGCGTATCTGGTGCTCTATAATGTCATGTTCATAGTGCCATTGGTTGCAATATTTCTTTTTGCACTCTTTGGGGTAACTTCACAAGGTTTCGCAAAGGTTGCAAGGCTTCATTTGGCAAAAATTAAACTTATTACAGCATTTGTATTTTTTCTATTGGGTTTCTTTCTGTTATTTATTGTAAAACATTAAAAAGGGGAAAAGGCTTTGTTTAAGAAATTCCTTATAATTTGTATTCTTGCGAGCGTGTTTTGTTTTGCTTTGCAGAATTGTCTGTATGCAGAGAAGATAGCGCTTATGTATACCGGTGATTCGCGCGCAAACATCTATCCCTGCAGGTGCCCAAAGGCACCTAACGGTGGGATAACTCGTCGAGCAACTGTCATAAAGCAGATACGCGTACAGCATCCTGATGCGTTATTGCTTGATAGTGGAAACTTTTTTGCATCTGGTGCAAGAGATCTAGAAAAGGTATCGCCGGAATTGGATAAGAAGCGTTCGCTTCTGCATATTCGCGCAATGGAGCTTATGGGGTATGATGCGGTTAGTATCGGCAGAGACGAGTTTAACTTTGGCAAGGAGTTTTTGATAGACACAATTGCGAATTCCAATATTGCGTTTCTTTCGTGCAATACAGAGATATCAGGAAGTTTACCGTTTATTATTAAGGAAGTAGGATCTATAAAGGTAGGGATTATTGGAATTGCAGCTGAAGAAACTAAGGACGCGAGCGAAGAAAACTTTCCTAAAGTAGTTCAGCGCTTCAAAGAGAGTTTACAAAAATTATTAGAAGAAAAAACACACGTTGTAATCGCATTGAGTCAATTAGGAGAAAATCTTGATAACAAATTAATTGAACAGGTTGACGGTATAGATGTTCTTATTGGAAACAGCGCAGCAAAAAAACATGAGTCCGAACAAATGGTAGGAAAAACATTATACTTAAAACCATATGTCTGGGCAAGAAGTTTAAAGGTTGCTGAGCTTGATATAGAAAAAGGAGCAATAAAAGATTTTAACCTAACGCAGTTTCCCCTTAGCAAAGATGTTGCTGATGATGCGGATATGAACAACATGCGGCCGCAGTGTTTTTCAAAAAGACAGTGTCATAAGCAAGGTTTTGTAGGCAGCTGTGAGTCTCCGGGGGAAAAGGACGCACAGTGTAGTTATAAAGAACAGGTTAAGGTGTCTTTGCTAATCATTCAGCCCCGGCGGTGCAGGACCTGCAATGTTTCAAATGCCTTATCCCTTGTAAGAAGGAATATACCGAGTATCAAGTCTCCTTCGTATCTTCATAGCGATGAGAAGAGAGCAAAGAAACTCATCAAAGATTTTAACATACGGCTACTTCCTGCTTTTCTTTTGGGAAAAGAAATCACAAAGCATGAAAGCTATAGCCTTCTTATGGAAAAAAAGATTATTGAGAAAAAAAACAATAACTATTTTTTGTTAAATCCTACGCAAATCGGCGGTTCATATTTTGTCAACAGGCAAGAGAAAAAGCACGCATTAGATTTATTTATCAGCTTTAATGATAAGGGAGCACATGACATTTTGCAGACAACAAAGCAGTTATTAGAGCGAGCTAAAGGAAGCATTAATTTTTCAATTAATTTTTTAGCTATCGAGGATAAAAATACACACAAGTTTATTGCTCGATACGGTGAGTCTGAGCTGGAAGAAGACAAGAGGGCACTCTGTATCATAGATCGTTTTCCTGAGGCCACCTGGAACTATTTGTTGTGTCGGGCAGAAAACATAAAGACCGGCGAATGGAATACCTGCGCATCCGAGGCAGGAATTGATATAAACGTTGTAACTGAGTGCGTTGATTCTAAACAAGGTAATGATCTTTTACGTAAGAATTCCAAACTTCCCGAAGAACTGAAGATTCTCTACGGTCCGCTCTTTCTTTTGAATAACCAAGAAATATTTGGCGTTAGAAGTACGACCTCTGTAGAAGAATTGGAACAAATAGTAAAATAGGAGATTACAATGGCAAACAGTAAACCTAAGATTTTTATCATTGATGTTACTAATCGCGACGGAGTCCAGACATCGCGCATATGCCTTTCGAAGTTTCAAAAGACGATGATTAATTACTATCTTGATAAGATCGGAGTATTCCAGAGCGAATTTGGTTTTCCGGTGACGCATCATGAGACGAATTACCTCAATGCAAATCTGGAATTATCGAAAAAGAAGGTGTTTGAATCAATTCGTTTAGGCGGTTGGATGCGGGCGACGGCGGCTGATGTACAAGATGCGTTTAAATTAGCGCCAAAATTAGAACACATGAACCTTTCGATTTCTACTTCGGATCAGATGATTGCGCATAAATTTAAGGGAAAGCTTGATCACGCCGGGGTGATTAAAGAAATGGTGAAGGCGGTAAAAAAAGCTCAACAGCACGGAGCAAAAAGTATCGGGGTAAATGCAGAAGATGCATCCCGTTCTCGGATGGAGTACTTAATCGAATTCGCTGCCGCAGCTAAAGAAGCCGGCGTAGATAGGCTTCGGTACTGTGATACGCTCGGATGCGATAGCCCTTTTACGATTTACGAAAAAATAACACAGCTCGTTGGGGAAGTAAAAATCCCAATAGAAATACACTGTCATAACGACTTAGGTTTGGTTATTGGAAATTCTGTTGCAGGGGCAATGGCAGCTAATGACGTAGGGGTGGATGCGTACATAAATACGTGTGTTAACGGCATGGGAGAGCGTGCCGGGAATGCCGATTTATTAAGTGTTGCCTTGGCAATAAAGTATGGTAACGGCATCCGAGGAAAATATAAACTAGACGAGAAGATCAATCTAAAATACGCTTGGCAGATGTGTAAATATGGATCGTATGCTTTCGGAGTGCCGATTCCTATAAATCAACCAGGAGTCGGTGCAAATGCCTTTGCTCACGAATCAGGAATTCATGCCGACGGAGCCCTAAAAGACAGAAGAAATTATGAACTGTATGATTTTGAAGAACTGGGCCGTGGAGAGGTAGAGGTTATTGAGACCGGCAGGAAGATCACCACCGGAGAATACAGCGGTATAAAAGGATTTAGAAACGTCTACGATAGATTGGCTATAGCGTTTAAGGATGATAAGGAAGCAGCGCAGATACTAGAGCTTGTACGCTATGCTAATGTACACAATCAAAAGCCATTAGTCGAAGAGGAGCTCCTTTTTATCGCCAGAAATCCAGCCATCGTTCGCAAGATATTTGCAGTGACTCCATTTACGGGCTGAAGATAACACGCGTTTATTATGGTTACAATAATTATTGGTGCACAGTGGGGTGATGAAGGTAAGGGTAAGATAATCGATATCTTGTCCGAGAAGGCAGATTGTGTTGTCCGGTATCAGGGTGGTAACAATGCAGGACATACCGTTGTCGTAGGGGATGAGGTATTTATTTTTCACCTTATTCCTTCTGCGATTTTACACAAAGGAAAAACATGCGTCATCGGCAACGGCGTAGTCATCGATCCCCCGGCGTTGCTTGCCGAGTTCGATCAGCTGCGCAAGAAAAGAATTCATCTCGGCAAAGATAACTTTAAGATTTCTCTTAGCGCCCATGTTGTCTTGCCCTATCATCGTATCTTAGATAAGCTGCGTGAAAAAAAGCGTTCATGTAAAATTGGCACCACCGGAAGAGGCATCGGACCCTGTTATGCTGATAAAGTTGCGCGCTGCGGAATTCGCGTTGTTGATCTCCTCAACCATGGGATTCTTCGCGATAAGCTTAAGGATAATTTACGAGAAAAGAACGAGATATTTAAAAAGGTGTATAATCATCAAGGATACTCTTTTAGAAAGATTTTCGATGAATATGCGCAATACGGTGAAAGACTTCGAAAATACACCTGCGATACCTCGCTGGTAATAAATAAAGCCATCAAAGAGAAGCAAGAGGTGCTTTTTGAGGGAGCCCAGGGGACATTTTTAGATATTGATTTTGGTACGTATCCGTTTGTAACCTCATCAAATTCTATTGCTGCGGGGGCTTGCGTAGGAAGCGGCGTTTCTCCGGATAAAATCGATACAATATTAGGCGTGGTTAAGGCATATACGACCCGGGTGGGTGAAGGGCCGTTTCCCACCCAGTTTAGCACCAGGCTTATGGAGAAAATTCGCTCTAAGGGAAACGAGTTTGGAGCTACTACCGGTAGGCCGCGGCGCTGCGGGTGGTTTGATGCGGTGATGGTTAGGTACGCGGTGCTTATTAATGGCTTAAGCGAGATTGCGATGATGAAGCTCGATGTGCTCGATGAGCTCAAGACGATAGAGGTTTGCACTGGTTATATATATAAAGGGAAGACATTTAAGACGTTTCCTCTGGATTTTGACGTAATAAAGAACGCAAAGCCTATCTATGAACAGCATGCCGGATGGCAACAGCCAACCAGTTCTGTGCGTAAATACAAAGATTTGCCCAAAAATGCACGTTCCTATATCAAGCGATTAGAAGAATTGCTTGAGACTAAAGTAAAATATATTTCTGTCGGGTCAAAAAGAAACGAAATAATTGTTCGGTAGCGATATTTTTGCTGGAGCTTAACTTATTGACTAATATTAGCTTATAGAGAAAATTGTCCTTGACTTTATTTTGAGTATATGTTAATCTGAAGTTCAATCTCATCAGAATCAATTTTAACTAAGAAGGAGGAGGGAATGGCAACAAAAGAAAAGATGGTAAGGATTATTTTGGCTTCATTATTGGTTATGAGCCTCACCGGCTGTACTCTGGTGTTCCAGAAGGGTCGCCGCTCTGATATCGAAAAGATTGATGAACTCAATACGGAATTAGACCAATTAGCGCAAACCAAAAAGCTTCTTGAGCAACGACTCAAGCAGGAAATCGCCGATAAGCAGGTGAGTCTAGAGATGGCTGAGAGAGGCCTAGTAATTACATTCGTTGCAGAGATTTTATTCGACTCCGGAAAGGCAAAGCTGCGCGAAGAGGCATTTCCAGTACTGGGTAAAGTTGCACGCGTCATTAATGAAAACGTCCCTGAAATGGACATAGGTGTCGAAGGTCATACGGATAATGAGCCGATTAAATATTCCGGCTGGAAATCTAACTGGGAACTTTCGAGTGCTCGAGCAATGAGCGTACTGCATTACCTAGTTGATGAACAAGCCGTTGCTCCCACTCGCGTCACCGGAATTGGTGCGGGAGAGTTTCGTCCCGTTGAAATTAATATGCGTTACGTCGTACACCCTTAAAACAACTTCCACAGAGCCTGAAGAGTTACCGAGCTGTCGTGTGACACTTTGAAAAGTAGCATCGCTTAATTCCCAGTAAGAATGAAGCCACCAGGGATCTCGTACCTGAAGCACAAGCTTGTCAACATTGTATCCAAAAGGTAATTCTTCTGGCATATGCTTAGCATAGTCTGGGATAGGCTGTCCCGAAGTATATTTCGCCTTTTGAATCTCTGATTCATGCCA
>JBHPFN010000038.1:0-18633 GCA_042571725.1 Candidatus Omnitrophota bacterium
AGGAGAAAAAAAGTATAGCATTACGAATAATTTATTATATAATAGAGTAACTTTAGCAATCATTAACAAGGAGGATTTTTGTGAGTAATTATAAAGTTGTGCTTTTACGTCACGGAGAAAGCCTTTGGAACAAAGAAAACAGGTTTACCGGCTGGACGGATGTTGACTTATCAGAAAAAGGTGTTCAAGAGGCCCACGACGCCGGAAAGGTCCTAAAAAAAGAAGGTTACATTTTTGATCTTGCATTTAACTCAGTGCTCAAACGGGCAACCCGAACACTGTGGATCGCGCTCGACGAGATGGACCTGATGTGGATACCCCTTCACTACTCCTGGCGGTTAAACGAGCGACACTACGGTGCTCTACAGGGACTCAATAAATCCGAGACCGCAAAAAAATTCGGTGAGGATCAAGTGCTTATCTGGCGAAGAAGCTACGATACGCCTCCACCGGTTTTAGAAAAGACCGATGAACGCTATCCGGGAAATGATCCACGCTATCAAAATCTCGACGAAAAGGACGTCCCCTTAACCGAATGCCTCAAAGATACGGTTGCGCGCTTCCTACCCTACTGGCATGAGACTATTGCCCCTACGATTACATCAGGCAAACGTGTATTAATCTCTGCTCACGGAAATAGCCTGCGTGCACTGGTTAAATATCTGGATAATGTTTCTGATAAGGATATTGTAAGCCTTAATATCCCAACAGGCATGCCGCTAGTGTATGAGCTTGATAAAGATTTAAACGCGGTAAACCGCTTTTATTTGGGAGACCCCGAAAAGGTCAAGAAGGCGATGGAAGCGGTGGCTAATCAAGGCAAGGTAAAATAAAACTTCTGTGTAATTGCTACGCGGTAATTATGTAGAGTGAGGCAATTCTTCCTGTGTAATCTCGCTAGAAAGTTTTCTGAATACATACACATAGGCAAGGCTTGTTACCGGTATTGCAACCAGAAGGCCTACGCCAAGACAAAGAAAACCCGCCATAGTAATCAACATTAATATCATTCCGAATACGCATAGATCCCATTTGATTCCCCGGGTTATCTCAGCACTTTTTTGTAACGCCTCAATCGGCCCCATACCTTTATCAATGACAAATAAGAACCAAAACTGAAACATAATCATCCAGATTACCCCCGGAACAATAAATAAAAGAAACCCTCCTACCGTAATCAACATATAGAGAATAAGCCCTCCGAAAAATCTAAGCAGCAGATGCAGTCGAAAGCAGCTAAACAGATCATTAAATTCGCCTCGCTCACTATCGCAAAACCTCAAATACATCTTTTTTAGACCTAAATCAATAGCAACCTGCAACACCCAAAGACACATACCGAGAAGGATTATCATCAATGGCCAGTCTTTAAATATGCGCGCAGTGATATTGGGTAGCATTGATACAAAGCCTATAAAAACAGTTGCCCCAATCAAAAGGCCGGCGTTTTTTTTGAACGTCTCTGCTCCAAACGAAAGCGCATCAGATATAGAAAATTTCTTTTCGGACATTTTCCCTCCTTGTTATTGTTACTATAACTGACTTTTTTTGTTTTGACAAGGTGAATTTGACAAAAGGGCCCCTTGTTTTCGGACGAAAACAAGGGGCCCTCACGCACTATCAATCATTCAGCGGCCTCTGTAATCTTTATTCAAACGAAAGGATGCCTAAGTATATGTCTCCGAATCTAGTGCACCAGACAACTTTATTCTCAAAGATAGCAGGCGACCTGTGACCCACGCTATCAAGCGTTATGGCATATTCACCCTCTTTTGCATCAGACGTATGAGGAATCCCGTCACTGCCTAAGTAATAAGCATAGATGTCTGAATAGAAAAAGTCATATTGCCAAATAATCCAATTACCGTAAATAGCAGGCCGACGTTTCAGGATCGAATCTGAAGCAATCTGATACCACTCTCCTCCTCCATCGCCAACAAGATAAAAGTCAATATCACGATTACCATCTCTATAAATCTGCCATACAATGTTGCCGTCACTAGTCTTTGGAGATTCAACCGACCCTAAAAAATTTTGAGTCCACCAATAGTCGTCCACACCGGGAATCCCGTCAGGCCCTAAGGAATAGTAGCCGATACCATCCATTAACCCCTGCGCCTTGAAGACGATTATACCGTCAAAAATATCAGGATTTCTTCCTTCCTCCAAAGAACTAAGCGTAATGAGATACTCTCCTTCTCTTTCATCGTTGGTATGAGGAATTCCATCAGCTCCTAAGTAGTACGCAAAAATCTCATAATCCCCATCTACTTGCTCTTCCCAGACAATTACCTTATCATAAATTGCAGGCTTAGATTGATTTCTCAGATCAAGTGAAAGCTGATACTCTCCTTCGCCTTCGTCAAAGGTGTGGGGAATGCCATCTGCGCCGAGGTAATATACGTAAATTGCGCTGTGCCCCCCATCTGTTAGCCCATTCCAAACAATCCAATTGCTGTAAATATCTGGGCGGGGACTCCATGAAAGATTACCAGCTGTCGCTATCTGATATTCACCTTCCCCTTCGTCAAAAGTGTGGGGAATACCATCTGCTCCAAGGTCATACATAACTATTGCATAGTCAAATGACAATTCATCTGACCATACAATTTTGTTGCCAAAAATTGACGGATTAGATCGATAGCGATCAGAAGGAATCTCGTATATTTTTACCCAATTATGATGTAGCGTAGTTCCTGACAGGCTAAATTGATTATCGCGCACGAGGTAAATCTGATAATCTTCATCTACATTCGGTTCTGAAATTACTTCAAATACCATTGGCCGTGTCTCGATAGTTTCTCCTGGTAAAATCTCAGGGATGAAAAACGAACGAAATGGAGTAGGCGATTGCCTAGCCATCTCTGAATCCTTGGCTCCCAATAGAGAGTGTTCCCGAGAATCATCCAGTTCAACAGTGCGAAAAGGCCGAGGAAACCAACGAATATTCTCATCGGTAACGAAAGAACCGCGCGATGCCGGGATAACTTCAGAACCTTGATTTTCTATGCTAAACACCACCTCTACTCGTTCTCCAATATCCAGCATACCATCCCCGTTACCACTGCTCATCCCGCTGTTATCATCATCTATCGATACTGCCAAAAGCTGCTCTTTGAAAGAGAATCTCTCTAAATCAAAAACAACAGATGATAATCCTAGACCTGTCTCCTTGCGGATATCGGCCATATAGTGAATACTGGTATATTGGTTTCCCATAAAAGGAGGGTGTGTATCAAGCCCGATCTCAGTGTTATCATACGGCCCGGGATATACAGAATCAGTCACCTGCCTCCAATAACCACTATCATTGAAGGAGCCTTCCCCAGGATTAAAATAACCTACGGTTTCTGTGATAGGAGGCCCATAGGGAAAATATCCGTACGCCCCAAAGTCAAACCACACCACTAAACCAGCACTGTCCTCTGAGATGTCGCTATCAAAGACGTTTCCGTGAGGTTGACGGACCTCAAGATAAAATTGAGTATCATCGTCTTCTGCGTCTAAATGAAGGACCTTACCGGTTGTCTCTACAGCAGGTAAGACATAATCAGTTAACTCAAGCACCCCTTCCCCTGATACTGTTTCAACATCGGCAAATCCGGCGTTGATTCTGTTTATTGCAGAAAGATGCACGGGTTTCTCTGCATTCGGTATCCCAAATGCTCCATAACCATAACACCCCATACCCATTAAACCCCAATAATACACTGAGTAGTAATAATCACCAAGACCGAAAAGCATATGTCCTAATTCATGAGCTGCAACCCCCATAGGTAAGAAGCGGCTCGACGAAAGGCATCTCTCAGAAAGAACCATTCTGTTACCATTTACACCGTTTGTGTGTGGCCAAAAGACTGTTCCGGGGCTTGAAGCATATCCGGCAGCAACAATAATTAATTTATCATCACCTAATTCAATCCCGATTGTGGAAATAACATCATCGTAGAAAACATGACGATTATTAGAATCATAATACTCCCTCGTCTCTGGCATCATGAACCATTCACCTCCACCTGGATAGTGAACAGTCGGTTCAATGTCAACCTGATTGAAGCTTACCTCTCTCCAGTAGTCTCTGGCACTACCATAGGCCTGTTGGCCGCTTGGCGTCTGAACATAGGAATCCTCAGAGAAAATCATTTCTAAGAAATCCTCTGCCTCAAAGGTGTGCGGCTGATCTGAAAACTCTACGAATACGATATGAGGCTGGTAGGTAGTTACTAGATTGGGGCTGCGGTTTTCTTCAAGCAGGGCAAGGTGTTTCTCGTTTACCTGCGCCATTGCGCTATCGAAGTCTTCACGCTGTTGCTTAAGCGTATCAATCGCTTGGCTGGTCAGTTTCAAATCCTTAGACTTCTCTGGTGGTAAAGCAAAAGCGCTAACCTCCTCCTGGCCAGGAATAACACTTCCTGTTGAATCGCTCTTGGCATAATACCATCGCCCATCGTTATTTTTGACAACGGTGTATTCCTCACCATCAGGACCAACAACATAAAACTCACAATGATACTCATCACCCCCTCGTGAATAAATAGTTGTACCTTTGTAGTACTCCCACTGCCCTTCGGGGACCGGCACAGCATACACTGCAGTGATTGCAATTGCCAGAAAAATGACAAGCACAATCACAGACAAAAGCGTTACTTTTAAATGAAATGAATACAAACTTTCTCTTCTCATCTCTTCCTCCTTTGTTGAAATACCAATACGTAACTACAAGCAGATTGCTTAACCCTATAAGAAACTATACATTCATTAGAAAAAAAGAATCCAAGCTCACCACTAAGTGTGTTCTTGAGCTTTTCTTTCAATGTTTCTTAAGAGCCTCGTGTAGAGGGACCTACTTGCAGGATTACGGCGAAGCTGCGCTTCGTCTTCCTTCCACTTCTCTACTGCTGACAGATATACAAGATACTGTCTGCTTCTTTTCTCACCGGGCATATCACACCTCCTTTCTGATATGCGATGAGGTGTTCGAGAAAAGAAACCTTGTGCTTCGTGGAAGGATTGGAGGAAAGATGCGGGAAGAAGTCGCGGATAATACATTATTATAGATAATAACTAACTTTTAAATAAAGACTTCTTGGTGCCTATCCTCTCTCGCTTCCAAAGAACAGTGCTTCTTCTCTTGAAAACAACTCATCGCTCGATTGATTCTATACTTAAATAGAAAAACCCTATTCCTTTCCAAAAGAAATAGGGTAAAACAATAGACCGTTTTGGCAACCGGCTACCCATTTCCTTAAGAAAGGGCCCTTTGGCTTTCCGTACGAACCATCACTTCATTGCTGGTTCGTCGTCCGTTAAAGGACGTCTTCTTGCACAAAAGCAAGAAGTTGGCTTTGTCATTCGGTATACTAAAACCAAATTGTATAGAATGAGATGCTCTAAGAAAAGAGGTTTTGACTAAGGAAGGATTGAGGAAGTTTTCGAAAAGAAGTTAGGATATGAAATTATTAAAAGGATAATAACTATTTGAAATAATAAAAACTTCTTGATGTCGTCACCATTTCCTTCCAAAGAACAATGCCTATCTTTTCTTAAGCAGCTCATCGATGTATGCTTAATAAAAATATAACACATTTTTTTGAAAAAACAAGGGGTGAAAGGCTGTTTTAGGAAAGCGATTTCTTGAAGAGCTAAAACCGTCTACCGTCGAAAAACTTATCTTTGTGCTCAAATATATATTGTAAGATTTCCAATTCCTGCTTGTCGAACCAGACACCATTACACTTCCAGCAACGGTCGATCTCAACCGGATAAGAATAGACAAAATACTGCCTGCGCATCTTCTTATGGCACTTAGGGCAACCGATAATCCAGCGGTTTGTTTTATCGAGCCTGCGGTGATCAGCGTAGGTTGGCTTTTGCGTTTTAAAGACAAGGGTGGCGATCTTAGCCAGCTCCTGAGAAAATGCTTTATCTTTACGGATGAGTATTCGGGAAATCTTATCATACCCAACGAAGGTCCCTTCGCAGTGTTGACACTTTAATACCGGCGCACCTTCATACATAATTTCCGACAGGGTGGTGTGGCAATGCGGACAGGCATGCTCATGGCTATCTCTGGCAGCCGCACCTTTCTTAACCTCAAAGATACGTGCGATATCCTCATCTTTAAAAGCATCCCTTACTCCATCTTGACCTTCAAGCTTTATCCAATCTGTAGGCAAAAAACCCTGTAGCGCCTTAAGCCCTGCGATATCGAATGGCCCTTGCCACTTACTATCGCGAAATACAAACCACCGTTTGTTTTCTAAAGGCTTACTCTCTGCGCTAAACTCTGCCTGGGCAACCGGAGAAGCCCTGTTCATATTTTTTATATTCTCTTCCAAGGTCTTCTCATCCTCATGTGCAATATTCAAAAGGATGCTAATCCGCCTATGCATCGGCGGATGCGTAGAAAAAAAATCTGGCCCAAAACCCTCTCGGTCATCTAGGGCATTGAACTGAGGGCTAACAATGAAGATTGACTCCAGGTTCTCTCCTTTAATCCCTGCACCATGCCACTTGTTGGATATAATTTTGAGTGCCTGTGCTAAGCTCATAGGATCACGGGTAAGCCGAACCGCTATCGCATCTGCTCGGTACTCTCGCTGCCGGGAAATAAAACTATTCAATAACTTATTTAAAAGATTCATAATCCCCAGCACCATAAGAACAGGAAAGAGATAAACACTGCCCCTTCCGCGGCTTCCCCGTAGTGCTGATGAAAGCTTAGAGAACGATTCTCGGTAAAGCTCGGATAATGAACAAGCAACGGTAGTAGTTAGACAATCGCCGCTTATGATGTGCCCAGCTTCGTGTCCGACAACTGCTTCAATCTGTGCGCGGCTTAAGCGGCTTAAGAGCCCTTCGGTAACTCCGATTACCGCCCTACCCTCAAAGTCAGCTAATGCAAACGCATTCATTGCTGAGCTGGGGATTACATTTGCCTCGATTTTTCTTCCGCCCACAGCAACCGAGACTTCATCCACAATATTCTTAAAATATTGATGGTACGTATCCTGCGGATCGATAGGTTTGGCATCAACAGCAAAGGAAAGCTTTTGGATAAGGTTATACGTAGAAAAAGTCCAATGAATCACTCCAATAAGCGAGGCAAGCGCAAGGGCGAGAAGCGTTTGATTAACGGTAGGGAGGCTAAACGTAAAATACCGCGTGCTCTCAACGTAGAGAAAGGTGGTATTTTTCACTACCAAAACTAAGAGCCATGCGGTAAAGAAATAAAAGAATACGAGAAAGGCAAACAATACAAAAATAACCTTGCTCTTCTTCTCTTCTATTTCAAAAAATGAGAACGGCATGAGTTTTTTTATAGAATCTTAATTGATTTTTTCAACGCAGATCAACGCTAATCAAACGCAACACTAAGCTGTGGAAACAAGGCGGTGCAGCACCCACTCAATTCAAAATATATTGGTGCAGATAAACGCAGATTTTAATCACCGCGATCTGCGACCATCTGCGTGCAATCTGCGACCATCTGCGTTAAACAATTTATTCAGATTTTTAGAACTTCACTTCCGGAGCTTCTTTCTGCGAAGCATCCTCGATCTCAAAAAACTCTTCCTTAGTAAAATTACACATGCCGGCAACGATATTGTTAGGAACGACCTGAATACCGGTATTAAACCGCATGACTTCATCGTTGTAGTATTGCCGGGCAAACGAAATCTTGTTTTCCGTCGAGGTGAGTTCTTCTTGAAGCTTGAGCATATTTTGATTGGCTTTAAGATCAGGATAGCGCTCTGATACTGCGAACAGAGACCGCAATGTCTGGGTTAAAAAGTTTTCTGCCTGAGCTTTATCTTTGATATTCGAGGCATCAACAGCTTGAGTTCGCGCTTTAATCACGCGCTCCAAGGTATCCTTCTCATGCGCCATATAGCCTTTGGCAGTTTCAACCAAATTCGGGATTAAATCGTGGCGGCGCTTAAGCTGCACATCGATCTGCGCCCAGGCGTTTTTAATCCTCACTCGCAATTTAACCAACATATTGTACACCCCAAAGAACCAACCAATGAGAAGTACTAAAATAACCAGTACCACTATACCAAATATCATACTTCCTCCTTTCAAATGTTATTGTTCGAATATAAGCAAATGTATTGTACTCTTTTTAATCAGATTTGACAAGATGAAAATGGTGGGATAAAGAGAAATAGGGCATCCCCCATTGAAGTTTTGGCGAACGCCCTATTCATTATCAAAAATAATCTTTTCTTAAAGATCCGGTGCTATCATTATCGCCGGCTTCGGCTTATTATGCGCTACTATCCCTCCTGCTACATAGGTGTGGTAGGGATTGACCTCAAGGTTGTAGACTTGAGTTGGTTCTTTGACTTCTTTTATAGAGGTGATCCTTACCGGCTTACTGTTTCTTGAGAATAGCTCATCTCCTATTGTTAAGGTGCCTATTTCAACCCATGTACCGTTAGAGTACACCGGGTGGTTCTTGGTTACCTTAAGATATTCATTGATGATCAGGTATTCTTCTGCTGGATGCTGGAAGAACTCAACTACCTTGTCTTCCTTGAATTCACCTGTTTCCTCATCAAAGGCTAATACCTTATCTCCTACCTTGACCTTCTCTATCGACTTCTCTGTGCCATCGGACATGAGAATTGGAGTGCCGGGGAGGAAGCAGGTATGACTCTGATGACGATAAAACGCTCCCATATCTGCAATGGTTCCATCTGGGTCGCGATCTGACGCTGGATCTCCGGCATTAATGCATGGAGAGTTTCTGAGTAAGCCGTAGGGATTATCTACCTCACCCACAAACTGAGGATTTTCCGAGATATCGTCATCGCCCGGAACAACATTATAATAATCCCTAAATCTGTTACCCCAAACATTGTTATAAAGCAATGTCGGATCCGGTGGCCCTGTTTCGCCACGCCAGATACCAACATCGTTGTTCATTGCAATTATATTGTTCTGCATAAAGGCCGAAGCGAGCCAACCTATTTCTATCCCCATCCAGACATTATGAACTATGGTATTGTTAATAATCCTTAGATTTGTATTACGCAGCGCAATTCCAACCTCGTTGCGATGAAGCAATGAATGCCTGATTTCATTAACGTGTTCACTGTCATCTTTAATCGCCCAGTAAGCATACTCGATCGTAGCGTGCTCAATAACCGAATCGGAACTAGAGAATGCAAAGTGGATACCTCCCCATGAAAAAAGTCCACTGGCGGTAAAAATAATTCGATCATGCGGAGTTCCTGCCGCATGAAGTGTACCTCCCACATACAAAGACCGATGGTCATCAAAGCGCACTTCAACACCAGGCTCGATAGTTAAGGTGAGGGATTCCGGTATCCAAATATCGTCTTCTACGAAATACGGACTATGAGCTGCTCTCCATGTACCACTTACATCACCAGAAACAAATGAGCCAATAAAATGGAATGCTCCTATGTCCGCAATGGTCCCATCAGGATCGCGGGGTGAATCTTCATCTCCCGCATCAATGCAGGGGGAACCGCCATTGAGTAGGTAGCCATGGGTTAACAAAGGGTCATCCGAGATATTTCCCTCCCCTGAGATAGAACCGTTATAATCCGTTCCATTCTCCCAGACGTCATTATAGTAAATGTATTGTTCAAACGGAGAAAGATTATTGATGCCATAATCTGAATTGTTAATTATGATATTATTTTGAATCAAGGGTTGACTCACATAAATCGTTATACCTTCAACATTGTCGATGATGGTATTGTTAGTGATGTCCGGATTTCCTCCTCCACCACCTGCAGCGATACCATAATAGTTGTGAGCAATCACACAGTGGCTAATCATTGTAGGAACTGCGTGCTCAGTTATTTCTGCCACGCCATACTGGGCATATTCAATGTTGGCATATTGAATAAGAGAGCCTGTGGTGTTTATCCCATCGATAATTCCATTCCAATCCATAGGTGCTGGGGAGCTTCGATTAGAGGTAAAAATAATCCTATCCCATAGCGTTCCCACTGCTTGAAGTGTCCCATCAACACTTAACGCATAATACCCGTCAAATCGTAACTCTACTCCCGGCTCTATGGTCAGGGTGGTCCCTTCGGGAACATCGACATTATCAATGACGATATGAGGATTATTCACTTTTTTCAATATGATATCACCGGCATCTCCGGCAACATACGATTCCCATGTAAAGACCGCTCCCATATCCGCAAATGTCCCGTCAGGATCAAAAGGCGAGTCTGGATGTCCCGCATCGATACAGCGCGAATTTCTTAAAAGTCTATAATCACCGCTGTCAGAATCAATAAATAAAGGATCGACAGAAATAGCTCCGGTGCCAGGGGAAACATTCACATAATTATCTTCCTCGCCGCTTCCATTGCCCCAGACATTGTTATAAGAAAGTGTTGGTGTTTCCTCATAAAAACTATAGACGCCATATGCTCCATTGTTTGTAATAATGTTGTTTTCGATAAAGACTGGGCCATCAAGGCTCATAATCCCATGTGTAGTATTGGAAGTAATCGTATTGTTACGAATCACGGCATTGCCAAGCTGAGCAGTAATTCCACTCCAATTAAAGCGCAGTATCGAATGATTGATCTGGGTAGCCGGAGAATGAATACCTTTATCCCAGATGCCCTTGAACCCATATTCAACTGTTGCATATTCAATCACTGAATTTGAGCTCGACGCTCTTAGAATGATTTCATTCCAGTCCTCAGGTGCTGGATCGGCTTGATTGGAAGTAAAGATAATCCTCTCTGATGGTGTTCCGACCGCATGAAGCGTACCATCAACAATTAAAGAATAAGGCCCATCAAAACGCACCTCAACACCAGATTCTATGGTCAAGGTTGTACCGATAGGAACTTCAAGGTCTCCGGTGACGATATATGGATCTTCATTGAGTGTCCATGTCTGCCCTCCTACATCTCCGGAAATATATGTCGCGTACTCTGTCAAAGTTTCAGACATGTCTAATGCTGGGTCGCCAAGAAGATTATAAAGAATCCGAGCTTTATAATAAAAGATAGCAAGCTTTCCTTCCAGGACACTGCTGCCAAGAATGTGATTTTCCTGTTTGAATATTTCATACATCATTTTATCTGCTATCGGCTGGTCAGTGCTAGCGCTGGAAAGTCTTGACGCACCAAGAAAGGCAACTGCCCCCTTATTGGGCTCATTGACGAACGCCTCTGCCAAACTGACGATGTCCGCATCAAATTTTCCTGTTGAACACGATAAGCTAAAGATAACCGGCAACCTATCTGCATTATTTAAGGTTGCAACTACGCTCGTAGAAAACATCGGAGGATCAGGATACCCACAGCCGGGATCCCAACCTATGCCCCATGCATCAGCCTGACCATGGCCGTTGTGAGCAAAAACTGCATGACCTTCATTTATCTGTGATAGTATTTCGTTTAATGCGGCTTCGCGGTTATCAGGACAGTATTCATCAGCATAGATTTCCGAGACCCTGGTTCCTGCAGGAATTAAATACCGATCTCTCACCAGTGGAAGGTGATTTTTGCTACTATAGAAAAAACCGCTTGTTAATAGTGTCTTGGCTCCCCATTCTTGAGCAGGAAAAACCGGCGGATTCAATTCATAATTAATAGCTTTATTCACAATGGCAGATAATTGATCCTCAGTTTGAACGCTGAAACGGCCGATCATCAGGTCCGCAGAATAATCATAATCATCAATATCTCCATCGCCAGTATCATCATTAATACAGCTAAACCAATAATCAGTGGCTATTTCGGATTCAGAATGTATATGGACCGGTAAATAAAATGTCTCTATGTCAGGATAGGCATCGCCCACAAGGAGCACGTATTCAAGGCTTTGAGCTCCATTATCCCAGTTTTCAAGCACATACTTGATGAATGTCTTGATCTTTAAATCAAATTCGTTGTTTGCATCAAGGAGCTCGGGGTAAAGCGGGATGGTCGAACCGACTGCTGTATAGATATCACTTGTCTGAACCACAGCAACATTAAAACCACTATAATTTGCCCGGTGCTGAGCAAGGTTATTTAAGTTTGTACTCGCGTAAAATCGGTCTGCGGTAATGATTAAATACGTGGCTTGGTTAGAAACATCGCTGAGATCCTCTGGGTAAATTACCTGGCCAGCAGAACGGGCAGATTGTTGAACCGGCTCAACTTCCTGACTGGAATAGTTAAGCATATCCATGCCTTTGATGATGCCGCGAAATGATTCGCTCATACGAAGCGCAGTAGCTTCTCCTCGCGTTTCCCATGAAACCTTTATGTTGATTTCTTGAGCTGTCTTTAAGGTTTTGTCTGAAGGCCGATACTGAAGGTGGGATACCTGAATTACCACATACCGAAAGCCTCTTATATTGGCGGATTCAGTAAGCATTACCTGATTTTCAGAATAATAGTCTGCACTCGCTGTGTAGAAATTACTATCCATAGTAAATATATTATCGATATATTCAATACCTGTGGCCTGGTCTTTTTTAGAAATAAGCTCTTCAACTGGATAGATATGAAAAGGAATGTGTCTTTCTTTTTCTATCGTATCAACTATTTCAATCTGAATATCATACGCATCAGAAGGAACAGCAACTTTATAGCTAGTAACGGGAAGCTTAGGCTTGCCTGTGTCGGTTAAGAAATGACTGTTGTCAAAGGAGTACAATAGATAGATGTTGTTGTCTGGTGCTTGGATGGTTTCTGAAGATAAACGAGGCAGTGATGCTCGAAAGACATATTCGCCTCGCGCCTCTTCAGGCATGCCCTTTGCAAAACAGGTGCTGTTCGACAATATGATTGAAGTAAATAAAATTAAGTAGATTTCTAGATATTTTTTTCTTTTCATCATTTTCTCTTCTTTACGGCAAATGCCGTGCTGCATTCGTTGCATCTGGCTTATTATGCGCTACTATCCCTCCTGCTACATAGGTGTGGTAGGGATTGACCTCAAGGTTGTAGACTTCAGTTGGTTCTCTGACTTCTTTAACAAAGGTAATCTTCAATGTTTTACCAAACCTTATTAAAGTGGATCCAGCAAATTGATTTTGAACTTCTCGTTATGCACCGCATACCCTTCTGCGATGTAGGTATGGGTATCCTCTACCTCAAAGTTGAATACGGTATTAGTACCCTCAACCTTACGCATTGAGGTAATGGTAGTCTCTACCAGCTTACCGTCTTTAACCAGGGTAAGCGGACTATCGATAGTCAAGGTACCAATTGCCCTGTATTCACCATCGCTTAAGACCCGATGGTCCTTGGTTACCCGTAACTGCTTACCATCTGCGGTTTCCACTAATAGATATCCTTCGGTATCAGGATGGACTAAAAGCTTAGCTACCTTTCTATCCACAACCTTACCTTCTGCATCAACGCTTTTGACCAGGTCTCCTGGCTTTACCTTCTCTATGGACATAAGAGAACCATCTGCCATTGAGATAGAGGTGCCGGCAAGAAAGCAGGGAGGATGTCCTCCGCCTTGATGACGGTAAAACGTTCCTATATCCGCTATGGTTCCGTCAGGGTCACGGGGAGAATCGGGATCTCCTGCATTAATACAAGGCGAGTTTCTTTTAAGCCTATAATTTCCATTAGCTGGATCAACAAATTGAGGGTCTTCAAAGACACCACCTTCTTCTTGGTCATCGTCAATATTACAATACGGCGAAGTGTTACCCCAGAAATTGTTATACAAAAGAACGTCTGAGATATCTGGCAGTTCATTGAAACTCACCACGCCACAACCGGCATTGTCTGCAATGATGTTGTTTCGAATAACCACTTCGGAATCAAGCAGAACTATTCCCACCGCATTCTGCACAATATCATTGTTGGTAATCTCTGCATTGCTTGAACCCCCAGCAAAGGCCCAGTGATTACGCTGGAATATTGAATGGCTGATCCTAGGTGGGGAAAGCATACCACTGGCATAAACACCAGCGGTGGCGTATTCAATTGTGGCATGTTCGATCACTGAATCTTGACTGGTATCGTACAACCTAATGCTCCACCAATCCCGGGGCAGCGGATTGGCGTCATTGGAGGTAAACAGTATTCTCTCATTCGGTCTGCCTACCGCATCAAGCGTACCATGCACACCTAAAGAATAGCGCCAATCAAAACGCACCTCAACACCAGGGTCTATGGTAAGGGTAGTGCCTTCAGGGACAGAAACGTAATAAATTACTATAAAAGGACTCTTATCCGCGGTCCAGGTCTGACCGCCCACGTTCCCGGAGACGTATGTTGCATCAGCATACAGAGCACCCATATCCGCCACTGAACCGTCCGGATCAAAAGTACCCGGAGCTCCAGCATTAATACAAGGTGAATTATAATTAAGCCTATAATCCCCATCATCATCATTTCCATACAAAGGATCTTCGTGGATATCTCCATCGCCTCCTAAAAGAGAGCGATAATGACGGTTTCCACCGGGTCCATTATTCCAAACATTGTTATAGGAATTGTCTGGGTCCCCCCAATAAAAACTATGGATGCCCCACTCTCCATTATCTGTAATGATATTATTTTTGATAACTAAATCCTCAAGAGACTCTTCTTCACGAAAAGCGAGAAATATCCCATTGCTGGTGTTTGAGGTAATCGTGTTATTAAGAATTAGTGGATGGCTGCTGCGGACAGCAATCCCATACCAGCATTTACGGATTATCGAATTGCTAATCTGGTTAAGATTGGGACTGTATTGATTGTCAACTCCATAGAGCGCATACTCGATCGTGGCATAGTCGATTACCGAATTGACACTATCTAAGCCCAAGACAATTCCATACCAGTCCTCAGGTGATGGATAGGCTTTATTGGAGGTAAATAGTATCCTCTCCTCGAATGTCCCTACCGCATCAAGCGTACCGTCAACATCTAATTTAAATCTCTCATCAAAACGCACCTCAACACCAGGCCTTATGGTGAGGGTAGTGCCTTCGGCGACAGTGACATTGCAGGTTACCAAATAAGGGCTCCCCGACTGAGTCCAGGTTTCACCCCCCACCTCTCCGCAAACCCCTGTCTCACCGTGAGAAACAAAATGAATCGCACCCATATCCGCAATAGAGCCGTCCGGATCAGGTGGAGAAAGCGGATCATCTGGGTGTCCGGCATCTATGCAAGGAGAAGAACTCTGGAGACTGTAGTCATCGAGTTCCGGATTTACAAATAACGGATCTACACCCTCCTCATCAAGAATGCCGTCTCCTGCATACTCGTCATCATACGTTCCTTCGATAAGTGAGTACGAATACTGTGTATCTCCAACGATACCTAAATCATAGATTTCAAAGCTATCAGACCCATCGTTATCATAAAGAATAGAATTCATCAGTGTCATTGAAGTACTAGTTTCAAGATAAATGGTGCCATAGTTATCGCTTGTAGTATTCTTGGTAAAGGTATTGTTCACTACCACCGGAGATGAAGCCTGTACATACATAGCGCTCCCGCCTACGGCTGTATTACGCGCAATTATGTTGTGCGTAATGGTAGGAGCGGCGCCGCTCATTGCAATGGCTCCCCCTCCTATCCCAGCCTCGTTACTCATAAAAGTATTCACTTCGATAAGAGGCGACCCGTTGAAAATATAGATCCCTCCTCCGTCTTCGGTTGCGGAGTTATCAGAAATGATATTGTTGGAGATGCTAGCAGAAGAATTGATAGCCATTATCCCGCCACCGTCAATGGGAGAGCTATTATTTCTAATGATATTATTGCATATGGTAGGAGAAGCATTATAGATATAGATACCTGACTGTGTGCCATCTTGAATGGTGAACCCATCGAGTGTGCTACCGTGCTCTTCAAACTCTTCGAAGGTCACAGGGGTTGGTGTCCCGCTGATGAAGGTTCTTTCGGGCCCATGGGTGCTCTCTACGGTTATGTGCTTGCCTGCAAAATTGATGCTTGCATACGGTTCGGGTTTGGGATACACCTTTACCACATCACCATCAGCAGAAGCATTAATAGCAGCTTGTATAGTAGGATAGTCGTCGGTGGGAACAAACCGTATCTCTGCGCCTTCGCATTTGACACCAACAAACAACAACCCTAACAAAGTAAAGTAACATAGAATCTTTTTCATCTTCTCCTCCTTTATAAATAAAAATCCGAGCTAAAATTTCTTTAAGCCCGGCTATCTAATTCGGGAATACAGTGCAATATGCTGCTCTTCTAGGCTGACCCTTCCTAGACCCGTGGCTTTGTGCCCCACCCTCTCGGATGGATGCTCTCCTTCACTAAAGAGCTTTCGCCTTTAGTTTCGTAGAAGCATTCTGCTCCGCTTGTTTCTGCGAAGCTCAAACACGAAAGTATTTGAGCGAAGCAGAATGGTTTACCTTTATCAATAATCTATTACTAAAACTACAACTTATAAATACATACCTTATTCGTTATAAAAAACAATTTTGTGCTCTTGAAAACAACATTACCATTCACCGCAAGGCTCTCGACATGCCTTAAATACCTGCCGAGAATTGTGCACAATATACCCTTCAGCTACATACGTGTGATTAGGTTCTACCTCAAGGTTGTAGATATCAACCCATTCTTTTACCTGCACAATACTCCAAATAGGCACGTCCTCTCCCTTGATATTAGTTAAGGTATCACCCATTCTCATGTCACCCATCTTCACCCATTTGCCCTGACTGAGCATCCCGTGGATCGGGGTAACTCTTAAGTGGCCATTAACGACATAATAGACGTTTTCTTTAGGGTGCCTGATAAGCTCGGTTACCTTGTTAGGCTTCATCTCTCTGGCTACCGTATCGTAAGCAAGAACCATATCTCCCAGTTGCACCTCTTCAATCGGCTTTGTGGAGCCGTCAGACATACTAATCTTGGTGCCGGCTAAAAAGCAGCCGCCGCCAGTAGTTATTATTTCTGTCTTTGCCGCCTCAGGGGTGTTGCCATAGGCTCCTATGTTGATACGGCCGCCGTTGTAGTAAGGTTCTTGGGAAAAATCATCTTCCGGAAGACCTGTGTACGGATGTCCTTTGTCAATACAGGGTGAGTCGAAATCCTGCAAACGATAGTCAACTGCTAGCGCATTAACAAAAAGAGGGTTAGCCGAGATGTCTCCTGTACCAGGTGAGACATTCACATAATTAACTACGCCGGCCGTTCCGTTACCCCAGACATTGTTATGGGAAAGAGCGGGTGATCTACCTAAACCGTCGATGCCACAGAGTCCATTCTCGGTGATAATATTGTTCTTGATAGAGATCAAGTTACCAGGAGTAGACATGCCTGTTTCAGAATTGTGAGTAATCGTATTATTATAAATCTTTGATCTAGTACCCAGCGTCATTCCGGTGGTGTTGTGATGGATTATTGAATGGCTGATCCGGATAGGTAGGTCGCGAGATCCTGAACTATCAATTCCGCACGAGGCATATTCGATCGTGGCGTGTTCGATAACCGCATTTGAGTTGTACCCTTCGAATACAATCCTATCCCAATCCCCTGTGCTTGGAGTAGCTTGATTAGAGGTAAAGATAATTCGCTCTGTTGGTGTTCCTACCGCATCAAGTGTGCCGCGTACTAGTAACCGGTAGTCTCCATCAAAACGCACTTCAACACCAGGCTCTATGGTAAACGTAGTGCCCTCGGGGACGAACATATCGCTGTCTACGATATAAGGGCTCCATGCCTCCGTCCAAATCTGGCCTCCGACGTTCTCCCCATCCGGGTAAAAAATCGCCCCGATATCCATTCGTGTGCCATCAGGATCAAGGTCTCCAGGATCGGCCTGACCATTATCGTTGGGATCAGGGTCGCCGGCATCGATACAGGGTGAGCTACTCTGTAGATTATAGTCCCCTCCCCCAGAATTTACAAACCGCGGGTTTTCAGAGATATCTCCTGTGCCAGGTATCTCCCTATGGTAATCACCACCAAGGTTACCCCAGACATCGTTAAACAAAAGTGTGGGGCCATCGTGAGGATACATGCACGGTTCGGCATGAATACCGTATAACCCATTCTCAGCAATGATGTTATTTTGGATCAAGGTATATTCTCCCCACACTTCTATACCCGTGCCACCATTATTAACTATGGTATTGTTTTGAATCATTGCACCGTTGTAACAACCAGTGCTCAACCAAATCCCATCATCTGCATTACGATGAATTATCGAACGGGAGATCCACACGAAGTTATTAGCTCTAACTGCCTGATCAGCATATTCAATCGTGACATATGTAATAGTCATGTAAGCATCATGCTCAATATCTATCCCATCCCAATCACCAGGTGTTGGAGACGGTTCATTTGAAGTAAACAGTATCCGCTGCCCTTCTAATAATGTTCCTATCGCATTAAGGCTACCGGAGACATTGAGTCCAGTGTCCACATCAAAACGCACCTCCACCGCAGGCTCTATGGTTAGGGTCTTGCCTACAGGGACCTCAACTCCTTCAGGACAGGTTACGATATAAGGGCTGCCATCTACGGTCCAGGTTTGGTCTCCTACGTCTCCGCAAACCTCTGTGCCTTCGCCAGGAGGGTCTTCATCACCAGTAGAAAGTGCGCCCATATCTATTATGGTTCCATCCGCTTCGAGCGGAAAGCTCGGATCCCCTGTGTCAATGCAGGGAGAGCCTGGTTGAAGGTGGTAATTGCCTTC
>JBHPFN010000039.1:0-17909 GCA_042571725.1 Candidatus Omnitrophota bacterium
GCCTTCGTTACCTGAAGAGCCGGCATCATGCGCAACACTTTCTCATGAGTGCAATTGATAATCAATCCGTTTTTAAGGCATTTCTCGACCACTGACTTGCCTTCGAAATTAAGCTCAATGCCCACCATGAGTCCGACTCCTCGGACTTCAGCAATCCTAGGATGCTTCAGCTTCAATGCGTTGAGCTTCTCAAAAAGGTATGCGCTCATTACCTGAGCATTCTTCAGAAGCTTTTCTTTTTGTATTGCTGTAAACATCGCCAGCGCTGCCTTACAGGCCAACGGACTACCGCCAAAGGTTGATGCATGCATGCCTGGTTTAAAGGTTTCGGTTATTCGCTCCTGCACCACCATAACTCCCATGGGAAGACCTCCGGCAATAGATTTTGCCAGTGTCATAATATCAGGGGTGATGTCATAGTGTTGATAACAAAACATCTTACCCGTCCTACCCATTCCGGTCTGTACTTCATCGACAATCAACAAGAGATCTTTTGCCTTGCAGAGCTGCTGCAGCTGCATGACGAATTCCTTATCGGCAACATTGATCCCACCTTCGCCTTGAATCAACTCAATCATTACCGCAACCGTCTTTTCAGATAGTGCGCTCTTTACGCTCTCAATATTGTTAAATTCGACGATCTTAAAACCCTCAGGTATAGGAGAAAATCCGTTTTGATACTTCTGCTGTCCGGTAGCAGCAAGCGAAGCCAAGGTCCTGCCGTGAAAAGAATTTTTAAAGCTGATAATTTCGAATCGCTTCCCCTTGCCGTAGGCGCGTGCGAATTTTATCGCTCCTTCATTAGCCTCGGTTCCGGAATTGCCAAAGAACACCTTTCCCTTAAAGGACCAATAGATAATCTCTTTGGCCAATTTTGCCTGCGGCATATGATACAAGTTATTCGGGATATGTATCAGCTTACTGACCTGATCACGCACCGCAGCCATAACCTTAGGATGACAGTGGCCTAGATTACTCACACCCCAACCGGGAAAGAAATCAAGATATTCCTTATTATGAATATCAATAAGCTTCATTCCCTTGCCCTTAACAAAAATTAAAGGAGAACGGGTATAGGTGTTTAAAATATATTCGCTATATGCCTGAAAAACCTCTTGCGCTTTCATAATCTCTTACGTTAAAATTTCTGTTCCGATACCTTTGTCCGTAAAAATCTCTAACAACAATGCATGCGGTATCCGTGCATCAATAATATGGGTCTTGTTCACCCCGCCATCTTCAGTCTTAATGCACGCCTGCACCTTAGGAATCATCCCTTCTTGAATGACGCCTTCTTTAATCAAGGCCTTAGCGTCATCTACTTTTAAGGTCGAAAGCAGCGATTCGGGGTCATGCGGATTACGCATAATTCCTTTAACATTGGTAAGCAACACAAATTTCTCAGCCTTAAGCCCAACCGCGATAGCTGAGGCAACATCATCAGCATTGATGTTATACATCAAACCGTCATCTCCGATACCCATTGGGCAGATTACCGGGATGCAATCCCGCGCGGTAACCCGCTTAATCGAAGAAAATTTAATCTCTTGAATATCGCCTACAAACCCGAGGTCTCGTTTGCCTTTTTTCCGCTTTACCGTAATCAGATTTCTCTTTTCACCGCTTAAGCCAGAGGCGTGAGCGTGCAAACCTTTAATTTCACTAACGAGCAAACTATTGAGCTTTTTTAACTCTTCATCAACGATAGCAAGCGTATCTGCATCGGTAACACGCATTCCTTCATGAAATTCACTTTTTTTACCAACGGTTTTCATGCGCTCGCTAATGTTGGGTCCACCACCGTGAACCAACACAGGACGCAAGCCGATAAAATGCAAAAATACAATATCCTCCAATACGCCTTTTCTAATCGAATCTTCACCTAAGATGCTCCCGCCGTATTTTATAACAATGGTCTTTTTTCTAAAGGCCCGTATATAGGGCAGTGCCTCTATCAACACATCGGCTTTTTTAATAATCGCGTCCATGCGTTCTTACCTTTCTAAAAATCAATTGTATCCTGCGTTTATCCTTATATAGTTAACGGACAAATCCGAAGTATATACCGTGGTCGCGTAGTCTCCCATTTTTAAATCAATCGTTATCTGTATATCTTTTTTCCTGAATGAATCAGGCACAATCTCTACTTTTGACTGGTTGAATTGAGCCCCGGATGAACCCATCGCTGCCATTATTCGCCCGTTGTTTTGATTGCCGCCAAATACTGCGGCCTTTAAAAGAATGGAATTGGCAACGCTATTAGCAACCCTCTTTGCATCTTCCTTAGTCTTAGCATGCTTAACGGTAATCTTGATCACCTTATTTGCTCCCTCAGCATCTGCAATAATCATCTTTGCTAATTCCAGACACACATAGTCAATCGCAGTACAAAACAACTTAAAATCTTTACTGTTTAATTCTATACATCTATTTCCGCTTAAGCCATTCGCTAAAACAAAAACAGAATCATTAGTGCTTTCTTGACCATCGACAGTAATACAATTAAACGACTGGTCAACAGCGAGTTTCAATGCTTTTCTCAATGCCCTATGCTCAATCACCGCATCGGTGGTGATAAAAGCAAGCATAGTGGCATGCTTTTTTCCTGAAAAACTTAAATGAGGAAAAATCATCCCCGCACCCTTTGCCATGGCCCCAATAGTAACGGTGCTACCGCCCATCTTCATTGTTACCGCAATTTGCTTCGGCTTAGTATCGGTGGTCATAATCGCCTGAGCAGCTGCGAATCCCTGCAGCTTGGATAAATTTTTAACCATAAGAGGGACTGATCGCTCAACCTTCTCAACAGGAAGCTTTTGATCAATGATGCCGGTAGAAGCAACAAGCACATCTGTTTCGTTAATTCCCAGCGTCTGTGAAGTGCAACGTGCCATTTTTTGCGCCGTGATTAAACCATCTTTACCCTGGACACAATTTGCATTACCGCTGTTGACGATAACGGCTTGGGCGCGGCCGTTTTTAAGCTGCTTCTTATCAAAAACAATATGCGCTGCTTTAAATATATTCGTGGTAAACATGCCGACCGCCACCGCCGGAGTTTGAGAATAAATCAGCGCCAAATCCTTTTTGCCCGATTTCTTAATACCGCTTGCGATACCATTGGCGGTAAAGCCAAACGGAGCAGTTACGCCACCTTGGATAGTCTTCATAGCAACCCTGTATCCTCCTTGCATTTTAAGATTATATTCATATTCTGCACCGCTTGTCCGGCTGCGCCCTTCATCAAATTATCAATCGCCGCAACCACCACCAGGAGTTTTTTTTCCTTGGAATAGTGCACTCCAATATCACAGAAATTTGTATCGATTACATCTTTTATCTGCGGCAGCATTCCCTGCTTAACAACCCTTACAAAAGGTTCAATCTTGTAAAACCGTTTGTAAATCTGGTGGATGTCTTTCTCGTCGATTTTCTTTTTTACCTTAAGGTAAATTGTTTCAAGTATACCCCGGTTCATAGGAATAAGATGCGGTATAAAATTTACCTTGATTGTTTTTTGCGCCAGCGAAGAAATCTTCTGTTCAATCTCAGGCATATGCTGGTGACTATTTACTTTATACGCCTTGAGATTTTCGTTTACCTCGGAGAAAAAGAAATCCAGCGCAGCTTTTCTGCCCGCACCGGTCAATCCGGATTTTGCATCAATAATGATTGAGCTAAGATCGATTGAACCTGAGACAACAATCGGTGCTAATGACAGAAGCGCTGCCGTAGGATAGCAACCAGGATTTGCAATAAGTTTTGCGGTCTTTATGTCCTGACGATGAAATTCTGGCAAGCCGTATACCGCCTGTTTTAAATTGGCCTTATCGGCATGTGCCACTTTGTACCATGTTTTGTAGGTCTCTGCGTCTTTAAAGCGGTAATCAGCGCTTAAATCAATGACGATTTTACCTGCCTTTAGCAAGTCTGGAGCAATATGCATTGCCACGGTATGCGGAACAGCTAAAAAGAACACATCTGCAGACGTCTTTGACTTAGCTGCATCATAATTATCGCAGTCAAGACTCAGCTTGCCAGACAATTTTGGAAAGAGATGTGTGATATTCTCTTTCTTGTCAATCTTTCCAGACAAATAGCTAATGCGGACCTGTGGATGACCCACCAAGATTTCTATTAATTTTTCACCTGTATATCCTGTCGCCCCAATGATGCCAACCCGTATCATAACAACCACCTTTTTTTAAATTAGAATGTCTCCAGAAACGCAAGAAAAATAATGTTTCTGCCGACGTAGTATTTATCTATATCAATAATCATAACATATTTCCCGCCGAGGTCAACACTTTTTTCGTCGAGAATAGCTCGTTAAAATTAAAAAGCGCCAAGCTTATTTGGCGCTTTAAGAACAGCTGTACAATACTATCAATAGGTTTTTATCGTTTAGTCCATTGGAATTTTTTCCGCGCCCCCTTTTGGCCGAACTTCTTGCGCTCCTTCATACGAGGATCACGTCTTAAGTACCCTTCTTTTTTCAGTACAGAATGAAGTCCCTCATCAGCACGCACGAGCGCACGTGCAATTCCATGTCTTAAAGCACCAGCTTGACCCGATATGCCGCCGCCATTAACCCTGGCAAAGACGTTAAACTTCTCCTGATTAGCGGTAAGTACTAAGGGTTGAAGAATTTGAATCCTATCGGTTTCCCTATGGAAATAGTTTTCCAGGCTGCGTCCGTTTACAGTAAAATCTCCTTTACCAGAAGACATACGTACGCGCGCAATAGATTCTTTTCTTCTTCCTGTAGCAATATATGTTGTTTGCTCTACCATTAATTAAACCTCCAATTTCTGAGGATTCTGCGCCTTGTGAGGATGATCTTCTCCCGCATACACCTTTAACTTGCTAAAAACCTTTTTACCGAGGTGATTCTTTGGCAACATCCGCTTAACCGCTAGATATATCACCCTTACCGGTTTTTTCTTAAGCATCGTCTCTAAAGGTCTCACTTTCAAGCCGCTTTGATAACCAGAATAGTGCTTATAGACTTTTTCTTTAAGCTTGCGCCCTGTAACCCGTACCCGTGCTGCGTTGGTGACTACCACAAAATCACCGGTATCTATATGCGGGGTAAAAATGGGCTTGTGTTTCCCGCGTAGTAAAACTGCAACTTTTGCAGCAAGTCTGCCCAGAATCTTATCTGAGGCATCTACTACATACCACTTAGGTTTTATATCTTTTTCTTTAGCAACGTATGTTTTCTTCATCTCTTTAAGCCTACTATTTATTGTCCTCGTAAAAGTAACCAGGAATAACGGATAGAGTTTACTTTATAACATTTTTTTATCTGTTTGTCAATACTTAACTTTCAGAAGGGTCAAGCCTTTTGCCGGAACTGTTGAGCCGGCAAACTTACGGTTTTTCCGGTTCAGAATCCTCTTCATGCTGCCTTTTTCTAGCCTTCCCCTGCCGATATCAAGCAAAGTTCCCACTATATTCCTTACCATCTTATATAAAAACCCCTCAGCTTCAATATCGAAATTGATAAAATTTCCTTTTTTTGCGATAGTAAGGATTTTTATTGATCTTACGGAACTATGCTCTTTTTTATCCGCAGCTTGAAAACTCTTAAAATCGCGTTTTCCGATTAACGCTTGTGCTTCTTTACGCATCAAATCTAAATCTAATGTATATAGACACTTATAATAGTAATCTCTGTTAAACACCGATTTTTCAAGGCCATTGAGTACGCAATAGCGATATATCTTTGACTGAGCATCAAAACGCGCATGAAAATCTAAATCGACTTCTTGGATTCTACGTATGGCGATATCTTCAGGCAAAATGGCATTTAAAGCGCGCATTAAATACCCCAAGGACATAGGTGAATTTGTTTTAAAATTTGCCACCTGCCCCAGGGCATGTGCACCGCTATCTGTCCTTCCAGAACCAATAAGGCTTACTTTCTCATGCGTAATTCTAAACAAGGCTTTCTCAATGACGGATTGGATAGTCTTAATCTTAGGAGATTTTCTCTGAGTTTGCCAACCGTTATACTGCGTACCCTGATATTGAATTGTAATCTTAATATTTCGCATCCGAGTGATGAATAGTTATTCGCGGATTGTTATTTGATTACCTCTTCAGCAATCTGGATGGCGTTTAAAGCAGCGCCTTTACGAAGATTATCAGAGACAACCCAAAGCCAGAGGCCATTCTTTACGAAAGGATCTCGTCGGATACGGCCAACAAATACCTCATCTTTGCCTTCGCAATCAATAGGCATTGGATAAACATTGTTTTTGATATTGTCAACCACTCCAATCCCCGGAGCGCTTGATAAAACCTTCTTTACTTCTTCAGGAGTAATTGGTTTGTCAGTTTCAAGATACACCGCTTCGCAGTGACCGGTTTTAACCGGAACTCTTACCGTAGTCGCAGAGATTTTTATTTTATCATCGTGCATAATTTTATGGGTCTCCTTGACCATCTTCCACTCTTCAGAGGTGTAATCATCTTCGCTAAATCCTCCAATGTGCGGAATTATATTAAACGCGATGTTCTGCGACAGGCTCGTAGGCGAAGCTATCGGTTCGTTTTGAGCCCATGCCCTACACTCATCGTGTAGCTGCTTTACCGCACCCCTTCCAGCACCGGATGCAGCCTGGTAGCTACTGACAATAATCCGACTAATTCCTGATTGTTTGTAAATAGGATTAATCGCTACAATCATCTGGATAGTCGAGCAGTTAGGATTGGCAATAATACCCTTGTGCTTTTTTGCATCTTGAGGATTTGCCTCCGGCACCACTAAAGGCACATCGGGCTTCATTCTAAAATCAGCGCCATTGTCAATAACCACCGCCCCGCTTCTTACTGCATCAGGCGCAAAGGTAACTGCCGCGCCTTTTTCGCCTTCCGTCCCTGCAAATAGGGCGATATCGATACCGTCAAAACCATCGCTGTTTATCTGTTGCACCGAATAGACTTGATCGTCAACAGTGATATCACGGGCACTTCGTGCGAACACGCGTAATTCTTTAATGGGAAAATTTCGCTGCGCGAGAACTCGCAACATCTCTTCTCCCACAGCGCCCACCCCCACGACTGCAACGTTATATTTTTTCATAATCAACCAACCTGTTAAGAACTTTTTTCTGCGATGTCTCCTACAACGGGAAGTTTAAACAGCTCTCCCTGATACGCCTTTACCATAAGAATCACCCAAAGTATTAAACTGGTAATCCATACTATCGGTATTAAAAACCACCCCATTAATGGAATAAACGGCAAGATTATCCCTAATCCAAATAGAAACCCAAACACAATAATCGACTGCAGCGCATGAAACCGAACGAATTTATTTTTTCTCTCAAGTACAATAAAGATAATCCCGGTAATAAACCAAAGAAGATAACTAAGTAATGCAGCGGCATTTGGCTGTAAACCGAGTTCCGTAGTACCAAGGCTTTTTTTCTCGCTCGTCATAGAATTTTCCTCCTTGTTATAAATTCTTAACCACTAAATCTCCGACTTGACTTGTAGAAAAACCCATCTTGCCTGCACCTAAACTCTTTAATTTTGTCTGCACCACTTTGATGGCCGCTGCTTCAACTTGCTGCGCAGCTTTTTCTTCGCCAATAATCTCAAGTAGCATTGCTAGTGCGCAGATCGCAGCCAGGGGATTAATCACATCTTTCCCTGTATATTTAGGAGCAGAACCGCCAATAGGTTCAAACATGGAAACTCCCTCGGGATTAATATTCCCGCCTGCTGCTATACCCATTCCTCCCTGTACCATTGCCCCTAAATCAGTAATGATATCGCCGAACATATTATCCGTTACTATTACATCAAACCATTCAGGATTTTTTACCATCCACATACAGGTTGCATCAACATGGGCGTAATCTGTTTTTATATCAGGATATTCTTTTGCAACAGCGTAGAATGTCCGCTCCCATAAATCCCAGGCAAAGGTAAGCACGTTAGTCTTTCCGCACAACGTTACCTGCTTCCTTTTATTGCGCTTGCGCGCATACTCAAAGGCGTAACGAATGCAACGCTCAACTCCCTTTCTTGTATTATGAGACACCTGGATTGCGATCTCGTCCTTGGTGTCTTTTTTCTGAAATTCTCCCATTCCTTTATAAAGACCTTCTGAATTCTCTCTGACTACCACAAAATCAATATCCTCAGGCCCCTTATCTTTTACAGGGCAGAATGCGGCGTTATATAATTTTACCGGCCTTAGATTAATATATTGATCCAAACTAAAGCGTAATTGTAGAAGCAAACCCTTCTCGAGAATTCCGGGTTTTACATCCGGATGCCCTACTGCGCCTAAAAAGATTGCTGACATCTTTTTTAGCTCATCGATGGTAGAATCCGGTAAAACTTCGCCGGTCTTAAGGTATCGATCTCCGCCAAAATCATACTCTTGCGTTTCGTACTTAAAGCCTGTCTTTTCGGCTATCGCCTCAAGCACCTTAAGTCCTTCGCGAACAACTTCTGGTCCTGTTCCATCTCCAGGAATAACTGCTATGTTATATTTTTTCATCTTTTCCCTTTATTTTTCTTTACCCACTGCATCAAACCGCCTGCCTTAATGAGCTCCTGCATAAATTCAGGAAAATGCTTAGATACATACGTCTTATGCTGCGAAAGATTTTTAATCAGCCCTTTTTGTAAATGTACTTCCAACACATCGCCTGTCTTTACAGAACGTGCCTTGGGTAATTCTAATATAGGAAGACCAGTATTTATTGCGTTTCTAAAGAATATCCGTGCAAAACTTTGTGCGATGACACATGAAATACCTGCTCCTTTTATCGCACGGGCTGCGTGTTCACGTGAAGAACCGCATCCGAAGTTTTTTCCCGCAACAATTATATCAGATTTTTTGATTTTCTTAATAAAATCTTTATCGATATTCTCCATGCAGTATTTTCCCAGAGCTTTACCATCGGTAAGATTAAGATACTGCGCTGCGATAATATCGTCGGTATTGATATCGTCGCCAAACATATATGCTCTTCCTTTTAAGATCATACTACTTCCTCTGGATGCGCAATCCTTCCCTTTATTGCGGAAGCTGCCGCAACTGCTGGGTTAGATAAATACACAAAACTTCCCGGATCGCCCATGCGACCAATGAAATTTCTATTAGTCGTCGCGAGCGCGACTTCACCCTTGGTTAATACTCCGCAATGACCACCAAGGCAAGGGCCACAGGTTGGCGTTGAGAATACCCCGCCTGCCTTAACGAATATTTCAGCTAAGCCTTCCTTTGCAGCCTGCAGATAAATTTTTTGAGTTGCCGGAATCACAATAAGGCGAAGCTTGGGATGAATTCTTCTTTTTCTTAAAATGTTCGCAGCAATCCGTAAATCACTAAAGTGACCATTGGTGCATGAGCCAATAACCACCTGGTCTAACTTCACATTCTTTAATGCTCCTACTGGTTTGGTGTTGCTAGGCAGATGCGGGCAGGATACTACTGGCTCCCATTTGCTTACGTTATATTTTTTAATCTCAGAATATCGCGCGTCTTTGTCACTCCTTAAATTGCTCCAGGCCTTCGCCTTCTTCTTCCACGCTAGAGCAGAGAAATTAGGTAAAACTTCTCTTAAGTATTCAAACGTTACATTGTCAGGTTCAATGATACCCGATTTTCCCCCTGCCTCGATAGCCATGTTGCAGATAGTAAATCGATCATCCACGGGCAAGCTACGAATGACGCTACCGGTGAATTCCATTGCCTTATATCGTGCACCATCTACGCCGATATCGCCTATGGTATAGAGAATCAAATCTTTACCTGTAACCCATCGATTACGCGTGCCCTCGTATACGAATTGAATTGTCTCTGGCACCTTAAACCAACACTTACCCAATGCCCAGCTCGCTGCTAAATCGGTAGAGCCGACTCCGGTTGAAAATGCGCCTAAAGCACCATAGGTACACGTATGTGAATCTGCACCGACAATTAATTCTCCTGGCTTAATTAATCCTAGCTCAGGAAGAAGCGCATGCTCGATTCCCATGCGTCCGATTTCGTAGTAATGTTTTATATTTTGTTCTTGAGCAAAATCCTTTAAGCATCTACCTGCGTTGGCGCTTACAAAATCTCTGGCCGGTAGGAAATGATCAGGAATAAGCGCAATTCTATTTTTGTTAAATACCTTTTTAATTTTTAACTTCTTAAATTCCTGGATCGCCAGTGGTGCAGTGATGTCATTTCCTAGGGTAAAATCGACATCTGCTAAAATAAACTCTCCAGGATGCATCTTCTTCGAAGAAACACCTCTTGTGTGAGCGAGCAATATCTTCTCTGTAATCGTTAGTCCCATATCTTTATTAAATTCTATTCAGTAAACTTCTTAATGATGAGAGTAGCATTATGTCCGCCAAAACCTAAAGAATTCGACATTGCTACTTCTAATTTTTGCTTGCGGGGTGCATTGGGAACATAATCGAGGTCGCACAACGGATCAGGATTCTCATAATTTATCGTAGGCGGGATCACATCATCCCGGATTGCTAACGTACAGGCAATAAATTCAACTCCTCCGGCCGCCCCCAATAAATGTCCGGTAACTGATTTTGTGGAGCTGACCGCTAATTTCTTGGCATGTTCTTTAAAAGTATTTTTTATAGCCAATGTCTCTATCTTATCATTGAGTAGAGTTGAGGTGCCGTGCGCATTAATATAGTCTACATCTTCAGGCTGAAGCCCTGAATTCCTCACCGCCATCTCCATTGCCAGTGATGCACCGTGTCCGACAGGATCTGGAGCTGTTATATGATACGCGTCGCCGGATAAGCCATAACCGGCAATCTCTGCGTAAATCCGAGCATTCCTCTTTTTAGCGTGATCCAATGATTCTATCACTACAATACCTGAGCCTTCAGACATAACAAAGCCATCCCTATCACGCTCAAAAGGTCGAGAAGCCTTCTTGGGATCATCGCTTCTTCTTGAAAGTGCCTTAAGAGCACAAAATCCGCCAACCCCTAAGGTTGTAATGCAGCTTTCGGTTCCGCCTGCGATCATCACATCAGCATCATCATGCTGCAGGAGCCGAAAGGCATCTCCGATTGCATGAGTTCCTGACGCGCAGGCAGTGGTCACGCATGTATTGGGACCCTTAACACCTAAGTCAATCGAAACTTGTCCCGCTGCTTCATTAACGATGAGCCGGGGTATAAGAAACGGAGACATCTTCTTTGGGCCTTTGGCTAAAAATATGTTATGCTCCCTCTCCATAGTCTGCAGACTGCCAATGCCAGAGCCAACAATAACTCCAATCCTATCGAGCTCTTCCGTCTCCAGGTTGAGCTGGGCATCTGCAACCGCCTCTCTAGCTGCAACTACAGCAAACTGCACAAAGCGCTCTAGGTGCCGCGCCTCTTTTGTATTAAAGTGCTGAATAGGATCATAATCTTTTATTTCTCCAGCGATATGACAATCAAACAGGCTAGCATCAAACTGCGTAATATTACCTATGCCGCTGTTTCCCTCAAGCAATGACTTCCAAAATTGAGCAACTGAAAGTCCCTCAGGGGCCATAACACCTAATCCGGTAATCACTATCCTTTTTCTCATAGCATCTTAAAACAGTAACCCCGACGAAGAAAGTCGGGGCTATGGTATCTATCTACTTTAACACTCACGCGTCTTATTTATTGGCTTCTTGGCTTTTTGACTCGATATATTTGATTGCATCGCCAACAGTAGTCATTTTCTCGGCATCTTCATCCGGAATCTCAATACTAAACTCTTCTTCCAATGCCATTACCAACTCTACGGTATCTAGCGAGTCTGCACCGAGATCATCAATAAAAGAAGCTTGTTCCGTCACTTCTTCCGGTTTTACTCCAAGTTGTTCTGCGATGATTGATTTAATCTTTTCTTGCACTGCCATGTATTCCCCCTCCTTTGAGTCCTTCTTTAAACACTGTTTTCGGGATTACATCGCCATCCCGCCATCTACAACGATTGTCTGTCCTGTTATATAATCAGAATCGGATGAAGCTAAAAAAACGCTCGCTCCTGCAACATCCGAGGGATTTCCCAGCCGAGCCAGCGGAATCCAGGTAAGCATTTTATTCCTCTGTTCGTCTGTAAGCTTTTTGGTCATTTCTGTCTGGATATATCCCGGGGCAATTGCGTTTACCGAAATATTACGCGAGGCGAGCTCTTTCGCAATGGATTTTGTAAACCCGATAATGCCGGCTTTGCTTGCGGCGTAATTTGCCTGACCAGGATTACCCATTATGCCAATGATCGAAGCGATGTTAACAATCTTACCTTGTTGCTGTTTCAGCATCACTCTTGATACTGCTTTGGTGCAGTTAAAAACTCCCTTTAAGTTTACGGCGAGTACTGCATCCCAATCCTCTTCCTTCATCCTCAGCAAGAGATTGTCCTTGGTGATGCCTGCGTTATTGACTAATATATCAATCCTCTTAAATTTGTCAAGGATTTTGTTTATCATTTCTTCAACGCTTGATAATTTTGTCACATCAACTGCAAAACTATCTGTTGCCGCACCGCTGGAAGCCAATTCCTTGCTCGTTTCTGCGGCCATTTCAGCGTTAATATCGCTTATAATAACCGCCGCCCCTTCTTTTGCGAATTGACTGGCTATCTCTTTTCCTATACCGCGCGCTGAACCCGTGATAAGGGCAACTTTGTCTTTTAATTTCATTTGAAATATCTCCAAAATCCTGGGTTTATCTTAACAAGATTTCATTCTTTTGCAAGAAAAAAATCAGAAAACCATAAAAGTGTTTAACTATTCCTCAGTTGCCAAATAACTTTGTTGCGCAACTTCTCGACGAACTTTTTCGTCGAATTCACCCACAAGAAGGTAGTACCGTTCTCCCAACCCGTTAGAATCATATGCAAATGCCGTAACTTTATGCCCATTGTCTTTCACAGCCTGCAATAAAGGAAAAATCTTTTCTCGGGGCAAAATAGTTATCCCTGGATTGAAATAACCCGCCCCTTTAATTGAGGGTTTTTCCGGATTAAACTGCTCGTACCCTGTCAATGGTAGAATTGTCTCGACTCCTCCTGCTTGTGATTCAATAAGAATAAAAGCCAACAAGCTAATACCGGGTAATTCTATTGCCTTATCATCAACTATCATGTAGTTTGCGGCCACTGTTTCAACAACCCAAAGATTAAGGCTTCTCAAAAATATTGAATCCAAAATCCAATCGCCTATCTCCTCTTTGACTTTCTCAAGATTCACCTCAAGCTCTTGAATAGGAATCTGACACGAAACCTCAAGGCTTTGAATGAGAACCTCTCTAATGGCCGGAGCGATTACATGGCGCCAATCAACGTTATCAAAGCTTTTTAATAATGCGTCAATGTTTTCTTCGCTTTCTGCCCTCTGAAAAATCCGTTTCGGACTAAAGGCACTTTTGTCATAAAGATTGACGTATAAATACGTCCCTGCCTCTGCCTTAGATAAACGCTGAAAATCAATTGCGCATTGTATCGAACCGCCCTTTACGAGAAACCAACGACTAATTTCAAGTGCTTTGCGGGGCGGAATTACTCCGAAGGCAAAGAGCGGTTCCGAAAGCTGCTGGTTGACTTCGTTATAGATCCAAACATCTTCTAGCGGACTATAATATGCTGATCCATACTGGGATCCGTACCAGCGCTGGATATCTGGCAGCTGATCTACGATTGAAAAATTTCGTATGACAATAAAATCATCACTCCTATTTTCAATCATAAAGGTAGCTTGATCGATTGATCTTTTGAGAAAAGAATGTTGTTCTTTTGAAAAAAGCTCTGCCTGCTTTACATAAACAAGTAGAGAATTATTGTCTTGCTCTGCGATTTCCTCTTGGGCTACTCCGGTATTGACTGTCAACAAAGAAAAAATCCCCACGCAGATAGAAACTGCCACAAAGCAACGAATCGTTTGAAAAAACTTCATAAGATTCTTTCCTGAATATTCTTTAATCAGCTAAACAACTACAATCTATTAAAAAGAGTATACCAACGATGTAATAAGGCTCATGTCGTGATCCTTGATCCCCGCTGCAGGATTAGAATCATAATCATTGATCCAACTCAATTTCAATGATAATTCATCGTTAATAGGATTCGTTAAGGCTGTCTCTGAATGCAACCGGTAATCTCCTGCGTCCTGTAGAGAAGGATACAGTGTTATATCTTCGGAGATTCGTGCATTTTTAAATATGCGCTTTTCCCCGTATGCTCGGGGAATTAAAACTGGCTCTGTCTCATCCGAGGTGCCGTCGTTGTAATTCGTATACTGAACACCAGCACCTAATTCCACCATTAGCTTTTCATCATCGTTATCAAAAAACCAGTAGCCGATGCCGGCGGAAGGAACGATACGATAGTCAATATTTGCAAATCGATCATGGTTAACATCAACTTTATAAAAATTAAACCAGTCCTTCTCCCAAAAACTAAGGGCATAGCGGGTCATAAGGTTCCATTTTTGCGCATCCATCTTGTTATTTGATTCGGAATAATAAGTATCACCCTTAAAATCAAATTCATCATCTTCGGTTTTCCTCTTCAAGACAAGTGCCGTAGAAAGAGAACTCTTCTGGGTATTACCGCTTGTTTTATCATATCCGACTGAAATCTCTTTCGTCCATTCAACTGCCGGTGCTTCTTCTTCAGCAACCTGTATTTCAGGTTGCTCCTTAAGCTCGGCATCAGTTACCACGCGATCGATAAACTCTTTTTTGACAGGGACAGTTCCCATAGCCTCTGTTTCTACAAAAAGTACGCCGTCACCTTCAGTTATAACGCCGCTTATCCTATCGGTATTTTTTAAAAATACCTCATCAGCCAAGATTCCTTGCGCCTGTATGAAACAAAGAACTGCCAAAATTACCAAACATGCAAAAATTCTCCTGCTCATTCTTTCTCCCTTCCTATTATATGGTGTTGCGATACGATATTTTTTAACTTTCCGTGAATTCGTCCGTTAGAAGCAATATAACCTACTGACTTATATGTTAACGACTCTCCCATAAGGCCGGTAATCTCTCCGCCTGCTTCCCTTATAATGCAAACACTTCCTGCAAAATCCCAGGGGAGATCATGAAATTCAATTGTAGCATCAAGCTTCCCCTCCGCAATATAGCTTAAGATACGGGCTGAGGAACCAAACATTCTAACATTAAATGAGTGTAGCGCTACATCGTGCAAAACCTGTGACATCACATCAGCATTTTTGCTAATGCTTGAATCAAACGATAAAGAGCACTCACTTAAATCTTCTCTGGGGGAAACGGTAATCTTCTTGTCGTTTTTAAACGCACCGCCTCCTTTTTCTGCAACGTAGAGCTCGCGATCTACTGGCATATAGATAATGCCACCGATAAACTCTCTGTTGCGCAATAAACCGATGCAAACACCGAAAATATTAATATCGCGAATAAAATTGTGTGTGCCATCCAAGGGATCAATAATCCAGAGATATTCTTGTTTCTCCCGAACCACACCGCTCTCTTCTGCCACAATCCCGTGGCTGGGAAAAGCGCCTTGAATCGTATCTACAATAATCTTTTCCGCTCCCTTGTCTACATTGGTGGCCAAAGATCTATCTCCCTTGCTTTCTATCTGGCTGATCTTACCGAAATTTTCCAGTAAGAAGTCCCCTGCCTCTTTAGCTGCTGCAACTCCAACAGAAATAAAATCACTCATCGTTTTCCTTTTTTTCTTTTCTTTCTTTTGCTGTTCACTAAAGCTAATTTTTTTTCACGCGGGAATGTCTTAATCTCACACTCTCGAATCAAGGCACTCGATCGATCGACGCATTCTTCTTGATAACAAAGCTTCACCGGTCTCCTCATGCTCGTATAGTAAGCTGCTTTACCGCTATTGTGCATCTTGACGCGCCGCTCTACATCTTTAGTTATTCCTGTATATAGAGACCCATCCTTGCATTTTGCAATGTAGAGATGCCATGGCTCAGCGCTCGATGAAGCACCGGTACGCTTGGCCTTCATGCCATTAATCATTTTTCTGTATTTTTGATTCATACGCTAATACACTGGTTATCAAATGCCACTGAGGTTTTTTGAAAAATCTTACAAGCATGCCTTTGCGCGTCTCTTCGCTGCTGTAACGTCCGATAGGCCCATGCGTCGAAATGTGTAAGTAGCAATCTTTTTGCATTGGCTTTTTTTGCAATCCGCGCGGCACTTGCAGGATTAAGGTGTGGCCAGCCCTTACTGCTTTGTCCGGGCAAAAATGCACACTCGGTTATTAGAAGATCTGCGTGTTTTGCCAGCGCAACTGCATTATCACAGAATCCTGTATCAGTACAATACGCAATAATTTTATCTTCAAGCTTGAATCGAAATCCCAAACATTTTGAAACATGCACAAGGGATTTACACGTTACCTCAAAAGGAACCCTATGCGTCCCCTCGGAAAGCTCGTGAATGGATACTTTATAGCGAAGTTTTTTTATGGAAGCAGTGTAAATACTATTGGTGATTTGACGTACTACGCTCCGCGTCCCTTTTTGGCCGTAAATCCTCAATCCTTTTTTAAAATTAAATGCAACTAAAAGATGCAGCCCTATGATGTGATCAAGATGAAAATGGCTTAAAAAAAGATATGTCGGCTTATTTTTTTTAATAAGCCCTTGAGCTTTATACATCCCGTTGCCCGCATCGAGAATGATATAACAAGAGTCTGTCTCGATCAACGTGCAAATGGTATTGCCAGTGCTAGTATCAAACCAGCCGTTGGTTCCTAAAAAATGTACTTTCATAATAAGAAGATTTGGATTGTGTTATTGGTTTGGGCATCAAACACTTTAACAATTTTTAAGCAGTTTGGCAAGATTAAAATCAGGGATTTTTACTCCCAAGGATATAGACGATGTGAGGTAAAATAATTAAAGAAGAAGAAAAAATAAGCGCAAAACGCATATTCGATAAGGAAAGCATGCTCGCCACATACGCAAACATAAGAGCAAATACCACTGCGGATATATCTAAGATGAGCGGCTCTTCTTTTCCAGGATACAGATGTGCTACTCTTAAAATAAACCCAGCGAGAAATAGACAAGCAACGATTAAATATATAAACGATAGTGACCTACTTAGAACCAGCATTATGCCTTCTACAACAAGTACAAGAATTAGCCAGTGGACTAAAAGCGACCATTGACGCTGGGTTAAACTATCCATTATTCCTAGCTTTTAATCGGCATGTCCAACAGGAATGTTGCAGGGAGACTGACGGTGAATGCGCATCAGTCAATAATCTCTAAAAATCTAGAGAGCAGCTTTTCCGCGTCGTTGCCCGCTTCTTGGAAACTCTCTACTCGAGCATCAACAAGAGGAGTATAGTTAAATACTCCATCCGGAACTTCTTCAAAGGCTATCTGTTCGCATTCGATGCGCTTTACTTCATAAAGCTTGGATTCAAATCCTCCTGAATAGACTGAGGCATGAATCATCTTAACTACTTGATCGACTACATCGACGCGAAAATACTTTATAATCTTACGACCCTTCCATGGTATATTGAGCGTAAATACATAATAAAACGTATTCGCGATTTGCTCTTGACGCGGCTCAGGAAATCTCTTGTCAGGCAACCTCCAGAAATAAAAGCCTCTCTCGATTGCGCTTAAGGAAACATCTCTACGCACAACAAAATCTTTCTCTCGTTCGCTCCTTGCCTTTGAAATCAACCAGAGCTTCTGCGTATTATACACCACCTCCTTTACTAGCTTCCACTCATCTTGAGCTGGCTGAAAAAGCTGAAGGTAGAATTTTTCTCCCTTAGCCCAGACGTGAATTCGTTTAGGCAGCGCTACATAACTAACGCCCTTTACAATTATATCTTTCTTTACATCATATGATGCGGAAAATTCTTTAGGTGCGTTTATTTGTTGAATAACAGAGTTGGGAGC
>JBHPFN010000040.1:0-13159 GCA_042571725.1 Candidatus Omnitrophota bacterium
AAGCCAACGGCAACAATATTACACGATGCCCCAATCGGGGTAATATTTCCTCCTAAGCACGTCCCAATCAAGAGACCAAACAGCAGCGGGTACGGAGCAATCCCTAAGCTACCCGCCACTATCTTTGCCACAGGAATCATGGCGATGGTATATGGAATGTTATCGACAAAAGCCGAGACAAAAACAGAAAACCACACAATCATAAGAAACGCAAACAATGCATTACCTGCGGCACGGGAAAGTATAATCTGTGCTATATCGTCTATTATACCATTATGAGTAAGGCTGCCAATCAAAATAAAAATACCTATCAAGAAAACAAGCGTTCTATAGTCAAGGATTTTTGTAAATGCTATTTTTTCTTTTCTAACTACCAAATACCAAAAGATTCCCACCGCTGCCCAAAACAAACAAATAAACGCAAGGATATAATGGGGTTTTGTAGGTAACAACGATGAAATCGCAAGGCTTAAGACCATTAATACCAATAGCACCGCCGGCACTTTTGTCTTTGGTTGTATTGAAAACGACTTTGTAACAGCGCTTTTGTATTTTCTAAAAAACAAAAATAAGACAAAAAACGATGCAAGGGCGCCTAATTCCACTGCAAAGAATATGCCCGGCTTACCCTGCATCCAAAAAAAGTCATTAAATGTCATTTTACTCTCCAGCGCTAAAATAATACTGGGGGCATCGCCAATCATAGTGGCACAGCCTTGAAGGTTGCTGGAGAGTGCTACACCTATTAATAAGGGTATTGGATTTAAGGAAAGTGTCCGCGCAATTGCCAAGGCGATCGGAGCAACAATAAGCACAGTTGCTACATTATCTGCAAACGACGAAATAAAGGCGGATAGGCAGCATACAGATAATAACGCCGTGCATACGTTTTTGGATTTATCGACAAACCTTGCCGCTAAATAGGCAGGCACTCCTGATTCGATAAACAAGTTTGAAAGAATCATGGTGCCGGTAAATACCCCTAAGACATTAAAATTGATAGAACCAAGGGCTTGCTTAAAATCTATAGCACCAAAAAGCAGAAGCACGCTAATCCCGATATAAGGCATAAGCGTAGGATTCTTCCTCCTGCTTACGATCAAGACGTAGGTAAGTAAAAAAGTAATGAGGACAAATAACTTCATTGAAAATCCTCGGTCAACAATTGGTATAATTTTTCTTGAGCAGAAATAGCCTATTAAACATCATTGTTGCCGGATAACAAATAGCAGCATAAAGGGTGACCTTCTAGCAAAACAGCTTACGCTTTATCAAAGTCACCCTTGGAAATAGCGAACTATGGTTATTCCTTGGCAATCGCAAACGTAACAAGGCCTGCGAGGATCAAAAACGGTCCAAGGCATCCCTTTACGACGACGAGAAAATGCCACCACCAGTTAATAAATGCCAACGCACCCAAGACGATAAGCACCAGGCCTAGAATAACTTTCAGCATGGTTGCTGGCTTTGCGCATGCACATTTTACGTCTTTTTTTTCTTTATTATCCTCTGTCATCTCGCCCCCCTTTCTCAACTACTTTTTTTAATTTGTTTGCTTTGGTTTTGTTTTCCAACGACGATGGACCCATCCCCATTCTTGGGGGTATTTTCGAATGTAGCGTTCGATGACCTTGGTAATTTCCTGTATGTATTTTCTAATTGTTGCCTGCGTATCAGTCGCTTTTTCGTCGAGGTATATTGGTTCTTCGATAAGCACGGTATGCGCATTATCGGATTCTCGGATAATAAACATCGGCAGAATCGGTGCTTTCGTGCGAAGCGCAAACACCGCAGGTCCGGTGGCGGTCGCTGCCTGCCTACCAAAGAAATCCACAAAGATACCGCCGCTGCCGAAATTCTGATCCAGAGGAATAAACACTAGTTCTTTGTTTCTCAAAGAACGCAGGCTTTCATCAACGCATTTTTTGCGTGGCTTGCTATAAATGGTCTTGACGTTAAGATTGTCTCTTCTGGTGCGAAAGAATTCTTCGACCTTTTCGTCGCGCATCGCCCTGGCCATGACGCTTACGTTATATCCTTCAAGGCTTAATTTGCACACTATCAAGGGGAAATTACCAAAATGTGCGCTGACACCAATGACGCCATTTCCTTTTGCAAGCGCTTCATCAAGATGGCGCGCGCCTTTGATTCTGACTTTTTTCCTCAATAGATCAGGCCGCTCCGTAAGATAAAGGAGTTCAAGCGAATTTTTAGCGAATTCTCTAATGGAGGTCTTGGCAATCCCTTGAATTTCCTCTTTGCTCTTTTCGTCTCCGAAGGCAATGCGTAAACTCTGCAAGGAGATTCGCCTGTATCTGGCTGCAATATAGTAGGCTACTTTCGCAAATGAAGTAGCAAAGCCATAAATCATGTGCTCAGGCAAAATCTTAATTATAAAAGAGCTGAATTTGATTCCTGTTCTTCCCCAAAAACGTCCGTTAGCCTTGCGCAGTGTCTTAAGATTCATCTTTTATATGTATGTGCTTAAATTATAGTCAAAATACCCTTCACATTCAAGAGAATTATAGCTTATATCGTAATTTTTTTAGCAGGTCTTTGCGCCATTGGATATCTTTTTGCCCTTCAACCCCCTTAGGCTTAGACCCATCAATTACGCCCGTAACGCCTCTTCCTTGCTCTGTTTCTGCGACTACGATTTCAAGCGGATTTGCCGTGGCGCAATAAATAGAGCAGACTTCCTGAATATTCTTTATCGCATTTAACACATTGATAGGAAATGCATTGCGCAGCACCACAATAAAACTATGCCCGCATCCTAACGCAAGTGCATTATCCACAGCGATTTTTTTTAATTCATCGTCGTTGCCTTCCGAGCGCACCAGGCATGCACCCGAGGCCTCGCAAAAGCTAAGGCCAAATTGAATCCCCGGGCTTGCCGAAATTAACACCTCGTATAAATCATCGACAGTTTTTATAAAATGCGTCTGGCCTATGATTATATTGACGTCTTCCGGCTTTTCTATCTTCACTACGTTAAGTTCCACAATAACCTCCTTGCTGCTTGCTTCTTTTATACTCCCTCTTGAACAATAGGGTACTATTGTACCTTACGCCCGTGGCTTTTTCAATTTTTTAATCGTTTCTGCCTTATGTGCTCGGGCGGACTCCGGAATCTTTGCATTCTTGAGAACAGACAGAACATTTGATATCGCAGGGTTCAATATGGATATTGATAGCGTATCCCTTTAGCTGCGTTTGTATTTTTTGTGTCAAAAAATGACATAGCTCGTGCGCTGCGTCTACCGGCATGTCGTAGCGAACAGTAACATGGAAATCGAGTGTATGAATACCCTGCTTAGAAGTAAAGTTGACTTCGTGATAGTTAACCACCTCCGAACGTAGGCGCATAATTTTATCTAACATCTTCTTAATTTTCGGTCCTGTTCTCTTTGATGTATCCTTGTGCAAATCTACGTGCACAACGGCGGAGGCTTTTAATTTATCTCTGATCTTTCTCTCTACTAAGGTTGCTGCTTCATGCGCTTGAGCTAATTCCAGTGTTTTTTCTACTTCGATATGCAAAGATACAATATTCGAATAACCATAATTATGCACTAATATATCGTGCACCCCCCTAACTCCCATGACAGAGAGCGAGAGTTCCTTTATGTTTTGTATAAATTCTTTTTCCGGCGCCCTGCCGAGAAGATACGATGAGGCATTCTTTATTAGTGTAATTGCTACGATAATAATGATCACTGCAACTGCAATTCCTAAAAATGCATCCACGGAATAATATCCATAGCGCGAGGCAATGATAGCGATAATAACCAATGCACTGCTTATCGCGTCGCTGCGGTGATGCCAGGCATCCGCAACCAGAACGCTGGATTTAATTCTTTTTCCTAACACCAAAGTAAAGCGCGCCATCCACTCCTTTATAATAATGGTACCGCACACTATTATCGCAATAAGGAAATTTCCTTTGACAACCGGTGGGTCGGCAAATCGCTTGAATGCATCATAGGCAATCCCGATGCCTACGAATACAAGCGCAATCGAGATTATTAACGTGGCAACATTCTCTACTCTTCCGTGCCCAAACGGGTGCTCTTCATCTGCCGGCTTTTGAGATAACTTAAAACCAGCTATTACGATAAACGACGTCACGGTATCGGATAAAGAATGCAGAGCATCAGCAATTAAAGCAATGCTGTTGATAAGAACGCCGAGCCAGAGCTTAATCACGCAAAGAATAATATTGCCGATAATGCTTACCCCGGCTGCTACGTACCCGTAGTGAACCCGCTCTGATACTTCTTGGTTGTCTTTATTGATCATTATCCTTAACTCTTTTTAGAGATATCAAGTACGCATGCCCCGATTAAAAAACATAGCGCGCCAAACACAAAGACGCTCGGTACAGCCGCTTTTTTCACAATTTTCTTTGCCTTAGCAAAATGGTTTTTATAAATATGCGCGAACTCTGTCTCGTCAATCTTAACAAGACGGTATCGCTTAATCACTTTTGCTAGATCCAGATCAAACGAGCCTTCGGGATTTTTCATCCATATAATAATCGTTGCCGCTTCGATCGGATCATACTCACTGAACGACCGCACTTCTTGCATCATAGCCGTGGAGGTAGCGCGTTTTGAAATTACAGAAAGTAACCCTCCTGCATATGATTTATCGCAAAAGATGATATCTTCTGGTTTAGAATTCTCCTGAATAATTGTTTTGATTTCATTAAAATACTTTGTAAAGAACATAGTCATCTCATTGGAGCGCTGTACTGTTTTTAACCCCGGAATAAGGTTCGTATATGTTGAATTTAATAACGCGAAAGATGTATGGTTTTTTTGTATAACTATGGTCGGCGAGACAAAAAGCAAAGAAACCAATAAACTTAAAGAAACAATCGTCTCGCTTTTTCGCATATCAAACGAACTAAATGTATTTTTTAACCGCTGAGATAATTTTACAAAAACAAGCTCTACGGTTAACGCTGAAAGAAAAATCAACGGAATAATACCCTGCCCTGAAAACGTGCGGTAGTAGTATCCAAAAGGCAAAAGGAGCCCATGCGCAATCAGAAGTGCAAGAATAAATAAATACCGCCCCTTCCTTCTTAGCGCGATAAATATCCCGGGCAATGCTCCGATATAACACAATAGGTTTATCTCGATAGTAAACCTCTCGACATCGCGAACAGTAGTAAGAAACCACCGTGCGTTAAACTGGTGTATGAGCAAAGGAAGGGCGATAATAATGCTTGCCGCAGCGACGAATACGCAGCGTTTCAAAGAAGAGCGATGCATTAATCCGTATATGATTAAGCTTATCACAAAGATCCACGGCATCATTCCGTGGGCGTAAAAACAAAGTCCCAGGAAAATCGCTGCAGCAACGAGCTTGCTTTTCTCAAGATAGATAAAAGCGAGTAGTCCAAAGATTACCGCAAGCGACACAGGGATAAAATTAACGGTTGCCAAATACAGTGAGTACGCGGATAAACCAAGCAGTACAGCAAAGAACGCAATGCGTTCACTGAAAAACTCACGCATAAATTTCCACATGACACCCAACAACAATGGAAACGTAATGAGTTCGAATACCTTTGCAACCGAAATCAAAGAAACTCCCGTTTTATAAAGCAGAAGCATAAAAAAATGTAACAGCGGGGGATACACGTGTGCCCGACCCACAGGGGCACTTTCCCAAAATGCCTCTGCGACAAACCCTCCTGCTTCACTAAATCCTTGCACCACTGAAAGGTGATAATAGATATCGATAAAGGTAGGCAAAAGTGGCCAGCGAAACGCGGTTAAAAAAGTAAACAGTGCGATAAGGAAAAGTGAGTACAAATTCCAGGTAGATCGTTGGGCTAACTGGATTTTTTTCATCATCAATAATCCTTATATTCTCTTTTTTAAAACACCTATAATAACAAAAATCCCGCAGCAGAACACGAATATATCCCCGTATCGTGTATAGAGCGTTGTTCTCACGTTGCTTAGATGAACGGTGTCTGTTTGATATCCTGAGACAGATATATCCTTCTTGCCAGAACTATCGGTTACGCGCGAGGTAATCCTGCCGTAGACATCAATAGCACACGAGACGCCTGTATTGGCTGCGCGCACCACAGGCCTTCGGTTCTCTATTGCCCTAAACACAGAAGCCTGCATATGCTGGTAGGGCGCGGTTGTTTCTCGAAACCACGCGTCATTTGTGATATTCACGAGGACTTGCGCTCCTCTTTGAGCAAACCCTCGGGCAAGATAAGGAAAAACATCCTCAAAGCAAATGAGAACCGCAAACTTTTCTTGGGTATCGCCTAAAGAAAAAACGCTGTAGTTACTTCCAAACTGAAAATCTCCTATCGGTGCGGGTGCGATATTTGCAACGAATGCGAAGAGCTTTTTTAAAGGTATGTACTCCCCGAAGGGAACAAGATGAAGCTTATCATATTTTTTTATGACCCTGCCTTGCGAAGAAATTAAAAGAGCACTATTGTATAACGCATTCCCCTCAACGGTAATTGCGCCCACCAACATAGGAATGCTTATTTCCCGCGCCATATCCGCTATCGCATCAAAAATAAAACTGTCCTCTTCTACTATCTCCGGAATTGACGATTCTGGCCAAATGATAAGTTCAGGATTATCGCGTGCGGCTTCCTGTGTAAGATATAAATACTGTTCTAAAATATATGACCGCGCCCTCGCTTCCCACTTTGCCTCCTGCGGAATATTACCCTGCACCACTGATAGCGTTAAGGATCTTTCAGATTCTATGGGACTCCCGAGTCTTACCCATCCGTAGGTACACGCGACTACTATAAAAACGTAAGCAATAATTCCGGTCAATAGCCTATCTTCCCTTCTTCTATGTCTAGAAAGCACCACAAAGAGCGCAACATTGGCCATAACGATCAGGAATGAAACAATAAACACCCCGCCGATATCAGCGGTCTGAATCATAAAGATATTTTTATATTGGGCGTAGCCCATCGATGCCCAGCCAAAACCAGTTAAGAGAATACTGCGCAAAAACTCAAGCACTACCCATATGCTGGGAACAAGAAAAAGCAATGATTCCGGAAAGCCTTTCTTTTTAAGATTCGCATACATACCGAATACGCCAAAGTACAATGACAAATAGCAAACAAGAATAATTTGACCTATCAACGTCACGTGAATGAGCCAGTACAGCACGCAGCTAAAGAACGTAAAACCAGCTACGTAAGAAATAGTAAAACGCTGCAGGCGTGTTTTGTTTTCCCAGGCAAAAAATAGTGGGACAAAACCACACCAGCTCATCACCCATAGAGAGCCGTTACAGAAAGGAACTGCTAAAAGAATACCGCTAAGGACTGCGAGTACATACGATAGCAATATGTGTTGTGATGTATCTTTTGGATTGTCTGTCATTTTCCGCAACATTTTTTGTATTTCTTGCCACTTCCACAAGGGCAAGGTTCGTTACGACCAACCTTCTTTGCTGAAGGATTTGTAGGCTGCGAAGGGCTCGTTGCCGATGGGGGAGCAACGGGTGCGGGAGCAGCGGGTTGCTGCTTCTTCTGATTTTGTAAACTGGAAAATTCATTATGCACCAGCTGCTGAGGAACCGACATAAAAATACTACGCAGACGGTCTTTGTGCGCTGTTTGGACTTTAAATATGGTTTCAACGGATTCATCTTTGATAGAATCAAACATGGTCTCAAACATTGAAAATCCTTCTCGCTTATACTCGATCAGAGGATCTCGCTGACCATACGCCCGCAAGGAAATGCCCTCGCGCAAACTATCCATGGCATACAAATGGTCTTTCCACTTCGAATCGATAATCTGAAGCGTAGTTACTCTTTCTAAATGCCGCATGGTATCAACGCCAATGGATTGTTCTTTCTCTTCATATATACCTATAAGCTTCTCAAGAATTTTTTCTTTAAGCTGTTCCTTCGGGATATCAATCATCTGCTCTTCTGACATCTCAAACTCCAAACCAAACGCCGATTTAAGCTCCCGCTTCAATCCCCCACTGTCCGGACCTTGAGCATCAGCCTCAGTATAGACATACCGCTGCAATAACATCCCCACTAACTCTTCTAAATTATCCAACATATATGATTTTAAATCCTGACCCTCTAAAATACTCCTTCGAAGATTGTAAATTACTTCTCGCTGCATATTCATTACGTTATCGTATTCCAGGAGCTGTTTACGTATCTCAAAATTATGCTGCTCAACCCTTTTTTGTGCTATTTCAATGGCTCGAGATACCAAAGGATGCTCAATCACTTGCCCCTCTTCCATGCCGAATTTATCCATGATGAATGCGATGCGGTCAGAACCGAAGAGCCTCATGAGATCGTCATTGAGTGCTACATAAAATCGCGATGAGCCCGGATCACCCTGGCGTCCCGAGCGGCCGCGCAACTGATTATCAATCCGACGGGCTTCATGCCGCTCAGTTCCAATAACGTGCAATCCGCCACACTGCACTACTTTATCGTGTTCTTCGTCTGACTCGGCTTTAAATTTTGAGAGGAGCTTGTTAAATTCCTCTTTGTATTCTGGGCTGTCAACTTCGAGTTCTTTTTTCTTTACTACATTTTTCGCTAAAAATTCAGGGTTTCCTCCTAAGACAATATCTGTTCCGCGGCCCGCCATATTGGTTGCGATAGTCACTCCCTTAAACCGTCCTGCCTGGGAAACAATGTGTGCCTCAAGCTCATGATATTTCGCATTGAGTACTTGATGAGGGATGCCGCGCAGTTTTAACAGCTCTGAAAGCCTTTCTGATTTCTCAATCGATATTGTACCTACCAGCATCGGCCTGCCTTGATTATGAAGCTCGGCGATCTCTTCGACAACCGCATCAAACTTTTCCTTTTCTGTTTTATAAATACAATCAGGGTGGTTGGTTCGCGCTAATACCTGGTTAGTAGGAATAACCACTACATCAAGCTTGTATATCTCTTTAAACTCTGAGGCTTCTGTGTATGCGGTGCCGGTCATACCTGAGAGCTTGTTATACATACGGAAATAATTCTGAAACGTAACTGTTGCGAGTGTCTGGTTTTCGCGCGCAATCTTCATCCCTTCCTTAGCCTCTACCGCTTGATGCAAACCATCAGACCACCGCCTACCGGGCATCATACGACCGGTAAATTCATCGACGATAATAACCTCTCCCTCTTTAACCACATAGTCGGTATCGCGTCGGAAGAACTCTCTTGCCCGGAGTGCTTGAATAACATGATGTCGGTATTCAATGGTCTCTAAATCATGAAGGGATTCAACTCCAAAAAGCTTTGCTGCCTTTGTCTCTCCGTCATCGGTGAGCGAAATCGTATGCGCCTTTTCATCGGCGATATAATCAAAACCAGTAGTTAAATCAATATCTTTTTGTTTTGCCTGAAGCTGTTCCTGCTCGGTGATGCGTCTTCCCTTTAACTGATCAACAATTCTATTGGCAGTATAGTATTTATCCGTCGATTCCTCTGCCGGGCCGGAGATAATCAGGGGTGTCCGCGCTTCATCAACCAAAATACTATCAACCTCATCAACGACTGAAAAATTGAGCTCCCTTTGCACCATATCTTTTTTATAAATCACCATATTATCGCGCAGGTAATCAAACCCAAATTCATTATTTGTCCCATAGGTAATATCACATCCGTAGGCGTACTGCCTGGACGAACTATCCATGTCGTGCTGAATCGCTCCGACGGTAAGCCCTAATAACTCATAGATAGGCCCCATCCATTCTCTGTCACGTCGGGCAAGATAGTCGTTAACCGTCACAATATGTACTCCCCTACCGGGCAACGCATTGAGGTATACAGCCAATGTTGCAACAAGCGTTTTACCTTCGCCAGTGGCCATCTCTGCAATTTTACCCTTATGTAATACCATGCCTCCGATGAGCTGAACATCAAAATGCCTCATCTTGACAGTCCGCTTGCCAGCCTCACGCACCACCGCAAACGCTTCGGGTAAGATAGTATCGAGCACCCTCTCGGTGGCTTCCTTTAAATGTTCTTTTGCCTGCTTGAGCTGATCTTCGATATCCTGCTTTTTTGCAAAGTCTGCTTGCAATAATTCCTGCTCCAGTTTTTTTATATACTCTTGAGCTTCGTGCGTTTCTTGCTGTATTTTACTTCTAAACTCCTGCGTCTTTGCTTTTAGCTGCTCATCCGAAAGTTTTACCATGCCTGATTCAAGGCTGTTGATCACCGCAACTGTCTTTGCCATATTCTTAATAGCAGACATTGATTGCAGCGTCAGTTCCTTAGGCAGATATACCTGTACCTTCGGATCATGCGATTGAATCGAACGATTCGCCATCTTCCAGGCAATATTTTTAATTACAAAACCAAACATCCTATGTGCCCTTTTTCGTTGCTGATTGCTTTAAATAACCCTGGATAAACATATCAACGCTACCATCCATCACCGCCTGCACATTACCTGTTTCGATATTCGTGCGGTGATCTTTCACCATGGAATACGGATGCATCACATAAGAACGAATCTGACTACCCCATTCTATCTTTTGTTTCTGCCCGCCGAGTGAATCCATTTTATCCTGCTGTTTTTGCCTCTCGAACTCATAAATCCTGGCTTTTAAAATCTTCGTCGCCATCTGCTTATTCTGATGCTGCGAACGCTCGTTTTGACACTGCACCACAATTCCTGAGGGAAGATGCGTAATTCGAATTGCAGAATCAGTGGTGTTAACGCTCTGCCCGCCGGGCCCGGAAGAACGATAGACATCAATCTTTATTTCTTCAGGCCGCAACTCTACTTGAACATCATCGGCAATTTCCGGAATCGCATCAACCGATGCAAATGAAGTATGCCTACGCTTGTTAGAATCAAAAGGAGAAATCCTTACTAAACGATGTACACCTTTTTCAGCCTTAAGATAACCATAGGCATGTAATCCCACCACGCGAAGCGTCACATTCTTAATCCCGGCTTCCTCTCCGGGAAGAATGTCAATGGTATGCACCTTATATTTCTTGCTCTCTGCCCAGCGGGTATACATCCGCAAAAGCATGCTTACCCAATCACATGATTCTGTTCCGCCGGCCCCCGCATTGATACTAAAAATAGCATTTGAAGTATCAAATTCTCCGCTTAAGACCAATTGAAACTCTAAGTCTGCCAGCGCAGAAGAAGCAGCATCAACTTCAGCTCTTAGCTGCTCAAGCAAAGCTTCATCGTCGGGGGAAGTAATCTGGAGTAATTCTTGAATATCGTGACACTTCTGAGAATACATATGCCACGGCTCAACGCAGGACTTGAGATCTTTTAACTCTTGTGAAATTTTATTTGCGCGTGCTTGATCCTGCCAGAATCCCGGCTGGGACATTCTCTCCTGTAGGGCATCTATCTGCTTCTGTTTGTTATCAACGTCAAAGATAACCTCGCAGCTGAACGAGCCTCTGTTGTACCGTCTCTATTTTCTTATTAAGTTCTTCGATCATAATTTCGTTATATTAAGCGATCCTCTTGATTCCGCGAAGCTCTAACTCAAACTCATCCCTGCTGTCAGATGCGTCGCGCGCGGTCTCTTCGCTGATCTTGTTGTCTTTTACCAGCTTTACCAATGACTGGTTGAAAGTCTGCATGCCAAACATCTCGCCCTCTTCCAAGAAGCGTTTCATCTCTCCAAGTTTACCCTCGCGCATCACCCGTGAGATGCTGGGAGTTAATACCATCGATTCATACGCGGGGACTCTTCCTGGGGCATCCTTACGAGGCAGCAATCGCAAAGAAATGACGCCTTTTAGAAGAAGCGAGAGCCGCATCTGCACTTCATGGTGTAGATAGGGAGGGAAAAAATTGACTATTCTTTCAATGGTTTGAACGGTGTTGACCGTATGAAAGGTAGAAACTACCATAACACCCATTTCCGCTGCGGAGATCGCAGCCTGCATGGTTTGCGGATCTCGAATAAGACCGATAAAAATAACATCCGGACTCTGCAGTGTAAAATGCCGCAATGCCTCAGGATAATTGGGCACATCCAGACCAAGCTCTCTCTGGTTAATAATTGACTTTTTATCTTTAAATATAAATTCAATTGGATCCTCAACCGTGATGATGTGTTTCTGCATGGTGGTGTTGATGTATTCAATCATGCTGGAAATGCTCGTGGATTTTCCGCTGCCTGCAGGACCGCACGCTAAAATAATCCCGCGGCCCTCTGCTGCAAACTGCTTCATAAGCTCAACGGGAAGATTAAGCTGCTCGAAGGTCTGGGATTGATCGAGTACGTGACGCATTACTATAGAAGGTGTACCGCGCTGAACAAAGATAATGACCCTAAAACGTCCCAGCGCGGGAACTGAAATAGCAAAATCGACCTCGAGCTCTTCTTTAAACTTCTTCTTCTGAATATCTGTAGTCATTAGTTCATCAGCAAGCCTGTCCATGTCTTTTGACTCCAGAAGATCCGTCTCCAGCGGCCAGATAGTACCATCGATGCGTAGCCGCGGAATGCTCCCCGCCCTTAAAAACATATCGGAGGACTTCTTATCAACCATAATTTTTAGATATTCCTGAATATTCATGCCTTACCTCCCTCTCTCTTATAACATTGGAATGATGAGTTTGCAAACACTTTCAATAACATCATTGTATCAATTGAGCAATATATTGTTCAAGCAATAAAAGATTTTTTTTGAGCGTCTTTCCCCGATTGTATTCACCGATTGCGCCGTCTGATTTTATGACTCTATGGCAGGGGATTATCACCGGGTACGGATTCTTTTTTAAGACACTTCCTACCGCCCTGTACGCGCGGGGCTTGCCGATTTTCTTTGCAATCCATCGATAGGTCCTGGTCTGGCCCAGAGGGATTGTACACGTGGCTTTCAACACTGCTTTTTCAAATGGAGTAAATTTATCCTTTTCCAAACGTCCTCTTTCTCCTTAAGATATGATGATAGGCAAGGGCAAAGCGATGTGCTTCATCCCGTAGCCGGCGTAATAGCCGTAAAGCCGGCGCATTATCCGGTAAAGCGATAGAATGCTTCTTACGCGGAACAAAAATTTCTTCATTCTGCTTAGCGATGCTTATCACAGGAATAGCAACCTCAAGCTCTTTAAGAATATTCACTACTGCGCTCAGCTGCCCCTTGCCCCCGTCGATAACGATCAAATGCGGAAGGCGTG
>JBHPFN010000041.1:0-12275 GCA_042571725.1 Candidatus Omnitrophota bacterium
TAGGGAAAATAAGCAATACTTAAAAGCTTTCTTTGAAAATCCATATAAGCTTTCAAGCGCTCAAATAGAAGAGCTCGTGCTGCTATACGATGGGATAGAAAAGCAATTTAGAGAATATCAAAGTTTATTTGATGAAATATTTATAGATCCGCCGAAAGTAAAGAGCGATATCCAAAAATTCGGGGATGTATTAGATGAAATTAAAGAGATTTGTAATTTGCTTAAAAGGATGATGCAATTTCATAAAGATAATTTCAAAGCAAGCAGAAGCAAGCTTCAGCTTATTAGCTTTCGCCTCGTTTATCCCCTAAAAACACTTCCTACGGGCAAGCAGGTTGAGAAATATATTAAAAAAATCTTTAATTTGAAAAGTAAACTATTCGGCATCATCCTTAAACGTAAGGAGCTTGAAAAAGTAAATCACGATTTCCTTAATAATTTTCCTTCTTGGAATGTTCAGCATCCGCATAAAAGAATAAGGCGGTTGGAAATGGAACATCGATTCTACCGAATTTTCTTGGATAGTAGGAAAGAATTAGAAAAATACGCTAATATTGATAAACGTTATTTCTTTTGGACAAATTTAGAGAACATAATTGAACATTTGAATGATTTCGATTTCGATACAGCGTTAGAGAACATAAGGAATGTTTTGCCTAATTTTATTCAAAAGCTGGAAGCAATAAAGGCAACGTCATACTTTGAAGAGTTGACAGATAATTATGCTCTGCAATCCATAGATTCTTTCAAGAATTTATCCATTATAAATTGTTATATTAACTTGCTTAAAGATATAATAGGCACTCATAAGATGTTACAGAATAGAGGAGTGGATGTGAGCCGGAAGAATCTCATTGACGTCGGCTTGCTCTTAGATGCAAATGAAAGAACAAATCTTAAGAAAACTGCGGAAGAAATCGAAGATGTAGTTGCTTTTTATGTAGCAAAAAAGGATTTATTGGGCAAGATAGGAGATTTAGAATATAACTTCCCAAGTACTATTGCGAAAATAAAGATAGATGCAAGTAATCCAAATACTCTTGTTCATAATGAATTATGCATCTTGAAAGATAGGGATATACAAGAGTTATGCAATTACTTAGGCGAGTATTATTCAATTAAAGAAAAATTTGAGAGCTTAAAAATAAGCCATTACGGCAGAGAGCGTTCTGATTTAGAAAATAAATTAGTGCTAAAAATGACACACATATTGGATAGCGCCGTTGTTAATTTCAGAAATGAGAATTTGAATGATCAGCAGCAAATAAGAGATCTGATCAGAAAAAAGAAGCGAATACCGAAAGAACTCTTGCGTAAATTAGTGGAAGCTTTTCCGTGTTTGATTGTTAACATACGCGATTTAGGAGAATACTTGCCGTTAGAACCGGAAGTATTTGACATTGTAATTATTGATGAGGCATCTCAGGTGAGTATCGCACAATCTTTTCCTGCAATTTTGAGAGGTAAAAAGGTAATAGTTTTTGGAGATAAAAAGCAATATAGTAACGTTAAATCACATAACGCGAGCAAGGAAATAAATAATTTCTTATTTTCTCAAGTTAGAGAAACTTATAATTCTTATATTAGCAATTACCACGAAGATAAGCGCCAAGTTCTATCAGATATTATAGATATGTTTGATATTAAGAGATCGATTCTCGATTTCTTGAAAAGAATAGCTAATTATAGTTGTAGTTTGAGAAAACATTTTAGAGGATATCGAGAGATTATTGGGTATTCCAACAAGCAATTTTATAATAATTACTTACAAGTAATGAAAATTAGAAGTAGGCCATTAGATACAGTATTGCATTTTCATATTTTAAGTGATGTTGATAAAATTGATGTTTATCAAAATACCAATTCTTATGAATGCGATTATATAATAAGCAAGTTAGAAGAGTTAAAAGAGAAAGGAATCGAGCAAAGCGTAGGAATCATCACGCCTTTTACTAATCAGCAGAGGTACATTTATGGCAAGATTTTATCACACGAAGATAGTGATTATTTCTTAGAGAAGATGAACTTGAAAGTAATGACTTTTGATACTTGTCAAGGCGATGAGAAGGACATTATTTTTTATTCTTTCGTTGAACGTAATGACGAAAGCATCCTTAGATATATCTTCCCTAAAGATTTGAAGAAGCTCGATGATGAGGAAGAAGGAACTATTAAAGCGCAAAGATTGAATGTAGGGTTTAGCCGTGCGAGAGAAGAAATGCATTTTGTTTTAAGTAAAGATACAGATGAGATATTAGGAGAGATTGGAAGGGCGCTACGTTTTTATGAAAGTGAGCTCAAGGAAACCGAAGCGCTTCCGGAATCATCTGAATGCCAATCTGAAATGGAAAAGTTAGTATTGAGTTATATTACCCAAACCAATTTCTATGAAAAGCATAAAGAAAATTTAGAGATACACGCACAGTTTGAAATCGGGAAATACTTGAAGCAGCTATACGATATAGATATTCCAAAATACCGCACAGATTTTCTTTTAGTTTTCAGAGATGATGGTGGCAAAGTTTATAACATAATAATCGAATACGATGGCTTTGAATTTCATTTTAAAGATCAAGATAGCATAGGAATTGAAAACTACGGTGAGTTTTATATTGCGCAGGACATCGAACGACAGAAAACTCTTGAATCCTATGGGTACGATTTTATTAGATTAAATAGGTTTATAATGGGCAATGATCCAATAGGATTTTTAGATAAGCGGTTATCAGAGATATCTAAAAAAAAACTAAATAAAGATCATTTTATTGAAAAAGTCCTTACTGATGCTGAGAGAATCAAGAATAAAGAAATAAAACAATGTCCAAAATGCGGAATTTATAGAGATATAAAAGATTTTCGGAACCGTGAATTAGTAAGCGGATTCAGTAGATATTGTAAAAACTGTAGAGATAAAAAGGACAGGTTAACTACTACCGATGATAGAAGAATTTATGAAGCTACGTTTTGGCAGTTGGATGATAAGCTGCCTAAGAAGAAATGCACTAAATGTGGTAAAGTAAAGAATACAAAAGAATTTAGATTTAGAAAAACTCGCAACTATTATGAGAGTATCTGCAAGGAATGCGAAAAGGAAGAAAAGCGAAAGTATAAAAAACAAAAGTATTCTGTTAAGGAACCCAGCAGAAATATAATATCGAAACGACAGCTTTTAGAAGAAGCTATAAATAATAACAAAAAACTTCATATGGTTTACAAAAATATTCAAGGTAAAACATCATCTCGAGATATTAAGCCACTTTATATTGATGGTGGCTATCTTCGTGCATATTGTTATTTAAGAGGCGAAGAAAGAACTTTCTTGATAGACAGAATAACACAATTGGACTAAGCAAATCGATAACGCCGTAGCGCTTTGTCCTAATTGTCATCGAAAAATGCACAACTTAAAATTAGAAGAAGATAAAAATAGATTGAGAGGCAAAACTACCAGTAGTTAGGGGAAAGAACAATGAAAAGAGATGTCATCGATTCGCGAAAAAGATTCAACCCGTGGATCTTTCAAATCTTTAGAAACAAAACAACCAGGGATGGTACATTTCTGTTTTTAGCAGGAACTCTCTTTGGATTTGATATTGCGATGAGGGCTAACGGAAATAAAGAAGGTTGGGGAATGTTTCTCATTGTGTTTTTGGGAATTATCTATGGAATAATTCCGAAAGACGATTCGCATCAGCGCGAAGAAGAGTTTTTAAGGGAGTACGAACGACAAAAACAGAAAGATTCTAACAAGGTAACGCTATTGACGAAGGAAGAAAGGCAGAAGCTCGATCCCGAGGAGAGGAGCGATCTGATCGTGGAGAGAGGAAGGAAGCTACTACTAAAGAAAAGTCAGCCGGAGAAAAACTTTATTAAAAGTGCACCGATGAGCGAGCAAGAGAAGGAAGAGATCGAGAAGCTGACAGATCCCGAGGACGTGAGGGATTTCTTTGCGACGAGGGCGTTCAGAAACCTACGGAAAAACCTGCCGTCCAAGAAGAAAAAACAGCTTTAGCCCTGTTGTAAACCTTGCAACAAAATTATTTTCAATTTATTGCACATCCAAGTTGAATTTTTGTGCTAAAAAACGCTTTCCAAGTTAAAGTCGAAAAAAGAGCTTGACAATAAATCTCGACGGTATATACTATTAACAGAAGCCAAACCGAGCCCGGCTTCAAGGATTTACAGGGCGACTTTGTAGAAAGAATAAATCTACGAAGTCGCCCTTTTTTATTTGTCCGAAGAGGTAAAGATGGATCAAAAACTGACATTAAAACAGCGGAAATTTATCAAACTCTACCTGGAAACGGGAAACGCTTGTAAAGCTGCCGCACTGGCAGGGTACAAAAGCTACCATTCCGGCTACGAAAACCTCAAAAATCATCAAATTTTCGCATTCTTCTTGCAACTTATGGATGGAATGGGCATAGATGATAAAACGATACTGCAAGCGCTTAAAGAAGGTTTGGCTTCAGAAAATTTGGGTATACGGCACCGATATCTCGAAACAGCTATCAAATTGAAATACAGTTATTTATTTAAGAAAGAGGATTCTACAGAAGAAGATAAAAGTAGCAATGAATCGCTACTGATGAAGCTGGTTAGAGAAGCAAATGAAAACAACTCTGCTGAACGGCTTCGCAGCAGCGAACTTCGTCCGACAAGTAACCTTGAGAAATATCAAGTGAAGTGATTATTGAAGAATTGAAAAAGTGCTATGAATAAGTTAGAAATCTCCGAAATTCAAATTATTCCCGTGAAACCTCACAATGGCCTTGTTGCCTTTGCGTCCTGCGTGCTAAACCAAGGAATTTACGTTGGCAACATAGCTGTTTATACTTCGCCTTCTTCTTCCGATGGCTTTCGCCTCGTTTATCCCCTAAAAACACTTCCTACGGGCAAGCAGGTAAACTGCGTTCATCCAATCAATAGAGAAACTGGGGAAACAATTAAAAAAGCAATAATTAGTAAATATATGGAGTTGATGGAAAAGTTTCAAAAAGGATAGGCATTTATGTTTAGGAAGTGGAGATGATGTGAAGATGAGTAGAAAGAAACGAAAAGGCCCACGCTTTGTTATGCTTGATAAACAGCTTTTGGAAAGCGAAGAGTGGAAGAAGTTAAGCCACGCAGAAATGATAGCATATATTTACATAAAGAAAAATTATAACGGCTCGAATAACGGCAAGATACCTCTTAAATATGCTGAATTGAAAGGTATTTTGGCGCCAGCTACCCTTTCAAAAGCATTGAAAGGCCTTATTGATAAAGAATGGATTGAGAAAACCCAACACGGTGGAATGTATCGCTACTACTGTTTATATAAACTTACAGGGAAGTATGATAAATTGCGGGGAGTAGGTATGGCATAATCTATATAAGAATACAGATGTTGAAGCGCCAAACAATTATCGATTGTGCTTATGGCTGTTCAAGAACTAAAGCGTCAGAGATTGAGCAGTGCACTTCACGCTATATCAAATGAAATGTGGCACTTCAGAAAATGTAGTTGTTGTTAAGAAGGAGAACCGGAAATGAAAAAACTAACACCACTTAAAGCAATAAGGGCCAAATGCCTGGATTGCACCAACAATCAGCCATCGGAGATCAGAAGGTGCCTTATTGAGGATTGTTCCCTATTCAATTACAGATTTGGCCACAATCCCCGTAGGCAGGGCATAGGAGCAAGGAAAATGCGCACCAGGGAAAAACAGGTGTTGAGCGGGGGTAAAATATAGATTTCGGCCTAAATTTGACGCAGATGGGCATTTTATGGGCACAAAAATTAATTGCGATACAAGAACATCGTTATAAATCAATAAGTTACAAAAATAAGGTGGAGTACCAGGAGTACTAAATCCGTGGAAAAGCTGCTAACGATAAAACAATTAAGTGAGTTATTAGAAGTGAGCCCAAGAACTCTTTATGAGTGGACACACGCTGGATTTATTCCGCACTACAAGTTTCCTAATGGTGTTCGCTTTAAGCTGTCGGAGATAGAAAAATGGTTGCAGCGTAGAAGAAGGAAAGGACGGAGTACATATAAGTTATGTGTTGAAGATGTGCTTGATTGACATATATTAATTAAAGTTCTACAATATCATCATAATGAAAGAAGTTTATATTTTAGGAGCTGGGGCATCGCGAGAGCTGAAATTTTATAGCACGAAAACTAATGGCGCTACCAAAGAATCAAAAAGGCAGCTCCATAAGATTCTGGGGCCGCTTAGCAGTGGTTTCTTTTACTATACAAATGAATTTATGAAAGAAATAAAGAAGTTCGATCACTTTGGAGTAGATATAAAGATTTCTGAATGGCTGGAGAAATTTATCGTAAGTTATTATTTTGGAAAAAATCGAGTTAAAACCTCAATGCAAGAACTTTTGGAAAATGAAGAGAAGTCCAAAGGGATTAACATTGAAGAATTGTATGTTGCAATCGAAGACAGGATTCAAGAAATTAATCAAACTCAAATCGAATCGTTGACAACGGAAGAAGTGGAGATTTTTGTGGGCCAAAGGGATTTGTTGAGATATATTCATCAAGTATTTTCAACGATATCATATTATTGTTATTCAATATATCACAGAATTTTAGCCCGCTATTTAGCTAATAAAGGCGGAGATATAATAACTTTCAATTGGGATATCTTATTCGAAGAAGAAATGTTTGATACTGATCGATGGGATTATAGCGATGGCTATGGGTTCAAGCCAAAAGATTTTGTCGATAAAAATAAATTAATGGGGCTCAATAATTATGTATATCAAATTAAGAATACTCCTTCAAGCAATGTCATTCTTAAACCTCACGGCTCGCTGAATTGGTTCATTATTACGATAATAGAGATACGATCTTTTTTCTAAAAGGAGGTCGTATGATACCCTTCTCTGTAACTATGGCAGCGATTAGATCCTGCGGAGTTACATCAAATGCCGGATTATAGACTTTGGTATCTGTGCGTACAATTTTTCTGTTATTAAAGTGAGTTATTTCTTCCTTCTCTCTTTGTTCGATAGGAATATCTCTCCCACTCGAGAGAGAGATATCAAAACTTGATAAGGGTGCTACCACATACAAAGGGATGCTGTAATGTCGAGCGAGCACCGCAAGGTTATACGTGCCGATCTTATTAGCTGCGTCTCCGTTTGAAGCAATGCGGTCTGCACCAGTAAAAATTGAATCAATCATTTTTATTCTCATGATATCTGCTACCATACTTTCGCAAAGGAGTGTCGCTTTAATTCCATCCTTGAGTAATTCCCATGCGGTAAGTCGCGCCCCCTGCAAAAGAGGCCTGGTCTCGCAGGCAAACACCTCTATCTGCTTTTTCTGCTCGTGCGCCTTATAGAATACGCCCAGTGCAGTGCCGTAATCCGCAGTTGCCAACGCGCCGGCATTGCAGACCGTAAGCAATCTATCAGCCGCAAGGAGAAGGCAGACCCACCAGAACAATCGTGGCGAAAAGGGGCGAATTTGTAGCACTTCCCGAGGAAAAAAAGATTAAATTAAAATTGATTGATGGTATCTCTGATGAACCAGATATAAAAAATCCCTCTAATTTTTATAAATTGAATTTTAATCATTACTTTATTACGCTAGACCTTGCGGCTGCAGACAAAAAAGAGATTCAAAAAAAACCGATGGATATGGGGCTCAAAGAATTACTTGGGGAAATCGATAAATATGGCTCTCTCTCGATTGAAACCGCTCCGTATCTAACAATATTCCACCGAAAAATTGCCATGTCGTTCTCAGTGCTTATCTTTATCCTGCTTGGCTGTCCTTTAGCGATTATTGTCCGACGACGAGAAAAGGCGGCGAATTTCGGTCTTGCGCTACTTATCTTTGCATTCTACTACCTTTTTACGCTCGGATTTGAGGCGCTTAGCAGACAACTGATTATCAATCCTATTATTGCGATGTGGCTTCCCAATATCATCTTTGGAACCATAGGACTTATACTTTTACGAAAATTATGCGCATCATAGATAAATATATTGTGCGGTCTATTATCGGCTCTTTTTTCGGTATTTTAAGTGTATTTTTCTTTCTCTACATTATCATAGATTTATTTACGAACCTCGAGCAGATTATCGAGTATGAGGTTTCCCTTTCAATTTTAATCGACTACTACCTTTCATTTTTGCCGATAATTTTTATCCACACCTCTCCTATCGCATGCCTGTTGTGTACGCTCTTTATCCTTTCAAAACTAAACAGCAATAATGAAATTATTGCCTTGCGTTCAGCGGGCCTGAATATCTGGCAGATTACACAATCAGTCATTATTTTCGCCTGCATCATAAGTGCGCTGATTTTTTTCTTAAATGAAATCGTGGTTCCTAAGGCAACAGCAATAACCAATAGAATAAAAATAGAACATATAGAACCCTACAACCCGGAAAACAAAAAGGAAAAAATCCGTAATTTAGCTTTTTACGGACTTGAGAATAGATTGTTTTTTATTAATACCTTCGACCCTAAAACCAACACACTCGAGGGCCTGACGATCTTAAAACACGATAGCAGGCAAAATTTAAGAAAAAAGGTATTTGCGCTGCATGCAACGTGGGAAGACGATCAATGGAAATGTAAACAATGCCAAATTTACTACTACGATATCCTTGATAAGGAATATGTCGATTATTACGAAGAGAAAATTCTCGATTTCCCTGAAACGCCCGAAGAGCTATTGCGCCAACATAAACAAGTAACGTTTATGAATATTCGCCAACTTAATGAGTATATCAGCAAACTCGCCTTCTCCGGAGCAACCACGGTTATCAGAAGCCTACGGGTGGAATTGCATCAAAAATTTGCATACCCCTTTAGCAACTTGGTTATTGTGCTTATCGGCCTGCCCTTTGCGCTTATGACCAAAAGACGAAAAGCACTTACCTTTACTTCAATGGGAATCGCAATCGCGGTGGGATTTATCTATAATGTGATTAATGCGGTGAGCATTGCCCTCGGTAAAACAGGAATACTTCCTCCGGTTTTGGCGGCATGGGCTGCGAATCTCATACTCTTTGCTGCAGCATTCTATCTTCTAAGAAAAATTCATTAGCTAGTGATGTGCCGGCGGTTCTTGGCCTTTCCTAAGGCGCATACAATCTCGTAAGAAATCGTACCAGCTTTTTCTGCTAACTCATCAGCACTGATACAACCTCCCTCATCGTTTCCCAAAAGGGTAACAAGGTCGTTTATTTTTACGTTGCTTCTACTTCCTACATCAATGAGCAATTGATCCATGCATACTCTTCCTGCAATCTTGTAGCGTTTTCCGTTCAAAAGAACCTCAGCATTATTTGAAAGACATCGCGGGTACCCATCGTTATATCCTACCGGAAGAGTAGCGATTATTGTATTTCTCTTTGTTACATAGGTACGGCCATAGCTTATGCTTCGCCCGGCGGAAACATGCTTAACATACATCACCTTTGTCTTAAAACTCATCGCAGGCTTAAGCGTAACCTTCTTAGTAAGCCCCTTCCGAGGATACAAGCCATACAACATAAGGCCTGGTCGCACTAAATCAAAATGGCTTTCCGGATAAGCAATAACCCCCATGCTATTTGCTGCATGGTATAGGGGTATGGAGATTTTGTGTGCCTCTATCAGAGTTTTAAGCTTTTTAAAATCGCCTATCTGTTGTTTGGTAAATTCACTATCGGTATCCGCGCTGGAAAAATGCGTATAGATACCTTCTATTTTAAGGTGAGAAAACGCATTGATCGCTTTGATAAAATCCAATGCTTCTATATGCCATACCCCTAGCCTACCCATACCGGTATCTACTTTGATGTGAACGCGCGCAATTTTCTTTCTCTTTTTTGCGTAACGGTTTATTGCATCGGCCAACGGAATAACAGAAATCGTGGGGATAAGATTGTGGTTAATGATTTCAGCGGCGAAATGCGTTGGAATACTTTCAAAAATTAGGATGGGTTTTGTAATACCCAGTTTTCGTAACTCAATTGCCTCGTCGATACATGCAACGCCGAAATAGTCAGCGCCGCAACCATGTAATGCCTGAGAAACCTCTCTCATGCCGTGGCCGTACGCATCTGCTTTTACCACCGCTAGAATCTTTACGCGTGAGCCGACAATTCTTCTGACCTGCCTGAAATTATAGGCTATTGCACCTACATTGACTTCTACCCACGTAGGTCGATAAAATATTATTTTCTTTTTACTGTTTTTATCTGGCATTCTTTCGGATAAAGGTAGAGCGGAGTTACGCTTTTAGGATTAACCTTCTTTAGTGTATTATAGCGTTCTTTGGCCAAACGTACCACATTTTGTGCTCTCGGATACCATTGGTTATGTTTTTCAAAAAGAGCCTTTTTACCAAGTTTCTTTTCAATGGCGTCACGATACAGACTAACGGCATCTCCTAAAAAAATAATAGGCTTGCTTATTCTCTGTAAAAGACTGTCGATATCAGTGAGCAAATAACTGCTTACTTTCTTCGGTGTGCCTGCAACCGGTTTATACACACAGGCATATATTTTGTTTCGCCTGGCATCAATCAAGGGACAGACGTACTGTGTACAGGGCAAAGCGTTGAAGGCGATCGTATCGAGTGAAGGAATCCCAAGGATTGGCTTTCCGGTAGCAAAAGATAGCCCCTTAACCGCACTGACGCCAATCCGTAAACCGGTAAATGATCCCGGCCCTAAGCCTACAGCAAAAGCGTCAATTGCACTCAGTTCAATATTTGCTTTTTTTAAAACGCTTTTTACCGTCGGAATAAGCGCATCTGAAGTTCTCTTTTTAAAATCCTTGTTGCATTGGGCAGTTACCTTATTTTCATCCAGAACTGCGATGCTTAACGTGCTTGTCGAAGTATCAATTCCTAATATTTTCATACCACTCTCAAGAATCTTTTATACTGCGTTCCTTTTGGTTTAAAGGTAATCGACCGGTTGCTACCTTTATAAACAAACGTAATCTTTAAATGGTCCTGCGGAAGATAGGGCTCTATCCTCTCCGACCATTCAATCACGGTAACTCCTTCTGCAGAGACAATTTCCTGAAATCCTATATTAAAAATCTCTTGAGGATTTATTGTCCTGTAGAAGTCAAAATGATAAAGCGGCAGTCTTCCCTTATACTCTTTGAGCAAGACAAAAGATGGGCTATTAACAGTCTGGCGCGTAATTCCCAAACCCTGTGCTATCCCTTTTGTAAACGTTGTCTTACCGCTTCCCAATTCTCCGTAAAGGGCTATAACGTCGTTTTTGCGCAGCTTGCGTGCCATTTTCTTGCCTAACGCAATCGTCTCTTGCGGACTATGTGTAGTAATGCGCATCAAAAATGTGTATATCCTCTTGGTTTAATCTTGCGTTTCGTCCCGTCTTCTTGAATAAGCGTAATCCCGGAACTCTTCTTAGCAATAATACCGATCATATGCAGAGGAGTTGTCAGCCGCTTTTTCCTATCGAGCTTTTGAGCTTCACGGGGAGAAAGCGTAAACAGCAATTCAAAATCTTCCCCGTCATATAGTGCCTGCGTTAGAGAAACATTTTTTTTCTTAGGAATCGCTGATGCGAAAAGCTTAGCCCCCACCTTACTCGATTCGGCAATACGATGTAAATCTAGAGCAAGTCCATCTGAGATATCAATCATGGCGTTGAGATGAAAATGATTCACTAAATATCTGGCTTCCTTAATCCGCGGGGAAAACGTAAGATGCCTTTGCGATGACAGAGAACCTCCTAGGACACCTGTTACAAAAATGATATCTCCCTCTTTAGCCCCAGAGCGAACTATAAGATTTTTTTTCTCCACAAAACCTAAAAGGGCTACGTTGATTACAATCGATTGAGCACGATTAGTGTCTCCTCCTACAATATTTATATTATATTTCTTCGATATGTCACTCATGCCTCTGCATATTTCTTTTGCAAAACGCATATTCATGCGCCCGGGTAAACCTACAGAAACAACTGCGTATCGAGGCACTCCTCCCATTGCGGCAATATCGCTTATATTACATGCTAATGCCTTATGCCCTATTCGTCGAGGAGCTGCATGTTTCTTAAAATGAATTTCCTCAATGAGCATATCGGTAGTAAGAAGCAAGTATTTATCTTTAGTAAAGCTCAAAACAGCCGCATCATCGCCAATGCCTTTGATTACTGATGCATCGTTTTTAAATAATCGCTGAATGCGACTAATAAATCCGTTCTCTCCGATACTGGCAAGTAGATCTTCTTGGTTCATTATTACGATAATAGAGATACGATCTTTTTTCTAAAAGGAGGTCGTA
>JBHPFN010000042.1:0-11009 GCA_042571725.1 Candidatus Omnitrophota bacterium
CTGCCACCCTCATCCATGTAAAACGCATTGAAGAAAACCCTTTAGAATCTCCCCCAGCAGGAAGATACATCTACCATCTAACCGCAGAGGCCACCACACCTATCTTAGGAGGTGCTACCACCCAAAAGGCTGAAGCCTCAGTTAAGTACAGCTACATTACTGAGATATATCTTCATATAAGTGAGAGGACTGAGCCAGAGGAAGCAGGGGAGGACGCAACGGGCCCTGGTCAATCGGTCGAAGGACGCTTAGGAGTAGTAGGCGGCCTTACCATGATTTATTACGAAGACCTCGATCTCCCTCCTGGCCTCTATGATGTATCCTACATAGCTACATACGATGAAACAGGGAACGATGCTTGGTCGTCAGTAGGTGATTGGACAGTTCGTAGAAACGAAGACGTCTATATCCGCTTAGGTAATTCAAGCATCTTGTTAAAAGAGTGGGATGATAACGGAGACGGCAATAGCAATGAAGGAGAACCCTGTGTTGCAGGAGACGGCATTGCCTGCGCAGGTGAATTCAACATCCCCCTAGAGATGCAGGACACTTTGTTCCCCGAAGAATTTACCTATATCACTGATACGGGTATCCATGATCAGCCACAGGATTTCTTTGAGGTCGGCAGGGAACCTTTCATAGGTGAGTTTGCGTGTACTACCAAGACTTCAGGAGTAATTGTAGTGGCACTTTGCGAAAAGAAGGATTTAGACTGGGAGCCGGATTCCCGCTGTAGAAGGATGTGTAAAGTAATCGATCGAGACTGCACACCGGATCAATGCCATCAACAATGCATAGACAGCTGCATCAGCTATTTTCAACCCAACCACCCTGATTCTGAATGTCACCGCAGGTGTGACCCTGCGTATTGTATGTCACTATGCGCCAAAGAATATCAGCCATCGTATATTGGTTCCCAATGCGCACAAAAACATTGCCCAGGCGGTGACTGCGGAGATGATTTGAATTTTCCTGATTTACAAGAATGCGTCAGACAACAGGAGCTGGGCCTCGAAGATAACACCGAATGTATGGATTTCTGTGATCCTGAGGTCTGTATGGAGAAATGCAGCACAGAGTTTCAGCGGCAGTATGATGGGAACAGGAGTAGCCTTACATCGTTTGCTCTAATGGGTGCTGAGGCAGGACCCGCCCCTAAGCAATATAAATCCGAATGCAATCAAATGTGCGCTGCCATAAGCCGAGGGAGAAAAGGGTGTCTTAATCAGTGTAACAGGAAGTTTGTCAATTACGAGATGCAGGGCGATTTGCTTATTTATCCGGCGCTAAGACAGACTCCGGGCATAAACCATACTCTACAACAACAGGTTTTATTTGACAGTTTTCGTATCAGACCCAAAACCCCCGGCGCTACCATTACAGAAATAAGCTGGCTGAGCAATCCGCCGCCGGTTGAGCCACCCAAGAAGAAAAAAAGACCCCCAGCCAGCCCCTTTAGGTAGGTTTATTACTCCGTCATTTATTCCAAAGTCAATCTTTGTATAAGCGATAGTTTAAAAAAGGTTGTTTTTATGTTATACTTTATATTGCTGATATGAGAACGTATAGATTAAAAAGAAAATCAGGCGTTTCACTGCTAGAAGTCATGGTTTCAGTGTTTTTGATCGCAGTGATCCTGATTTCTATGGCCCGTGTCTTAGGGGGCGGCAGGAATCTACGCGTAGTCTTAGGCCAGAAGATGACCGCAGCATTTCACGCCCAGACCATTGTAGATGATATGAAAACTAGGGAACGGGAAGTGGGAACGCACGAAATATTTGCTACGCATTTCCCCGCAGGCCTCATTCCTAATATTAAGATTTGGTTCGGTGCAGCTACCCTACCCGGCGAGGAGATTGAGGTAAGCTATCCTCTTGGCGATGTTGTGCCGCTGCGCACAAGGCTGGAGGTACGGTGGACCAGCGGCAATAAGACTATTACAGAAGTTCTGGAGGTAAATCTATGAGATGCCAGACACCGCATGTTTCTGGCGTGCTGAAGTTTCATACATCTTCCCATGGAATCACACTGATGGAGATCTTAGTTGCTACATTTATCATCCTGATCATTGCTGCGATACTTACTTTGACGTTTGTTTCATCGTCAGATTTTTATTTTACCGAGCTTGCGGTATCTGAGCTTCAGAGGAAAGCCAATCGAGTGATGAATCTTATGGTTACAGAATTGCGAGACGCAAAACCGGATGAACCGCGGAAATTACATTTTATCCACGATATGCAAGGCAACTGCAAGATTACCGCAGCGCTGCCCTTTGATGATAATGCTGATGGACGTAAGTGGCAGTTGGAGAACAATGCGGTTATGGATGAGTGGTCGTACGTAGTTGAGTATGCTCCTGCCGACACAGTCTATAGCGTTGATGCGGCAAGTGGGCAGCTTATAAAGACACGGCATGGCAGCACAACTATGGTACTCTGCGATGGCGTTGATTCATTTACCTGCGCTGCGCCCGGCGGACTAAATCCGGATCAATATGACGCATGTGATCAGCTCACTATGAATGTGACTCTTTCTAAAACAACGAAATATAAAAAGAGAGAAGTTACCTATAGCGTCGAAGATAGTGTGTGGCTGATTAATGCTCGTAAGTAGGGCATTGCGAAAAAAAAGAGGCGAATATGTTTTTTAGAAGAGGAAACCGAAACGGCTTCGCGATTATCTTGACGTTTATAATCTTTACCTTCCTCATTGCAATCGCAGGTGGGGTGTTTCTTTCGGTCATGGGTGACTTTTTTTCATCCACGCGCCAGATCGGCAATATAAGAGCGACCTGGCTGGCTGAGGCAGGCTTGCGGGAAAAGATGTTGGAGATTGAGGACGCTTTCGATAATAATGATTTTTCTAGTCTCCCAGCAGCCTTTCCTACCAACGCCGATCAGGTAGGGGATACCTGTTCCTGGGCTGAAGCAGATTTTCCCACTGGCGATCCCCAGGGCACGTATATTGCAAGCGCTCGACTTGTGAGCGTAGATGTTGTGGATGAAAACGGCGACGGCGAGGAGGCATATCCGGATCCGGGTAACTATATTTATCTTTTAACCGCACAAGGAACTGCATCTATTTTAGGGGGAACAACCACACAAGAGGTGCAGTGTTCAGTGAAATACGCCCAGATTATTACGCGGAATGTGAGTATTCGTGACAGGACGCTGGGAAGGAACCACATTACATTTTGGCACAATAACATAATTCACTTTGGAAAATTAAATCTACCAGTAGGCAAGTACGATTTAAGCTACAAGGCGAAATATAGCAAGGGCCATGGCGTGGGCCTTCCTCCCTTTATGCCGGCGCACCCGCTCGAAGAAGAGAATGCCTATTTCCAATTTGACGATTCTTTGGTGATGATTCAAGAATGGATCGACAACGGAGACGGGGTTGCAGAAGACGGCTTTACTCCCTGCATCGCTGATGACGGCGTTGTGTGCGAAGGAGAGTTCGATATACCTTGGGATCTACAGACTACCAGGTGGGAAATATTTGATCATATTGCCGAGGGAGGAGTGCATGCGGATCTTCAGTATTTCTTTGAGGTAGGAACTGATCCTGTCATTGCAGAATTTTCATGCATCCACGAGGGTAACATTGGAGAATGGAAAGGTAGTTGTGAGGGCGATCTTGATTTGACTGACGAATATTCAAAATGTAATGCTATGTGCGCCCCAGCTGAAGGCTGCCTCGGCGTTGAGTGCAGTCAGCGCTGCTTCGATAGCTGTATTGCCGAGGGAGGTTTTCAGGAAGAACATCCTGATTCTGAATGCCATCGTAGGTGCAACCCGGCTCACTGTATGAAGTGGTGCGCCCATGAGTTTCAGCGCGGCTATTCTCTTTCAGAATGTAGCCTAGCGTGCGGCAATGATTCAGGCTGTATGGATGCCTGTGTGCTGGAGGAAAAAGCAGGCGATATCGGCGGCCGTCAGCAATGCGCCAATTTCTGCAACATCGACGATCCCTATGATCCTTCTTTCTGTCTCGATGAATGCAGGGCGTGGTTTCAGGTTGTGTACAATGAGACCGGCACCTATACCTCTGAATGCCATAGGATGTGCGATGATATTACCAGCCGCCAGATGTGTATAGACAACTGCGATGCGTTATTTTTCCGCGGAGATATCCGAGGAGACCTTGTAATCCGCGCGGCAATCCCACAGTATGTCAATCAGCAAGAGCGGCTCCAGGGACAGATACGATTCAGCACCTTTACGATAGTTCCTGAAGAGAGCGGCGCGACCATTACTGAAGTTATCTGGCTGACCAATCCTTAAATAGATGTATTTTTTTCTCAAATTTTTGCAAATTTTCCTTGCATTGCCGAATATTGCTTGTTATAATTTCAATCAAACAAAGAAAGGAAGCGAATATGACAAAATTATCCGCTCTTAAAGGATTCTTTGTGTTAGCTGTAGTAATTGTATTGTCTTTATACTCCGCAAGTTGCGATCAATTTCCAACACTTTCCTCCAAGAAATCGACCTCGCCCACACAACAACCTTCTGCTCCGCTGGAAATTCAAGGAGTGGTAGTTGCTAAGGTAAATAATTACCCTGTTTTTTTGGAAGATTTCAATCAAGAGATCGAAAATTACAATGCCTTAGTTCCGGAGGAACAACCCGATGCAAAAATTACCACCCGCGAACAAAAACTTGAATACTTAAAGAACCAAATGACCCGTCGGGTGCTTCTCTATCAGGAGGCTGCGCGCAGAGGGCTTGATAAAAAGTCTGAGATCCAAAGAATCATAGAAAAAACAAAGGCTGATCTAATGGTAGTAGAATTGGTAAAAGAGATAGCCGACAGTGTCGAAGTTACCTACGATGAGATTAATAGTTATTATGAGCAGTTCAAAGAAGAATTGAAGTCTCCGGAAGAACGGCATATCCGAGAGATAGCTGTAGGGACCGAAGCAGAAGCTAGAGACGTGATGATTCAATTGTATCAAGGAGCTGATTTTGCTACTCTTGCCAGAGAACGCTCAAAAGCTGCTAGCAGCGGAAGCGGCGGAGACCTTGATTTTATTACATTGGCTAATGCAGAGGCAAAATTTCCGCGGTTTGGCGAAGAGGCTTTTGCCAAAACATTAGAATTGGGTAAGATCAGTAATTATTTCCAGGGTCCTGATGGATTCTATGTGATAAAGCTTGAAGAAAAGCGCGGTGGACAGCAGCGAGCGCTATCCGATATTTGGGATGATATTAAAAACTATCTTACATTTATAAAACAGGAACAAACTATTCAAACACTTATTGATAATCTTCAAGGCAAGGCAAAAACTGAATATCGTGAAGGGGAGATAGAATAGTGTCCAGACGGATTAGTTTGATAATCGGAGCAGCGTTAGCCATATTAGCTGCGGTCTTGGTGAAAATTTATTTAGATAATCAACGCGAGACACTTCGCATGCAAGCACAGCAAAGGGCAGAGCAGCTGCAGCAGAATCAGGTGCCGGTGATGATTGCTATGCAACAGATTAATCCCGGGGTGCCTATTGAGCCTGAAGTGCTCGATATGGTTATGGCTAGTGCCGATCAGATCCCTGCGGGCATAGCAACATCCTACGGTCAAGTAGTAGGCAAAACCAGCGGGCAGGTTATAGAGCGAGGCGAGGCGATTTTAGTCCGCCTACTTATTGATAAACCCAGACAGGCTAAAAAGGCAGCTTCGTTGTCGATTGCTACGCCGGTAGGCACCAGAGCCATCACAATCTCGGTAAAAGGTATCGATTCCGTTGGAGGAATGATAAAACCTGGCGATCACGTTGATGTACTCTGCACCATTGCCGTGCCTCCTGCCGAGGGCTCAAAATCAAAGAAGAAAGAAGAAATTATCTATCCGGTATTTCAAAATGTCTTGGTGCTAGCGGTAGGAACTGAATTATCCGTAGCGCAACCCTATGCTGAGGGAGAACAACCTAAGAAGGCTTCGAAATCTTCCGATCTTATTACCTTAGCCTTAACGCCTCAAGAGGCAAATCTTCTTGCCTTTGTTCAGGAACAAGGCAAACTTCAGCTCGTCTTGCGGTCTCCGGAGGATGAGGCGATTGTAGAGCAGATGGAACCCGCAAGTTTAGAAGCGTTGCTTGAGAAGGTGCTGCCGTATAGACCAAAGAGAAAGAAAACGACGCCGACTCCTACGAAACAGACAGACGAAAAGATGCTCACCGGAGAAGTCGAGGTATTTCACGGAACTGACAGAGAAGTTGTTCCTTTATATGAATAGGGAGGAAAATGAAGAATATTTTTAAAATGCACTCTTTTACCCTACCCAAAATATATCTCATAAGTCTGTTTACTGCGATTGCGTTATTTTTTGTCTCTGTCTACGCAAGCCATGCCCAAGAATATACCTCAGCCCTCGACTCTCTGGAAGAAGAAGTAGTGCTTTATATTGGAGAAACCAAGGTAATTCCGGTGAGCAACCCAACACGCGCTGCTATCGGAAACCCTAAGGTTGCAGATATTGTCTCCGATGATCTTTCCGGAGACTCTATTCCCATAGGCGGCCGGGGCGCAGGCGCGACTATATTGGTAGTCTGGGATGATTCCGGAGAACATTCTTATAAAATACGGGTCTTAACTGCAAACGTGGAGGATATAAAGCGGCGCATTGATAATCTCCTGCAGGAGATCAGAGTCGATAAAGTATACACAAAAGCAAATAATGAAGAAGGCAAGGTGCTTCTTTTGGGAGAGGTTCAGGTCGAGGAAGACAAGTCATTGATTAATCTTGCATTGGGTGATCTTGTTAAGCATACGGTTGATCTTATTCAGATCAAAGACGAAGGGGTCATTGATATTGAAGTCCAGGTGTTGGAGCTTACTAAGGATGCCACAAAAACATTAGGTTTTACTTTGCCTGGACAATTTCAAGCGATAGAATCCTCCGGTCCAACCACTGATGCGGTCACAGGCTTTGATGCGATATTCCACGTGTCTGACTGGACGCGTAGTGCATTGTCTGTAACCTTGGATTTTCTTGAACAGGAAGGCCAGGCGCGCGTGCTTTCCCGTCCCCGCTTAGCCTGTTTAAGCGGAAGAGAGGCAGAGCTTTTAGTGGGAGGTGAAAAACCAACCTTTAGCACGGCTGTGCAAACCGGCGGCGCGTCATCAACGAGTATAGAATATAAGGAATACGGAATCAAATTAAGTATCCAGCCTACGCTAAAAGAAGATGATAATATTAATATTGCACTTAGTGTTGAGATAAGCGAGATCGGCGATGCAATCACTATTGGCAATCCTAACCAACCCAGCGCCAAGGCATTTCCTTTGACCAAGCGCGATGTCTCTACAGAGCTGATACTTAAAAACGGCCAGACTTTGGCAATCGGTGGTTTGTTAAAAGAGAAATTAGAAGACGATACGAGACAGCCTATGTTTTTTGGTGACATCCCTATCATCGGCGCATTGTTCCGCAAAAGGGAAACTAAGATGGGAGGCGGTCAAGGCGAGAGAGGCGATATAGAATTATTTGTTACCCTTACCCCTACGATTGTTTCACGAGGCACGGCTATTCCGTCTGAAGCAAAGAAAGCAGAAGAAACCAAGACTACGGTACAAAAAGCAAAAGCAGATGCTGCGCTGGAAGACGAAGAAGCTCAAGAATTGCTGGAAGCATATGTCTGCGCAGTGCATAAAAGCATCATCAATGCAACCTATTACCCTGAAGATGCTGAATCGCTAGGATGGACAGGCACGGTACACTTAAGCGTGCTTATTGCTTCCAACGGAGCATTACTCGAGGCGCTCATCGCAGAGTCTTCGGGACACCAGATATTAGATGAAGCTGCCTTAGAGGCAGTGAAGGCACAAGACCCCTATCCTTCCTTTCCTTATCAGCTGCGCGTTGACGAGCTTCGTATAGAGGTTCCGATTGCTTATCGCAGAGATAGTTTTTAAATTATTATAGCTCATTATGTCGCAAGCAAAGACCATCATAATTCTAAGTATTAAAGGTGGCGTGGGAAAAACGTTTCTCTGTGCCAATCTGGCTGCCTCGCTGGCTAAAGTCAAAAACAATAGAACCCTCCTTGTCGATCTTGATGCCCAGGTTGTCGGCGATTTAGCCAGAATGCTGGATTTGACGTATACAAAAACGATCGGTGATTTTGCCGCTGCTCTCAAGGCAGACAAAGGGGATGTAGATGTCAATGAGTGTTTAGTTCGTCATTCCTCCGGCTGTGATTTTTTAGCTGGATTTTCCTCTCCTCAACAAGCCGCCCACTTCGATTCGAAGTATCTTAAAAATATATTTGCATTTCTCAAACCCCAGTATGATTTTATTATCGTTGACGGCGGCAGGGGCTTTTCTGATCTTATGATCAGCATGATCAACGAAGCCAACCTGGTGTTGTTAGTAGCAAACCCCGACGTGCTTTCCATTACGCAGGTGCAATCATTACTCGAGACCTTGCAAGTGTTATTGATTCCGTTGAATTTGGTGAAGATTGTGTTAAACCGGGCCGAAAGCGTGAGCAGCATTGCCCTGCATGAGATACAGGCAGCGCTGAGGAGTGAAATTATTGCTAAGATTCCTTCCGAGGGCAAGGTGGTAATGGAAGCGGTCAACCGCGGTATTCCTGTGCGGATGGTGAATTCCCGCAGCAAAGTAAGTAAGACCATAGAGGATTTTGCGCTCAAGCTAATGGATGCGGAGATGTATATTGAGCATGAAGATTTCAGCGCTGCGCAATCTCCGGAGAAGGCCTCAAAGAAGCTGGATGGTTTCTGGAAAGAAATCGGTATGGCAGCGCCTGCTCCCGAGTCAGCGGTTACCGATAAACGGGATGAAGTCATTGAACTTAAGAAGCGCATACACCAGCGCCTGATAAGTGAGCTGAACTTAAAGCGCATCCAAATAAAAACATTCAGCCAGCAGGCAAAACAAGAACTGCGACTTAAGGCCGCTAAGCTGGTCTCAAACCTTCTTACGGAAGAGTCAGGAAAGTTTATCGCTTCAGTGGAGGCCCGCCGAGAACTGGTTAAAGAAATTCTAGATGAAGCCTTAGGCCTTGGCCCGTTAGAGGAGTTACTCGATGACCCTGAGATAACCGATATCATGGTCAATAACAAAGATGAGGTATATGTCGAGCGCAAAGGTAAAATAACATTAACCGAAAAAAAATTTACTTCAAACGGCCACGTACGCATGACCATTGAACGCATCATCGCTCCTATCGGCAGGCGCATTGATGAGTCAGTACCGATGGTCGACGCGCGTCTTCCCGACGGCTCAAGAGTCAATGCGATTATTCCGCCGCTTGCCCTTACGGGCCCGAGCCTTACCATACGAAAATTCCGCAGAGAACGCTTTACCGTCGAGGAACTGATCGGTTTAAATACATTAAACAACGGCATGGGAGAATTCTTAAAGGCTGCTGTTGCAGCTAGAAAAAACATGATTGTTTCAGGCGGTACCGGAAGCGGCAAGACTACCGTTTTAAATGTCCTCTCAACGTTTGTCCCTGAGAACGAACGCATCATTACCATAGAGGACGCCGCAGAATTAAAACTCGACCAGGACCACTGGATACGCCTTGAGTCGCGGCCTCCCAACATCGAAGGAAAGGGCGCAGTGGTAATCCGCGATTTATTTAGAAACTCTTTAAGAATGCGGCCCGATAGGATTGTTATCGGTGAGTGCCGCGGTCTTGAGACCTTGGATATGCTTCAGGCAATGAATACCGGCCACGACGGCTCAATGACCACCATTCACGCAAACTCAACCCACGACGTGCTCACCCGCTTGGATTCCATGATACTCATGTCGGGCATTGAGCTGCCCATCCGCGCGATTCGCGAGATGATCGCTTCAGCCGTAGACCTCATCGTGCATACTGCCAGGCTCACCGACGGTTCCCGCAAGGTTCTGCAGATTACCGAGATAACCGGCATGCTTGACGAGCTCCATATCGGCCTTAAGGATATATTCGCGTTTAATCAGACAGGTATCGATGCCCAACGTAATGTCTTGGGCGAGTTTAAGCCTACAGGCTATATTCCTTCTTTCTATGGAGAGCTGGCAACTCGCGGCATCATCCTTCCGGAAGAGACCTTCAAGCCCTAAACCGTTGTATGAAGATTATCAATCAAACCCGTAATACGCTTCTAGCAGACAATGCAACCCTTGCACGTACGTTTCTTGCCCGCATAAAAGGCTTATTAGGCAAAAAGGGCTTGAAAGAAAACCATGCCTTGATTATCCAGCCCTGCAATTCGATACATACCTTTTTTATGCGTTTTGTAATTGATGTAATTTTCTTAGATAAGCAACACAAAGTAGTCGGCTTAAGAGAAAGCATGCCTCCTGGCAGAATCAGCCGCATATACCCACAAGCACACACGGTTGTCGAGCTACCTGCTCATGTGATACGCAGTACCCGCACGCAGATACATGATGTGCTTGGTATCGAATAGACCAGCCTTACATACCACCACTTTTTAAACCGATTTAAAAAACTATCTTGACAGGAATTATTTTCATGTTAGACTATAACTATCGTTTTATCGATTCCGTGAGAGCTGTAACATTTTATTTAACAGTACGTTATAAGTAGGAAATGTCCAATCTTAAGCTATGGGTGTAGTATATAAGTTTAAAGACGAAATAAAGAAATTCATTGTCGTCCAAAAGCAGCAAAACCCTCGGATGAGCTGCAGGAAGCTTGCCACAATCGTTAATAAACGATTCAGCATACGCGCCTCAAAGTCTTCCATCAATAATGTCATGAAACAGGCCGGATTGAGCAGTAGGGTGGGAAGGCCAAAAGAGAAAAAGGCCTCTTTAGGTGTAGTGGTAAAGGGAAGAAGTCAAGGATTGCCTCAGCCGCCTAAATCGCTACTGATTGAGCTAAAAACTACCACGCAAGCACCAGTGGTGCCGCCTTCACAGGAGATCAAGCCGCTTGTACCTGCGCCTGAGAAGTCTTTGCTTATACCTATTAAGGAAGGCATTAAGGACATTTCTGAAATTGTTCCGGCTGAGCCTCATAT
>JBHPFN010000043.1:0-10119 GCA_042571725.1 Candidatus Omnitrophota bacterium
TCTTTGAGCAACTCAATATTATTAAAGGGTATCTGATTTCCGGCGAGGATCATTTTAGAGGAGATTTATTTATTAATATAAAAGGCTTGTAGGGAAAATTATGGATAAAATTAAGATTTTCGATACAACACTGCGCGACGGAGAGCAAGCTCCGGGAGCCAGCCTCAATCAAAAAGAGAAACTCGAGATTGCCCAGAGCCTGGTTACTCTAGGGGTAGACGTGATCGAGGCAGGGTTTCCCGTTTCATCTAAAGGCGATTTTAACTCAGTGAAGCTCATCGCTTCACAAATAAAAGGCGCTTCTGTCTGTGGTTTAGCGCGCGCAGTAAAAAAAGATATCGATTGCGCGCATCAGGCATTAAAATCTGCCAAGCATCCCCGTCTACATGTTTTTTTAGCGACGTCTAAGATTCACATGAAATATAAGCTTAAGAAAGCAGAGGATGAAATTCTGCGCATTACTAAGGAGATGGTTCGCTATGCCCGAAAGCATGTGAAAGATATTGAATTTTCTCCTGAAGATGCATCGCGCACGGAGAGGAATTTTCTCTTTAGAGTAGTCGAGACTGCGATTAAAGCTGGGGCAACTACCATTAATATCCCTGATACCGTAGGGTATGCAGAACCGCGGGAGTTCGGGCAGCTCATTAATGATGTGATGAACTATGTTCCTAGCGTCAGCAAGGCAGTAATCTCTGTGCATTGTCATAATGATTTAGGGCTTGCGGTTGCTAACTCTCTGGCTGCCATACGAAACGGCGCTCGGCAGGTTGAGTGTACCATTAATGGTATTGGAGAGCGAGCAGGTAATGCATCTATGGAAGAGATCGTGATGGCAATAAAAACACGCAGAGATTTATTTGATACGGTAACGACCTCTATCAATACTAAGGAGATATTTAAGACAAGCCGCCTAGTCAGTAAACTTACCGGTTTTGTCGTTGCGCCTAACAAAGCCATTGTAGGGGCGAATGCATTCCGGCACGAAGCAGGCATCCATCAGGATGGTATACTAAAAAAGAGAGCAACCTACGAAATCATGAAACCCTCGGATGTCGGTTACAGTGAGACAGGTCTGGTGCTAGGTAAGCATTCGGGGCGCCATGCGTTCAAAGAAAGGCTTCAATCACTGGGGATTACGCTAAAAGATTCAGAGGTAGATAAGTCTTTTAAGCAGTTTAAGGCATTAGCTGATAAGAAGAAGACCGTTTACGACGAGGACTTGCTTTCCATAGTGGAAGATGAATTCAGGAAGATTCCCAAGACGTGGCAGCTGGTATCGCTATTAATTACCAGTGGCACTAACACGGTACCTTCAGCTACGGTAAAGCTAAAATCCAAAGGTAAGTTTTTTGTAAGTTCTTCCTCCGGTGATGGTCCGGTAGATGCCTGTTATAAGGCAATAGATAAGGTTATTAAGATAAAAGGTGAGTTGCTTGATTATGCAATTCGATCAGTGACACGCGGTAAAGATGCTTTAGGAGAAGTAAGTATTAAGATACGGGTGAAAAACAAAGAGATTTCCGCCCGTGGGGCAAGCACTGATATTATTGAAGCCTCAGCTAAGGCATACGTCAACGCCATCAATAGACTCCTCTTAAAGGCCCCGAGTTCAAAGTTAATGGGTCTGTAAGACTATGGCAGAAGAAAAAAAGAAGATTTTCGGATTAATCGGGTATCCGCTTGGCCATAGTCTCTCGCCACAGATGCACAACGCTGCCTTCAAAGCTCTAAATCTTAATGCTGAATACCAATTGTTTCCCTTGAAGCCAGAAGAGTTGTCTCATTTTATCGAAAGACTTCAAGAGCGCAATATTCATGGGTTCAATGTGACCGTGCCATACAAGGAAGAGATCCTAAAATACCTTCAGTGGAAGTCTTTTGATGCGCATTCAATCGGTGCGGTGAATACCGTCAGGGTGCTCAACGGAAATTACTTGAAGGGATACAACACCGATGCCTGGGGCTTCTTTACGCATCTTAAATCGGATTTACTTTTTGACCCGAAAGACAAAATCATTTCAGTACTTGGGGCTGGAGGAGCAGCAAAGGCTGTCTGTTTTATATTAGCACAAAAAGGCGCTCAGAAGATTAGCGTTTACGATATCGACCAGGGAAAAACTCAGGTATTAGTTGATATGATCCACCGCCTCTTTTCACGATGTGAAACCAAGGCAGCTCACTCGATAGAGGAATTAGACATTAAACAAAGCCATCTTTTAGTTAATGCAACGCCGATTGGGTTAAAAGAAGATGATCCTTGTATAGTAGGTCCTGAATATTTTCACACCGATATTTTAGTCTACGACTTAATCTACAATCCAGTAGAGACAAAACTTTTGCGGATGGCAAAAGAAAGAAAAGCACCTACTTCTAACGGCTTGGGCATGCTTTTTTATCAAGGCACGGCTGCATGCGAGCGGTTTACGGATACAAAGTTGAATAATTATATTCGAAATGAGATGTGGAGGAGTTTATTTACATAAGGATACCTATGGTGATAATTTTATTGAATAGTGCGGTGTTTGTGCTTGGCTTAACGATAGGAAGTTTCTTAAATGTCTGTATCTATCGCATGCCGAAAAATATTTCTATCAAAAAGCCTGAGCGTTCATTTTGCCCGCACTGCAATGAAACTATTCCTTGGTACGACAATATTCCTGTGCTGAGCTTTTTATTATTGAAAGGGCGCTGTCGTTTTTGTAAAAAGGGCATTTCTTTTCTCTATCCCCTTGTTGAGCTAATTACTGCGGTAATGTTTCTTGTATTTTTTAATGTATTTGGCGCAAGCATTAAAGCCTTGGTGTATCTTGTACTCTGTTGTGGTTTGATTATCGCAACATTTGTTGATATCCGGCACAGGATAATTCCCGACGAGATAAGCGTAGGCGGTATTGTCGTTGGGATTCTCTTTGGTGGTTTTGCTTTTGCACCTCAAAGCAATTTTAAAGATATGTCTGAGATTTTCGTTTCGCTGCTAGGGTCTTTAATTGTAATTGGTTTTATCTGTTTAGTACGTATCATATGGGCATGTCTTCAAGAATTTCTTAGCAAAGAAGAGAGAAAGGAAGAAGATACTAATGAGCCAGAAGAGGTAGATATTAAAGGTACGCTGCGTGAGTTACTGTTATTGATTCCTGCTGGAGCGATAGGTTGGTATGGCTTTCGTTTTATGATCCCTATTATGTATAGTGCTCCTGGGTATGTCATAGGAATACTAACTGCGCTTATTGGGGCTTCGGTTGGTGCAAGTATAATTTACATTACCGCAATCATCGGTGACCTTGTCTTTCGGAAAGAATCAATGGGTGGAGGTGATATTAAGCTGTTAGCGGCAATCGGCGCTTTCTTAGGCTGGCAACAGGTATTATTAACCTTTATGCTAGCCCCGTTCTTTGGGGCGATTGTTGGAATCATCGTTAAGATTGTCAAAAAGACCAGTCTCATACCATATGGGCCATTTCTTTCTATGGCAGCATTAATGGTGCTTTTTTGGTATAATGAGATTATGCAGTGGTGGAGTAGTAGGCTATATCAGGGATTTTAAGGAGGTTGTATATGTTGCGATATTTATCTGCGGGAGAGTCACACGGCAAATGTTTAGTAGCAATACTTGAGGGTTTGCCAGCCGGTATCAAAATTGATAGCAATGTAATAAACAAGGAACTAAAAAGACGCCAGGGCGGTTACGGCAGAGGCGCGCGTATGCGTATCGAAAATGATAAAGTTGAGATTCTTACCGGTGTGCGCAAGAACGTCACACTCGGAAGCCCCCTCGCATTAAAAATTGACAATAAGGATCACACGCTGCACAGGAATCTCCCAGCGATCCTTACCCCTCGGCCTGCCCATGCTGATTTGGCAGGGTATTTAAAATACGGATTTCGAGATATCCGCGACGTGCTAGAGCGCGCTTCAGCGCGCGAGACTGCAATGAGAGTTGCGGTTGGAGCGGTTACAAAGATATTTTTAAAGGAGTTTACGATAGGGGTTTCTAGTAAAGTAGTTATGGTTGCAGGCGAGACGCAAGAAAAGATGCGAAGAGCTAAAATCAATGAGGCAAGGAAAGCTAAAGACACCGCAGGGGGAATCTTTGAGGTGCGAGCTAAGAACGTTCCTGCTGGGCTAGGAAGTTATGCCCATTATGATAGACGGATGGACGCGCGCTTAGCGCTGAATCTCATGTCAATTCCCGGGATAAAAGCCGTAGAATTTGGCTTAGGCTTCGGGTTTGCTGAAAAATTCGGTTCTTTAGTGCACGATTCTATCTACTACTCTGGAAAGAGGGGTTTTAAGAGAAAAACCAACAACGCCGGAGGTATTGAGGGAGGTATTACTAATGGCGAGCCCATTGTAGCCCGTTGCTGCATGAAGCCTATTGCTACTTTAATGAATCCTTTGGATTCTGTGAAGGTGACTACAAAGGCAGCCGAAAAGGCCAATGTCCAGCGAACAGATACCTGTGTTGTAGAGGCAGCCGGAGTTGTGGGAGAGGCCATGGTTGCCTTTGAGTTGGCAGCGGCAATGTTGGAGAAATTCGCAGGCGATAACATAAAGGAGACAAAAAGAAACTTTAAGGGCTATATAGAGAATCTTTAAAAGCACGCTTTTTTGTTTAAAAGCCCGGTCAGCCTCTTAAGAAGCTGGCTGGGCTATTTGCTTTTTAGGCGAAAGCTTCTATTATGCCTTGGTTTTTGAGAGAATTTAAAAATTTGACAGGCAAACAGTAATGTGATAGAATTCCTGATACGTCAAGAACTCGTTGATTTAGTTAAGGTTAGAAAAAAATGCAGAAGAATATTGTCTTAGTTGGGTTTATGGGAGCGGGTAAAACCGCGGTAGGTAAAGAGCTTGCCAAGCGGCTTGATCTCACTTTTGTGGACTTAGATGAGGTAATTGAACACAAAGAAGGTCGTAGGATTTGTGATATTTTTACCCATAATGGGGAACCGCATTTCCGCAGGGTAGAAAAAGAGGTCACTAGGGAGGTTTCTCAAAAGCTTCGACAGGTCATTGCCTGTGGGGGCGGGGTGGTTCTCGATAAAGAGAATGTAGCGAATCTTAAAAAAACTGGCATCGTGATTTATCTTAAAGCCTCTCCAGCGGTTATTCTGGAAAGGACAAAGGCCTATGCGCACCGGCCGCTGCTTAATGTTGAGGATCCAAGAGAAAAGATTAAAGAGCTGCTGGATTTTCGTCGCGGGTTCTACGAACAGGCAGATCATACTATCGATACATCAAATGCGACAATAGAAGAGGTAGTCGCAAGAATTTTAGAAATTATCAACCAAGAAAAAGCATAGACAATACATAGCTATGACCGAGAGAGAAGCGGCAATCATTTTAAATGCAGTTCCTGAGGTTGGGAGCATAAGGGCCAAGAGATTATTGGAGTATTTTGGGTCCGCACGCAAGGTTTTATCTGCGTCTCCCGAGACTTTGAGAAAAGTAAGTGATATTAACACCAAGGTAGCCCGTAATATAAAAAATTACGAGGACTACGTAGATGTACAAAAAGAGCTTTCATTAGTAAAGAAGCGAAACGTAAAAGCAATCACATTTCATGATAAAGAATATCCGCAGAGCCTTAAGAACATCGCTGATCCGCCTATGCTTCTTTACGTTGCGGGAGAAATTAAGGAGTGTGATGCAATTTCGATTGCAATTGTTGGTTCACGGCGATCATCATATTATGGGTTGTCCATGGCGGAAAAAATTGCGCGTGAATTGGCTAACTTAGGACTTACTGTTGTATCTGGAATGGCCAGGGGAGTAGATTCCGCTGCTCATCGCGGTAGTTTGAAATGTAAAGGGCGTACCATTGCTGTTTTAGGCAGCGGCTTGGCAAACATTTATCCGCCGGAGAACAGTGAATTATTCCATCAGATTGTAGAATCTGGAGCAGTCATTTCCGAATTCCCTATGGCCACAAAACCTTTTGCCTATAATTTTCCACGTCGCAATAGAATTATAAGCGGGCTTTCTTTAGGCACCTTAGTAGTTGAGGCGTCCCGCAATAGCGGCGCATTAATAACCGCACACTTTGCCCTTGATCAGGGGAAAGAAGTTTTTGCCTTGCCCGGAAAGGTTGATTCGAGTACTTCGTTTGGTACAAACCGGCTGATTAAACAGGGAGCAAAGCTTGTTTCAGGCGTTGAGGATATATTAGAAGAATTACGTCCGCAGCTAAAAAACTATTTGAAGCAACAGCATGTGGCAGATGATAAAAAGGATTCTTTAGACGTATTTTTGGGACTCGGCTTAGACGGGGAGTTAAAGATGCTATATGATGCAATATCTTTTGAGCCAAAACACATCGATAATATAGCTGATGAAGCTCACCTGGATATAGGTAAAACCTCGTCTTTGTTAATGCAGTTAGAGTTAAGGCATCTAATTAAACAGATACCTGGAAAACTATTTATAAAAAACAATGGCTAAATCAGCTAAATCATTAATCATCGTAGAATCTCCTGCAAAAGCAAAAACTATTAATAAAATACTCAAAGAAGGCTATGTTGTGCAATCTTCAATGGGGCACATCATCGATTTGCCCAAGACGATCTTAGGGATTGATGTGGAAAACAACTACGAGCCTTCCTATAAAGTCATTAAAGGCAGAAAGAAGATTCTTGACGCGCTTAAAAAAGAAGCTGCAAAAAAAGAGAAGATCTATTTAGCAACAGACCCCGATAGAGAGGGAGAGGCGATTGCCTGGCATATAAAAAATAAAATCGGGAATGAAAAAAAATTCTTACGCGTTGAGTTTCATGAAATCACCGAGCAGGCTGTCAAAGAGGCATTTTTGCATCCCAAGGATATAGATTTAAATAAAGTTGAAGCACAGGTGGCACGCAGAACTTTGGATAGAATTGTAGGGTATCAGCTCAGTCCACTGTTGTGGAAAAAGGTAGGCTCTGGTCTTAGCGCTGGCAGGGTCCAGTCAGTTGCATTACGGTTAATCGTAGAGCGCGAGAGAGAAATACAAGTCTTTAACCCTAAGGAATATTGGCAGATTGAGGTGGCTCTGAAAAAACAATCTGCGGGAGAGCAGGAATACGATGCATTCAAAGCCCGTTTAGATAAAAAAGATGATAAGAAAATAGAGATTCATAAAAAAGAAGATGCTGAGGCAATTGCAAAGCAGCTTAAAAAAGAAACATTTACTGTTTCAGATGTAAAGAGGTCGGAGAAAAGAAGACGTCCCTTTGCTCCTTTTATTACCAGTACCTTGCAACAGGATGCATTTAATAAGCTCAGATTCACTGCAAATAAAACCATGCGTACCGCCCAGCAGCTCTATGAAGGTATTGAACTAGGAGAGGAAGGCCCGGTTGGTTTAATCACGTATATGAGGACAGATTCTACCAGGGTTTCGGATGTTGCTCTTGTTGAAGTAAGACGCTTTATTTCTGAGATTTGCGGTAAAGACTACCTGCCGGCAAAACCCACATTTTACAAATCGAAAAAGTCAGCCCAGGAGGCTCACGAGTCAATACGACCCACGAGCCTAAAGAATAAGCCAGAGGATATAGAAAAATACTTATCTCCTGATCAGTTCAAGTTATATGAGTTGATCTGGAAGCGGTTCGTGGCAAGTCAGATGAAACCGGCAGTATTCGCAGTCACCTCTGTTAAGATACAAGCAGCAAACTATGGTTTATCTGCGAGTGGTTCAACATTGCAATTTGATGGTTTTCTTAGAGTATATCGCGCCGAGGACCAGGTTGATACGACACAAAGTTTACCTCCGCTTGAGAAAAACGAAGCATTAAATTTGTCAAAGGTAAACAAAAGCCAGCATTTTACAAAACCACCGCCACGTTTTTCTGAAGCTACGCTGGTAAAAGTTCTAGAAGATAAGGGCATCGGTAGGCCCAGTACGTATGCCTCGATTATTCAGACAATTGTTATGCGTAATTATGTTCATAGAGAAAAAGGCTATTTCTTCACTACTGATCTGGCTTTTATCATTACCGATATGTTGGTAGAATATTTTCCAAAGGTGATGAATATAGAATTTACCGCGAACATGGAAGAAGAGCTAGATTCAATCGAAGAAGGAAAGTTTACAAGAGTGAAAGTATTGAATGATTTCTATTTTCCTTTTCAAGAATCATTAAAACATGCAGAGCAAAACATAGAAAAAACACAAATATTTGTTGATAAGCATTGTCCGGAGTGTGGAAGTCAGCTTTCGATTAAGTGGGGCAGAAAGGGAAGGTTTTTGAGCTGCTCGACGTTTCCTACCTGTCGGTACTCCCAGGCATACCCCACAGGCATAGAGTGTCCTCAGGAAAATTGCGGAGGAGAACTTGTTGAAAGACGCTCCAGAGGTGGCAAGGTATTTTACGGCTGCAATAATTTTCCTAAGTGTACCTTTACCGCCTCGAGGAAACCAGATAAATCGATAAAGGCTGAGCAGGACACAGAGAAAGACACACAGCAGGACACAGAGAAGCAATGAAACGATACATAGATAAATTTGTTTCGTATCTCGAGATAGAAAAAAACGCCTCGCCGCATACAATAATAAATTATAGACATGACCTTGAGGAGTTTTCTGGGTTTCTTCTCGATGTGCCTATTGAAAAAGTCAATTACCTTACACTGCGGAAATTCCTCGCGCATTTAAAAGCTAAGAATTTACGACCGAGAACGCTGGCACGAAAGATATCCGCACTCAGAGCGTTATTTCGTTTTCTTACTCGAGAGGGATATATTAAGGTGAATCCTACGTTGCTGCTCTCAACGCCAAAGCTTGATAAGCATTTGCCTACGTTTTTAACCGAAGGGGAGATTACTAAATTACTTGAGGCGCCCAGACGAAAAGAACGTTTTGGCTTACGTGATAGGGCTATCTTAGAGACGTTTTACAGCACGGGGATGCGTATTGCTGAGCTCGTGGGATTAGATGTTGAGGATATAGATTTCTTTGGAGGTGTGGTTAAGGTGAAAGGAAAAGGAAAAAAGGAGAGGCTTCTGCCTATCGGAGAGAGAGCAATTGCTTCGCTTCGTAGCTATGTGGAGAGCAAAAAGAAGCAGACTAAGGAGCTATTTTTAAATAAAAACGCTACGCGGCTTACCGATAGAGGCGTAAGGAACATCCTAAATAAATATATCCGTCTCACCAGTACAAAGCAGCACATTTCTCCGCATACTATTAGACATTCGTTTGCGACGCACTTATTAAATAGGGGAGCAGATTTACGCTCAGTACAAGAGTTGTTGGGGCATGCGAATCTTTCTACCACACAAATTTACACGCACTTATCCACGGAGCGGCTCAAAGCCGTGTATGATAAGGCGCATCCTCGAGCTTAATTTTTTATCGTAACGCTATGTATATTGTTTACGAAATATTATTAATGCTTTTTTGCATTGCATATCTGCCTGTATTTTTGCTGAGGCGCAAGTTCCACAAGGGATTTCTTATGCGCCTAGGATTTCTTTCTCGAGATATTATTGGCAATTGTGACGGCAAGAAATATATCTGGGTTCACGCGGTCAGTGTTGGCGAGACAATGGTAGCTTCACGGTTGATTTCTGTGCTGCGTAGTGAATTCCCGGTCGATAACCTCCTGATTTCTACCGTTACTCCTACAGGTAATCGCATAGCTCATTCAATTGCTCGCGATGCAGACCAGGTTATCTATTTGCCGTTAGATTTTGGCTGGGTGGTAAAAAGAATCATACGGCACATCAAGCCGATTATGTTTATCACGACAGAAACAGAGATCTGGCCTAATTTAATTAGTGTTCTTCACAAGCATTCGATTCCGATAGCGTTGATTAACGGTCGCATTTCAGATAAGTCGTTTAAAGGCTATGCGCGCGCAAAGTTTTTTCTAAAACATATTCTGGCAAAAATTCAACTTTTTTGTATGCAGACACAAAAAGATGCAGAGAGGATTGTTGAGCTTGGCGCAGATGAGGGTAAGATCAAAGTCACGGGCAACATGAAATTTGATGACGTTCCCGAGACGGCTAAACATCATTCTTTGTCAAATTTAAACATAGAGAAAGAAGGGCAGTTGCTTTTTGTTGCTGGCAGTACGCATCCTGGCGAAGAAGAAATCATAGTTGATTCGTATAAAATCCTTAAAAAAGAATTTCCCG
>JBHPFN010000044.1:0-9551 GCA_042571725.1 Candidatus Omnitrophota bacterium
CCATTTAAAAAATGGCATTGAAAATAGCGATATCTTTATGCGGGTGAGTGAATTAGAATTAAACGCAAACAAGAGCGATCCTCAGCGCCATATTGCGTTGCTCGTAGTTGATATTTTTCTTTTAAAAAAGAAATGAAAATGATAAAATTAATTATATTGCTTGTTCTTTTTACTTTTACTTTCACTTGTCTGGGTGTTGCGGATGAGATCTTTATTTACGATAGTAAAAATAACCGAGACCCCTTCGTGCCCTTGGTCACTAGCGAAGGGTATTCGATTAATTTTGAGCCTTTGCATCAAGCAGGCAATATAAAGCTAGAGGGAATTACTTATGATGCCAAAGCCGCGTCTTTCGCGATTATTAACGGACAAGTAATGAAAGTAGGTGATGAGATAGGTACTTTCGAAATTTTAGAGATTGATGCTGATGGGATTACAGTTTCTCACGAAGATAAAAAAATGAGGGTTAACTTACGAAAGGAGGAGTAAAGATGCTGAAAGCGTGCTTAGTATTATTTTTAGTGCTGCATTGCTGCTGTGGTATTGTATTAGCTCAAGACCCAGCAACGCTTGAAGGCGTAACTGAAACAGAAGGGGGTAACGTAACGTTAGATTTCAGGGATGCCGATATTCGAAACGTTCTTCGTATTATTTCTTACAAAGCCGGCGTGAATATTGTGCCGGGTCCTGAGGTAGAAGGTAATGTTACGATCCAGCTCACCGATGTCCCCTGGGAGACTGCGTTGGATGTAATTTTAAAAACCTACGGATATGGTTACGAACGCAAGAATAATATTATCGTGGTTAATTCACTTGAGAAGCTATCAGAAAAACGGATGCTCGAAAAAGAACTTGCTGATCAAGAGCCTCTCGTGACAGAGGTGTACGTCTTAAACTTTGCCAAGGCGCAAGAGGTAGTAGCTTCGGTCAAAGATATGCTTACGCCAAGAGGGCGAATAAACTTTGACGAGAGAACAAATACGATAATGGTCAACGATAGCGTCAGTACTGTTGAGAAAATCAGCGAAATTATGCCCACGTTAGATGCAGTAACTCCCCAGGTATTGATTGAAGCGAAAGTTATCGAAACAAACTTTAGCAACTCGGATAGACTCGGCATTGATTGGACTACACAGCTAACTGCAATTGGGGCTGCGCAACCAATGATTTGGCCGTTTACAGAGCATAGCGAAAACAAATATCTAGAGAAGACTCCTTGGCCTGATCCGGATGACACAGAGTTTACATTTGGAACTTTAGACGCTAGCTCTCTATCGGCGGTTTTAGAGCTGCTCTATTCTAAGACTGATACAAACACGCTATCGAATCCTCGAATAGTTACGCTAGACAATCAACCAGCTTCAATCACCGTAGGCACGAAATGGCCCGTTGGGCAATACACCTACAATTCCGACCAGGCGCGTTGGCAGGTTTCTGGATGGGAGTATCTCGAATTTGGCATATTGCTGAATGTAACACCGCATATTAACCAAGCGGGTTTCGTTACGCTCGAGATAGAGCCTGAAGTCAGTGATCAATCGGGAGAGGTTACATTTGAACAAGCCACCATTCCGATCTTAACAACACAAGAAACATCAACAAGGGTAATGATTAAGGATGGCGACACCTTAGTTATTGCGGGTTTGATAAAAGATAAAACTGTAGAGACAAGGAAGAAAGTTCCTGTATTGGGAGACATACCGCTACTAGGGCTCATGTTTCAGAAAAAAGAGCTCTCCGTAGAAAAAACGGACCTTCTCATCTTTATCACGCCTCACATCATTACACCAAACGTTACTCCTTAGCCTGTTGCGTAATAGCGGAGGCAAGAAGTAACATATGGATAACGCAAAAAAGAGATGAGCAGGGATATTCTTATCAATGTAGCTTCCAAAGAAAACCGCATTGCTATCGTTAATGATGGCCATGTAGATGAGTTTTATATTGAAGTTTTTGCCCAACAGACTATCTTGGGCAACATCTACAAAGGCAAGATACAATCGATTGTCCCCTCAATTAACGCTGCTTTTGTTGACATAGGAGAATCCAGGAACGGTTTTCTTTACATGACCGAACTTGCAAATCCTCTCCTAGAAGATGAGATGCCCGACGAGGTCTTATGGCCTTTGCGACGAGTTGTTAAGCATACTGAGAAAAAAGAGCGCAAGAAATACAAAATCGGAGAGGAAGTGCTCGTGCAGGTGGTCAAGGAACCCTTTGGAACAAAGGGTCCGAGACTAACAACTCTAATCTCTCTGCCCGGACGAAACCTTGTCCATATGCCTATACAGCGGCAGGTGGGCATCTCAAAGAGAATAATTGATAAGCAGGAAAGAGTTCGGCTAAAACAGATTGTTGAAAAGAACTCAATTTTTAAAAACAGTGGTTTTGTTATCAGGACCGCTGCGTTTAAAAAGAGTCATCACGAAATCATAAGAGATGCCAAGGTGCTGGTTCGATTATGGCAGAATATAAAGAGAAACAGCCAAAAGAAACCAGCGCCGCTGCTTATTCATAGGGAGTTCGGTCTGATTTACCGAATTACCAGAGACATGTTTATCGAAGAAATCGATAGCCTTATTATTGATTCTAAGTATGAATTTAATAACGTTATGCGATTTGCCAGAAATTTTCTCGGCAGGAATTTCACCAGAAAAATTAAATTGTATAAGAAAAACGTGCCTCTTTTTGAAGAATATAAAATTGAACAAGAAATAAGCAAACTTTACGAAAAAAAGGTAACATTAAAATCAGGTTCCTACATTGTCATCGAATCAACCGAAGGCTTGTCAGTAATCGATGTCAATAGTGGGCGGTTTAAATCTAAGGGAAGCCCAGAGCAGACAGCGCTACGGGTTAACCTAGAAGCTGCGCCAGAGATTGCACGTCAATTACGCTTGCGGGATATTGGTGGAATTGTGGTGATTGATTTTATTGATATGGAGCAGGAAAAACATCGCCGCGCCGTGTTCTCGTCTTTAAAACAGGCATTGAGCCGAGACAAAGCAAAAACTGACTGCTTAGGCATTTCTAAGCTTGGGCTTGTGGAAATGACCCGCGAGAGAACCGCTCGGCCCATAGAATCAGCGTACTACAAAGCGTGCCCTTACTGTGGAGGGAAGGGCAGATTAAAATTAAATTAAAATCCCACAAGTGAGTTTTGGGCTGACAGAGGAGGCATTACATGTATGCAATACTACAGACAGGCTCTGGGCAATATAAAGTTTCTCAGGGAGACTGCATTGAGGTTGACAAACTTATTGGCACTAAAAAAAAGTCAATAACGTTAGGTGACGTGCTGCTTGTTTCAAACGGGAAAGAAGTAAAGATTGGACAGCCCTACGTTAAAGGTGCAAAAGTTATCGCTGAAGTAGAGAGCCAGGGAAAATCGAAAAAGGTCTTCAGTTTTAAATACAGTAGAAGGAAGGGGTCGCGTTGGAAAAAGGGGCATCGTCAAGACTCAACCCGCCTGAGGATCAAAGAAATTTCCACCAAATAACTTCTCAGTAAGAAGGTCCATCGTTACGATAATAGGCAATGGCATTTGTTGACGAGACGGCAATTTTTGTTAAGGCGGGCGACGGAGGTAAGGGGTGCGCAAGCTTTTATCAGGATAAATACTCGAGGCATCCCCGACCTGACGGAGGCGACGGTGGTAAAGGGGGTGATATCATCATCTATGCTGATAAAAGAATCCATACTCTCCTTGATTTTAGATTTAAACAGCACTTCAAGGCCGAGGCGGGAAAACACGGAAGCAGCAACAAAAAAAAGGGCCGCGACGGCATTGATTGCGTTATCCCTGTACCGGTATCGACACGCATCAAGGATGGCCAAAAAGGTACTGTCTTAAGAGAATTAAATAACGATCAAGAACGACTTGTGGCGGCACGCGGCGGCATTGGCGGAAGAGGTAATGCTTACGTGCGTCAAACCACTGCAAGCAAGCCTGGCGAAACAAGAAAAATTGTCCTAGAATTAAGATTAATCGCCGATGTGGGCATTATCGGGTTTCCGAATGCGGGTAAATCTACCTTGATGAATTGCATCACAAATGCCAAGCCTAAGATTGCAGGTTACCCCTTTACGACAAAGAGTCCCGTTTTAGGCGTCATTGATTTCAATGATGTTTCATTAACGGTTGCTGATTTACCGGGGTTGATAGAAGGCGCACATCAAGGAAGGGGCCTTGGGGATCGTTTTTTAAGACACGTTGAAAAAACGCGATTTCTCATCCATTTAGTCGACATGTCAGGTAGTAGCTCAGATCCTGTAGAAAGCTACACAGCACTAAATAAAGAATTAAGCTTGTATAAAAGAGAGGTCGGTCTAAAAAAGCAGATTATCGTCGCTAATAAAATGGATTTAGAGGGCTCGAGACAAAACCTTCAGCGATTTAAAAAGGCAGTAAAAAAACGCGCGCAACCTATTTCCGCTCTTCAATCAGAAGGGATAGATGCCTTGCTAAAGCTTATTAAGAAACATCATGAGAAAACAATTTCCTAGCACTATAAACCGTTTGGTCGTAAAGGTAGGCTCAAGCATTCTTTCTTCCGATAGCGGCAAGCTCGATGAGTCTATTGTCGAAAAGATTGTTGGGCAAGTTGCCTCTATTGCTCAATCAGGCAAAGAAGTTATTATTGTAAGCTCCGGTGCGATTCCTTCTGGCATTTCTGAGCTTGGCGCTATATGCCGTCCGGAGAAGATTTCGTGTTTGCAGGCAACGGCAGCGATTGGCCAAAGCATACTTATGCAGAATTACATGGGTCAATTTAAAAAGAAGGGCCTTAGTTGTGCTCAGGTCTTGTTAACCTGGGATGATTTTCAGGTCCGCACAAGATATCTTAATGCAAAAAATACTATCCTGTCTTTGCTGGAGTATAAAGCAATACCGATTATTAATGAAAATGATGCAGTCTCAACTGAAGAAATTAAATTCGGTGATAACGACCGTCTTTCTGCGCTCGTTGCAAGCTTAATTGAAGCAGATCTACTACTATTGCTTTCAGACGTTGATGGCCTTTATAGGGGGAAATCGAAAGAATTAGTATCTCTTGTTGAAGAAATAGATTCTGATATTGAGAAATTAGCGCGTGATACAACGCGCAAAAATATTTCAAAAGGTGGAATGATTTCTAAGTTAGAGTCGGTAAGCATTGCCGCCCATTCTCAGATTCCCAGCGTTATCACAAACGGAAAAACCGACGATGTTATCACAAAGGTCTTAAAAGGCGAAGAAATCGGTACTCTGTTTATGCCGAAGAAATCTCGGATGGTGGCTAAAAAAAGATGGCTTGCATTTGGAGTGAAATCATCAGGCAAAATCGTGGTAGATGATGGAGCAAAAGAAGCGCTCGTCAAAGGCAATAAGAGCCTTTTGTGCCCGGGCATACTTGATGCTGAAGGCTTATTCAATGCTGGTGATATCATTGCGATTATGGGAAAAGACGGAAAAGAGATTGCAAAGGGAAGAGTAAATTTCTCTAAAGAAGAAATAATGAAGATGAAAGGGTGCAGAGTAGCCAAAGAAGCAGTGCATCGCAATAACCTAGTCATTACCCTTAAGGAAATATAATATGCGCAGTAATATTGAACAATATATCGTTAAACTAGCAGAAGGCGCTAAAAAGGCGTCCTATGAATTAGCGACGCTGTCTACCTCTCAAAAAAATAAGGCTATTACGTTAATGGCAAAAGCATTGGTACGTAATAAGCGTTTTATTCTCAAGGAAAACAAAAAGGATATCCGTGCAGCCGAAGCAAAGGGCATGTCCAAAGCCCTCGTGGACAGACTTAGGCTTAACGATAAGAGAATCAAACTTATGGCTGATTCTCTGCGAGAAATTGTAAAACTAAGAGATCCTGTGGGAGAAACCATTGATTCGTGGAAGCGCCCAAACGGGCTTTTAATTTCTAAAACAAGAACCCCGATAGGCGTTATTGCAATAATCTATGAAGCGCGGCCGAATGTGACTTCTGACTGTATCGGTTTGTGTTTAAAATCGTCAAATACAGTGATTTTAAAAGGTGGCTCTGAGGCGCTTCGTTCTAATATGGCGATTTATCGGACTCTAAAAGCTGTTGCCAAGAAAACCAATATTCCTTCGGGAGCCATCAGCCTTATCGAAACCACAAACAGAAAGGCAGTTGATGTCCTCTTGCGTCAGGATAAGCATGTTCATTTAGTTATTCCCCGTGGAGGAGAAGGATTGATACAACAGGTGGCAAAAAAATCAAGAATTCCCGTTATAAAACATTACAAAGGTGTGTGTCATATTTATGTTGATAAAGATGTTGATGTATCTATGGCGCAACGTGTGTGCTTTAATGCTAAAGTGCAAAGACCCTCTGTATGCAACGCAATGGAAGCGCTCCTTGTTCATGAAGACGTTGCGAAAAAGTTTTTACCTGCCATGATTCAACAGCTACAAAAAGCAGGTGTTGAGATTCGTGGGTGCTCAAAAACAAAGAAAATCTGCGGAAAATCAGTGAAAAACGCAACTTCCAAAGATTGGGGCACTGAGTATCTTGATTTGATACTGGCAGTTAAGGTAGTCGGTGATTTTAAGACAGCGGTCAACCATATCAATCAATTTGGATCTGGTCATTCAGATGCAATCATGACCAAAAATAAACGCACTGCTAAAGATTTTTTAAAGATGGTGGATTCTGCGTGCGTTTACAGCAATGCTTCTACGAGATTTACAGACGGATATGAATTCGGCATGGGAAGCGAAATCGGTATCAGCACTGATAAACTACATGCGCGAGGCCCTATGGCCTTAGAAGAATTAACAACCTATAAGTATCTCGTCATAGGAGCCGGGCAAATACGACAATGAAGCGGATTGCAATTTTTGGCGGTACATTTAACCCCATACACCTCGGCCACCTCATGATTGCTGAGCAGGTAAGTGCCCGGCTTGGTTTAAGCAAAGTTATCTTTATACCCAGCTATACACCGCCACATAAGACAAAAAAGAAATTGGCCTCTGCTCAAGACAGACTCGCCATGGTAAAGAAAGCCATTGTCAGTAACCCGCTCTTTGAGGTATCAGATATCGAGATTAAGCGAAAAGGAAAGTCATATACCATTGATACCATACGTCAACTTAAAAAGAGATTAAAAAAAAGAACCCGATTGCTCTTTATTATTGGCGCAGATTCTCTTAGTGAATTAAAGGATTGGAAAGATATACGCGATATATTTACAATGGTTACATTCATCGTGGTTAATCGCCCAGGGTTTGCGTTTCGTAAATCTTTGCAGAATTCTGTTGCGCTTGAAACTCCAGGCATTGAAGTTTCTTCCTCTCAGATAAGAAGCAATATTTCAAAAGGGATTTCAGTACGGTATTTCGTTCCCGAAAAAGTAAGGGACTACATTATCAAAAAAGGATTATATAAAAAGAGATGAGACAAAAAATTTACATTGCTCCTTCATTATTAGCTGCAGACTTTAGTAATTTATCAAGAGAAGTTAAAAAAGTTGAAGCTGCCGGTGCTGACATGATTCACATTGATGTGATGGACGGACATTTTGTGCCGAATATCACCATTGGCCCCATCGTAGTTAAGTGGCTGCGCTCTGTGACAGAATTGCCCTTAGACGCCCATCTTATGATTGCTGATCCTTTTAAGTATACTGATGCATTTGCCAAGGCAGGCGCGGATATTATAAGCGTCCATGTTGAAAGGGTTACCAAAAAAGAATTTATAAAACAGCGGAAAGCATTGGAAAAACAAGGCGTTGAATTGGCTTTAGTAATTAATCCGGAAACACCTTTATCTAAACTCAAAGGCTTTCTCGATAGTGTCGACATGGTGTTAGTGATGACGGTTCATCCTGGCTTCGGAGGACAGAAGTTTATGTCTTCAGTGATGCCAAAACTAAAAGCGTTGCGCAAGATATTCCCTGGAGATATTCAGGTAGATGGCGGAATTAATGGTGCGAATGCAAAGACTGTAGTTCGTAATGGCGGCAATATCTTAGTTGCCGGAACATACATTTTTGAATCCAAGGATAAAAGAAAGGCAATAAAGGGGTTAAGGAATGCGCGATAGAAGAAATCAGATCAAATTTGGTACCGACGGATGGCGTGGTGTTATTTCAGATAATTTTACATTTGAGAATGTCAAGGTAGTCGCGCAGGCTATCGCAGATTGGATAAACCATGATGAAGCAAAGGGAAAAAAGATAAAAAAAGTTGCGGTAGGCTACGATACCAGATTTCTTTCAGGAGAGTATGCACGGCTTATTGCTTGTGTCTTAGCTGCAAATAACGTAATCGTCGTGCTATCAGACCGCTATATAACAACCCCCATGCTTAGCTTCGCCACAAAGAATAAAAAGCTAACTGCTGGTGTTATGGTTACTGCAAGTCACAACCCTGCTGAATTTAACGGGATTAAGATAAAAACTGCTTCTGGAGGAGGGGCGCCAAAGAGCATTACGAACAAAGTTGAAAAACTTCTTTTTAAGAATAGGGTAAAAGAAATAAAATTTGAAGATGCTGTTTCCAAAAAAAAGATAATAATTTCAGACTTTACCAAGAAGTATATTGCATTTCTGCGTTCTTACATTGACTTTGCAAAAATTAAGAAAATGAAATGCCGTGTTTTAGTTAATGCGATGTTTGGTAGCGGGAATGGATATATCGCAGAAATACTTAAAGGATCATCAGTAAAGCTAGAATTTATGAATAACCAAATCAACCCTTCATTTGGCGGCTTAAGGCCCGAACCGGTTGTTGAGAATTTAAAAGAAATGCTAAAAAGAATGAAGGAAGAGAACTTTAGCATCGGGCTCGTGCTGGACGGCGACGGTGATAGAATTGCCGCGGTTGCCGAAGGAGGAAATTTTATACACCCTCAGCAAATCCTAGGACTCCTTACGCTTCACCTTGTGCAGGATAGGGGCTGGTCGGGAGGAGTAGTCAAAACAATTGCGGGAACGACTCTCATCGATAAAATCACTAGCTTTTTGCACCTGCGGCTTTATGAAACGCCCGTTGGATTCAAATACATATCTGATTTAATGGATGCGCACAATATCCTCATTGGAGGAGAAGAGGCTGGAGGGATAGGCTATAAGTATTATATTCCTGAGAGAGACGGCATTTTATCAGGACTCCTCCTGCTAGAAATGATGGCGTCTCGCAAGAAGAACATTGGCAAAATCATTGCTAATGCAGAAAAGAAATTCGGCAAATATTACTATCTACGCTCTGACCTTACTTTAAAAGGAAAAGCGCCCGATGTTTTAAAGCTAAAATCAATAAAGAAAATAAAAGGCAAAGCTGTCACCCAGGTAAAAGATTTTGATGGTTTAAAACTTATATGCGAAGATGAAAGCTGGCTAATGTTTAGGGCTTCTGGGACAGAACCGTTGGTAAGAATTTACACAGAGGCCACCTCTCTAAGAAGAGCTCAGCAATTACTTAAATTTGGCGAAAATATGGTAAGACATATTTAAATGTTTCTTTATTACGCATGCAGATTTATCGCGTTTGTAATCTCAAAGATATTTTTTCATTTAGAAATTACGGGAA
>JBHPFN010000045.1:0-9096 GCA_042571725.1 Candidatus Omnitrophota bacterium
CTCATTGGGTGAAAACAAAACCTTTCCCTGTGCGCTACCATCGGTTGTGCAGAACAACATGTCGTTCAAGAACCTGCAGCAGATCCGCAAACCAACATGCCTTCCGTTTATAATTTAGAGAAGTGGGATGTAAAAACCGATTCAGGCTCTGTAGAGAAGGCACTTGAGGTATTTAAGCGCAAGGGCCAGCCGCGCTATTCTCAAAAATTATGGCTTGTTGATAAAAGTGATGCGACCAAGACTATCTACGTTCAATACGCAACAGGCAGCGCACAGGGAAAGGTTTTGTTTTCACCCAATGAGGATTTTGTGTTTTATTCCGGGCTTTCACCCGCAGGCACAAGTGTTGTATATGGAATGAATTTAATCACGAGCGACGAATTTATCGTCGATAGCGGGGTAGATTTTAATATGTTTACCTGCCCGAATACGAATACCAGTTATGTAATCGTGGAACAAAACGGGGCAGCAGAAGTATCGTATCAAGTCTACAACTTGAATCGAGAGAAGGTAGTTGTGTTGACCGAGGGTGTCAACCTCGATAATCTCGGACAGTATATTTGCAATTAATCTTTGTAAAAAAGGAGGTTTAGATGCGCAGTTTCTTGATTATCTTGGCACTAAGCTTGGTTGCCAGCGTTGCAATGGTCGGCGACGCTGATTGCGCAAGTGCGCTTAAGAAAACCGTGGCGGTATTCGAATTCACCAATGACTCCGGTTACGGCAGCTTAGGCAATATCGGACAAGATTTCTCGATGCAGTTATCCGATGCGCTTATGGAGAGCAAGAAGTTCACCGTATTAACCAGGAAGGATTTGGATGTGGTGTTTGCTGAGCAGGATTTGTCTGCATCGGGCCGCATGGCAAAATCGAAGGCAGCGCAGACCGGTAAAGCCATCCCCGCACAGATCCTTATCAAAGGACAGATTACTGAGTTTCAGGAAAATACTTCCGGCGGCGAGCAGGGAATAAGCATCGGTGGAGTATCTCTGGGTGGCAAGAAGTCATCTGCCCACGTGGCGGTAATTGTCCAGCTGATTAACTCAACCACAGGCGAGATTGTAAACTCAAAGCGGGTGGAGGGGGAAGCAAAAGCCGGTGGATTTTCAATCGGCTACAGTGGTTCCTTTAGTATCGGCACGTCAAATTTTAAAAAGACACCCCTCGGAAAAGCAGTGCAGATGGCAATCGATAGAGCGGTTGTGTATATTACAAAAGAGATGTCGGGTATTTCTTGGCAAGGCAGGGTAATGCTGGTAAAAGAAGGAACCATCTATGTTAATTCTGGAGAAAATGCCGGCATCTCATCCGGAATAATCCTAAGGGTGTATCGCGAGGGCGAGGCCTTGGTGGATCCCGAAACCGGCATAGAGCTAGGAAAAGAAAATACAAAAATCGGTGACATAAAGATTACAGAAGTGCAAGAAAAGTTTTCTAAGGCAGTCGCTGACGGCCCGTGTGCGATGGAAGTCGCCAAGGGTGATTTAGTCTTAGAATAAGGAGAGACAATGAGAGGGTTATTAGCATTATATATGATGGTTTGCGTATTTTCGCTCGTAGGATGCGAGACAGTTCATTCTGCAGCGAAAAAGACAGGTGAAGTTGCAGGAGAGACGATGGAAACCATGGGTGGTCTTTCTGAGGGCGGCGCTGAAGCATATCACGGCGGAGAGACAGAAGAAGAAAACCCGATGGGTCGGTAAACTTTGGAATAAAACGCTACATACGAGCGAGGCGACCTTGTGTTTCGTAGGTCGCTTCTCTTATTGATATAGATTTTGCGCGGGTGGCGGAATTGGTATACGCGCACGTTTGAGGGGCGTGTGCCGCAAGGCGTGAGAGTTCAAGTCTCTCCCCGCGCACAAAACTTTTTCTGAAGAAAACAAATGCCCGCTTGAGGTTAGCTCAAGCGGGCATCATTTTTTCTACACAAAAATATATCTTACAAAAGCGAAGTCAGTTTTTTGGTTCTTCCTGCGGTTCTTCTTGAGGTCCTTCCGCTTCTAGGATATTCTCCAATAGAGCCTCTGGCTCTTGCATACCTTCTTGTTGCGCATCTTTTTGCTTGACGCCTTCCTGTTGCTGAGCTTCTTCATGCGGCGGATAGAGCGCGCTCAATCGCGTTGCCTCTGCTAAGGTCAGACGCGATAGTATGTCAGAGGTATCATTAATAAGATTTTGATTGCAGATTTCAATTGCTTTATCAAAGTGTGCTCTGGCCTGGTTTGTATCCCCAAGATCACCATAGATATTTCCTAAATCAGTATAGATATAGGCAAAGCCAGTTTCGAGTTTAATCAGGTGGTTATAGAGATTAATCGCCTCCTCAAACATAAGCTTGTCTTTATAGGTTGCTGCCAGTCCGTAGATCACCTCGACGTTATCCGGCTCGAGCGAGAGGGCAATGCGATACTCATCAATTGCTTCATCGAGGCGCCCGAGGCGGTTAAAGCATATTGCGATGTTGTTGTGAATTGCCAATTGATTTTTTTCAATGGCAAGATACCGGTTATAATAATCTATCGCCTTTTTATAATCACCGTTTTCAAGATAGAGATCTGCAATGAGTCTAAAGGCCGTGATATCTTCGGGATTAAGTCGGATGATTTTTTTCAAGGTGACTGCAAGCTCATCTTTGCGTGCGTCAATCTCGGGGATGGTTTTTACCACATAGAGGTTGTATAAGAAGCTCGGTTTAAGTGTGGAGGCATTCTGCAGAAACTCCTTTGCATCTTCAAAGTGTTCTTGCGCGTAAGACTCTGCTGCCTTATCCACCTGATCTTTTATATAGTTGTGCTTGGTAAGCTCAAGCAAGTCTTCAGATTCTTTGTTGCCCGGATTGGATTCTAGGGATTTGGTAAGCATCATCACTGCTTCTTTGAAGTTTTTCTGTTGGAGATATACGTTGGCCAGAAGCTGATAGGCCTTGGCATATTGGGGATTTAATGCAATTGCCTTTTGTAATTCAATGATAGCAGAGGAGAGTTGCCATTTGTTTTTGTAAACCTTTCCTAAATGAAAACGTATCTGTGCATTTTTGGGATCTAAGAGAGAGGCGATCTTTAAAGTTGCTAGCGCATTGTCCAAGTCGCCTTGTTGGGTGTAGGCAATACCCCTATTGGTAAAATAGGGCGCAATGCTTGGTTTGATATGCAGGCCTACGAAGATTACCAAGAGCGCAACTACCAGTATCTGTCCGAGTGTTTTTATCTTTTCATTCATATCTGTTGTGCACGTTAGGTATCTTTCCGTTTGTCTTTGACGTAGCTGCTGTTTCCGTAGCTCTTGGCATGCTCTTTTAGCTCGGCGCCGATTTCTCCGATTTCTGCCACATGAGAGATGGTGCGCGATTCATTGGTCACCACACCGATTGCTATCGAGAGAAGCGGAATTTCTTTGATGTTTCCTTTGCGGTCTTTGCCGACGATAAAACCTTTTGCCCTATCTTCTTCGCTATAGAACAAGGGCGCAGCTTTATCAAACTCCTGAATAATCTGTTCACAGAGGGCGTCTGCTTTATCCAGGCTCGTGATAAATACAAAGTCATCTCCGCCGATATGCCCTGCGAAGTCATCGGGATTGCCGCGTTCCTTTACCGCCTTGAGCATGATTCTTGCGGTATCGCGTATCACGTCATCACCGTGCTCAAAGCCGTATTTGTCGTTGTAGACCTTAAACTTATTAAGATCAACATAGCCCACTGCAAAGAAAGATTTTTTATCGATGTAGCGCTGTAGCGCGCTCATAATCGATACATTACCCGGAAGATGGGTAAGGGGATTTGCATCGAGGTCGCGCTCAGAGCGGCGCAAAAGCATCTTTATGCGCGCGAGTAATTCTTGCGGATCAAATGGTTTTACGATATAGTCATCAGCGCCTGCATTAATACCGTCTACCTTATCGGTAACTTCTCCTTTTCCCGTAAGCATGATGATGGGCAGGTGCCTTAGAAGGATATCTTTTTTAAGCGCAGCGACTACTTCGATGCCGCTGAGTTTAGGCATATTATAATCGAGTATAACCAGATTAGGAGAAGTTGTTTTTGCCAGATGCAGGCCTGCTTCTCCGTCTGTGCCGTCGATTGTTTCATAACCGGCATCATTAAGGGTGATCTTTAAGATATCCAGAATATCAGGATCATCATCAACGATGAGTATTTTTGAATTCGGCATGGTGTGTTCCTATAACGCTTTGGGCAGTGTAAAACTAAAACAGGTGCCTTCGTTTTGTGTGCTGGTAACCCAGATGGTGCCTCGGTGAGCCTCCACAATATATTTTACTAACGGAAGCCCTAACCCGGTACCTTTCAATGATTGGTTAATGGGATTATCAACTCGGTAAAATTCGTCAAAGATGTGCGTTAAATCTGCTTCGGAAATGCCGATGCCCGTATCGATTATATCGACTTGGATAAACTCAGGCGAGGCGTCTTTTGCCTCAACAGTAATGGTGCCTTTTTCCGGAGTAAACTTAAGCGCATTGCTGATAAGATTAATAAATACACGCTCTATTTGGCTGAGATCGACATGTACCTTGGCCACTTCCGTTGGGATTTCTAGCGCAAGCGTTATCTGTTTTTCTTTCGTCTGCGGCATCAGCATGTCTGAGATGTTTTCCACTATCTCGCGCACATCCTTTGTTTCGAAGCGCATCTCAAGTTTGCCAGATTCAATCCTTGAGATATCCAATAGGTTATTGATTAACTGGACAAGACTGTCGCTGTGCTTATTTATTTTTGCCAAACGTTCTTTGATCTGCTCGGGGATTTCTCCCATAGTGCCTGCCATCAAGATAGAAGCATATCCTTTTATCGAGGTGAGGGGAGTGCGCAATTCATGCGAGACCGCCGATACGAATTGAGACTTCGCCTTGCTTATTTTTTTTACCTGCTCAAGGGCATTGGCCAGTTCTCTGGTGCGCAGCTGTACCTTTCTCTCCAAATCCTGGTGTGATTTAAATACTTCTTCGAACAGACGGGCATTTTCAATGGATTGTCCCAGCTGGGTAGTCAGAATCGACATAATATCTTGGTCTCCCTCTGTCAGGGCAGGGGCCATGGGGCTGTTGCCGACCAGCATAATTCCGATTACCCCGTCTTGGGTGAGGATGGGGTTTATAATAAACGATGCAATATCGAGTGCGCGCGATAAGCGGTCGATATCCTTAACCGGCATTTTAGCAGAGTTGACGGATTTACCGTCCTGCGCAACTTGCGTCAAAAGCGGGTCGTCTTTTAAGAGAGATAGAAATGCTTGTAATTGATCCTGAGAAAATCCAAAGGTTGTTTTCCACGCGTAGCCGTGCTGTTGATCAAATATAAGGATGAGCGCTTTTTCGAATCCCAGCGCTGAGATAAGCGGCTGTTTAATGCGGGAGAAAAGCTCGTTTTCATCGAGAGTGGTACTCACAAGGTGAGAAATCCTCTGCAGCGTATAGAGGCCGGTTACTTTTTTATCTAATTCTTCCTGGGTTTTATTAAGCTCAAGGTCGGTCCTGACAATAAGCTTTGCTTGTTCGTCTAATTGGTCAAACGAGCGCTTAATCTTATCCAGATCTCTTTTAAGCCGTTTGGTTCTCTCGATTTTCGTCATCAAGGCGACGACTAAACAGATTACAGAAAAAAGCGAGATATACGCTAGCCAATCAACAAAGGTGTCTATATTCAAATTTTGTATAAATGCTTCCATAGTCTTATTCGGCGATCGCTAAGACCGCAATTACTCCATTGTGAAAATAGGCCTGTCCTTGGTACCCTCGAGTTTTAAGGGGTGCGCCTTCGCCGTAGCTGTAAAATCCCAAAAGTGGCACGCTCTTATCAAACACTGCTTGTATCACCTCAATCTCTGCAAAGGAATTTGCTTGCAGCACTTTATTTCTGGCAACCGAGTCGATGACCATAATGAATTTCGGTTGTTTACCGCGAAGCATCTCTTTTGCCTCCTGCGCTGCTTCACGCGCGGCTTGGATGCAAGCATCTTTACTTCCTATCATAAGTCTAACCAATGAACCTTGCGGCACATCCCCTTGGCAGATAAGCGAGCCGTCTTCGTTGACCGTGGTCACGCAACGTAAGATATGCTCTTGTTCCTCTTCGAGAAATATCCCTAGAGGATACAGTGCAGCTGTACGCGCCAATCGGGAGGAATATAAACTTTTTGTCTCTGGACCGAAATAATCCTGATAGAGCGTAACCGCAGGGGCATCATCGATGCGCTTAATCACGTTGGCCTCAGAGAGGGTAACTGTCCGTGTCTTGCCGATGGGTTTCCACCCATGCTGGATGCCAAAGCCGTAGTGTATATCTCCGCCCCAGAGTAATCCTATAGCGCTGTTAGTGAAACACTCTTCATTAAAATACTGATAGGTTTTTACAAAACGCAGATCGTCGCTGGCTGCGCCTCCGATAAACAAAAAGCTTTTTCCCAACACGTCCTGAACTCCAGCGATGACTTCCGTTGCGTTGCCCATAAGCCCGTCGGAGAACATGGTAAAGATATTGCGGTGAAAATACCCCAGGTCTGCCAGGGCGGCCTTTGCTAGTTCTTGGCCGGCGCTGCGCGCATCCTTTGTATCAATCTCAGGCAGGCAGCTGAGGCCAAAATGAATCCTGTCGGATTTTATCGCCATTACGGCAACCGCATTTTTTTCAATCCCCGAATGCACGATGACGCTGGCCGTCGAGCAACCAAAAATCTTCACGCCCGGAACAACCTGGTTAATCCCTGCGATTATCTTTTCCTGTCCTACCCGTACCGAGGAAAAAACAATGACTAAATCGAAACGTTCTTGGTTAATCTGAAATTTTGCTAACTGAGTTGCTTCTCGTGCAGCACGCTGGACGTCGTCAGAAGAGCTGACGCCAATCCCAATCAAAGTGGACATTGATTATTCCTTTTTGTGTTTTTATTGTAGCTAACCCGTAGAAGAGTGTCAATATATTTATTGAGCAGGCGCTGGCGCTACCTGAAGTTTTTTGAAAAACCTATGGAAAAATTAGGATTGAATTGTAATAATTCTTTGGTATAATAACGTTACCTATTTTTACACGGCCCCACACTGAGCATGGAAGCAATGCAGTATTGGGCCACCTGATGTAAATAATTGTGGCCCCACACCGACACTTGGAAACGCCGCGGTGTTGGGCCGATAAATGAAAACGAAATCGGCCCCATCGTCTAGCCTGGTCTAGGACAGATGGTTCTCAGCCATCAGACCGGGGTTCAAATCCCCGTGGGGCTATGGTTCGACGCGGCCCGCCTTTTGGCGGGCCTTGCTCACCATATGCCGCGGCGAACCATCCTGAGCAAGCGAACGAAGTGAGCGCGTCGAAGGACAGAGCATTGTTCAAAACGGCAACTCAGTTACGAGTATAAACGTTTTTATTTTAGTACGGCTGGGGCTACCAGTCTTCGCTCGCCATTGTTTCATTGGCGAGCTTCGAAGGACCGATTCCTCCGAAGCTAAACGTGAAAACAGTTTAGCGAAGGAGAATCGTGTTTTCAGCTACGCCCGGTTTCTCATGGTAAGCCGCCCTACCTAATATAATACCTTCTGAAAAGATTTTCTTGAAAAAGCAATAGAGATATAGGTATAATAATACTATACTTGTTACTGATCTTTAATAGACGTTGTGACAAGAGACGGAGGGAGACTATGTCACAGAATAGAGTAGCGCGTAGTTCGGGCATTTCATTTGTAGAAGTCCTCGCTTCACTGCTTCTAATTGCGGCAATGTTTTTTGTAATCGGATTCACCTATGTTTCCGCGAGAAATCTGCGTGTCGTATTAGGTCAGAAGATGACAGTAAGCTCTCATCTTCAAACCATTGCAGAGGCAATGAAAAAGATTGAGCGGGAACAGGGCATAGAGTTAGTGTATGGAAAATTCTTTCCGAACAAAGAGGAAGTGACGCTCAGCAATTGGATTGACTCTCCTCTTTTGCCTGAGGAGCATATAGTTGTATCATATCCGGGTGGATTACCAGCTTCATCCGGAGGATCGACAGGAGGAGGTAGCGGTGGTGGTCCTGGTGGCACCTTCGGTTCCGACGACTCATCCTCTACGCCATCGGGTCAATCAGGTAAAGGTGGTGGGGATGAAGACAACACCCCTTTTGGATCTGGTACGGGCTCTGGGACATCAGGCTCAGGCGATGGTTCATCCGACGGGTCATCAACTTCATCTGGGTGGATATCAAAGGAAGGCTCTGACGGGCATGAGGTTACTGTTCCTACGTCCTCGACGCAGCCGGATGGGCCTTTGCGCATAAGGATAGAAGCAACCTGGATGAACGAGGAAAAACCTCTCAAAGAAAATATGGAGATAGCGCTATGAGACAACGACTAAAAGATCAGGGCGCAAGACAAAAACAGTTTTTATCTCGAGGATTCACTATAGCCGAGATTTTAATCACCGTGCTTATCTTTGTTGTGGTTTCAGGCATGGTGATGATGGCCGCAGGAACTACTTCGCAGTGTTGTTTTCAAGAGATTATTACCTCAGAGCTTCAACAGAAGGCAAACAGGGCGGTAAACATCTTAAGCGCTGAGCTGGTAAATGCAAAACCAGACGGTTCAGGCAAATTAGCATTTAGCCACGATGGTAATAATAACTGTGTGATTACGGCCATGCTTCCCTCCGATGCTGATAACAACGGCAGCATGTGGCTTCTCACCTGCGATGAACGCAATAACTGCGACCACGTTGTTGAATACAACGAATCAGAGCCGCTGTGGCGCTATAGCGTTGATAGCGAGACCGGCCAGCTGCAAAGGATAAAATCCGACGGAAAGACACAGGTGATATCGGATAATATTGCTGCATTTACCTGTGAGGCTTCGGATGACGCAGTCGATAACAACCAGTACGATGACGGCGAGACCCTGTTTCTTACCGTATCTCTTTCAAAAGAACTCCCGCGCACACAGCAGATTGTCTCTACAGAAGTTCACGACAGCGTATGGTTGACTAATTCCCGGGGAGGCTTGTAATACTGATTGCGATAAACAAGATTATGGAAAGAAGACGCCGTACCCTCCACGGCTTTGTCATGATCGCCTCCCTGGCACTGTGCGTATTCTTAGGTGCCATCGTCAC
>JBHPFN010000046.1:0-8137 GCA_042571725.1 Candidatus Omnitrophota bacterium
CCCTTTTCGCCACGATTGTTCTGGTGGGTCTGCCTTCTCCTTGCGGCTGATAGATGCGCACGTTATAGAGGGTATTATCCTCAATTTTATAGATAAAAATAATGTGACCCTCGAAAGAATTAATAAACCTTCCGGCTTCTAATGCCGCTGCAGGATTTTTAACCCCGATATCTTGAGCAATTTTCCTGGTGGCAAACTGGGCATGAGGAATGACGATGTCTTGCAGCGTAATTAAAACCAGGCTCATAATGACGCCTACGATAAGCAAAGGAAGAATGACCTTAATGATATTCAACCCGCTTGCCTTAATCGCGATAATTTCATTGTCAGAAGATAGCCTGCTAAACGCTAAGAGCACGCCTGCTAGACAGGAAACCGGGACGGTGTATGGCAGTAAGGCCGGCACTAAATAGAAAAAAAGCATCGAGACTGATGTTAAATCAACACCCTTATTGATTACCATCTCAGCAAGCTGGATTAAGTTTCCTAGAAGAAGCATAGAGGTAAGCGTTGCCAAGGCAAAGAGAAAGGGCCCTGTGGTTTCTCGTAAAATATAGTTACGCAGTATTCTCATTGTGCAATTGCTAATGTAAGCACAGATACTTCATGTGCGCCGGAGGATGTAAGCACCCGTGCCATTTCGGAGACGGTTGCACCGGTAGTAAATAAATCATCGAACAGCAAAATATTTTTATCTTTAATAAGATCTGTGTCAGTGACGGAAAAGGCGTCTTGTAAATTACTAAGCCGCTGCCGCGCTTTGAGCGTAGCCTGGGGTTTGGTATTGCGAATACGTTTTACCGCATGCGAACAGACCTGTATAGGAAAATAATGAGCAAGTTCATTAGCTAAGATATCGGTTTGATTGTATTCTCTCTCGCGCAGGCGTGTTGAGTGAAGCGGCACGGGAACGATCATATCATAATTTTGTAATGGGATGTTATAGGTAGTCACAAAGTCAGCAGAAAGCTTGCCGAAGAGTATCCGCAGTGAAGTCTTATTTCGATATTTAAACAAATGGATTAGGTCTTTCATAATTCCGTCAAAACAAGATATGCTCCAAGCCCGTTTAAAATGAAAGTGTTTTTTCTGGCATTGAGCGCAGACCTCGCAGTGAATGTGCTTCTCTTGAAGGTGGCGGCCGCACCTCTGGCAAAAGGGCGGTAGATTCATCCGGGACTTCTGCCAACACCGCTCGCACACCGGATAAAAGCACGCCTTTTCCTTAAGCGCACGTTTGCAGACCAGGCAATTCTTTGGGTAAATGATATCCAGAAATGATACCAATAGCTGTTTTAACATTGAGGTTATATTATCATTTTACATTTGAATTGTCAAAGTAATTGAGGTGTGCAGCCGCATAGTTCTGCCATAGAGACAATCGAGTATACGAAGGTATTGACATCGAGGGCGCCAGATAGTACAATCTAACACTAATGAAAAGAAAATCATCGGATAAGCTTAAAAGCAGGTTATTTCTTCTTCTAAAGACAAACGCCTTTTTTAAGCGCAGTATCACGCTTTCATCAGGCAAGAAAAGTAACTACTACATTGATGGTCGTCTCGTGACTTTGTCTGCAGAAGGCGCATGGCTTTCGGCTAAGATTATTCTTGATCTGATACAGCGCGAGCGCATCGGTGCTATCGGTGGTCCTACGATCGGAGCTGATCCTATTATCGGTGCAATAGCGGCGATAAGCTTTCTTGAAAAAAGATCCTTGAATATGTTCATCATCCGAAATACATCTAAGGCCCACGGCAGACAGCAGTTAATCGAAGGGCCCAAGATAAAAAGGGGAACCAGCGTTATTCTTGTGGATGACGTTGCCACGACCGGCGGCTCAATCGTAAAATCAATAAAGATCTTGCGTAAGCGCGGCATCAAGGTAAAAAAAGCTATCGTGTTAGTTGACCGCCAGGAGGGCGCGAGAGAACTACTGGCAAAAGCAGGCTGCCGTCTCAAATCCATCTTTACCGCGTCAGATTTTCTTGCGTAATTCCTTTCCAGAGCTTAACTATGAAACCTAATAACGATCATTTTGATATTGTTGTTGTTGGCGGGGGTCCTGCTGGCATGATGGCTGCTTTAAGGGCAGGGCGCCACGGAAAAAATGTACTTTTACTAGAGCGAAATACGAGTCTTGGTAAAAAGATGCGCATAAGCGGCAAGGGAAGATGCAATTTAACTAATGCAGGAGATCTCCAGGATTTTCTGGAAAATTTTAGCCCAACGCGGGAATTCTTGCGCAGTGCTTTCAATGCATTTTTTAATGCTGATCTCGTTGAGTTTTTAAAGAAACAAAGTGTAGAAGTAAAAACAGAACGGGGAGGCAGGGTTTTTCCTGTCAGCGATAGGTCTTCAACTGTGTTGTATGCCTTGAAGCATTCAGTGGATAGCGCAGGGGCGAAAGTTCTTTACAGCGCAAGAGTCAAACATATACAATATAAGGGCGGCCTGCTTGAGGTTGTTTTAGATGATAGCCGTTCTTTCTCGGCGAAAAAAGTAATTGTCGCAACTGGCGGCTTAAGCTATCCTTTAACCGGCTCTACAGGGGATGGCTATAAAATAGCTGAAAGCTTAGGTCATGCCGTAGTGCCGTTTCGACCAGGGCTGGTACCTTTAGATACGAAAGAGCGCTGGGTTAAGGATTGTGCTGGTTTGAGCCTTAAGAATGTCCAGTTGAAAATAGTCACCGGTAAAAAACCAATTGTTTCGGATGTTGGGGAGATGCTCTTTACACACTTTGGCATATCAGGGCCGTTAGTGTTGACATCAAGCGGTTTGGTAGTCGATCTTCTCAATAAGCAAAAAAAACCTGTAGAGTTGTTTATTGATCTTAAGCCTGGCTTATCGGCTACGCAATTAGATCAACGGCTTCTGCGAGACTTAACAAAGCATGGCGTAAAGATTTTTAGAACTGTCTTAAAAGAATTGCTTCCCGGAAAGCTCATCGATGTTTTTCTAAAGATTTCTCATATTGCCGGAGGTAAAAAAGCTAGTCAGATAAGCGCCCAGGAGAGAAAAGGGCTCTGCGGTTTACTCAAAGGGTTACCTTTAACAATTACTAAATCACGGCTAATGTCAGAGGCGATCATAACAAGGGGAGGGGTTTCAACAAAAGAAATTAACCCGCGGACAATGGAATCAAAACTAATCAGCGGACTCTATTTTTGCGGTGAAGTTATCGACGTAGATGCCAACACCGGCGGATATAATATGCAGGCAGCATTTTCTACAGGATTTTTAGCAGGGGAATCGGCGAGTCAAGCTATGGCTAAGAATACGGTTGGAAGGATAGCCTCATGAGACAGATTATCCTTGCGTCCCGCTCTCCTCAGAGGATACAATTATTAAAAGATATCGGCCTTCGGTTTAAAGTTGCCAAAAGCACAGCAAGAGAAAAAAGAAAGACTACTTCTTCTGTTTCAAACCTCGTTAAGGAAAACGCCCTAGCCAAGGCACGCGATGTAGCCAGGCGGCATAAGAAAGGCATAGTCATTGGGTGTGATACCGTTGTGTTGGTGGGGAAGCACAAAATTATCGGCAAGCCAAAAAATCTAAATGAGGCAAAAAGAATGTTGCGTTTTCTCTCTAAGCGGCCGCAGTGGGTATATAGCGGCATTGCCGTTATCGATATCGATAAAAAGAAAACATTGGTTGATTACGAGAAGACAAAAGTGTATATGGATGCTTTAACCGATAGAGAAATCGCACGATATTTTTCAAAGGTTTCACCTTTAGATAAAGCGGGCAGTTTTGATATTCAAAATCAAGGCAGCCTCTTTATACGCAGGATTGAAGGGTGTTTTTATAATGTAGTGGGCCTTCCTTTGTCAAAACTCTATAAGCTTTTTAAGAAACTTGGCGTGAGCATCTTGGCTGTATTGATGATGCTTCAATTGTGCGGGTGCATGACAGAATATAATGTTGCAACCCAGCGGGAAGACGTATTTTTCTATAGCACTGATCGAGAAGTTAACTTAGGTAAATCAGTATCTAAGGCTTTCGAAAAAGAGTATGAGCTCTCTGAAGATGTTTCTTTGCAAAAAAAAGTCGCAAAAATCGGCAAAGACATTGTTGCGGTATGCGATAGGAAAGCAATAGATTACTATTTTAAGGTAGTAGAGGAAGATGAAATAAATGCAGTCAGCCTTCCCGGTGGGTATGTGTATATTTTTAAAGGGCTCATTGATGAACTTGAAAACGATGATGAACTTGCAGGCGTAATTGCCCATGAAGTCGGACACATTGTTGCGCGCCACAGCATTAAGAAACTCCAGGCAGCATTAGGTATGACGCTTTTAAGTCTTGTAACTATTTCTACCACTAGCCCGGAGTTTGCCAGAGGAGCTAATGCCGCAATCTCCAGCGTATTTTTGGAGTATTCCAAAGAGGATGAATTTTTAGCTGATGAGTTATCTATTAAGTATTGTAAGCTCGCAGGATATAACCCTGAAGGGGTAGTTACGCTTTTAGAAAAACTATTGAAAAATAGAGAAATTAGACCCTTTAGCTATTGGCGAACTCATCCTTACGTATCTGAGAGGATGGCCTATGCCAGACAGGCAATTTACGGCCGGATGGGGTTTAGAGACTACATCAATATTGAGGCTGATAGATAAACGCGCTCTTTTGAAACGTTTAAGCTTTTAGTTTAGGCTTTACTGCTTTTATATTGATAACTTTTGTGCTTTTTCTCGTTCGGTATGTTCCACGCCTGTTCGTAAAATACACTTCCCCGTCACAGAGCGCACAGAGCGTAGATTTCCCTCGGACATTAATCCCCGCTTTCCACTTATCGCCTTCGCGGGTAAGAATTGCACCTTTTTTCACAAATTGACCGCCGCTTTTTTTAAGACCTTTTGTCTCCTTATAGTGGATTGCTGATGTTCCGCCACGTTGAGCCATTGTAAACCTCCTTGTTTTATGAGCGCACAATTTACGGAACTACTGACGTAAATTGTTGCGCGAATTAAACCCCGCCCTTTTGGCTAATGTATCTTTTTCGGTATGCCCAAAAGGGCGGGGTGAATTCAGCTATACAACTTAGCTTTCCCGAAAAATCGGCGGGGTCGCTAAGTTGTAGCTTCATTCACATTGGTGCCGAAGGTGGGAGTCGAACCCACAATCCCGTGAAGGAACAGCGCCCTGAACGCTGCGTGTATGCCAATTTCACCACTTCGGCTTTTGTTTTAAGTATCGGCCGAATAGTCCTGCGAAAGCAGGGCCCTTTCGGCATAAAGTTATCGTCCATCAAGTATACTTCAAATGTTCAGGTTGGTCAAATATAAAAATTGGCATCGGTTATAAGATTAGTGTATAATAGCTTCACTGAAAAGAGGAGTCCTGTATGATATTTTTCCAGACGACACTATTAGCCATGGCCAAAATTGTTGCCTTAGGCAGCATTGGCTATTTTTTGGCAAAGGGTAAAATACTTAACGAGAAGACAAGTAAAATTTTGGCGATGTTTGTTATTTATGTTACTCTGCCGCTTTTTATATTTTCGGAGATAATCCACAAGTTTGACTTTGCCGAGTATCCTTTGTGGTGGGTATACCCGCTTTTAAGTATTGCTATTACATTCTTTGGTTGGTTTCTTGCGATTATGCATTTGAAGGTTGTAAAACATTCAGTTACTTCTAACGAGAGAAGACAGCTGATAAGCTTGGTGGCGTTTCAAAATTCAGGGTATTTGCCCCTTATCATAGCAGCAGAATTATTTGCTCCGGAAGTTGCCGGAGAGCTGTTTATGTATATTTTCTTGTTTTTGATCGGTTTTAATTTTATTATCTGGTCGTTTGGTGCATGGTTTCTCTCCGGTGCAACCTTACGAGAGTTAAAGATAGGCAGCTTATTCAGTCCGCCTGTCGTGGCAACAGTAATCTCCCTTGTGGGAGTATTGTTTGGCTTAGAGCGTTTTGTCTCTGAGGAGGCAGTGCACTATAGCCATATAATTGGTAAGTGGACGCTTCCTCTGGCAATGATTGCATTAGGGACAAATTTAGCCCGGGTGACTTTGCGCAGCGTCAAGGGAAGGCTCATTGCTCCTGTATGTACGATGAAATTGGTGGTAATGCCACTGTGTGCATTATTGGCAATAGTATTGCTGAGGCCATCGGAATTATTGGCGTTTATTATCCTTATCGAATTGGCCGTACCGTCGGCAACATCCCTTTCGTTGATCATGAGACACTCAAACATTGAGGATCGATGTATAAGCCACGGAATATTTTTTACGCACATTGCCAGCATTATTACATTGCCAATTTTTTTGATTATATTTCAACTATTGAGGAGTCGTGGGTACTTTGGGTGAAAAACTTATGGTTCGACTCGGCCGACAAATTGTCGGCCTCGCTCACCATTGGATAAAAGAGTCGAGTGAGTCGAACCACCCTGAGCGAGCGACGAACGGTAGAGAGGAGCGAGTCGAAGGGTTGCTCTTTTCGGGAAATAAATACCGCGGGTATACCCAAGGGGTTTCATATGGGTGAAAAGTTAATTGCAAAAAACAGTAGCGCATTCAGAGATTTTACAATCCTGAGCTCCCTTGAGTGTGGCATCGAATTAAAAGGGCCTGAGGTCAAATCAATTCGGGATGCCCGGGCGAATCTCAAGGATAGCTTTGCCCGTATTGAATCAAAGCAAATTTGGCTGTATAATATGCATATTAGCCCTTATGCGCAGGCAAGCTATTTGAACCTTGAGCCAACGCGCGTACGCAGGCTACTGTTGCATAAAAAAGAGATCCTCCGGCTGGATGATAAGGTTTCCCAGAAGGGGTTAGCGCTTATTCCCTTAAGGCTCTATTTTAAAGAAGGTCTTGTGAAGGTAGAGCTGGGTTTAGGAAAAGGTAAAAAGCTCTTTGATAAACGTCGAGCACTAAAGAAGAAGCAGGTAGATTTAGAAATAAAGCGCGCAATGCGCTATAAAAATCGATAAAGCAAAAAACATTGAAAAATTACAAATGACAAATTCCAAATTTCAAATAAGCACCAATAACCAAATTCCAATGACCGAAACTAAAAATGGAAGACAAGAATAAGAAATACGACTTAGAAGACAGAACCTATAAATTTGCTAAAAACGTAGCTATTTATTGTAAGAAATTACCAAAGAATTCTACTAATTTTAAATATATTGATCAGGTTATAAGAGCCTCTAGCTCAGTTGGAGCTAATTATATTGAGGCCAATGAAGCTTTAAGCAAAAAAGATTTTGTAATGCGCGCAAAGATTTGCCGCAAAGAGGCAAAAGAATCAGCATATTGGTTAAGATTAATCGTCGATACTAATGCAGATGAATTTAGAAAGGAAGGACTGTCTTTAAAGAATGAGGCAGAAGAATTAAAGAAAATATTTTCAGCTATTATTGATAAATCAACCTAGTTTTGGTTATTTGGTCATTGAGATTTGATATTTATTTGTGATTTGGTGCTTGAGGTTTGTGATTTAATTGGTGATTGTTTCTTGGTTATTGGATATTTCATTGTTCTTTAAAAATTCGGGGGTGAAAGGGTTCGACTTGGATTATTGAGTATGTGTGGCGTGTCGAGGTTGCAAGGAGGCCTCGCTAAACACCTTGCATATTATAAACGCAAACGAAAGATTCGCATTTGCGGGAAGTCCTGAATTTAGCTTAAACTAAACCAGGCCACCTGTTAGTCTGCCTGGCGGCTAATAAGGTGTGATTCCCCGAAAGGGGCGTCCCCGAAAAGGGACGACAGGATAGTCTTGCATTGTGCCTTTGGGTGTAAGGCGAAATTTTAAAAGGCTAGCTTTGATTGCATCCTGTCTATCGGAGTCGATCAGAGCGAGACTCAAATAATAGACTACACACGTAGATGCGCATGCTGCGTAATTCAAGGACGCGGGTTCGATTCCCGCCACCTCCACCACTTTATTTTATTGTAGTATAACATAATACTTGACAAGTAGTTACATAAGTGCTACATTATCTTACAGGTGCTTGTGCCCAACTTGCGCCCAAGTTTCAAAAATGAAAAAGTGAGGATAATGTGGCTACTCTCCGTTGTAGAAATGGAAATTATTTTCTTGATTACCGCATAAACGGCCGACGCTTGAGAAAGAAAGTTGGCCGCTCCAAACGCGTAGCAGAGCTCGCCTTTAAGGA
>JBHPFN010000047.1:0-7179 GCA_042571725.1 Candidatus Omnitrophota bacterium
TTTTTTAGAAAAAACTTTAAGCGCTTCTTCTTTAAGCTTTTCCCGTTCATCTTGAAGAAATAAATCGTAGAAATATTTTCTTCCAATAAGTTCTTCAGGAGCATAACCGAGAATCTTTTTTACCATGGGGCTTACGTAAGTATACAACCCATTGGTATCGACCTCCCAAATCCACTCCAATGACTGCTCTGCCACCTGCCGAAAGCGCTCTTCAGATTCACGTATTATTTCTTCGTTCTTTTTTCGCTCAGAGATATCGCGCAACACGCACTGAATGGTTACTACTTTATTTTCCCTTATGATGGGCATCCCCGTGGCTTCTACGTAAAATGGCTTTTTTTTCTTGGGCTTATAGAGAAATTCGATAGCCACACCCTCTTTATAGAGCATTGCCTTGCCGATCAGCTGCAACGCGCGCATGAGCTCTTTCTTATGAGCAAAGTATTTTCCGATATAGCTACCCATGACTCTCTTGGGATCATATCCGCCAAAATCTTTCACCGCAGGACTACAATATTCAACGACTCCTGCGGGCGAGATCCTTACCACCACATCCTTCAAACCTTCAGCAAGCCGCCTGTATTCCTCCGCTGTTTCTTTCAGTGCATCCGCAGTATCTCTATACTGCTCAATCATATTCCACACAAGTTTTGCACTGCTACCGCTTATCAGCTTAACATTAGCAGGCTTTCGCTGAGATAGTTGAGCCTGAACCTTTTTGCTTCCGGTTACATCGAATACTTCATGCAGGTCTTTAGCGCTGAGAAATTTTTCGTATTCGCGAGCTACCGGTATGCCTAACTTTTTAGCGAGGGCAATCCCCGGCGCTTCAGGATTGATGTCTACAACCCCTGCGATATGCACTGCATCGCTATGTTGAAACATCTCAACAAGGGCTATTCCTCCCTTGCCAGCTCCAACAATCAATATGTTTGCCTTGTTTCTTTTCATTGGTAACCTCTTTAAAGATTTTTTACATACCAGTCATATGCCTTCTGAATGCCTATTTTTAATGTGACCTTCGATTGCCAACCAAGGTTCTTCATCTTTGAAGTATCTATGCATTTACGAGGAGTGCCATCCGGCCGAGAGCCATCCCAGGATATCTTTCCAGAGAATCCCGTGATCTCTCTTATGCTCTGCGCTAAATCGTGCAAGGTGACTTCTTCGCCGCTTCCGACATTGATAATCTCACCAATATCCTTATACGAATACTTCTCTATTAAAAAAATGCATGCATCAACAAGATCATCGATATAAAGAAATTCCCTCAGTGGCATACCGGTACCCCATAATGTAACACAGCTATCTGTAACTCCGAGCTCGCGCAATGCAGCGATTATTGCTTTCTCGTCATCTCTATGTATCTTCTCATCTATGCCAAAACCCAGCGGGTATCGATTAACGTCGCGCTTGAGACCCTCAAAGTTTTTTTTCTGCAGAAGCTTTGCAAGGTAGAATTTCCTAACAAGCATCCCCATGGCATGACCCGTCTCTAAATTATAATTGTCGTTGGGACCATACAAATTATTAGGCATGACCGAAAGAAAATCTGTGCCGTATTGTTCGTTGTAGTATCGACAGAGCTTGACTCCTGCAATTTTTGCTATTGCATAAGGCTCGTTGGTAGGCTCCAAGCTTCCGGATAAAAGATATTCTTCTTTAAGTGGCTGTGACGCAAATTTAGGATATATACAGGAAGATCCGAGGTTAAGAAGCTTCTTTACTCCATGCTTGTATGCGGCATGTATTACATTTGCCGCAATCATCATGTTCTCATAAAGAAATTCTGCTTTATAGGTATCGTTTGCGAGGATTCCGCCGACTTTTGCCGCAGCTAAAAATACATAGTCAGGTCTTTCTTTCTTAAAAAACTCTTCTGTTTTCTGTTGATTTCTTAAATCAAGCTCAGCAGAAGTTTTTCGAATGAGATTTTTGTAGTGTTTTTCGTTGAGTAATTTGGTGAGTGCTGTACCTACAAGTCCCTTATGACCAGCAACATATATTCTAGAATTCTTATCCATTACATAACACTTCGTTTAACTGCCTTCTCGTATCCGTTCATAAAATGAAAAATCGTGATCGGTATATTGAAAGCCGCGTTTTTTTGAAACCTCAATGCCCTTGCCGATAGGAGGTAGTCCAATAAGCCTCAAATCATAATCAACCATAATCTTCACGAGCTCCTCAAAGCTGATCCGCGGTTTCCAGGCAAGATATTTCTTTGCTTTTGTTGCATCTGCTTTCAAGTGTTCTGCCTCTGTAGGCCTGAAGTATCGTGGGTCGATTTCAATGATAACACTGCCTGGTTTTAACAAAACCCTCCATTTACTATGCATGCTTTTTATAAAACCTTTTTCTTTTTCTGCCTTGCCTTTCCACTCGATCTCTATACCTGCATAGCTAAATGCCTGAGCGATGAATTCTCGCACCGAATGGCTTTCTCCGGTTCCTACCACATAATCATCCGCCGTTGGTTGCTGCAACATAGTCCACATAGTCTCGATATACTCCGGGGCAAATCCCCAATCCCTCTTAGCTTCTAAGTTACCGAGATAAATTTTACTTTGTTTTCCCGAAAGCATGTTTGCAAGGGCGCGAGTTATTTTCCTCGTTACAAACGTCTCTCCCCTTCGCGGACTCTCATGATTAAAAAGTATGCCGTTACAGGCAAAAATCCCATATGCTTCCCGGTAATTGGTCGTCATCCAGTATGCATAGACTTTTGCAATTGCATAGGGACTACGCGGATAAAAGGGGGTATTTTCGTTCTGGGGCGCAGGCGCGGCTCCAAACATCTCCGAAGACGAGGATTGATAAATTCTTGCCTTGATGCCGCTTCTTCTGACTGCTTCTAAAATCCTGGTGGTTCCTAACCCCGTAATATCCCCGGTAAACTCGGGCATGTCAAAGGAAACCCTTACATGCGATTGCGCTCCCAGATGATAGATCTCATCGGGTTTTATCTTCCATATAATCTCTGTGATTACCCCCGGATCAGAAAGATCGCCATAATGAAGCAAGAGCCGCACATTGGGCTTATGCGGGTCAACATATATATGATCAAGGCGGTGAGTATTAAATGTAGAGGCCCTTCGAATAATACCATGGACTTCATATCCCTTAGAAAGCAAAAACTCGGTTAAATACGAACCGTCCTGTCCGGTAATCCCTGTAATTAACGCTCTTTTCATCTGCGCTCCTGACTGAATTAGGCTATGGCGCCATTCCTGAATTTGGGACAACTCTGTTCAATTGTATTAATATTTCTTTGACCGAAGCTGCTCTTGATATTTGGCTGGTTAATAATGCATCTTATTGTAAAACAGCATCGATTCCATTGCAAGAAGATTTTAGCTTCTTAGCTTTTGTAACAAAAAAGTAAAAACTACTGGTTATTCAATTTCCTTGAATTACTATTTCTGCTGTGATAAACTAACATATTGAAAACAAAGACGTTAGCTTTGCTTGATCACCATGAATAAAACTAATTCTATAAACGTTCGCGGAATAATCGTTTTGACTACATTGATTGGATTGTGTATTTTGCTTCTTACGCCTCCAATCTTTGCCTTGGGAAGAGATTCAATTATACAGGCAATTCAGTCGTCTATGCCTTCCATTGTCGGCATTCAAGCCGAAAATGCAAAATTAGCCAAAACCAAAGCCGCTGCAATTAAAGATCCTAAAACAGGACGAATTGCCATTGCGCGGGGCGTGCGTGCTTCAACTTTCAACCGTGAAGGCGCAGGCGTTATTATTGATCAGTCCGGTCTTATTGTTACAAATGCACACACGATTCAAGGAGCAAACCGCATTGTTGTAACTCTTCACAATAAAACACAAATCTCTGCAGATGTAATCTCCTTAGTTGCTAATGAAGATATCGCCTTTATACATATTGCTTCTCCTTTACCATTAACGCCCATTGCGATTTCTAATTCGAATAATGTAAAGCTAGGTGATAAAGTATATACTGTAGGGAATTCTGAGTTTCTTGATGGCACGATTAGCGGAGGCCGCATCACCGGATTAGGCAAAAAAGATAAATACAAAGATAAAACAATCGCTCCGGTTGCGGTTATACAAACAAGCTTTAATGTCTATAAAGGAGACAGCGGGGGACCGCTGCTCGATAAAGAAGGTAAGCTATTGGGCCTTATTGTCGCAAGAAGAACTAAATCTTCACATGTAAGCTTAGCGATTCCTTCAAGCAAAATTATGCTATACTACAAAAACATGTTAGAAAGTAAAACTCAATAGAGATTTTCTTGCAAAGAATGCGCGCGGCATTCCAGCCGCTAAGGAGGCTCAAGATGATTACTTATAGCAAAGAAATGGTAAAGTCAGCGCTCAAAGAAGTATGCGATAAATTCGAGGTGACAAAACAATTTAAGATAAAAAAGATAACCTACGTAGATTCAGAACAGTACTACCGCATCATAATCCAGGATGATTCTCAGCATATTATATACAAAGAACTCTTGAATCGATATATCGAAAGTCTCGGTGAAAAAGGCACCCGAGAAATTGCTGCCTGCCTGCTGCACTCTATCGAACTTGAAGAAAGCGCAACGACAGAAACTTCCTCAGGGACCGATGAAGTCTGGGATGGCGATATGCAAGACGTCATTGATTATCAAACTAAACATAAAAACAAGGACGATGTTTCTGGTGATGTAGAATACCACGATGAAGAAGACCGTTTTTGATAGCTTAGTACACCAGCGGCCCTTTCAGCCTGCGGATGCGGAATATCGTCTGTTTTTTAATTACTTTTCTCTTGGCTCCTACTTCTTTTCTCTGTCGAAACAAACTTCTCCATGCTCGAATTACCGGCTTAGGATTTCCTCGAGCACACTGTAAAATCCTCAGTGTCCACAGCACGCTTGCGGAACACACATACCGAACGGGTAAATTGAGAAACGCAACCTTCAGGCGATTCTCCAAAAATATTGCGAAATACTCTTGAGAACCTGCAATTTTTCCATCGAGTTTCTTTTTATGAACAACGGTGACGCTAGGAAAATATACAATCCTATAGCCTATATCGAGAATTCTATAAGACAAATCAATTTCTTCGTTGCCCTTGTAGGTAAAAGATCTATAGGGACCTGCGAGTCTAAATACCTCGCGTGGTATTGCGCAACCCGCAGAAATAAACCAGGTGGTTTCAAATTCTTTTTCCGGCGAGGCTGATTTTTTTCTCGTGGGAAATGCTGCTCTTTGCACTTTGCCAGTTGCATGATCGATAATTTTAAAACTCAGAACTCCAATACTCTCATCGTTGAAAAATTTCTTAGCCACTTTCGACGCGATATCTTTTTCCACGAATTCCGCATCGTCATCCAGACCAATAATAATCTCCCCTTTTGTTTCTTTGAGGGCAACGTTGCGTCCTTCGCTGGCACCTCTGTTTTTTTCTAGCTTAATGTATCGGATATTCGGTACATTAAATTCTACCTTGAATAATCCATCAGTACCATCGTCGGACCCATTATCAACAACAACTATCTCATATGGCTGATACTCTTGCTTAAGCACAGACGTAAGGGCGCTTCGCAAGTAGCTTTTGCGATTACGAGTGACTATAATAAAAGAAATAAAAGGATTCTCTCGATTAACGGTTTTCTTCTTTGGAATTAAAGGAACGGCTACTTCTCGTCGAGTTCGGAATTTGTTTGTCACCACAGAAATTATAAGGGTATCTTCAGGATCTATCTTCTGGATAAAAAGAATTACCGAATATATCAGTGCGACTACCAAAGAAATAAATGCCATCCTCACAAGATCACTAAGACCTGGGGCCATATTCTGCTGCAAGAAAGCTACTGCGAAAACTGTAACCAAGGCGGCAACGATGCCCTTGCCAAATGACCTCTTAAAGGGAAGCATCTTTAAAAATACATATACCTCTGCCAATTCTATTAAGCTCATTCCAAGAATGGAAATACACGTTGCGAAAGCAGCACCCAACATGCCATACAACGGTATAAAGATAAGATTCAATATAATATTGGTAGCTGCGACAATTATATCGTTATACAACACCACTCTTTGATGTCCGGACATCATTAACATATGACGGGTAGGACCTAAACTGCAGCGAATTGCCTGCGCGATGACCAATAATATAAGCACATGCGATCCCCTTACAAAACTTTCTCCAAAGAGTCCCATTACCTCATCCGCGGCAAATACTACGATAATCGAAAACGGTAAGGTTAAAAATGATATCCATTTTGTCGTGATCTTCAAGAGACTTTCAAGTTGATCTTTAATTTTTCTGTTATACAGATCAGAGATTATTGGTGCAAAAATCGTGACAAAGGACCGCAAGAAGATCGTAAGGATAAAGGCGATCTGAACCGCAGCCCGGTAAATTCCCACCTCGGTCTCTGTCATGAAATACCCGAGCATCAACGCATCGGTCCACATAATCAAGAAAAACAAGAAATCTGAAAGAGACAAAGGCAGAGAAAATCTGATAAGCTTGGCTGTCTCAAACTGAGGCTTGCCTGCTTTTGAACGCTTCAATTCTCTATTGATGAGATGAATAGTAAAAACCAGGCTCAGAATGGTAGAGAGTATCCACGCAGCAATTGCTCCGTAGAGTCTCATCCCGACGATATAGAAAAGTGCAATAAGAAACAGATTGGCAAGCGGATTAAAGATGTTCCTTATTCCTACAAAATACTTTATCTTCTGATAGCCCCTGGTGACATATAGGGCAACTATCAAGGCAGCGCCAAAAGGAACCCCTAATGAAAATACTTTAATAACTCGCGCAATCTGGGCGTTGTGGAACATGCGCTCTGCAATTAAACCAGAGGTGAAGAATAGAATAGAACCGATAACAATTCCCGCGCAGAATGAAAACAGAATCGACTCAATAACAACCCCTTTTGCTCTTCGGTAATCACCTTCTCCTAAATGAAGGGCAATGTAGCGCACCGCTCCTTCATGTAATCCTAGGCGCGATAATATCTCTGCAATTCCGAATATTGCAAACCCTAAAGAAAAAACGCCAAATAATTCCGCGCCTAAAAGTCGCGCAATAACAAGATGTGTCAGACCATAGATGCTTGCTCCAAAGAAACTTCCAAAAAAGCTTACGCCTGCTCCCTGGGCAACTTTTTTAATATTTGCCTGAACAAAAATCTTACTCATTCTTTAGCC
>JBHPFN010000048.1:0-6690 GCA_042571725.1 Candidatus Omnitrophota bacterium
GTCCCAATGACCGCTCTTTTCATTTAATTCCTTAAGCGAATTCGTAAGCGCTACCCTCTTATTCTCTAACTCTTCAATCTGATGCGAGGCTAGCTTTACTTCCATACCTTTGAGCTTTTCGAATTCATCTTTGTATTTTCTTGCTTTATTAGCCTGCCGCTCGATAGAGGCGATCTGTCGCTTGAGCTCAGCGATAATATCGCTGATACGCAAAAGATTATTTTCGGTATCTTGTAATTTATTTAATGCCTCTTTCTTTTTAGATTTATATTTTGTAATTCCCGCTGCCTCATCGAAAATCATTCTCCTGTCTTCCGGCCGGGAACTGATCATCAAATCAATCTTACCCTGCTCGACCAGCGAATAGCTCTCTGCGCCAATTCCTGTTCCCATAAACAACTCGTTGATATCGCGCAATCGAACGGGAAGCTTATTAATAAGGTATTCGCTTTCACCGGAACGAAACAGCCTTCTGGTAACGGTCACCTCTTCGTATTCGATGGGCAAGACCTTTTGCTCGTTGGAAAACGTAAGGGACACCTCTGCAAATCCGAGTGCAGGTTTATTAGCAGTGCCATTAAAGATGACATCTTCCATCTTTGCACCACGCAGTGATTTAATACTCTGTTCACCAAGTACCCAGCGTATCGAATCAAAGATGTTGCTCTTACCGCAACCGTTGGGGCCAACGATAACAGTAATGCCCGGCTCAAAATGAAGCACGGCTTTATCGGCGAATGATTTGAATCCTAGTACATCTAATCTTTTAAGATACATTGAGGCTCCTTTCTCAAAAAGAGTTGTAAATGATTATTTCTTTTTTGACATTATATCTTTAATCAGGCGAATCGTTTCGTCCAGTGTGGTAAATTTCGGCAATGAATCTTCTGGAATAACCACACGGAACTTTTTTTCAATCGCCGCCAGAATCTCCAGCGCCATCATTGAATCCATGCCTAAATCCTCAACGAACTTTGCTTTAGGATTCAACGCCTCCGGCTCTGTCTCAAGTACCTCAGCTACGATTGCCTTTATTTCTTGCTCAAGGTCTAGCACTTTTGTCCCTCCCATTGATTCCTCCTATTTTAATTGTTGCCGTGATTTTCCAACCACGCATCAATTTTCTCCTTTTTAAAACGCCATTGTCCCACTAATTTAAAAGCAGGAACCTTGTGTTGCTTCAGCCATTCATAAATAGTGCGTTTTTTGACTCTAAGGTATTTGGCTAAATCATCAATTGTCATCAAATTTTGATTTACCATTTGATTACATATTATGACATCTAATAACAGTTGTCAAGCGGTTTTTTACATAAAATTACTGATTTCAACATATTGTAGCTATTTTTTGTTATAACTACAATATATTGAGGTTTAAAACCATATTATAACAAAGAAATTTTAAAAAAAATTATGTGATTGAATTGCGTAAGGCAGGAATTACTATTTTTTGAGGACTTCTTTGAATCGCTTTGTTAATGCAGGAACTACTTCAAACAGGTCTCCTACTATTCCGTAGGTGGCAACTTTAAAGATAGGGGCGCTGGCATCACTGTTAATCGCAATAATTATTTTTGATGATTGCATGCCGACTAAATGCTGGATCTGTCCTGAGATACCGCAGGCAATATAAATCTTAGGACACACCGTGCGGCCTGTCTGTCCTACCTGATGAGAATACGGAATCCAGCCTGCATCGACGGTTGCGCGCGATGCACCGACTGCAGCACCCAGTACGCTGGCCAGTTCTTCGATTAAACTAAAATTCTTTGAATCTTTTATGCCGCGGCCACCGGATATGATAATGTCTGCTTCGGTTAAATTTACCTTAGAGGTAACGTCCTCTACGATATCCAATAACTTTGTGCGAGAAGCTAAAACCTTTTTATCAAAACTTTCTTTAATTACCTTTCCCTCGCGTTTTGAGTCCGGCTCTGCTTCCTTCATTACCTTGTGCCGTACGGTTGCCATTTGCGGACGGTGATTAGGGGTAATAATCGTTGCCATAATATTTCCGCCAAAGGCAGGACGGGTTTGCAAAAGAATCTTTTTCTCAGGATCGATATCCAAGCCGGTACAATCTGCAGTGAGGCCTGCGTTTACTCTTATCGCAACGCGCGCAATCAACGAACGCCCGATTGAAGTAGCGCCGCTCAATATTATGTTCGGGCTGTACTTTTCAATCAGCTTTACCATTACCTCGGTGTAGGGCTCATCCTGGAAATTTTCCAGCTCTTTTGCTTCTACTAAATACACCTTATCCGCGCCGCGGGAAATCAATTCCTTTGTCTGATTGCTAATGTTATGTCCTAATAATACTGCGGCAACCTCGGTGTCTAATTTATCTGCGAGTTCGCGGGCTTTACCGAGAAGTTCAAATGCCACGGATTGTACAATGCCTTTTTTCTGCTCTGCAAATACCCATACATCTTTTGAATCAGCAATCTCTTTTGCCTTAGCCTCTTTCTCCAAAAGGATGGCATCAAACTTGCAGGCCTCGACACAGGCACCACAAAGAGTGCATTTATCCAAATCAATAATTGCCTTTTTGTTTTCTATCGTGATTGCGGCAAAAGGGCAGGCCTTCACGCAAAGAGCGCAACCGGTACATTTCTCTATAATTATTCCTATCGACATAGCTTTATCTTGCGACTTCGTCTTTCAATTCCTTTACTAATTTTTCCACTACTTCGCTGGTTTCTCCTTCTAGCATCTGCCCGCCCTGTCTCGGCGGCGGAGTAAAGATCTTCACCACCTGCGTAGGAGATCCTTTTAAACCGAGAAGCTCAGGATCAGTCTCTAAATCCTCGGCAGTGAATTTCTTGATCTCAGCTTTCTTCGCGCGCATCATTCCTTTTAATGAAGGAAGCCGCGGTTCGTTTATCTCTTTAACTACGGTGAGCAAACACGGAAGTGGTATTTCAATAACCTCATAACCCTCTTCCGTCATGCGTTCAACTTTAGCGTGTTTCTCATCAATGTTCTCTACCTTTTTTACATAGGTAACCTGAGGCAAATTAAGATGCGATGCAATGCCAGGACCGACTTGGGCTGTATCGCCGTCTGAGGCCTGTTTACCACAGATAATCAGATCAAACGTGCCGATTTTCTTGATTGCGCTGGACAAGGTATAGCTGGTAACCCAGGTATCACTTCCGGCAAAGGCCCGGTCGCTTACCAGGATCGCCTCGTCTGCTCCTAAGCCAATAGCCTCGCGAAGTGCCGCTTCAGCCTGCGGTGGACCCATAGTAACAATGATAACATTGCCGCCAAAACGCTCTTTAAGCTGAATACCCTCCTCTATTGCGTACATATCAAAGGGATTGATGATAGACTGGACCCCCTCGCGGATAAGGGTGTTGGTCATAGGATCGATCCGTACATCGGTAGTATCCGGGACTTGTTTAATACAGACTATAATATTCATTAGGATAAAATTTTGAAGTGTTTTTGATTAACAATGCGGTATTGTAGCTAATTTTATCTGTCTAGTCAATACAAAAAACAAAAAGGCGTCCGCCAAAAATACATTGGCGGACGCCCCTATAAAACCACGTACTTAATTTATTGGATATCCCTATCCACCCACTGAAAATCCATCAACATTACCTTGTGATCATCATCCACTCTTAAGGTAAAACTGCCTCCGTCTTCGAAATGAATACTACCTGCCAACGGTGATTCACACGGCCAATCGCACCCGCGCCGCGAACCGTCCCCATCCTTCCAATAAAACATTTTATTAAAATGTTTAGCAACTCTCACGCCAGTAAGAATAACAAAATCACCCGTAATATCTCGACGGAAAAATGCACCATCGCACTCGCTGCGACACGAGCCCAAACTATCCACGTCCTTACACATCTTACGGCACTGTGATACAAACTGCCTCTCCACGTCTCCCTCATCACCGCCGTCATCATCGACAATTCCCTGGAAATCCTTGTGTGCAGGAGTTCCATTCCATAAATCGGTAGGATCTGCTAAATCTTGATAGATCCCCCCAAAGTATTCAAGGCACGTCTGATAATCACTGCATAAATCCTGACATTCCGTGCGCCCTGAATCAGCTCTCTCTTCAGCTTCGCTACAATCTACCATACACTGGTTCCATTCCACAGATTGCTGAAGGTTACCATTGTCGTCGTCGGTGCCGTCTGGATCGTTGTCATAATCAGGTTCGAACAAAGGCTTGCACTCCTGGCGGCATTGTGAATTGAAGAAAGTCCATTGATAGTAGTACGGGCAGGTCCTTCCCATACAAATATTTGGATCGCAAAAATTAGCAGCTTCTGCATCAGGATGATCGAGCTGAAAAGAGTATTTTTCCGGGTCTCCGGAGTCATACATGCATCGGTCAAGGCAGGCTTCATAATAGCTTAAACCTTCATTGTTCACTGCAAACTCTACCTCATCGCAAAGGTTATCGCAGGGCGCACCTTCCTCTAAGTCAAGATCACCGCTACAACCAACACCAACAGGACGAAAGTCTCCCGCTCCATAGGTATCATCGCACAATAATTCAGCAATCAACGGCTCATCGGGGTCTCGCTCAAATACTTCCAACGGATATACATTATCGTCACCAGGATGAATACCAAACTCATCGATATTTTCAAACCGCTGGGTACTGTTATCCTGCATATCCCAGGGCACCAAGAATTCACCCGCATCGAGGGTTGTACCATCAGGTAAAAATTCACTATAGTACAGCGGATTAGCATCCTTCCATTCCGGGAACCACAGCACTGAATCATCAAGTATAATATATATATCCTCTGAGGCAAGAGTCTCATCCTGAAGGTTCGGACTAACAGCGGTCGCCCCCCGGCCCTGATCACGGTCGTATTCACCCTCATAGTCAAATCTATACTTTCCCGGATGGACAAAATTATTGTTAGAAGGATCGTGCGCATCAAAGTAAAGAATGTTATTTCTCGAATGAAGATAGTCGGGCCCCAACGTCCTCTCATCAATGCCATAGGTCTTTCGTGCGAAATAATCATAGGTTATCGCGGCTTTAACGGTCTTGGTAACCTCTCCGCCTTTTGGCAGGACGTATCTTCCTGTGGAAGTAAAGAGATAGCGGCGAATTTGATTGTCCGGAGCATCGGGATCAAACGGGGCACTTGGCGCCTCCACCAATATTACGGTAACTGCATAATACCCCAAAAGCTCCTCTGTTAATGATTCGGGAAAGCGTTCATTAGGCCAAATCTCATACTCATAATCAGGACCAATCTCCAAGCTCTGATCAGGAAAGCTTGGGTGAAGCAAAACACCAAGCTCAAAAGAATCCCTAACCACATCAATCGCTTTAAACACACCAGCCTCAGCAAGCTCCCTTGCCTTAACCGCAGAGTTGGAGATATCAGATGATTTCATGTGTCCAATTGCCGTCATAATAATCGGCACTGCAACCCATGAAACCACCAAGGTTAAAAGCAACCCCAATACAAGTGCCTGGGCCTTATTTTTGGTTGTAGCAAAACGCATCGTAGCCTTCATTAGCCTCCCTCAGGTAACACTCCGCCAAACCAACGAAAGTCCAATACTGATACTTTATGATCCTCGTCTATAGTAAAAACAAACCCAATGCCCTTATCTCCATCAAGGTTACCAAAATGAACACTCCCAGTGGTCGAGGGCTCGCACGGCGGCTTACATTTGTTGCTTTCAAGATCAGCTTCATCCCAGCACCAATGCTCATATTTATCCTTGCGAATCGAATTCATAGTGGTCACGGTAATATCTCCGGAGTTATCAATTCGGAAAAATCTGCTGTCACACTTACTTAAACAATCATCAAAATCATTACAGTTAGAACTGCATATCTCTGTGCACTGCGCCTTTATCTGTTGCGGAGCGTCATCAGCTGCAGGATCCCATTGCAGAGGATTATCATTGTCTGCCAGTTTCTGAAAAGCACCGCCGAAAACCTCTAAGCAATACTCGTAATCACCGCAGGTGTTGTGGCATTCATTGCGTATGCCAAATTCCTGATCACTGGCACATTGCGCCATGCAGCCATTCCACGCCAACGACTGCACAAGCCCTTCATCAAATCCGGCCGGACATTCGCCGGGGCTATCTATACAATTGCCTGTTGGCACAAAATCATCATTCGTGCCGTCAAAACGCGTATCACAATCCAGACGGCATTCAGAATTATAGAAATTATATTGGTAATCATAAGCACACGTCGATAAACAGTTATAGGGATCGCACCTTATACGGGCAGCAGAATCAGGATGCGCTTCCTGAAGGGAAAATTGTTCAGACGCTGGACCAGGATTATCCTGTGCAGATGTATGTATACATCGGTCCATGCACGCATGATGATATTCCTCGTAGGTATAAGAAGGATGGTTATACGCCGCCTCAACCGCCTCGCAAAACTGGTAACACGTAGAACCAGGCTCCCTATCCAAATCAATTCCGCCTCCACACGTTCCATAAAAACCATTCCCTCTATCCGCATCAATACAGGCCACCTCAATAATCGCCCTGTCATCGGGGTTATCCCAATCGCGCTCCTCGTTTATAAAATGGTGCTGTTGGTCTGGGTTTTCTCCGAATTCATTAATATTCTTATAAATCTGCGCATCCTCTTCTTCCTGCTTCCACATTGTTACCAGAAATTCTGCCGCATCAGGACTACCGCCTGCGTCGTATTCGCTTAGGTCGAGAT
>JBHPFN010000049.1:0-5158 GCA_042571725.1 Candidatus Omnitrophota bacterium
CGTACGAGCAATTATGTAAGACTCATGCCGATTTTGTAGTTTCCTGCGGGTCATCAGTTGCCCCGATTAATTGCATCTTTTCTTATGAAACCTCTGCCCGCAGCATCGCGATTCTTAAGCCTTCGATCTTAAGCCTAAAGAAATTTGATATGGTAATTTTGCCACGCCATGATACACCGCCGGAGAGAGACAATATCGTAGTAACCGAAGGATCATTAAACGTAATAGACAAAGAGTATCTCTCTGAGCAATCTAGGCAATTAACTAACCGTTATCCCAATTTCCAAGTCAATAAAAGAGATAAGCTAGGGCTGTTGCTTGGCGGGAACACAAAGAATTATTGCTTATCATCTAAGGCTATGGATACGGTGTTGAGTGAAATCAAAAGAGTGGCGCAAGATTTAGGTTTAGAAATGTTAGCAACTACTTCTCGACGTACGCCAAGAGAGATCGATGAGCTCATCAAAAAAGAGCTTAAAGCATTTCCTCCTTGTAAATTATTAGTAATCGCGAACGAAAACAATATTCCCGAAGCGGTGGGGAGTATCTTAAATTTCAGTAAGATTGTTATTGTATCCTCCGATAGCATATCAATGATTTCGGAGGCGGCAAGTTCGGGTAAATATGTCATCGTGTTTAACGGCAGCAATATAGCGCCCAATAGAAGACATGAGAAGTTCCTAACGTCATTGAGCCAGAGAAAATATATCTATTGGATAGATGACGTTCATTCGATTGCCAGTACGATAAAGGATATCTATCGAGCCCAACCTAAAGTGAAAACCCTAAACGACTTCGAGACAGTAAGAAAAGCACTGCATAAAATACTATGAAGATTTTACAGATACTGCCAGAATTGCAAGTCGGCGGTGTTGAGACAGGTACAATTGACTTATCACGGTATTTAGTTGAACACGGCCATAAGGTGGTGGTGGTCTCTAACGGCGGCGAACTCGTTAAAACATTGGAGACTATCGACGTTGTACACTATCGTTTACCCGTGCATCGCAAATCCCTCGTGAGCGCCATAGAGATGATTAAGGAGCTCATAAAGATAATCCAGAAAGAAAAGGTTGATATTGTTCATGCACGCTCACGGGTTCCGGCCTGGATTGCCTTCTTTGCAACAAGAATTACTCACACCACTTTTATTACCACTTGCCATGGGCATTATTCACAGCATTTCTTTTCCCGCGTTATGGGGTGGGCTAAAGTAGTCATTGTTCCAAGTCAAGTAATCGGAAAACACATGATCGACGATTTTCATGTGCCGTATCAACGTATCCGTTTAATCCCTCGCTGGGCGGATTTAAATCAGTTTAAGTTCTCCAGTATGGATAAACGCCCTAAGACGAAGTTTACCATCGGCATCGTCGGTAGGATTACTCCGCTGAAAGGTCACGAATACCTATTGAAGGCGATGGCAAAGGTGTTGCGTTCTCTGCCGTACATAAAACTGCTTATTATCGGAGATGCCCCAGAGCACAAAATGCATTACAGGGATGAATTGAAGACGTTAGTCAGGCGCCTGGGACTTACGCACTATGTTGAATTTCTCGGCAATCGTAAAGATATCCCAGAGCTGCTTTCCCGCTTAAATCTCCTCGTGCTTGCTACAACCACCGAGGAGGCATTTGGACGGGTGATACTTGAGGCTCAGGTTTCAGGTGTTCCTGTAGTCGCTACCCGCGTAGGCGGCGTGATTGATATTGTAGAAGACGGCGTAACTGGGGTACTCGTGCCTCCGAAGTCTACTGATGCATTGGCCGAGGCGATAGTAAGGGTTCTTAAGAATCCGCAACTTGCCAGGAAGTTATCCGAGAATGCGCATAAAAAAGCTAAGGAAAATTTTACCTTGGATCAGATGGCTGAGAAGATTGTCAACGTCTATAAAGAAGCGGCTAAGGCAAAAGATATCCTTGTGATAAAGATGAGCGCTTTAGGAGATGTAATTTTATCCGTCCCTTCTTTAAGGGCGATTCGAAAAAATATGCCTCATGCACGTATCTATTGTTTGGTGGGCAAGCCTTCGCAAAATATAGTGCAGAGCTGTCCTTATGTTGATGAGGTGATAATCTATGACGCTCAGAGCAAACATAAAGGGATACGGGGCATGATAAAGCTCGCGAGGGAATTGCGTCGGCTCAACTTTGATATGGTAATCGACCTGCAAAATAACCGCAAGAGTCATCTCCTATCGTTTTTAAGCATGAGTCTTGTGCGCTACGGTTTTGATAATAAAAAACTGTCTTTTTTACTCAACAAAAGAATACCATTATCTTCAACGGCACAATTGCCTGTCCAGCAGCAGTTTCAACTTCTTGAAGCAGCGGGCATCGCTACTGACGATCAGCGATTAGAGCTATGGCCTTCGAAAGACGATGAAGAATATGTGTCAAAACTTGTAAGTTCTTTCTGGGTTGCAAAAAAAGAAAAGCTTGTCGGTATAAATATATCAGCAAGTAAACGATGGCTCACAAAATGTTGGCCTCTGGAAAACTTTGCTGCGCTCTGTGATGAACTTGCCAAGAAAAACGTACGAACCGTCATCACCGGCACTGAAGAAGAAATAACCATCGCTAAGAGGTTTTCTTTGATGACAAAATCAAAGCCGTTGGTTGTCGTCGGACAAACAAACTTAATGCAATTGGCAAGTCTCATTAAGAAACTTCAAGTATTTATTACTGCTGATTCCGCTCCTCTCCATGTTGCCGCTGCGATGGAGACACCTTTTGTAGCACTTTTTGGACCGACGTCTCCTTCACGGCATATGCCTCCGGCTAAGCGCTGCGTTGTAATAAAAAAAGAATTACAGTGTGTTCCCTGTTACAAGCCGATATGCGTTACAAAGCAGTGTATGGTGGATATTTCTGTTCAAGAGGTTTTACAAGCCACAGAAAAGCTACTTAAGAATAAGTAAATGAAGATTTTATTTGTCACAACTCACCTTAATTCCGGCGGCATTGCAAGCTATATCGTTTCTTTGGCCCGAGAGCTACATAGAAGAAACCATGCAGTTTTTATTGCTTCCAGCGGTGGGAGTTTAGTGGCAACGCTTCAGCAAGAGGGTATCGCTCATTTGTCACTTAATATCAGAACAAAAAGCGAGCTTAGTCCTAAAATAATTTTTTCAACCCGTAAGCTTATACGTTTTGTTAAAGAGAATGACATAGATATTATTCACGCGCATACCCGCGTGGCGCAAGTTGTTTCCTTTTTGGTTTCAAAACTAACCGGCGTTGTTTTTGTCTCTACCTGCCATGGTTTTTTTAAGCCCCGGTTTTCCAGAAAGAAATTTCAATGCTGGGGTAAAAGAGTAGTCGCAATAAGCCAGGCAGTCAAAGAGCATCTTTGCAGCGCCATGGAAGTAGATCCGAGTAAAATCGAGTTGATTTATAATGGAATAGATTTTGCTAATCTTGTTTTCATTACCGAACAGCAGAAGATAGATTTTAAGAGAACGCTCTGTCTCAGGGATGAAATTCCTACCGTTGGGATCATCGCTCGTCTTTCTTCGGTAAAAGGACATGTGTATTTAATAGAAGCGATAAAAAAGATTATTGATTACGGCGTAGAAGTACAGCTATTAATCGTGGGAGATGGTGACCTAAGACAATCTTTGATTAACGATGCAAAAAAATACAATATAGAAAAATATGTATTTTTTGCACCCTCGATTAAAAATATTTCATTGCCGCTTTCAGTAATTGATATTTTTGTAATGCCTTCTCTGCAGGAAGGTTTAGGGCTCTCAATCATAGAAGCACAGGCGCGAGGTATTCCTGTGGTGGCAAGTAAGGTAGGAGGTATTCCTGAGGTTGTGCTGCACGAAAGAACAGGGTTGCTTGTTGAGCCTGCTGATAGCGAAAACTTAGCTTCTGCTATTGAATATTTGTTAAAGGACAAAAATACTGCCGTAGCGTTCGGTCGGAATGCTAAAGAAGTAGCTAAAAGTCGTTTTTCCCTTATTCATATGGTGGATGAAACCGAGGCATTGTATCGATCAGTAGTAGAAAAAAACGTAAATTTTCTTATGGAAAAAATCCTTGTAGTTAATGTGAACTGGTTAGGAGATGTGTTGTTTTCTACTCCGGTGATGAGAGCATTAAAAAATGCCTATCCTAAGAGCATTCTTGCCTGCATGGTGGTGCCGCGGTGCAAAGATATTCTTAAAAATAATCCCTACGTAGATGAAATCATACTTTTTGATGAACGCAGTACCCATAGAAGTATAATTAAAAAAGTTCAGTTTATTGTAGAGCTTAAAAAGAAAAATTTTACCAAGGCATTTTTATTACACCGTTCATTAACCAGAGCGCTTATTGTATTTTTAACAGGGATTCCGGAGCGAATCGGTTACACTACAAAAAAGCGTGGGTTTCTACTGACAAAGAAAATTATGCCGCCGCTCCCAAGCCTGCACCGTGCAGAGAGTTATCTTAAGATTGTTGAGTCCTACGGTATGCCGGTAAAGGATAGATTTTATGAATTTTTCATCTCTCAGGAAGACAACGACTTTGCAAGAGAGATTTTTGAAAAAGTAAATTTGTCTGATAGTGATTTTGTAGTCGTGATTAATCCCGGGGGGAATTGGGAGCCAAAGCGTTGGTCAAAAGGGAACTTTGCCAAGCTTTCCGATGCTTTGATTAAAAATCATAAAGCAAAAGTCATTATTGCAGGAGCGCCTAAGGATGTATCTTTAGCTGAAGAAATTGAACAACAAATGCAAGAAAAGCCTTTGATTTTAGCCGGCAAGACCACACTTACGCAGTTGGCAGCGATTATGCAGCGAGCGAGCCTAGTTATCTCTGCTGATTCCGGCCCCATGCATATCGCCTGTGCCGTGGGAACGAATGTAATCGCTTTATACGGACCAACACTTCCTTCTGTTACCGGGCCGTACGGAAAGAATCAAACCGTAATACTGCAGAAAGACACCAATTGCAAGCTTCCCTGTTACGATGTTTCATGCAAAGAGTATCGCTGCATGGAGGCAATCACGGTAGAGGATATACTACAGTATGTCGATAGATTCAGACGTTAATAGAATATTAATTATCCGCACCGATAGGATAGGAGACGTGCTTCTCTCTACGCCGGTAGTTGAAGCGGTGCGTGATTTCTATCCTAATGCCTACATCGTTATGATGGTGCGTCC
>JBHPFN010000050.1:0-5125 GCA_042571725.1 Candidatus Omnitrophota bacterium
CGAGCTTTCCGCTCGAAGCGGATGGAACCATAATAGATATGGGCGCACTTTCTACCGGTGATGGAGACCCTCCTAGCGAAGGCACAGAGGTTTTTGGAGATGTAGGAGGTCAGACCTGGACCAAGGAGGGGAACCCTTATCTCGTAGTAGACTATCTCTGGGTATCCGAAGGAACCACCCTTACCATACAGCCGGGGGTTGAGGTGCAGTTTGGAGCCGCTGACTGGGGGTATGGGATGTGCGTGGATGGTATTCTTCATTGGGTAGGAACACCGGAAGAAAGAATCATCTTTACCAATCATCCAGAGAACCCATATCCAGAATGGAATCTCATTCATATCCACGAGTCTAGCACTAACCTTTCCCATTCAGTTATCGACTATGTCACGGCCCAAGTAGCATTTTCAATTCAAGGAAGACATGAGCCACCTGTTCGAATCAGCCATTCATTAATCCATCATAACGCCGAAAGTGGGATCAATGTGTATGGTAACGCAGAGCTCTTTAATAATACGATTACCCATAATGGTGATCGCGGTATAAGCGTTAATGGCCCAGCCCTTTTCAAAAACAATATCGTCACAGAGAATGGAGAGTATGGTATCTCTTGGTGGTATAACGAGCCAGAAGTGCCCATCCTTTCCCATAACAATGTCTGGGGTAATGGAGCGAGTCCTGATGATAATTATCATGATATTTCCCCTGGCACAGGAGACATCTCGGTTGACCCTCTGTTTATCAATCCTGCAAGTGGGAATTATAGACTTAGGAACAACTCGCTCTGTATTGACAAAGGTGATCCTGATACTGACAATGATGGCGTTCCGTGGCAGGACGACCCTGACGACCAGGATCCTGACGAGACAAGAATGGATATGGGGGCGTTTTATCGTCATCAGGTCGATAATCCTAATCTCTGTTTTCTCCCCGGCACCCCGATTCTGATGTCCGATGGCACTGAGTTGCCCATAGAAGAGGTCAAGGTAGGAGACAAGGTCTTAGCCTTTGATGAAGAGACAGGTGAGTTTAAGGAAGATAAAGTAGTGGAGTTCTTCCAGCATCCTGCTGAAGAATATCTGATCATAAATGAGTATCTAAAGGTAACCAAGAACCACCCGGTCTACTCTAACGGTAAGTGGGTTGAGATAGGCACCCTTACTATAGGAGATGAGCTCTTTAACAGAGACAGCAAACCAGTAAGGATCACCTCTATCAAAGAAGTCAGAGAACCAACTGAAGTCTACAACCTGGAGGTCAATCCCTACCATACATACATAGCAGGGGGGATTGTGGCGCATAATAAACCACCTCTAGTGAATGCAGCAAGTTATCGGCCTTAAGAATAATAGATTATGCATAATACGAAAAACAATAGGGAGAGCAAGATGTTAAAAAAGAGTTTATTTATTTTCACTTTGTTGTGTGTGTTATTAGTGTATCTCGGTATCGCTGACGCAGCAACTTGGAATGTTCCTGGTGACTTCGATACCATACAAGAAGCCATTGATGCCTCTTCCGATGGCGATGTGGTAGTAGTGTCTTCCGGTGAGTATGAGAGTATCACCTTTGGGGATGTAGCCATCACCGTAGAGAGCACAGGACCCGGAGTAGCTACTATCTCCGGCACCGCCCCGGTGGCGGTGACCTTCACCCCCACTGCGAAGATAAGTATTCTCGATGGATTCACCATTACAGGCGGTACCCAGTCAGGCATCTATATCAATGACGCTTCTCCTACCATACGCAATAATATCATTATCAATAATAGCGCCCCTATTGACGGTGGCGGGATAATGACCGTTAACTCTTCTGCTGTCATCTCTAACAACATCATTTCCGATAACTCCGCAACCGAAGACGGAGGGGGGATCTATATTTCAGCTGGAGCACCCCTGATTGAATGGAACACCATTACCGATAACCACGTTGGGGTAGGAGGGGGAGCCATTGCAATGAACAGCGCCACCCCTGAGATCAAACGCAACATATTTGCGCGTAATACAGCCATAGGCGGGAGTGCTCTGTATGTTCAATCTTCATCCCCGTGGGTACAGAACAACACCTTTACCGAGAATACCACAGGTGCCGGTAACTTTGGCACAATTTATATTGAATCTCTTACCTCAATGACCTTGATAAATTCTATTCTTTATGATAACGATGGGCCCGATAGCCCTGAGATTTATGAATCTTCCCTCGTTGGGGATACAGAGTATTCGTACTCACTTATCGAAGGAACGTATGATCACGACTATGCAGGAGACGGCATTCTTGATTATCCGGGTGTAGATCCGCTGTTTAGAGATTCTGCTCATGGCGATTACTACCTTCAATTAGGTTCTCCTTGTATCGACACCGGTCATCCTGGTTCTCAATATGATGATCCTGATGGGACACCCAATGATATGGGTGCCCTTTACCATTCACAGTCCGAGGGAACAGGGATTTGCGGAGACGTAGGCGGCCAGACCTGGACTACGGAGGGGAGCCCGTATATTGTAACCTGCGATATTTATGTTCCAGAAGACACCACTCTTACCATAGAGCCAGGTGTGGAGGTGCGTTTTGATCTGGGTGCGTTGGGAGCATTGGCATTAGAAGTACACGGTACACTCCATGCGGTAGGAACACCAGCAGAAAGAATTCTCTTTACCTCTAATCGAGAGCATCCAGATTACTGGAATTGGGAATGGATTCATTTCCATGACACGAGCGTAGATTCGGTTATCGAACACGCCACGATTGAATATGGCGGTTACGGAATTTCGTGTGAAGAAACTCAGTCTTCATCTATCCGGATTAGCAATTCAATAATCCACCGTAATGGCCTCGGGATGGCGGCAAGGGGCAACGTAGAGATCCACAGCAATACGATTACCCACAATGGGTTTACCGGTATATACATCTTTGGCGGCTCACCCTCTATCAGGAATAATATCATCACAGAGAATGGATCTCATGGCATTGTGACTTTTAACGCAACACCCACCCTTTCCCACAACGATGTCTGGGGCAATGGAAATGGAGCAAACTATGTGAATACCTCGCCAGGCACAGGTGATATTTCTATTGATCCAGAGTTTATCAATCCTGCAGAGGGCAATTACCATTTACCTGATTTTGACTCACCCTGTATTGATAAAGGACATCCGTATGAGGGACATCCGGATGATGATTATTCTCTAGAGCCGTACTTTCATGGCAATCGGAGAAATATGGGAGCTTACGGGAATACTCCTGAGGCTGCGAGGTCAGAAAGTACTGATGGTTCTAGTTATCCTTGCGGAGACGTCGGAGGCCAGATTTGGACTCAGACAGGGAATCCTTACATCGTAGTCTGTGATATCCACGTCCCCGAAGACACCACCCTTACCATAGAACCCGGTGTGGAGGTGCGTTTTCATAAGGGGCCATGGGGAGCATTGGCATTAGAAGTACACGGTACACTCCATGCGGTAGGAACACCAGCAGAAAGAATTCTCTTTACCTCTAATCGAGAGCATCCAGATTACTGGAATTGGGAATGGATTCATTTCCATGACACGAGCGTAGATTCGGTTATCGAACACGCCACGATTGAATATGGCGGTTACGGAATTTCGTGTGAAGAAACTCAGTCTTCATCTATCCGGATTAGCAATTCAATAATCCACCGTAATGGCCTCGGGATGGCGGCAAGGGGCAACGTAGAGATCCACAGCAATACGATTACCCACAATGGGTTTACCGGTATATACATCTTTGGCGGCTCACCCTCTATCAGGAATAATATCATCACAGAGAATGGATCTCATGGCATTGTGACTTTTAACGCAACACCCACCCTTTCCCACAACGATGTCTGGGGCAATGGAAATGGAGCAAACTATGTGAATACCTCGCCAGGCACAGGTGATATTTCTATTGATCCAGAGTTTATCAATCCTGCAGAGGGCAATTACCATTTACCTGATTTTGACTCACCCTGTATTGATAAAGGACATCCGTATGAGGGACATCCGGATGATGATTATTCTCTAGAGCCGTACTTTCATGGCAATCGGAGAAATATGGGAGCTTACGGGAATACTCCTGAGGCTGCAAGAACAAGAATCATTATTCAACCTTGTTTTCTCCCCGGCACGCCCATCTTGATGTCCGATGGCACGCAAAAGCCGATAGAACAGGTCAAGGTAGGAGATACGGTATTAGCCTTTGATGAAGAGACAGGTGAATTCAAGGAAGATAAAGTAGTTGAGTTCTTCCAGCATCCAGCAGAAGAATATTTAATTATTAATGAGTATCTTAAAGTAACCAAGAACCACCCGGTCTACTCTAACGGTAAGTGGGTTGAGATAGGAAGCCTTACTATAGGAGATGAGCTCTTTAACAGAGACAGCAAACCAGTAAGGATCACCTCCATAAAAGAGGTCAAAGAACCAACTCAAGTCTACAACCTGGAGGTCAATCCCTACCATACCTATGTAGCAGGGGGGATAGTAGCGCACAATAAACCACCTCTAGTGAATGCAGCAAGTTATCGGCATTAAGAATAATAGATTATGGTTAATACAAAAATAAAATAAGGAGAGCAAGATGTTAAAAAAGAGTTTATTTATTTTCACTTTGTTGTGTGTGTTATTAGTGTATCTCGGTATCGCTGACGCAGCAACTTGGAATGTTCCTGGTGACTTCGATACCATACAAGATGCCATTGATGCTTCTTCCGATGGCGATGTGGTAGTAGTGTCTTCCGGTGAGTATGAGAGTATCACCTTTGGGGATGTAGCCATCACCGTAGAGAGCACAGGACTCGGAGTAGCTAGAATCACCGGCACCACCCCTGTGACCTTCACCCCCACTGCGAAGATAAGTATACTCGATGGATTCACCATTACAGGCGGTACCCAGTCAGGAATCTATATCAATGACGCTTCTCCTACCATACGCAATAATGAAATTACCGGCAATTCCTCAACAGATGACGGAGGAGGAATCTATATTTTAGACGGGGCACCCCTTATTGAATGGAACACCATTACCGATAACCATGCCGCGGTAGGAGGGGGAGCCATTGCAATGAACAGCGCTACCCCTGAGATCAAACGCAACATAATTACGCATAATACAGCCATAGGCGGGAGCG
>JBHPFN010000051.1:0-4544 GCA_042571725.1 Candidatus Omnitrophota bacterium
CAATGGCATCTTGTATGGTATCGAAGTCACCAGGAACATTCCAAGTTGCTGCGTCTGCGTGAGTGAAAGTAACAAACAACAATCCTAACAGAGTACAATAACATAAGATCTTTTTCATCTTCTCCCCCTTAATTGCTAATCATCCTTTTTCATTTTAGAGAAACTTTCATTCTCTATTTAATAAAAAATCCGACTTGTCGAAAATATAATTACTATTTTCGGCAACCCGGCTATCTATCGGGAATACGTACTTATAGATGTGTGATTCTAGGCTGACCCTACCTAGACCCGTGGCTTTGTGTCCCACCCTCGCGGATGGTTTACCTTTATCTATATACTATTATATATAGTATCTTGTATTATAAATATAGCATATAAATATAAGAAAACAAGGGGCAAAGCGACCTGTCAAGAAAGCGCTTCCTAGCACATATTTTTCTAATATTTAATCCCGGAAAAATATGTGCAGTCCTCCCTAGTTCAAATCACGCTGAGGATAGCGAGCGCCCCTAGTTTTTTACAAGTGGGGCGCGAGCAACCCTCCCTAGCACAACAACGCAGAGAACGCGAGCACCTCTCCATCTTTTCAAGTAAGGCGCGAACGCCCTGGCAGGCTCAAAAAGCCCGCCAGGGCTAACGAATTTATTGCAGCAAAACCAAAAAGCTATCGGCGCCTTGCTTTTCTTCTTCTGCGTACCCGTCTCCTAAAAGGTGCTCGTTTTTCACCAACTGTATTACCAACATCTGAGCTGTCTTTTTCAAGAGCGGTTTCGGCTGGAGATCGCGCTGGAGCAGCCGTTCCAATATCTGTTGGAAAAATCCAATCAAGCCATCCAACCCATATCGCTACGTCAATGACATCTATGTCTTGATCCCGATCGAAGTCAGCGCGTTCGTTGTATTCTCGAAGAGCTTGTTTCAATATCTCAAAATCATCTACGCCAACTTCACCGTTTAGATTTAAGTCAGCGCGTGGAATTGCCAACATAGCCTCGCTCCACTCTTCGATTCCATTGCGCGGAATTCCAACAAGGCGATACCGATAGAAGGTGTTGGGGCCGCGGACAATGTCAGGGTCCTCAAAGAACCCGTTGCCATCTATTGCATAACCTATGGTGTAAAAGTCCCCACCGGGATGTTGAGCGCGTTGTACGATGTACCGTACGATATGATCTTTCCAATCCCAGGTAAGCAGTGTCTGTGAACAATACATCTCCGCTAACAACGGAATTGGCTCAAGCGCTCCCATGTTAGGACGGGACATACCTGCGTCTGGCGGGCCTCCTGTACCAATGCATGGCGAAGTCAAACGTAAACGATAGTCGCGTAAACGAGGACTGCTTAAAAGAGGAAGGTAAAATTCTGGATCTACATCAATATTACCTTCTCCTTCATAGCCACCCTGGATGTCATTGTAGATGACTGTAGGCAACACAGAGTCATTTTCATAAACTTTAATCGGCGCCCAATCACCTATGGGCGGCTCCAGAGCGCTATTGCCGTAGATGATGTTGTTTACAATCGTCACCGGTATGTTATGTTCATTGTTACTCATAACTCCAATCACCGCGCCAGAAGTTTCAGTTCCAGTAATGGTGTTGTTGAATATGTTGGAATTAACGTTATGCGAGGCAATCACCACATCTCGCAGACCTCCTCCTTCGTCTTGGGTAATCACGTTGTGATGAACACTCGGCCAAGGACCCGAGGTATCATAAACGTTTCGCAAAAGAACAATTCCTCCGCCATGCGGAAAGATGTTTCCTGAAATATCTGTGGAGGAATACGTCCATATTGCGTACCTTGCAAACGGGGAGCCCGCTTCCGTACCTGTCTTGATCGTAAAACCCTGTATCTTTGACCTCATATACGGACCCTGCTCAATCCTAATGAACATAGGAAGAGCGGGGTGTTGCACATCTTGGCCAAATATCAAGGTTGTCTTTTCAGGACCGTTTTTAGACCTCAGGATTACCGGTCTCTCTGGAAAATAAACAGTCTCGTAGAACACATACTCACCATCCATTACGGTGATTGTATCTACCTGAGGTTCATTCAGAGCTCTAAGAATGCCCCCTACACTTGATACCTCCAACTCGTAACAAAAACCGTTATGACCGAATGCCATTACTAATGCTGCTGCAAAAATCAGAACTACTAACCTATGTTTCATGCGACCCCTCCATTGTTAAAGGTTGTAGATTAAAAATCTATAGTCAAAAAACGGCAAAAAAGAAACCGGGCTGCCGTTATATCAATGATTTGTTTGGCAGCTCGGCTATCTGTTCAGGTAAGTAAAATTGTGCGTGTATTCTAGGCTGACCTTCCTAGATCCGTGGCTTTGCGACCCCGCCGTCGGCGGGGCCCCCATTGCTGGGGCCCATGCTCTCACATGGTTCGCCTTTATCAAGAACGAAAAATAGCCTGATACAACCAGGCTATTTAATATTTCTACCTTTTCTCTTTAAGCCTTTCTTTTCTACCGGCCCTGTATTTCCTTTTGGTTTCTTCGGTTTCCTAAACTGCGTTACATCTGTAGATGGATCATCATCGTCAGGAATTAATGCAGGTTCTTTGACGAGATGCGAATCAATATACTCAGCAGTTCTAATTACCGGTCCACCTGGTGCATCCTTTAGAATCTTACCTGTGTGGGCTGCTAGGATTACTGCGTCAGCCACAGCATTTCCATCAAGGTCTTCAAAGCTACCGTTAAGCGCAACAAACCGGGTGAAGTTAGTAGGATTTACAACGACAAGGCCATCTGAGTAATCTCTGGTGTAAATACAATTGGGATTGTTTGCTTCTGGATCCCAACAGTCTGCAGCAACATAATCCCCATCGGGTTCTCCGATATCAACATCATACACATTTGTTTCGTATATCGGTTGATCGGTGTCTCCGCCTCCGTAGTCGAAACTCAACAAGGGGAAGCTTTCAGTATGTTTTCCTAAAAGAAAAGCGGCGGTAGTATACTCTGCCATCCGTTCATGCCAACCTACCGGTGGAGTCCACTCGTCATCAGCGTCTCTCGCACCGGTCAAAATCATAGATATTCGACCTGCGTTATATTCTCCGGCAAATCTATCCAGGTCATGCCTCCAACTTTTTTCTGATTTGAATCCCCATGGATCTCCGTTTTGACCATCCCCTCTATCTTTAAAATGGAAGAAGTTTTCTCCCATTTCACCATCAACCGGACCAACCGGCCATGGTGGAAAAGATGAATTGACTACAAAGGTAATGTCAGGAAAATAATTCGTCAAATCATGTAATGCATCACCATAAAACGCATTATAGAGATCCTCTGTTTTAAACACGTCCGGACACAGCCTATCCTTTGGAACTTCGCCCTCATCATAACAAGTCAAATGTTTCAGTGTCCACAAAGAAAACTGTCCGTATGCGGTTGGTCCATCGATAAAGTATCCGTCGAGTAACGGCCACTGGTCTTTAATATCGCGATAGCGCGTTTTCATAAATGCTACGTATTCTTCGTTACTGACATCCATACGCCAGCTTCCAATAGGCCAGCGTGTATCCTTAATGCGGCAATCTTTAATATCGGGTTTTTCGCACGGTTCTTCGTGTAAAAACCAATTCTCGTGTTGGTCAATAATCTCCCATCCATGATGCTGAGTGTTGTACGCGGGCCGTACATAAAAATTGTAATAATGAAGCGAAAGGGTATCCGGAATCTTATGGAGTTGATTAAGCTGATACGTTTGAGTTAAAACAGCCCATCGAAACTGCCCATAAAGCGGCTCTTCACCATGCATCCACCTATTGTAGAGAAACATACCAGGACAAACAGTTCGGCCTTCACAATCGGGGACTTTTTTTTCTGCATACGCCTGAATACAGCAAACAGAAGAAATAATAAAAATAACTCCGATAAAAACTACTGTGCGTTTCATGGTAACTCGCCTCCCTTTCTCAATGTGCCTATAGCACATAAGCATCCTTCTAAAATATATTAAAATTCAAACAGCTCATTCATTGAATCGCACGTGCCTCCGGTAAGCGCCGGGCCAATATCGGTCGCAGGGTCTCCTAATAAATTGAAATTAAATTTTTCCTCATGTCTACTTATTGGTCCAATCTTTGCCCGTAGTATCGCCCTGCCGAGAACATGTGCTCCGTCAATAGTCAATGCCCTGGCAGCTCTGTTTATAAGCGCTTTTGCAGAGCTATAACCGGCTCCTCGCACTGCCCCAAAATATCCAATCGAACCCTTTGTAGGATTATTTACAAATGCCTCAGCAACACTTACACTTTGAGAATTGTCCATTTCTGCTGTTGAACAGGCAAGCGCCATCATGAATGGATACTTGAGACTATTACTTAAAAGACCTTCTACTTGAGAAGACCAGAAACTTGCCTGAGGAGGTTCCCCTTCATGGCACTCACCACCCCATCCAAAGGTTATGCGATTAACCTGGCCGTGGCTACTGTGGATGTATAAACCGCGACCTGCGCCAATCAAGTCAATCATGTCTTCTTTTAAATCCTGCCCTGTCTCTCCTCGTTGGTTATACTCATCC
>JBHPFN010000052.1:0-4519 GCA_042571725.1 Candidatus Omnitrophota bacterium
GCTCGGAATTCAATCAAAAACTTGCTCAGATCAATGAGCAGAGAGCTGCGGTGGAAGCAAAAGGCAAGGTAGCTGAAGGGGAAAGCACATCACCGGCTGAACAAGAATTAGCAACAGTCAATGATCAAATTTATACCTTATCAACCCAAGCCGACAGTGTAGTCAGCCAAACTATTAAAGGAACCGGAGAAGCAACAATAGGAGGCACTAAGGATCAGGTCGTTGAGACTATAGCCAGCAACTTTTCGTCCGTCGTTAATGCTGTTGACAAGCAAATCGCCGAACACAGCGAGCCAGTTCCGGTTCGTTATGGAGGATGGGAGACTTATACCGTTGACCGCAATATTCTTCGTTCAGCCCCTCTGCAATATGCCAGAGATGGCATTAAGGGGTATTTGTCACAAAAAGCTGAACCAGATGCTGCTCAGGAAGGCAAGGGAGCCCTTGAGCGCGGAACAACGCAGATGGTTGTAAGCACCTATAATAGATCTGCACACGGGATTCCTTTAGGCATTAAGACCTATGGAAATAAGCAGGTACTTTCACTAAGCGGTGCGCAAGCCTCTCTTAGAGACGAGCTGAAGCAGTTCGGCATAGCTAACGGAGGACTTGTGGTTGAGGATTTTGACGAAGCTAATCTTTCGCAAGAGCAGCGAGAGGCTATCGAGCCTTATAAGAAAGCAGTTAAAACATATAGTGATTACAATGCAAGGCTAAGCGAGAAAAAACAAAAAGGCCAATCTGTTACAAAAGCAGAGCAGGAACAGAAAAACACATTAGAAAAAAACATGCAGGAACTCGCCGCTGCACTAGGGCCTCAAGCGGTACGAATAAAAACAATCGCTCACATTGAACAGCTGCGAGAGAAAGACTCCTACATGAAGCACTTTACCTATATCCCCGGAGAAGGAGCAGCGCACAAACAAAAGGTCATAGGCGCTCTTCGAGAGGTACGCCAAGGCAGAACCGTGTTTAGCCCCGAATCTAATCTTCTAAACCATACCGAACGCGACGTTGTAGGCAGGCCAACCAAGACTTCATATTACGGTTTTGAATACAATGCAGAAACCGGAGAATGGGAACACGCTAAAATTGACAGGACTACGGAGTTTTACAACGGCCCGTTTGGCGTGGCGTTGATTGTAGATAAAGATTATACCTATGTATCTCTGCCAGAACAGTGGCCAACCGAAACAGAAACTGTCACTGAGACCGTGCAGGAAGGAAAGGTCGAAGAGGTGACCAATTCATTCCTTAATGCGTTGGTAAACAATTCTCAGAGACGCGATGAAATAAGCAAACAGCTCAGGACCGGAGAATACGGTATTATTGAAAAGACACAAGAGTTTATCGGAGAGTTCTTGTCAAAACCTGCTGACGAACGCAAAGCCCAAACGCAAACATTATACCGGGCAATAAAAGAAAAACGTGAAGAAAACGGTGAAAAGGACGGAAGGGGTCAGTATGTGAAGCCTGACTTATCCGATGCAACGCCTTCTGACATCTTCGCATTGCACGCCATGGCAAAATGGAAATTTGAAGGCGGCAAGAGTTTTGATGAGCTTTCTTGGGAAGATCAGAAGCAAATACTCTGGGATATCACCGGCTGGAGAAAAGCCACTGCTCAGAGATACGCGCAAGACGGAGTGCCGCAGCAGTGGGGTGAGAACGGTATTGAATCAGTGCCGGCCAATCGCCAATCAGAAGCAGATCCCGGCTATCCATCACCGGATACCACGAATTATGATAGCGGCAAACAGTATGCTCGGGGTGCGGCACCTGATCAGATGAATGTTGATGATATGGAAAATCTTTATATTCCTGGCACTAACACTGTGGAGAAAGAGACTGAGATTGTAAAGCAAGGAGAATACTCTACCGGCCCCAATACTACCTATGATATGAATCTCTATGAGACCGGCAAGGGACACAGCCCGTGGACCGGCCCAACTGCAAAGGTTGTTGCACGCGATATCAATTCTGGTCCTCTTTTGCAAGGAGGGGTGCACTACAGAATGCCTTCATCTACGCTGAACATTGCACGATTCCAGTTTACCGAGGCAGTTACCACGATGGGAAACTTACAGCGTGAAGAAAAAGAAGATTCTCCCGAGATGCAGGAGGCAATAAAGGCGCTGAAAGAATTGCAATTTACCAATGAGCAGATTGAAGGGTTCAAGTCAGCGTTGAGCAAAGAGAGCTTTGAAACGTTTGCCGGCCAGAGTCGCACCAAGGGCGAAGCAAGTCCTCAGGGTGCCCAGCCCGAGGAACAACTTGTAGCAGAGTGGGTAAGGCAGAGCGTAGCTAATGCAGCGCAGACGGTTGCTCCTGAGCTCAATACTTTCTTAGATGAGCGCGAGCAAGAGATACAGCAAAACGTTGAAAGCAACCTCGCCAGCATGCAAGAGGTGCTTTTCTTCAGCAACGAACAGCTCGCAGGAGATACCGGCAAGACCTATGCCATGCCTACATGGAGCGTTAAGATAGGAAACAACCAAGATGACTCTGTGCGCTTTGATAATGTTCGATCATACCAATACGATCGTCCGACGGTAACCGGCATGGTTAATACAGCGAGATCGAACGCTGAAACAACCGGTAATGTTCAACAGCAAGACTTCCTTGACGGAATAGGCGTCTACCGTGTAGAAGGCACTGATAAGCACCTTGTTAAAGAAGATATCGCAGATAGTAATTTCCGTGCCGCATACAAATTTAGAACAAATATTCATTTACCCGGCGCATCAGATCAATCCTATGAAAACATGGGTGTCAGTGAAGCCCCGGTTATCCCGCTCTCTGATGTGGTAGAGGGGCACGCTGATGTAAGTCCTATAGATTTAGGAGCTGCTCCAGCAACCGATGCCGAGATGCCTAGGGTTTCTTCTTCGCCGCCTCCAGCGTCACCGGTTACTTCTACAGATGCCGCACGCGTTGAGGCACCGGCACCTACTGGTCAGTCAGCGGCTCCACAAGAAGTTCAAGCTCCTTCGGAAGTCCGTTCAGAGCCTACAGCTAAGGTTTTACCTGAAACACCGGAGGCACCTGCTAAAGAAGTTCTTGAGAAAAGGGCTCCTGCAGGAATGAGTATGGTATCAACCGGAATTTTAAGAACTGAAACGGATACAATGGATTTCTTAGTGGATCCAGATCGAATTCGTGAGGCACGCACCACAGCCGAGCCTGATAATACCAGCGTATACGATCCCCGCGAGCCTATTGATATTGAAGATACCTCAGAGCGCTTTTCGTTCCCCTTTGCCGAATCAAGGGGAGAAGCAACGTCAGAGCCCGGCAAGCAAGAATCAGTATCGCTCTTTGATGCATCCACATCACTTTCTGAGATTAATATCGAATTTAACACCGCAGCAGAGGAGTCAGTCCGTCAACGTGCAATTGAAATTGAAGGAGCGCTTGATGCAAGCGAGCCTTTAGATGCCGCAACTCCTGTTGATGACAGAGCACCGAAAGCGCAACCGGTAGTCCCTAAAGAAGTCACCGATTTTACAACGGAGATAAATATCACCGCACCAGACAGCACGTCTGCAGTACCCACAACACCGTCCATTCCTTTATTTAATGTGCCTTTACCGATGGGACCTATGGGTAGTGCCGAGTCAGATTCACCGCGTGAATTCACAGACGCTTCAGCTGATCCTCAATCTTCGCAAGCCGAAGAAACTATCGAAACAGTTGGAGATCTCCGGGTAGGTCAGGAGGTTATGGTGCCGTATGCAGATGGATTGTTCGAGCGGCCCGGTGAGGTGATTTCCGTTTCACGGACCACCATGCCGACCCTGGAAGACTGGGGTGTGGGCCGTGCTTCGTATGCAGAAATTGAGGTTAGCCTTCCCGAGTATGCTTATAGCCCAGAAGGCTCAGAAAATTCAGCTAACTTTCACGCCGATACATTGAGGGTTAACAGACGAATCGATACTCCATTAGAAGAAGCTGATTTTAACGTGGTGCCGCCTACAGATTCACCCGAACATATTTCAGGGGACGCGGATACTACCGGCGTTACCGAAATCTCTTCTGCACCCAAGGGAGACTTCAAGCTCGAGATCAGTATGGCTCCTCAGCCACCTGAAGTAGCACCAATAGAATTCAATACCACCGCACCTGATTCATTTATCCCTGCACCTGTGAGAGATATTTCAGCTCCGGCAGACCCGAGAACTTCTGAATTCGCTGCCCCTGCTGACGCAGAAACCACACGAGCCTCAACCCCGGCAGCTACGCAGCCTGCTATTGAGATTGCCAGAGCTGAAGCAGTAGATAACTCATTTTTAAGTACAGAGACACCGGTAACCCAATCACCTGCTACTGCACCCCAGACTGACACCGCAATCAACACCGGCATTACTAAGCTAGAGATCGCCTCAACCCCAGAACCCACAACCTTTGAAAGGATCCAGAACCTCTATCAGGCTGATGAAGCCACTACTGCTGCACCACGACCTGAGGTTGCAGAGAGCTTCAATCTTGAGTTTGATATCACCCCTGAGACACCTCAGCC
>JBHPFN010000053.1:0-4508 GCA_042571725.1 Candidatus Omnitrophota bacterium
CTTTTGCTTAGACGAAGTTGCAGCGGGACAGTGCAATGCTATGGCAGATGGATTTTGGGCGGGCTGGAACAATGAGGCGGAGCAACTTTTGAACTACGTCCACGAAATCAATACCATCAGGAATGCTATCCGCGCAGGGGTTGTTAACGATAATCCTGCTGTTGGCGGATACCATCCTACGCGCCATGAAAGATTTCTTTGGAATGAGCCGGTAGATCCTCCTGGCCCAGACTGGAACTACCTTGGTTGTCACGACTGGGCATATGCTGTTTGTAGGATGTATTGTATTGATGAGTTTGATCCTCTAAATACTACTGTTATTCCTCCTAACGGGTATGATGGAGGGCACAGGGTATGCGAACATAAAAGTAAACAGGCTGCCGTGCATGGGTGTCAGGCGGCTTGTCCGTTTCCTCCATATTGTGACGCAGGCGCACTTACTCCGGAAGAATATGCTGCCTGTGTAGCCGACTGTAAAAATGTCAGATGCGCGTGGGATACAGGAGACCTTTTTTGGGATCCATTTTATAACACTGCTATGGCCTCGTGGGATTCAAATCTTTGGGGTTCAGGGCATAATGGCTTTTATCGTTGTATGTGGATAGATTATGTACCTGCTTGTATGGACATTTGTATGGTTGGTACGTACAATGGTCAACTCGCACCAGCCGGAACATCTGGAAGAAGGGTCTTTAGCGGCCCCGGGCACCTTAATATGTGTTGTAGAAGCTTTTGCTGCGCTGACACAGTTGGCGATGACGGATTTATCGACTACTGTAACTACAAAGTGTTCAATAACCAAAATAACCATGGACCTGACGGAGGATATCACAGAGCAGCACACTCCGGCGCTCCGGAAGAATGGTTTGATGACCATGGAACCGGCCAATGGAGGGATAGCAATATCCCGCAGGAATGCATTGATTCACAATGGGGCGCTAATTGTTATCAGCCGTCCGTTGACTGCGGTATGGATTGCGAGGATCCGGGGGACCACCCAGGATGCGTGCTCGGTGGAGACCCCCCATCGATGCCAGCCTGCGGATTAAGCAGGACCGCTGCGCAGATGGATGGGCTTGCAGATCAATTATGGGCTCAGAGGATTATTGTGCTCTGGAAGAGGGACCATATCCATCAATGCTGTAATGTGCACTGGGAACCAACTCCTCATCCCGAGGACTGTCTCAATTGCTGTTTTATTTATGAAGACGGGGAATTGGAGCTGGAATATGAATGCCAGATGCGCTGCATTGAGAAGGTCAGCAGACACGGAACTGACGAAGATGAGCTAGACAATGTGCCGCCAGAATGCGAGTGCTGTAACCTTATGGCAGACCCGTTCGACCGGTCAACATGCTTAAGTAACTGCGCATGTGCTCATCAGCTCTGCACTGATGGTTGTTTCGACTGGCTTCCCCCTGAAACTATTTATGAGGAGTGCGTTGTGCCTTGTATGGTTGGTGGCTTTGATTGTACGAGCGTTGTGCCTGACCCTGATTGTCTCCCCCCATAACAGGAGCAGTAGTCAGTTTTCTATGGTAGTCCGATAGATGGTTATTACAGCTTCGCGTAAGTAATAATAAAGATACGTTTACTAAAAGGAGGGTGTTTGCAAAAGTGTTTTCATCATTCTCGCGATATAAAACCCGCTACGATTCCGGCCAAATCTTTCCTTTCCTGATAGCGCTCATCTGCGTTGCAATCATAATGGTCATGATTACCATTAACGTAGGACAACTGGCGGTTTTCCGCACCGATATCTCCAACGCAGCTGATGCAGGTGCTCTGGCCGGTGCAAGCGTTATGAGCGGACACCTCTTATCTATGGGACTCAAAAACGACGCAATGTGCGGCGAAAACTTAATAAAGACCGCTGCGATAGTGCTGGCAATGCTTATACCTGAACTTGGCCTGGGTATTGCCATAGCGATTCTCGCAACCATGCTGATTAAAAATGCAACCTACAGCATCCAACTTATGACAGACTCCTATATTGCCTGGACCAATGCGAAGAAAACAGCACTTCAATACGCCTTTAACAATATAGGCGTGGATGAGCCCCGGCCAACCTATGAGCAATATCTGGATTGTTTGGCAGGGCCTTGCGGAGATGGAAATCGTGCAGCTGCCACCGGTGCCAATTACGATCGATATCTTAGGGTGGATCCGGATACGGATGCCTGGGATCATGCCAGGACTGGATTTTCCAGGTTCATGGAACATTCTAAAACAGGTTTTTGGATAGACGCGGAGTTTGGTATAGCTAAACCGAGCGAAGACCCGAGCTCGGGCTACATAATAAACGGCTATGGCTGGACACGCCAGCCCAACGGGACATTCAGCAATAGCTATGACGATCAAGGAGTGGGTTGTCATAGTACATACTGTTGGCAAACCTATGAAAATTTCGTGGAGGTAATCGTGGAAGCGGACACGATGTATTCCACTGATGAGTTTGAGGAGGTTAAATTGCCAGGGCAATCGGCACTTGAAAAAGCGGTATGGATTTATATTTTTGTAACATCCTTTCTTAAATTCTTTGCTATTTTTATGTTCCTCGGCCCTCTTTTGTCAGCACTGGTAGCCGGGGTGCTTGCCCGGGCCGTGGCAAACCTAGCAAAAAACTTGATGAAGTTGATACACTTCGGTATAAAATTCAGAAACCAGGGAGAGTCTGTAGATAATAACACTATAGATGTAACAACTAGGCGCTATAAGGCAGGCGAGAATGCAGGCTTGTGGGAATTTACATACGGATCAGAGCCAGCTTTGGCCATGCAGGCGTATGCAAAGGCATCTCCTTCAAGCGCTGGAGGCAAGACCGTCGAGCCTCACATATGGGGTAGCTTGTGGGCAGTAGTGTTGTTGTTTATGAATCCCGTTATTCAAGTAATAGGCATAGCCTATATCTGGACTCATCTTGATGAACTTTTCGATACAAGCAAGCATCTATTTGAAGTAGAGATTAGAGAGATTGATTGGCAGCCGAATCCGCCGTAATATTTTCTTTTATTATGTGAGGTAGCTATGGTACGCAGAGCAGGCATAAAGGCAGCAGCGCTGATTGTTATAGTGGTTGGAATGATGTCTCTTTCAATCAGGCCGGTGAGCGCGCAGGAAGAGGACAGTGGCTACGTGCCCGCACCCAAAGGGAGCATACCGGGAAAAGCCCATAATGTTGAACTAGGGGACATCGTGTTAGAGACGATGAGTTACTCCTGCGAAGAAAACCGCTATGATGTTGCCGCATTCTATAAGGCTTTTTTTAGAGAACAGGGCTTCCAGGAGACGCTCGATCAGGTGATGAGCGCAGGTATTGATATAGACACGCTTTTTAAAGAGCAGAAAATGGCGTTTCTTATAAGTGAAAATTCCAGGGATTTTAAAGCTGCGGTTGAGAGGGTCCGGGAGATAGGAGAAGAAACCAAGTCACGCAGGCTTCAGTATAAAAAGCAACAACAGGTAGTTGATGTGCTCCTCGCCCCCAGCGACATAGGTACGGATATCGCCATTGCCAAATACGTTTTACCAAAAGAAAGCTCGCGGCTAGAGGATGCCGTGCTTTCAATCGGCGCGTTGTTTAAGCTGCCCAAGAGAGACGCAGGCGGAGAGGATTTGGCTGTCGTTCCTCGCCCCCCGGAAAGCGTACGCTTAGGCACCCTGCCTTTTGGGAGACAAACGTACGTCACGTATAGTACGAAATTATCGATTTTAGAAGCAGTAGAATTTTACCGTGACGCCATGCCTTACGAAGGCTGGGAGCTTACGAAAGAAATTGACATGGGAAAGGTGATGCAGACCTACCGAAAGATGACCGGCAAAAGGATGAAGGTTGGTGCGCTGAGGATTCCTTTGAGGGGGGCTGCTCGATTAGATCTTTCCCTGCGCACTACCTTTGTGCTGGAATTTACCGGACGCTATGGATCTGCGGAGATTACGATCATGCCCAGCATTATCGCAGGCAACCCTGATTCTATGGTGCAGATAATCTACTCTGAGGGGGACGCAGGCTAATGACGATACGAACGCTGACACGACATACTAGAGAGAGCACCCGATATGCTCAAACAATGATCGATTACATTATACTATTGGTAATTGTTGTTGCAACATTGTTGGTTATGGGATATTATATGAGAAATAGCATTGCGGGGAAATGGCGTCGAACCTCCGAGCAGTACGGTAAGGGAGAGGTGTATGCGCCCCAGATTACGGCAGAGAAGTCAACGATTGAATTTTCGTGGCAGAATCCAACCCCGCCATAACCATACACGGCGTTATGAATTTACTGAGTAGTTTTTATCCCAGTCTTTTACCCTCGCGAATATTTTTATCGCTGCAATCATCCTTTGCCTATCATGAAGTCAACAACGAGTTAATCGGAGTACCTGCCAATCAACTGAGATTACAGAGAAAATGGATAACAAGGATGCAGCCGTAGGGGTAAAGAGCAGTGCGTTTTTAGCAAAAAGGAGAGGTATTGAAAAAACAGGCCATACGAAGAAACC
>JBHPFN010000054.1:0-4473 GCA_042571725.1 Candidatus Omnitrophota bacterium
GAAGGCAATTACCACCTTCAAGCAGGCTCTCCCTGCATTAATACAGGGGATCCGACCTTTCCGCTCGAAGCGGATGGAACCATAATAGATATGGGTGCACTTTCTACCGGTGATGGAGACCCTCCTGGCGAAGGCACAGAGGTTTCCGGAGAAGTAGGGGGTCAGACCTGGACTAAGGAAGGGAATCCTTATACGGTGGTCGGCTATCTCTATGTCTCAGAAGGCACCACACTTACCATAGAACCGGGTGTTGAGGTGCAGTTTGATGGGTGGGGGATGTGCGTGGATGGTATCTTGCATGCGGTAGGGACACCGGAAGAAAAAATTATCCTTGATTGCGGTATGATTCATATCCATGGGATTACTACAGGGGGTTCAATTATCCAACATGCTACGATTCAAAATGCAGCTTATGGAGCCCCGCTTGTTATTCAAGGAATGTCCTCTCCGCCTTTTAGGCTCAGTCATTCGATAATCCATAATAACGAGGAAGCACTCTCTGTGAGCGGTAACGCAGAGATCTACAATAATACGATTACCCAAAATGTTGCAGGAGCTATACACGTTGCTCAGTCAGTCGTTATCAAAAACAATATCATCACCGAGAATGGAGAATATGGCATCAAGTACTGGGATAATTGGGCAGAAGTACCCACCCTTTCCCATAATAATGTTTGGGGTCATATAAATGATTATGTGAATATTTCCTCTGACCCAACAGATATCTCTGTTGACCCTCTTTTTGTTGATGACGACTACCATTTACAGGAGTTTTACTCACCCTGTATTGATAAGGGGCATCCGGATGATGATTTTTCTCAGGAGCCTTACTATAACGGCAACCGGATAAATATGGGCGCCTATGGCAATACCCCTGAGGCAGCAAGGACAAGAAGGCCTCGCTGCCCTCCTTGGCCATCCAGTCGTCGCAGCAGATGAAGAACTTGTCGCGATTGAGGATATAGAGCCAGGAGAGCTGGTTAAAAACGTTGATGTAGAGGAGTGGTTGTGGATAGCAAGGTAGTTAAACTTTTAGTTTATCTTAATTCTGAGGGATACCTTTTGGTCGAAACCGTTGATGGTAAGCAAAAGGAGCGACAATGAAAAAAACCTTATGTTACTTCACTTTATTGGGGTTGTTGTTTGTTGCTTTTACTCACGCAGACGCAGCGACTCTGGAGGTTCCCGGAACGTATCTTACCATACAAGCTGCTATTAATGCTTCTTCCGATGGCGATGTGGTGTCAGTTGGTCCTGCTGAGTATGAGGAGAACATCAACTTTTTGGGAAAAGCCATAACCGTAGAGGGCACCCATGGACCTGGATTAACTACAATTTCCGGTACTGCCCCTGTCACCTTCACAACGGGCGAAGGACCCAATAGCATACTCGATGGATTCACCATTACAGGCGGCACACAGCCAGGCATCTATATCAATGATGCTTCTCCTACCATACGCAATAATGAAATTACCGGCAATAGCTCCACCGGTCACGGCGGCGGGATAATGGCTATCAACTCTTCTGCAGTCATCAAAAACAATACCATCTCCGAGAACTCCTCAGCTAATAGCGGAGGAGGGATCTATATTTTCAACGGGTCGCCTCTTATCGAAGTGAATACCTTTATGAGTAACGAGGCTGGGATAGGAGGGGGAGCCATGGCAATGAGCGGCGCCGCTCCTACCATTATGCACAACATAATTGCGCGTAATACAGCCGTAGGCGGGAGCGCTCTATATGTACAGGCTTCATCTCCGGTGGTAGTGAACAATACCTTTACCAAGAATACTACAAGTGATAACTATGGCACAATTTACCTTGAAACTAGTACCTCAATGACCTTGATGAATTCTATTCTTTATGATAACGATGGGGATGATAGTCCTGAGATTTATGAATCTGCTCTCGTTGGAGTCCAACAGTATTCTTATTCACTTATTCAAGGAACCTATAATCACGACTATGCAGGAGACGGCATTCTTGATGAGGAAGGCGTAGATCCGCGATTTGTAAATCCGGATCTCGATGACTACAGCCTTCAGAGTTTATCTCCTTGTATTGATACAGGACATCCTGACACTTCTGATCCTGATGGTTCAATAGCAGATATGGGTGCGATTTATTCCGTTTCCTACGGTGAAACCGGGGTTTGTGGAGACGTAGGAGATCAGACCTGGATTAAGGCGGGGAACCCTTATATCGTAACCTGCCATATTGATGTCCCCGAAGGAACCACGCTTACTATAGAGCCGGGTGTTGAGGTGCGTTTTGAAGAGGGCCATGACTTAGCTGTTCACGGCACACTCCATGCGGTAGGAACACCGGAAGAGAGGATACGATTTACCTCAAATGAAGAGGAGATATATAGGAGGCCTGATGATTGGTATGGAATACTGTTGTATTATAATGCGACTGATTCGATTATCCAATACGCCACGATTGAATATACAACTGTGGGTTTTATGGATTACGGGTACACTTTCCCCCCTAACCGGATTAGTCATTCGATCATCCGTCACAGTAACACTGGCGTATGGGCGAATCAGGGCAATACAGAAATTATTAATAATACTCTTGTTAACAATGAAAAGGGTATATTCATGGTTGGTGCCCAGGCCTTTATCCAGAACAACATTGTTGCAGAGAACGAGAATGCTGGCATCTGGTCATTCCGAGAAGATGCCTCATCCGTTCTTTTATATAACGATGTCTGGGGCAATGGAGCTAGTGAGGTAGATAATTATGTGAATATCACACCAGGCGTAGATGATATTCAGGAGGATCCGTTATTGGCTAATTCTAGCATAGGGGATTATAGGCTTAGGCGAGGTTCTCCCTGTGTTGATGGCGGAGACCCGGATTCCCCAGATGATCCGGACGGTACCGTAGCAGATATGGGTGCAATATTATTTTATGATGCTGAATATGTTTTGGGAGATGTAGGTGATCAGACCTGGACCGCAGGCGACAATCCTTATATCGTAGTCGGTGATCTCACAGTTCCCGAAGGCACCACACTTACCATTGAGCCGGGTGTTGAGGTACGTTTTGATATGGAGCTACTGGATCAAGTGCGATTTCCATTTCAATTAAAGGTCTACGGCACGCTGCATGCAATAGGAACACCGGAAGACAGGATACTATTTACTTCAAGTCAGGACTATCCACGGCCCGGAGATTGGGAATGGATATATGTAGCGCCGAGTGCTTCAGATACGATTATCCAATACGCCACGATCGAATATGCGGTTTTTGGTCTTTTTGATAAGAGTATGCATTCACCACCTACCCGGATAAGCCACTCGATAATTCATCGTAATTCCCACTTGGGGGTCTATGCGTATGAGAGTAATACAGAAATTCTTAATAATACCGTTGTTCGCAATGCTTCTTCGGCTATGTTCTTACTTGCCTCCACAGCCTTAGTCCAAAATAACATTGTTGCAAAGAACGCAGTGTATGGTATTAGCGCACATGCCGATGTGTCAGCCTCTCTTTTGTATAATGATGTCTGGGAAAACGGAAGTAATTATTTGAATATTTTACCAGGTGAACATGATATTGAGGAGGATCCTTTATTTGAAGATCTTATCAATGGAGATTATAGCCTTATGAGTGGTTCGCTCTGTATTAATGGCGGAGACCCAGACTCTCCTTTTGATCCAGACGGAACGAAGGCAGATATGGGTGCGATTTATTTTCATCAGAACATCTATCCTTGCTTCCTCCCCGGCACCTCAATCTTAATGGCAGATGGTGCGCTTGTGGCAATAGAGGATATAAAGCCAGGAGACCTGGTTAAAAGCATTGATGCAGAAGGTAACGTTGTTGATAGCAGGGTAGCCAAGCTTTTTGTCCACCCTGATACCGACGGGTATCTGTTGGTTGAGACCGCTGATGGAAAACAGCTAAGAGTAACTAAGGAACATCCCGTTTTAAGCGATGGAGAGTACAAGACTATTGGAACCTTAACCATAGATAGCCCGCTTACACTTGTAAAAGACACAGAACTAATTGAGACACCTATTGTCTCCATGCGTAAGGTCGAGGGTGCCAATACCGTATTCAACTTTGAGGTAGAGGATACCCACACCTATATTGCAGAGGGGTATGCGGTGCATAATAAGCCGATAACATCGATGAAGCGGGGAGTCTATCGATAGATAAACCAAGATATAAATTGATTATGTTTAAGATGGTAATCAAAGGGAGGGCAAGATGTTAAAAAAGAATGTATTTGTTTTTACTTTGCTATTTGTGCTGTCTTTGTATCTGACTCACGCAGACGCAGCAACACTCAATGTCCCCAGCGGGTCGTATCCTACCATCCAATCTGCCATTGATGCTGCTTTTGATGGTGATGTAATAGAAGTTTCTCCCGGTACTTATGAGAGCATCACCTTTCCGGATAAAGGCATCACCGTAGAGAGCACAGGACTCGGAGTAGCTAGAATCACCGGCACCACCCCT
>JBHPFN010000055.1:0-4145 GCA_042571725.1 Candidatus Omnitrophota bacterium
TCGCTATCTAAAAGGATATTTCAACGATTAGGTAAAGTCCTTAGACTACTATTCTTTGCGGGAATAACCGCGGGGTCAATACTTCTTTTAAGTGAAGTTGCCTTTGCACAGGATGTAGTACCTCAGGGTATCCAATTCTCATTTGGCACAGTGCTTTCAATCGTTGCAGGTGTGGCGTTAGCTGCGGTAGTTCTTGGCGCAATAGTGTTGGCATTGCTGAGGACATCTGGTTATCGCATCAGTGGCAACGAAAAAGTTCGCAGATGGCTTGGCAGGCTTAAGATGTTTGATTTCATCTGGAGTTTGGTTGTTATTCTCGCCGCAGTATTTATCCTCTTATTTTTCAAACCTGCCTTAGGAAATCCCGGCCTTGATGAACAAGTATCCTTTGTAACAGCTTTTCTTGAGTCGCACTATGTCCCGATTACCTTTTTGGGTATTGGGGGTATATTGGCTGCGGTTAGTTGGCTTCTGCGTACTATATCCTGCCGGAGCTCTTACTGTAGCATAAAGACCCGGCCGCTTCCGCACGATGTCCACTCTCAACGTCTGCAGATTGCCATTAGAGGGCTTAAAACTAGTATTGTATCCGGGCTTCCTCAAAAGATAAATACAATACGGCTTCACTTAAGCAATCAGCTAAAGAGGTTTAGAAAAGAAGGCAATAAAGAGGCGATTGCTCAAATCCAAGATCTTATAGATGAGCTGGACGTATTGCGCGTCGAATATAAAGCATTGCTTGCTTCTGTTATTCGCTACACACCATCTCCTGAAGCGCGCACACTGTGGAAGAATAGCTGGCTCAGCTTAAGGGCTGGGTTGCGCGGTAGAACATTTGAGCCAGACGTGAGCAAACCTGGGCCCAGAGACCGGGCTGAGTTACGCGTTGCTATCAGTAAGCACACTATCTCTGCGAACCCTGAATTACGCGAGTATTTGCAGAAGAGTTTAACCGAATTACAAGAAAGGACTGAAGAGTGCCTGCAGAGATTTAAGAAGATTGTCCGCTCAACCCGTTTTAATCGGGGTGTGGCCCGGGGGGTAATCGTTATCTTTGAGAAGATGTTAGCGAGTGTAACCGCCTCGATAGAATTCTCTCAGGGACACATACACAGAGAGGTTATTGATGCAAATGCCTTTTTGAGAACCGAACTTCAGGGACATTATGAAAAATATTTCAGAAGAAGAAATCGGGAACAGGCAATAACATTTAATCTTTCCGGAGAGCCGCTCTATATCTGTTGCAATCCTGTGCTTTTCGCGGTAGCGGTTGAAAACATCATTGAGAATGGACTTCAAGCTACGCATACAAAGAGAAAGGGAATTGGCAAAGTGAGCGTCATGAGTAAAAAGGCCGGTAATGACGCCCGGGTGGTTATCGCTGACAACGGCGTTGGTATTGAACAGAATAAGCTCGGAGATATTTTCCAATTCGGCTTTTCTCTTACCCCCGGCTCCCGCGGCTTAGGCCTTACCCAAGCACAATATATTATTAAGGACGATCATAGAGGAACGATTTTACCGAGTAGCTCCGTAACCAGTAAGACAGTGCACGGTGACCTGGTCGGCAGCGAAGGAAGTAGCTTTACGATTACCATCCCAAGCGTATCGGCTCTTGGAATTTTTTGTCTCAATCTTAAACCATCTTTTCATAGGTTGCATGATTTAAAAGTGCTGAGCTGGAAACTGCGTTTTGTTGCATTGCTTGGAATCGTATTGACGCTACTGATTCCTCTATTTGCTTTTGGATTTATTATATTAGGTTTTGTAGCACTGGTAGCACCTGAATTACTCACTACGATTCTGGATTTTCTTGGGCCGCTGCACTCATACTTTCTGGAACAAGCGAGTACTGCGGCCATGTTTGTAAACGAAGGGCCGCTGCACTTAGAAGCTCTTACCTCTTCCGTGGCTGGTGGGGGGGCTTCGTTCTTTAGTGCAGCGGCCCTGATTGATTATTATTCTTCGGATGGGGTTGAAATTACTGTAGCGGGAGCGGTCATTGTTAACTTTAAAGGCTCGAAACTAAGAGAAATAGAGCTGTATATGACCCCGGCCCAGCTTTATCAGCGCTGGCAAAAGATGTTTACCGACAAAGCGGATACGATGATCTCGCTTTTTGGCGAAGCTGCACTTTCTAATTTCTGGGCACGAGACTTTATCGAAAGACTCGCATACATAGCTTTTGACGAGCTGGACTTTTCGTCTTCCAAGAGAACATGGAGGTATCTCCATGACATTATTGAACCAAACTTGTGGCTTTCGACTGCAACAGAAAATCGCTTGATGGCGTATAGTCCTGAGATTTACGAAGGCGTAGAGCATCACGTAGAGACAATTTCCTATGTGCAACTTCCTGATGTATTTCTGCGCGAGGTTCTTAGGAATCGCGTTGTGCCTACTGAGCTAGCAACTGCTTACGCGCTATATGAATACGCGCAGGAAACGAAACGAAAAACCGGAAGAGCTCCTGACTATATGTCAGTTTTTGCGTCACTTCGAGATCAGAAGAAGTTAAGGGTTCCCCGCGGAGATTACAGAGTAATGCTTAATGTTTTTGCTTTTCTACCTGAAGAGGCTCAGTCCAAGGCTATTCCCGCATTGAAGGACAAAGCCGGTTCTTTGCAGGTACATGCGCATGAAGCATCTTACGGTTTCTACAGAATTATTATTACGAGCGATGACCAAGATTTTATTCATGGAGTAGAAAAGATTGCAGGCAGACAAGAACGCTTCGCAGGACGAGAGGGATTGCCCCAGCCGGTATTTTGCCTTAAGGTAAAACCGATAATCGGCAAAGACGGGATACGAAGGCTTTGGGTAGCAGAATTTCAGCCAGTGGTACGTCTGTATTATGATCACCCGGGTGAACTAAAAGCCTTTATGGCACAAGTGGAAGCCTTTGCATTACGGATACTGCAGCATTATCCGGAAATGTTGGTTGATAACTTTGGCAATCAGCCCTTTGAACGCATTGCTTTTCCTACCACTGGCTATGTAATTTCTATTCCTTTTGCAACCTTTACTACCGCAATGCGGTATTATACATATTTTCCGCTCGCCGCAGGCATGAAACTTGTTCCTTTAGCGCGTCCGCATTTGGACGAAGATACGATTTATTGGCATAGCCTTAATTTTGTGTGGGAGTTGCCGGTGATTCGAGACGACATATCAAGTCCTCAAGAGAGTGCGCCTGAGGCTGGTGTAAGCATGTTTACATCTTTCGGTGGTTTCGAAGGCATGCTGGGTGCTTTGGCCGGCGGTACCCCGCTTACTCAATTCAAAAGAGCAGTGGTTGCCTTAGGCGGAAATGCGTTTAGGGAAGAAGGTCAATCCAGAAAGACCTGCGGCGATGAGATCGATACGATTGAACAGGCTAATATCGATGGATTTGCTTCTGCGATAGCAGAGGGCTTGCTTGAGACAGGCTATATTCCCGCTGCCCTTGTACACGGCAATGGTCCGCTCGTAGGCGAGTTACTCGATCAAAATCCAGAACTAAGCGTAGGTACTGCAGATGCTGCCTCACAATTTGATTACGGTGCAAAGATCAGGCGCGCATTTATTAAGGTAGAGTCTTCTCTGGAATCCGTAGTTGGTTATTTACTTAGCTATGTTGCGGTAGCAGAGGACAGCCTTGAGAAAGATCCTTCCAAGCCCATAGGTCCGTGGCTTTCCAGAGAAGAAAAGGATGAGATGGAGCGATTGCATCCTGGCAGGGTCTATCGGGAATTACGCGATAACAACAATGGTAAAAACTGGCGCTGGGTAGTGCTTTCGCCTGAGCCGATTGCGATCATAGGAGCTGAAAAGATAATAGAGATGGTTGAAGCAGGCATCATTCCGATCTGCGGCGGCGGCGGAGGGATCCCGGTGGTTCAGGAAGGGAATGTGCTTACGACTGTTGAGGGAGTGATTGATAAAGATTTAGTCGCACAAATACTGGCAAAAACAATTGGCGCAGAGCTGCTGGTGATACTTACTAATGTAGCGCGGGCGAATATTAATCATGGGACCAACGCAGAAGCCGGTTTGGGAATTATCACTGTTTCTGAAGCGAGGCGATATGTCAAAGAGGGCCATTTTGGTAAGGGTAGTATGTTAGAAAAGATGTTGGCAGGTATTCGCCATATCGAAGCCGGCGG
>JBHPFN010000056.1:0-3468 GCA_042571725.1 Candidatus Omnitrophota bacterium
GACCCTATGGACAAATGTAATAGGAACCGCTAATCTTCTTGAGGCAATACGATTGACTGGAATAGATCCCATAGTCCATGTGTGTTCTTCCTCGGAAGTATACGGACAGGTAAAAAAGAAAGATGTGCCGATTAAAGAAACGTGTCCTTTGCGTCCGGCGTCGCCCTATGCGGTCAGTAAAGTCGGCGAGGATATGGTTGCGTATCAATATTGGGTTTCGCACAAGGTCCGTACCATACGCACACGTATGTTTACGCATACCGGTCCTAGGAGAGGAGACGTATTTGCCTTATCGTTTTTTGCAAAACAAATTGCCGCTGCTGAATTAGAATTAGCCAAACCTGTAATCCGAGTAGGCAATCTTAAATCTGTACGCACTATATGCGATGTACGGGATGCGGTTCGAGCATATTGGATTATGGTTAATAAATGCAAACCTGGAGGGGTATACAATATTGGCGGAGACCGTACAGTCACTATAAAAGAGGCGTTAGATATTTTATTATCGTTTTCTAAGAAGAAGTGCGCGGTAAAAGTAGACCCGCAGTTATTACGGCCTTCAGATGTGACGCTGCAGATTCCCTGTATTGATAAATTCAAAAAAGAAACTGGTTGGAAACCAGAAATTCCTCTTGAGAAGACCTTAGAAGATATGCTTAATTACTGGCGCGATGAACTTAAGAGAAATCCCTGGGATAGTATAACAGTGGTACGTTAATATTATGAAAAGTACGCGTTCGACAATAAATAAGAAAAGGACTAAGAGATTGAATAATCTCAGTGTTGAGCTTTATAAAAAGGTATGTTTAATCAGGCGAAGCGAAGAGAAGATTATCGAGCATTATTTTGAAGACGAGATGAAAACCCCGATGCATATGTCTATGGGGGAAGAGGCGATTGTCGCAGGGGTATGTCAGGCGCTAAGAAAAGAAGATCAGGTCTTTGGCACCTATAGGTCTCACGGACTTTATCTAGCCAAGACGCAGGATGTGGATAATTTTTTTGCAGAGATGTATGGAAAAGAAACTTCTTTATTAAAAGGCAAAGGCGGCTCCATGCATCTATGCGCGCCTGATGGTGGATTTATGGGGACTTCTGCGATTGTAGCCACAGCCATATCTGTTGCGGTAGGAGCTGCGTTTGCAAATAAACGATTAGGCAGTGGAAAAACAGTTGCGGTATTTTTCGGCGATGGCGCTCTTGATGAGGGCGCGTTTTGGGAAAGTTTAAACGTGGCATGTGCAATGAAGATTCCGGTGTTATTTATCTGCGAGGATAATGATCTGGCAGTGCATACCCCTACTTCAGCCCGACAAGGCTATAAATCCATCACTGAGATAGTTTCTCAATTTAATTGTCACGTACTTGAGGATGAGACTACAGATGCCGAAGCTATTTATGGCTTGGCCCAGAAGGCTATTGGGTTGATACAGTCAGCGCAGAAACCTTGTTTTATGCATCTGAAGTATTATCGATACCTTGAGCATGTGGGTGTTAAGGAGGATTTTGATGCTGGATACCGCTCACAAGAAGAATTCAAAAAATGGCAGAAGGTTGATCCTATAGAGCTACAGAGGGCTAAATTAATCGCTCAAGGTTGTAGCGAGGATGAAATAAAATCAATCGAAGCTGATATCGAAGCCCAAATCAACAAAAGCGTTGCTAAGGCAAAAAAGGCTTCATTTGCTCAGTCGGATGAGCTCTATAAGGATGTATTGTAATGAGAAGGATTAGTTATTGCGAGGCATTACGAGAGGCGCTGTTTTTAGAGATGGAGCGCGACTCCAATATTTTTGTCTACGGCATTGGTGTTCCTGACCATAAAGCAGTATTTGGCTCTACCGCTGGCCTGTTGGAAAAATTTGGCAAAGAGAGGTGTTTTGACACCCCGCTGTGCGAAGATACAATGACTGGTTTTGGTTTAGGTGCTGCGCTTAATGGTATGCGGCCGATCCATATTCATATCCGAGTAGATTTTTTGCTTTTAGCGATGAATCAACTTGCAAATATGGTATCGTGCTGCAGATATAATTCAGCTGGTGCTTTGAACGCTCCTATGGTTATCCGAGCGGTAATCGGAAGAGGCTGGGGACAAGGTTCGCAGCACAGCAAGAGCATGCACTCAACGTTTGCGCATATACCAGGATTAAAGGTTGTGATGCCTACCACCCCTCGGGATGCTAAAGGACTACTAATCTCAGCTATAAGGGATGAAAATCCTGTATTGTGCATAGAGCATCGATGGTTGTATTGGCAAGAGGGCGAAGTGCCAGAGGAATCTTTTGCTATACCGATAGGAGAATCAAATATTTTACGTAAAGGTAAAGATATAACAGTTATAGCTACTTCCTGGATGAATGTTGAAGCAAATCATGCGGCAGAGATCTTAAGCAAAAGAGGAGTAAGCGTTGAGATAGTTGACCCGAGGACCATTTCACCCCTTAATGATGAGAGTATTATTAAGTCGGTAAAAAAAACAGGCCGTTGCATAGTAGCAGATAATGATTGGCTTTACTGCGGTTTTAGCGCTGAGGTAGCTGCGCGGGTCTCTGAGAAATGTTTTGATGCATTAAAATCCCCGGTTGAGCGGATTGGGTTTTCCCAAACCCCTTGTCCTACGGTGAGACACCTAGAAAATGAATTCTACCCCAATGCGATTAAGATTATACGCATGGTTGAAGAGATTTTACAATTATCCCCTACTGATTTGTCAGGAGAGGAATTTTATAGCCACGAGAAGAAATTCAAAGGCCCGTTTTAACAATGTGTTGGCTGGATAAATCGTCAGTAGAGACCATTTTACAAGTAAGGGATCAATTTCAAATCTCTACCTTTGTAGAAACAGGCACGTTTAAAGGGGTCAACGCCAAATTCCACGCTCAGAATTTTAAAGAGGTATTAACCTGCGACATCTCTGATGAGTATCTTGCCGCTGCACAGGAAAGAGTAAAAGAATACAAGAATGTAAAGGTATTCAAACAATCTAGTCCGGATTTCTTACGCTCATTTGTCAAAAGCTATCATAAGGAAAAGAGAAAAGACGTTGTATTTATGTTTCTCGATGCCCATTTTTATGACCCTTCGCTTCCCCCTGACGAGAAATGGGTAGTAGTCAATGAATTGAAAGCCCTTGAGGGTTTTAAAAGTTGCGTGATTTGCATTCATGATTTTGATTGTGAAGGCTTAGGCCATTGTTGTTACGATGGCCAGCCTTTGGGCTGGCCCCTTGTGAAAGAGCATATCGTTAAAGTAAACCCGCATTATTTCTTTTATACCAATGCTAGAGAGTTTTGCAGCATTTACAACGAGAAGACTATTGCTACTGTTCCCGGGATTACCTTGGATGAAGATACGCTTAGTAATATACGCTATGCCCATAGCTCAGACGAGAAAACCTGTAGGGGCATTTTATACTGTACGCCGCAAGAATTGAATTTAGAACAATTTAAATTAAAACAATTAGAGGTT
>JBHPFN010000057.1:0-3166 GCA_042571725.1 Candidatus Omnitrophota bacterium
CAAAGACACGGTCCCCTCGTCGGTAATATTTCTTACCAGTTCCTGAACTGCTTTTATGGGTAAAATAAAACTAATATCTTTTTTTGCGGATGCCCCTATGTTTCTTTCGGCCAGCGCTAGGCGGCGTCCGTCAGTAGCAACTAATCGCAATACACCTTCTTTTATCTCCAGTAAAATCCCGTTTAATATATATCGTGTTTCTTCATGGGACACTGCGAAAGAGGTTAATAACAACATTTCTTTTAAATCTTCGCGTGGGATTTGAATAGATTCCTTGTCTTTAAACTCTGGAAGTTTGGGAAACTCATCTTTAGGTAGTCCTAATAACTTAAACCGGCACTTTCCTGATTCAATATCTACCATATTATTCTTTTTCGCGATAAGCGTTACCTCGCCAGAAGGAAGCTCTCTGATAACATCCCCTATTCTTTTTGCAGGAAGGGTGATCGCGCCTTCACTCAAGATATTAACAGGAACTACACAGGATATCCCCACATCCAAATCAGTGCCTATAAACCTCAGTTGCTTTCCGTGTGTTTCTATAAGTATATTATTGAGTATGGGTAAGCTAATTTTTGAAGAGATGGTGTTTTGCACTATTTGTATCCCTCTCAGTAAATTAGCCTTATCAATCTGTATTTTCATGAAGCCTCCTTATAGTATATATATTAACATAAAAATAGTAATAGACGTATTAGGGGTTGTTTATAACCCAATATCTTTCTAAGTGTTTCAACCTATTTATAATATAGTTTTTCTAGGTGTTAATAACTTGTGCACAGACCTGTGAATTAGTGTTTAAACTCACTAATAATCCTGTGAATGGTTGTTTTGAGCCCTTTGTCAGTAGTAACGCACGTTTTAATTTTATTCCATGCATGTAAAATCGTAGTATGATCTTTGCCGCCAAAAGACTCGCCAATTTCAGGAAGCGATAAATTGGTAAGCTCTCTGGCTAGATACATGGCGACCTGGCGCGGTAGAACTATGTTTTTATTGCGCCTCTTTGCCCTAATATCAGAAACTGATATATTAAAACAATCAGCCACCCTCCTTTGAATCGCATCAACAGATATGTTGATCCTGGTTTCTCTAACCAGGTCTTTTAGAACTTCCTCAGCCAGGGGTAGGCTTATTTCTTTTTCTTCCAAAAGTGAATACGCCACTACTCGGATAAGTGCGCCCTCTAGTTCCCGAATGTTGGTTTGAATCCTCTGCGCAATAAATTCAATAACTTCTCCAGGGACCTTCACTGGTTCTCGCTCAATTTTCTTTCTTAAAATAGCAACACGCGTTTCGTAATCCGGAGGCTGTATGTCGGTAATCAGTCCCCAGGCAAACCGCGACACAAGCCTCTCCTCCATGTGTTGTATTTCTTTCGGGGGCCTATCAGAGGAAACAATAATCTGCTTGTGATTGTCGTAAAGGGTGTTGAAGGTGTTAAAAAACTCTTCTTGTGTGGCTTCTTTGCCGGCAATAAATTGTATATCGTCGATTAAGAGCAAGTCGATTTCGCGGTATTTCCGTCGGAATTTTTCAGTCGAGTGATGTTGGATGGCATTGATTAATTCATTGGTAAAGCGCTCCGAAGTAATATAGCAACTTTTCTTTGAGGGATTTTTTTCGTGTATTTTGTGGACAATCGCTTGCATGAGATGCGTTTTACCTAAACCCACCTTTCCATAGAGAAATAACGGGTTGTATGCTTTTGCCGGAGAATCAACGACCGCTAAACAAGCCGCATGGGCAAAGCGATTGCTAGGCCCGACGACAAAACTATCAAATGAAAAGCGGGGATTCAACGGTGAGGTGCGCACAGGAGGTCTTTTTACTTCTTGAATCGAGGCGTGCGACTGTGCCTCTTGTGCATCTTTTGCAATATCAGGATTAATTACAAAGCTTAGTTGGATCGTATCGGTTGAAACTCCGGTAAGCGCATCGCGGATAATCTGGCCGTAATGTTCTTCCATCCATTTCTTAAAAAACTCATCCGGCACCTCGAGCACGATTGCATTGGGCGTTTCGGTTTTCGTGCGCACCGAGGAGAACCATGTCATATACGTAGAATGGCCAATGCGATTTTCTATGATCGACTGGGCCTTTTGCCAGGTGTCGAGGAGCTCACTAATGCTCATATTATGATTCTTTCCATAGCATGAAGAATATGTATGGGGTGTTGCTGGGTCCACAAAGGGGGTTATCCACAGGCAGCCATGCAATTTTCACACTATCAACAAGTTATTAACAGTTCCGCATTGAATTGAATGCCTCAATTATAACAAAGAAAAAATTTATTTCAAGTACTATTTTTTCCCTGCTACAACAGTGAGTCATTGCATGCACGGTTAACAGTATGTTGCATTGCGTTTTACTTTTTCTTCCTCCGCAAAGCAACCATGTGTTGCCGCGCATTGCGTTGGCATCTGGCCAAAAGTGCTTGACTTCATTATCGCGTATGATATAATGCTAAAACTATGAAGAAAAACTTAACCACTCCCACGATAAAAAAAGGAAAGCGAAAACACGGTTTCCGTCGGAGAATGCGGACTTCTGACGGTAGAGCAATTGTGCAAAGACGGCGCCGCAAGGGGCGAAAACGCCTGGCCGTCTAACATCACCCATGATTCTTTTTCGAACCCTCATAACACTGTACCAAAGATATGTGCGGCCGTTGCTACCTCGCAGTTGTCGGTACCATCCTTCTTGCTCTACTTATTTTTTAACCGCCCTGGAGAAAAAGGGCTTGGTGCGGGGCACCTGGTCTGGCTTGGGCAGGATTTTACGATGCAACCAATTTTTCCCCGGAGGCTATGACCCAATAGACTAAATTATGGAAAAACGTACCTTTTTAGCGATTGCTTTATCTTTAGTAGTGCTTTTTGTGTATCAATCCTATGTTGCGAAGACAAAACATGCTGCAAATAAAGAAGATACAGAGAAAACTGCATCTTTTGATTCGAAACCCGCTGTTTCTCCAAGTGTTGTTCAGGCCACAGCTCCCTCCTTTCCGGTTCAAGCCGAACAAGTTTTTGAACCTATTTCTGATGAAGAATATGTTATGGAGGCTTCGGGCCTTAAACTAACATTTTCTAAAATAGGTGGCCTGCTTAAAGAGATTCATTTGACGGAATTTGACAGCTCTCTTCCTCAAATGGACATTTCTTCG
>JBHPFN010000058.1:0-2872 GCA_042571725.1 Candidatus Omnitrophota bacterium
CAGGAATATCTATCACGAGTGCCAGCATCCCTTATAGACTGTTTTTCTAATTTTCCCATCGTAGGTACGTGAAGAGTATCATCTTCACAATTCAGACGCCTTCTATAAAACTTCACTGCTGAATGAATAGGATGTTCGCTGCTGTAATTATTATCACAGGCATCACCAACCTTGTCTCCATCGCTGTCTTCTTGCTCTGGATTAGGGTGGATGTCGCAGTTGTCGTCTATGTCAAAAATGCCATCACCGTCTAAGTCAGATCTTAACAGTGCATCTAGTAATGCTTCAAAATGTGGGCTTCTTGTACCAGCAGGAACCGACCAACATCCTTCCGTAGGCACACACTTACACTTACCTGATGAACATTCATATCCCCCACCAGAACAATTAACAACTCTGCAATCGTCATCAGTAATACATCGCTTTCCTTCAGGATACTGAGTAGGCCAATCTCTTGCCGTAGTAAAACTCCTATAGACAAAAGCGTAAACTACTGAACACACTGCAATCACAACTACTGCCTGAAAAACTATGCTTTTATTCTTAGCATTAGCTCCTGTGAACAGGTCCTTCACTTGAGTTCGGGTAAAGAAATAAAGACTTATAGCGGGAAGAACAGCAAAGACTTCCATCCCCGTAAGCTCAAATCTGCTATACAAAAGCAATAATAAGGAACCAACCAATCCTATAGCCGAAACAATGATTGCTGCTCTTCGTGCCCATGGTTTGAATTCTAGCAAGCCTAATCCTATTGATATGTTAACCACTAATATTATTAATAGAATAAAGATTGATGGCCAAGGATTAAAATTGAATTTAAGAAAGTAGTCTAATATTGGCGCCTGAATTTTATATCCTACAAAAGCACTAGCATTAATAATGCTAGTCAGTCCTGCTATTAACGCAGGATATAAAATATAAATCCAAGCAAGTATCGTGATTCCCATAGAACGTCTCTTCTCCATTATTCCCTCCTTTTCCTCTCCATCACTGCTCACCTCTCTCCTTTGTTGCTAGTTCCTGGTTGTCTCTGTTGCATAAGAAATCTTTCCACTGCGCTTCGAGTGCGGCATGATCTAACTCATATACCTCTCGCAATACATCCTGCCAATTCTGTTGAGTTACCTTTTTGTAGAACTGTCCGTATTTGTCTTTGCCAAAGGTCTCAATAAGATAGGCATTGAACGAATATGCCATAAAATCCCCAAACCTTCCGTATCGCTTAAAATCCTTAACCAGCATATCAAGTGAATATGAAGGTAACTCCTTGCATCGTTTCCTTGTCTTTTCGTGAAAGTCTTCTCCACCGATCTGTATGCCAAAACCACAAGCACCTTCATTAAAGAAATAAGGAGCGTTTGCATTGGCATAATTATGGATAAAATGGTACAGCTCGTGCGGGCTGGAATCTTTTTGCGAGGAGGAATACGCCGCGTGGATACTCTCTGGTGTAGCATATCCCCACACAGGTGTGGTTCCGGAATAAAGCGGCCTGCTGTGAAAATAATATTGTATTTTTTTAGGGATCTCTACGTCAAACATCTCTGATGCTTCAGCGTAGTATTTTTCAAGTAGTTGTGCCAGCATCTTGAGGTCACGCTCAGCAGGCGAAGCCGCTTCATAAAAAATTGAAAAATGTTCGGTGGTCTTTACTTTCCAATTAGTAACAGGGGTTTGCGCAGTAACGTTTGCATACGCCAACACACCTAAGACACTTAAAAGTACTGTGTAGTACAACGTGCGCCTTGCGCCTCTGCTGTCTTTCATCTGCTGTCTCCTCTAGTTTTTGAAAAACTCATTAGGTGTTTTAGGGACGTTTCTGAAATTACGCTCAAACCTGTCCCTGCAAGGGACGGTTCTCAGCTCAGCTTGAGAAACGTCCCTAATTACCTACTTTTGGTTCCAGAAGAAAATCTGTAGCCTATCCCATGGACGGTCATGATGTGTTTTGGGTCAGCTGCATCGTCTTCTATCTTTTGGCGTAACTTAGCAATGTGCTGGTCGAGTGTGCGGGTAGTACCTTCGTAGCGGATACCCCAGACCTCATCGAGTAATCGGCTGCGGTCTAATACCTCACCTTCATGAGCGAGGAATATCTGCAGAAGCTCTACCTCACGGAGGGTTACGGAAAATTCTGTTTTTCCTTTTTTGCCTTTGAGCGTCTTTGGATCAATAGTGATCTTGCCGAATTCGATTATGCGATCGTCTATTTTTTTCAGGCCGTCTCTGGCGTTTGCGCGGCGAAGCGCTGCGCGCACGCGCGCGATCAATTCCTTAACTCCAAAGGGTTTTACTACATAGTCATCCGCACCGATCTCTAAACCGACTACCTTATCTACCTCTTGTCCCTTAGCAGTAAGCATCACAATAGGAATAGTAGCATCTTTACTGCGGATCTGTTTACATACATCATATCCGCTTTGCTCCGGGATCATAATATCTAAAAGTATTAAATCCGGTTTCTCTGTCTCGTATAAGTGAAGTGCCTGCGCCCCGTCACGGGTTGAGCAAACTTCAAACCCTTCGCCTGAGAGTAAATCCACAAGCCCCACCAGGATAGCCGGATCATCTTCAACAATTAAGATCTTCTCTTTCATGACTGCTCCTCAATAATTGGTAATGTTATCTGAAAGGTGCTGCCGCCTCCCTCGCGTGCGAAAAGCTGTATGTCTCCGTTGTGATCACGTATAATCCTATGGGCGATGGTTAAACCCAATCCTGTGCCGCGTGCGCGCGAGGTTAAGCTATCATCCGCACGATAAAACTCGCCAAAAATCTTTTTCACATCCCCGGAAGGCACTCCAATACCTCTATCGCTGATATTGATAAATACCGCGCGATCCTTACAATATATCTCGACTTCAATCTGCTT
>JBHPFN010000059.1:0-2847 GCA_042571725.1 Candidatus Omnitrophota bacterium
GTATTAGCTGCAGAGAATCAATAATGGTGTTTTCATGTGCATTTATTATTCTTCCTTTGATGCTCATAGCCCGCAGGTTGTCTTCTGCCCATTGCGAAGGGGTGAATAGATAGTCGGAGAGCTTCATGCATAGTATTCTAATTAGTTCCTCTGGAAAGGGATTAAATATGTCAAAACTACGTAAGCCAGCTTCAAGGTGAGCTACTTTTATGCCGCAGGATTTTGCAAGAATAAGCCCAACGAGTGTCGAGAGGGTATCTCCGTGAATTAAGCAAATGCCGTCTGGTTTGGCGCCGAATACTTCTCGCTTCGTTTTTCCTTTAGAAAAGATGAGTTTTGCTAGGATCCTCACTATCCACAAAAAGGCTTTTGGCAAGGAATTGATATTGCGAAAGCCGGTTTCTAGAAATGCATCCGGCTGTTTTATCTTAAAGAGCGTTCTTAGGTCTCGCGTGATATCTTTATGCTGGCATGAATCGATAAGGCGGCAGGGGATTGCTTGCGTATCGAATTCTTTAAGCAGGGGAGCAACTTTTATGAATTGGGCTTTGGTACCAACGAATACATGAATCATAATGAAGAGTGAGCTTAGTTACCTTCGCTTCTCTCGAGCCTGAGTTGTGTTATTTGTTCAGCAATGAGTCCCATGAGAAAAATCATAATTCCTGTTGTTACAAACATAAGCGAGAGACCAGTATATCGCTCATGCAGGATAAATATTTTATACGTCGCATGGGCTATGCCTATTGCAGAAAAGATAATGCTGGTAGGAAAGAATATGCGCATAGGACTAAACAGCGTCCCGATTTTTATTATGATTAAAACAAATCTTACACCGTCAGAAAATAGGTTAATTTTACTTTTTCCCTTGCGTGGCTTTAGTCTCGCGGGAACATAGGTTAGGCTGTGTCCGGTTTTACAGATTGCCATCGTCAGGGTAGAGGGGTATGAAAACGTGTTGGGAAGAAGATAGATGAAATTCCTCGCCACATTAGCCTTAATGGCCCTGAAGCCAGAGGTAAGGTCAAGGATTTTTGTTTTGGCTAAATATGAGGCGAGGACGTTATAGATAACATTGGCGAGTCTGCGGTGTAGCGGTGCATCTGTCCACTTGGTGCGTGCCGTCACCACCATATCGTAATCATGTATACGCTCCAGCACTTGAGGCATATACTGTGGGTCGTGCTGACCGTCTGCATCCATCAGCATAAAAATTTCTCCAACTGCGTTACGCATGCCCGTTTTTACCGCGGCGCCGTTTCCGAGTTGATAGGGATGTTTAATGACGCGCGCGCCTGCTTTTTTTGCTATTGCAAAGGTGTTATCGGTTGAACCATCGTCAACTACAATGATTTCATAAGAATCTTTAATAATAGATTGAATCTGATTGATTAGGGGCCCAATTGATTGTTCTTCGTTACACGCTGGTAAAATAATGCTTATTTTTGGCATGGGATTTTATAATTGTTATTACAGAATTTTAAAGATTGCTCCTGTGTCAGAAAATTCTTTGATCAGTTCGAATTTTTCAGGCATTTGCTTGAATAATTGTTGTTTAAGGCTGATAAGCTTTACATTCTTAACAAAAAGTACGTTTTTTACGCCCTCTGGCAGTTCGTAGTGAGTATAGGTAAAATGGAAAAGAGCGCTTGAGACATCTATGACGAGATATTCGTACCCTTTTTCCTTCAAAAATTTGTAATTGTCTTTCGGAGATTCTGCAATATCGAGAAACCGATAATTCCCTAACTCATTATCCCACGGAAACGAAATCATATCAAATACTATCGGAATGCATTGATCCGTACCCAATGCGTAGACTTTTGAATCTGTTGGCAAATTCTGTTGCATCCAAATGTAGAGCTGCTGCGCTTGAATGGTGGTAAGCCATCCTTCTTTCCAGCGGCCTCTATTGAGCCTATACTTTGTTGAGTATCCTGTGTAGCCTAAGCCAATCACCAAGAGAACAGAAACAACTATTCTTAATGCGGGTTTGGAAATCTTCCGTAAGATGACTCGATTATAGCATAACGCACTGAGCAGAGCTATGGAAAATGCGAAGAATGACCACATTCGAAACGGCATAAGGTTAAGAGAGAATCGTGCACTGCTGACACCTAAAAACGTAAATATCCCAAGCACAAATATGATTGCACTGTTTTTGTTTTCTTTAGTAAATAGTTGCCCGAACTGCGCTAGTAAATAGAGAACAGCTATTGCGCCGCACACCATAGGGATTAAGCCGATGCCAAAAGGATTTTGTATGAGATTACGTTGCATATCCAGCGCAAGAAAATGTTCAAGGGAATACGGCATTGATCCAGAACCAAGTAGGCGCATGAATCTTTTTGGCCACAGCAGAACAATCATAAGGAGAGTAAGTATCAGAGTAAAGAGAGTTGGTTTTATGTATTTGAATTGTATCTTCTTAAACAGTATGCGTAGAGCTCGAATCCACAGCTTGTACGTAACTGCCAGAAGCACGACAATAATACCGCCGGTTACAAAATTAGTCCAATACCCGCTTTCAATCATTGACTGAATGGGCATAGTAAATACGTGCAGCCCAGCGGGAATTCTTTGATCAATCAGAATATCATCTTTAAAGTGAAACACCGAGGGAATCCAAAAGAGGCCGAGGCTGAGCGCTAGAGCTAAGCCACCAATGACTCCGATTGGTTTGTTCAGCTTATCTTCACAAAATGATTTTGTCAGCCAGTAGAGGATAAACATTATCGTTATTACGAAGCTCGAATAAAAGTGGATAAACCAGATAGAATTAAAAATAATCAGGACAATAATCTGCCAGCGTTTATTTTCTTCCATTTTACCTATACTCACTACGAA
>JBHPFN010000060.1:0-2764 GCA_042571725.1 Candidatus Omnitrophota bacterium
GGTTTCTTCGTATGGCCTGTTTTTTCAATACCTCTCCTTTTTGCTAAAAACGCACCGCTCTTTACCCCTACGGCTGCATCCTTGTCGTCCATTTTCTCTGCAATCTCAAGCGTTGGTTTTCATCGCCTGGAACGTTCACAGTGCCTTGACTATATTCTATGCGGTTGGTGTCTTCATTATAGTATGCACCTTGCTTGATGCCGCCTATTATTTCCGTGTCGATATAGTTCGGCTTATGCACGTCGGCGTTGGCATCAGTCGTGTTTTGATCTCTGCGCAGATGCACTTCCGACTCAATATTCTCAGCTAACGATATATTTTCCTCGTTGACTATCTTGGAAGGGTCTCCGTCAACATTTTCGCGCTTGAGAATGGTGGACCGAAGATGGGTTTCTTTCTCAAGCACTCTGTCCCGCCAGACGCTGGCAGGAACTTTGGTCCAATACTCCTCATCGGTGACGCCTATTGCCTTCTTCGCGTAACGGGGTATTGTTACATCAGCTGGAGTTGCGCCTATGCGCGCTGTATCATTATCCGGCACTCCGATTAACTGATTGTTTATCTCATAATAGGCAAAGGAAGATTGCGCGGTAGAGCTGTCGTTGTCTTCCTTTTCATTGTCACAATTATCCTCCCCGTGCTGGCAGCCGGCTACGCCCTTCTGCCACATGACCGTAGCAGATGCAGAAAGGGTTGAAGGCTGGCCATCGCCGAAAACGAGCATTGGGTTGTAAAATTTATGGTCTTTCTTTACGGTGTAGGAAACGCCGGCGTTTCTCTGAAATGATTTCTGAAGTGCTTTGCGGAAGGCTTCTTGCTTAATCACCTGCTGTGCTTCTAGTTGCTGGCCAAAGGAAATTATGGATGAGAACACCACCAGAATAAGGCTGCCCAGCACAGCCAGCTCTGCTGCGGCCTGTCCTGAGCTGCGTCGAAGGGCTTGCCCTGTATGATTAAATTTTTTTAATAGTCGCGATCTCCTCATGCACACTCCTAGTTTACGCGCTTATTACGGCGGATCAGGCAGAGCTAAGTTGTAATCCGTAATATCATCACTTAAAAGCGACCTATAGCCATCTTGGGCAGATCGAGTTATTGAACCGGTTGCTGAATAGTTTTCAGCGGGGTCTAAGAAATATTTAATTTCTCCTGCGTGATTTTCATGCCGAACTAAGTGTTGCTTCGACCTATTTCTTATTCCGGAGCGGCTCATTTCTACATCGCCTTCCTGCGGGAAAAAGTCTGAAGGATTTAAAGGATCACCAGCTTCATCCTCCCAGGCACCAAAAAACACATAGTTTGTCACGCCTGTTGACTTAAATCGCAGCCCCTCTTTCAGCGGCCCCTGATACATTGCCAGTATCGCGATGGCCGTTGCAATGGTTGCGGTCCACATCACCAAGCTGTATCCTTTTGAGTTGGTTCGCATCATATCCTCGAGTTCATTGCTTAATGGGCAAATGGGTCTACTGCTTCTCTTCTGGAAAAAGTCGAACTAGAATCCGTGGTGGTAATTGTCACACCATCAATAATAATTCCGCCCAGTCCACCGACGAGGGCAGGAGAAGTTGCCGTCTCGCTGGTGGTCACGGTCTCAATAACGCTTGTGGTGTGTTTAGGTGCATACAACTCACCGCCCAAAGACTCTGCATCCTGCTTGAGCCTGCCGGAATACGCACGCTTAAGAAACGCTGACATCAAAAGCAGCGCGCTTACGATTACTGAAATCAGCACGATCCATTCAATCATGCCCTGCCCAACTATATGCTTGTCTCTTTTACAATACATTACCCTTATCCTTATCGTCAATACTAATTTTAATAAATTTTAAGATTAATTACTTATGATGCCTTGTTGTAGTGTTATGGTGCTGAAAACGGCGCATCAAAATCACCGTAGTCTGTCCTTTGAAAATCATCCCAGCGGTACAGCTCTTGACTTGCAGAATCGGTTACCCGCTCGTTACTGACAGAAAACTTCTGCGACGGACGGGCAGTAAAGGTATAGGCGCCTTTGTCTCCTGCGTATACAGGCGTATACCCGGTTGCCCCAGCATCCCAGAAATTTTCTATGCAAGGCTCATCGTCTCCACAGGTAGTAGCAGTAATCTCTTCGTTAATCACCTGATCATTGAGCATTTTGCGTACTGTCCTTTCAGCGGTGGCGGTGGGAGAGTATTGCTCTCCCATCCGCTCTGCAGCCTCATTTAAACCTCCTGAGAAGCCTCTTTTAACAATTGCCTGCAACAATAAGAGTGCAGATAATATCACCGCTAAAAGGATACAGTATTCTACCATGCTCTGAGCTCTGCGTATGCTTCGCTCTAGATGCATATCATCTCCTTGTGTAATACAAGATACGATGATCCTTATCAGCCGCGCTTACTCTGGGGCTGTGAAAGGATCGCCATAGTCAATGTAATCTTTTCCTAGCTTTTCGTAATCAGCGACTCTCATCAATTCTGAGGTAGCTTTATCAGTGGCTGTTTCATCTACCACCGCGTACTTATTGCCGATACGGGTAGTCATATTATGCGCTCCCATATCTACGACGCCTTTTACGTCATAGGCCCCGGCTGCTACTGATCCTGAATCGTCAGCAACCGAATGAAACACCTCGTTTAAGACCGTATCGGTGGCTTCAGCGCTACTCGCGGTTTCTTCCACGATCTCCTGATCCGCCAACGCCGTTCGGTAACGGTGCTTTGAAGAGTTACTGACAGAGTATTGTTCTCCCATTCGGGACGCAGCATCGTCGATACCGC
>JBHPFN010000061.1:0-2708 GCA_042571725.1 Candidatus Omnitrophota bacterium
ATTCTATTCTCCTTCTTGCGTAGACAACTACAAATAGTATTTATTTTAAAACATTTTTTATTTTCTCTAAAAGCTCTTCAGCTTTGAAAGGCTTAACGATGTATTCTTTTATTCCCTCCATGGCAAAGAGATCCTGCATCTTTTCTTTCGCAGTAAGAACGAAAACGGGTATGGACTGCAATGGTTGGCTCTCTTTCATCTCTCTAGCCCTAAGCTCATTCAAAAAGGTATACCCGTCCATTATAGGCATTACAATATCACAAAGAATCAAATCCGGTCTTTCTTTTGAAACCTGTTCCAACCCTTCGTTCCCGTTAGAAGCGGTAGCAACTCGGTAGTTGCTTGCCTCTAAACGAGACTTCAGCATCTTAACGACATTGGGATCATCGTCTATTACTAATATTTTTTTACTCATGCGAAGCCTCCATAAGTTATATATGTTTTCGTCTTAAATTATAACTCTACTGCCACGGCACTCAGAAGCTCTTCTTGAGTTCCACCATCCTCAGGATAACCTGCGGTCTTGCAACTCAGCTGTATCTTTTTATCGCTATGGCGGCTTACTACATAATCCTCAAGGACCTTTTGGATTCTATCAGCAACTACAAGTGCGTCGAGTTTTCCCATTTCAGGAAGCATCACCAAAACGCCTTTTATATCTTTAACCGCAAAATCAGAACGACGACGAAGGTCTTGTTTTACCAACTGCTCCATATCATGCAAAATAACATCGAGTGTCTCATTGCCAAAATCTCGAGCCAAATCGTCGAAGTTTTTAATATCAAATACTACAAGTGATAACGAAACCTTCTTTCCGATTGCATCGCGCAATGCTCTTGTAACATTATCTTGAAATAATACTTTAGCAGAATACTTAGGCAAAGTAAACGTAAACTTTGTTCCTTTGTTTACTTTGCTCTCTACCAATATTTTTCCCTGGTGCACCTCTTGCAATTAGGTAAACCAGTGGTCTGGCGATTTTCAGATATGTGGCCTTTTACCGGAGGCTGTCATTATGCTGGTGTGTGCAAAGGCTATGAACAGCAATGCGGCAGGTGTCCTCAATTGGGAAGCGAGAGGAGCACCGACCTTTCATATAAGGTATTGCAGCGTAAAAAACGTAGCTGGAAAAGTTCATCGTTAACGATAGCAACACCAAGTAAGTGGCTTGCAGCGTGTGCGAGGCATAGTTCGTTATTCAGAGATGCTCGCATAGAGGTCATGCCTAACGGGGTCGATACGCATACGTATAGACCGATTCCCAAGGGTCAAGCCCGTTCACTTCTTAATCTACCTCAAGATAAACCGCTTTTACTTTTTGGAGCGGTAAATCCGTTTAGTGATGCGCGCAAAGGTTATCGGTATTTAGAGTCTGCTCTCCAGATTTTAAAGGAGACGATGAAATCTTCGCTGCCGGATCTTGTTGTTTTTGGTTCATGGCAAAAGCCTATGCAAAAGATGTGGCCGTCTCAGGTACATACTATGGGCTATTTACACGACGAAATTTCTAAGGCATTGATTTATTCAGCATGCGATGTATTTGTAGCTCCTTACATGGAAGAAAATTTTCCCAATACAATTTTGGAGGCAATGTCTTGCGGATTGCCTTGCGCTGCCTTTAATATCGGTGGTATCCCCGACATGGTTGAGCATAAGCACACTGGTTACCTTGCACAACCGTTTGAATCTACAGATTTGGCGCATGGAATTAATTGGGTGCTTTCTGATTCTGCGCGCATGAAATCATTGTCTAGGGCAGTAAGAAAAAAGGTAGAAAATGAATTTTCTCTAGATTTAGAAGCACAACGATACATAAAACTTTATGAAAAGCTACTCAAGTAAAAACATTAAAGACTTTTTAACCAAGCCACATTTCGATGAGAATATTATCTTTAGCAAAGATAATGCGTGGCCAAAAATATCCGTTGTTACGCCTTCATTGAATCAAGCTCCATACCTTGAAAAAACTATATTAAGTGTCTTGAATCAAAATTATCCCAATTTAGAATATATTATCATCGACGGCGCTTCTAAAGACGGTTCTGTAGAAATTATAAAAAAATATGAAAAGTACTTAGCGTGTTGGGAAAGCACACCCGATCGGTGTCACACCGACGCGTTAAATAAAGGATTTAAAAGATGCACAGGGGATATTATTGGTTGGCAGAATTCAGACGATTTTTATCTTCCGAATGCGCTTGAAAAAGCTGGTCAAACGTTTATGAAAGATTCAAAGATCGATGTAGTGTTTGGCAATAGAATCAATGTAGACAAGGATGAAAACTACCTTTTTGAGTTTAAATACACGCCATTTTCTTTTGGATCGTTAGTTCACGAAGGCAATATCATTGTTAATGAATCGGCCTTTTGGAAGCGTAATCTTTTTGAGAAAGTTGGTTATTTGGATGAAAAATGGTACTTTTCCATGGACTATGATTTTTTCATCAGGCTCGGGTTGTCAAAAGCACGGTTTAAGCATATACCAGAATTTTTAGCTGCAATGCATTATCACAGTGATACCAAAACGCATAATATTTGGGATATGAAGATTACTGACGATAAGGCAATTTTAAAAAAGTACGGACTTAAGAGAAATAAAATATTAGCTGTTTTTTATATGATGAAACGAGCTTTTTGGTATTTATTATACGGTGATATTCGATACGTTTTTATCGGAGTAAAAAGAGTAATGCGAAGAATAGGAAGTA
>JBHPFN010000062.1:0-2481 GCA_042571725.1 Candidatus Omnitrophota bacterium
GCAGTAAGCATCACAATAGGAATAGTAGCATCTTGACTCGATGTTGCTGGTTTCAGGGACTTGGAAAACTTGCCTGACTTAGCGAGTTTTTTTGAAGGAGCGATATTACGGTAGAGTATTTGCTGACCCTCCTGCGCCGCCTGTTCGTATACCTTTTTACGGAGAGGTTCACTTCGAGTAAAAGCACTGACTGACTGCTGGGCTGAGTACTGTTCGCCCTGAGACCACTGCTGAGCTTCTCTTCTGCTTGCTGAGGCTGACTTATACTTTAGAGCCTGCGAGTCTTTTGATGAAGCACCTGCTACTATTTTACTTATCGGCACTGAAGTAGTCTCTTGCGTTTGCAGACTAGTAGGAATCCGAAAGGGATCTCTTCTTGTTTGTGCGGTACCTTGCAAGATATCATCTTTATAGGCAATCGCAATATTTTCATAGACGGGTATCGTAACCTGATTGCCTAAAAAAGCCTGCTGTTGAGCAACAAATTCTTGTTCTTTGGCCTCAAGGGATTTATCCGTCGCCGGCCAGATCATCTCGTATGTAGACGAGAGCAGAAAGGGAGTTTCTACCAAAGAGGTTCTTTGTTTCCACTTCGAAAGTACAGCTTCTGCATCAGAATCCGGTGAAATAATGTCGACATTGTTCAGTTCGTTACGAATCAGATCTAGTTCGACATTGACTGCTGAAACAGCCTGTGTAACCTCTGCCTGGAGAGCAGTCTCGAGCCGTTTCTCAATATAAGCCTCTTCGTAGAGCGTTGACCTCATCGCCAGCCAGGCTAACACCACACTCGGCACAATCACTACGATGATGAAAAATATCCCTAAAAATCGAGTTAATCTGTTTCGCCGCATAGCTATCCTTCTCGTTTTTCATCTGAAGTGCGAACCGCCGTAAAGGCGGTTCGCACAATCAACTATTTTTACTTACCGAGACTCAGAGCCCGAATGAATTTTCGTAATCGCAACCGAAGTAGTAGTCTGCTGTTGCGGATAGGTGTATGCAGCATTGGTTACGCCTTTTCGCTGGACATTGGTAAAGCCTCTGTTGGCAGTAACATCTTTTGAGTACACCGAAAACTGTTCAGCCTGCCCTAATATCTCTTCATCATTATCGCACTGCTCTGCAACCTTTTCAAGCGCAAAGCTGTTCTTCTTCATTAAGCTGGCAGCGGCTTTATAATCGCCTCGGTCAGAAAGTGCGACTGCTTTACGCTTGACCTCTGCTGCCCGATTGAGCGCTGCCTCTTTAAGCACCTGTTTGTTTTGCTGCCTCTCAACGTATCCTCGATCCTTGTGATAGGTAACGCTCACCGTCTCTTGGCGGCGAGTGGTCTTCCTGGTAAAAGGATCAGTGTATTCAATATTTACCCGCGCAACCCTAAGTTTTTTGCCTGCTCTGTTGCGGGGAATTTGAACCTCGAAAAGCGCGTATCTTTCGTGCTTGCCATATAGGTTGCCGATGGTGAGCTCCATATTCTGATCGTTAATTACGCCTCTTCTACCTAGTACCCCAACCGGCTTTACCCCGCCAACGCAATCGAAATCAATATGGATATCACTTGCCATAAGCGTCATGGCTTCTCCTATCTCTTCAGCAAAAATCCTAGGCAGATCTCCGCTATTTTCTGCAAAATAGGAATTTCCACTACTTCTATCAGCAAGCGCGGTCATTAAATCCTCGTTGTAATCCAGGCCTACGCCGATAGTGGTTACCGTCATTCCTTCAAGGCTTAAAGATTCGCCTAATTCAGCCAACTCCTCAGTTGTTTTAGGGCCGACATTTGCTAAACCATCTGATAGCAGTATCACCCTATTGATATACTCTTTATCAATATGCTTACGTATCTCAGCTGCGCCAAAGGTCACACCGCCGTAGAGCGCGGTTGAGCCGCCGGCGTGGATGTGATAAATCGTCTTGATCAAGGCGTCTTTATTGTTGACGTATTGGGCCTCGATCAAAACCCGCGGCTGGCTGTCGTAGACAATCAAGGAAAAGATATCATCTTTAGTCAAGCGTTCTACAACCTCAATGGCACCCTGTTTAGCCCTTTCCATTTTTCCTTGCGACTGCATAGAGCCTGATTTATCCAGCACAACAGCCACATTAATCGGCAGCCGCTTATCCAGATTTGGAATATCTAGACCGGCGAGACCTACCTTTACCACAATATTCTCTTCATCTCCTGCTAATACAACTGGTTTATCCACGTCCGTAATTACCTTGACCCTAGCATATGCAGGGGTATTGCACAGTAACACTAAACCTGTAAACCCAACAAACAACAATGCAATTATCCGTTTCATCTTTTTCCTCCTTTTTTATCTTTGTCTCATGACCGGTGTTCTATCAATACCTTGTCTTGTCTGGATGCGGGATCCTGTCTCAGGAAATCCAGCTAAATGAATCACCGCATTACGATACACAAGCAGATTGAAGTCGAGATATATTGTAAGGATCGCGCGGTATTTATCAATATCA
>JBHPFN010000063.1:0-2463 GCA_042571725.1 Candidatus Omnitrophota bacterium
ATTAAGAAGCCTGAAAAAGGCAAACTATGCGAAAGTATAGGGCGCAAAACTATAGGTCCCTGACGTACGGGAAGCCAGTTGCCAGATAAGTAGACCTAGTAGCCCTTTTTTTCACACAGGAAAAAAGGGATTTTTTTATGTACTTATTTGTATTCATTTTTGAAAGCCCTTTCTTTGTGCTTTTGCATAGAGAAAGGGCTTTTTTATTTTAGGAAGACAAAAAATGAACTTACAGAAAACGTTTAAGATTAGGGAGGTGGGTACGATGAAAAAAATAACCATTTTGCTAGCTACTTTGTTTTTGCTGACAACCCCAACGTATGCCCAGGTAATTACGGCAACGTTTAACGATGCGCCGGTTGGGGAGCCGGCTACGCCAAATCCATCAGGGTTTGACTACGCTGGTGATAAAACTGTCTTTTCCGATCAAATGGCACCCATAGACGGAAATGGCGTCAGCCTCATGCACGCGCTTTATGGCGATGCTGCCCCTGGCGACAACGAAGGCCAATTTTTCCATACGCAACTCAACGAAGGTGACGAATTTTGGCTAAGGGGATACTTCTATCTTACGCCCAATCAATATAGCGGCGGTGGAGGAGTAACATACCATATAAGTAGCTCCTCAGGCAATGATGCCAATGACGGTCTTTCTCCTGCTACCGCTTTTAGAACTCCGGCGGCAGTAGCTGGTCCAAGTTTCCTTCAGCCAGGAGATTCGGTGCTTTTCAAAAGGGGAGACACTTGGATAGGCACGGAAGCAAATATATGGATACAAGCTTCGGGAACTGCAGAAAACTGGATTACGTTTGGCGCATACGGGGAAGGAATAAAGCCACTGTTTAGACCGGCAAAAACCCCGGCTGAATTCGGAGCAAACTGGATAAGCTGGAATCACTACAGTGGAAATATCTATTATGCCAACACGAGTCCGAACGACTACATCGACTGGTGGCCAAATACGGTGGTCCAAGACGAGACTACCATTCTTTTTCCTAAGGCTGATTTAGGCTCGATGACTGCAGGCTCAAACTATTATGACGGCAACAGCAAACGACTCTACGTCTGGTGTTCTGACAACGCCTCCCCCGATACCCATAACATGCTCATCGCAACGCGCTGGCCCGGATGGCGAGGCACCATCACCACTGACTTAGGAGCGAAATATATCCTTATCCAAAATCTCGATATTAAATATGCGGGCAATCAAGGATTTACCGCGACCGATGATTATGTGTGGTTCAAGAATTGCACGGTTGAGTATGCATATTCCGCAGGGTTTTACTGGATTCACTACACTGCACATCCTTCATTCGATGGAGCTGACTACGGAAGGGCTGACCACTGCATAGCCCGCTACACCTGTATCGGAGACAGCCAGGCATTTACTATCGAAGGTTCCTATACGTGGCTGTACGACTGTTTGGCAGAGTATAACTTTATGGCTGGCTTTGACTGGCTCGATTATAATGAATTCACCGATTGCCATCATAGCGGTGCGGTACGGTGTGTCGCAAATCAAAACGCCCTAAGGCCCGGCAGTTGGGATCCAAATTATTACATTGACGGCGCACGCTACATTTGGATGATTGACTGCGTATCGTACGATGCCGGAGGCGATGACGTTAATTATCATCCGGGTATCGCCATCCATAATGAACACCCCTGGGCAGTTGACATGCACCACATCTATGTTATCAACTGCTTAAGCTATGGCCATAAAGGAGTGGCGATTGACGTAGGAGACTACTCCAGCAATGACAATATGGACTACATATACTTATACGGCAATACGTTCATTAGGGGGCCTGATTCGTTCAGGACGCTAGTCCTTAAAGGCATGGATAACGCTACTTACGGAATTGACTTTAGAAATAATGTTGTGAGCGGAGACGGAGATTCCATTGTGCGCTGGGCTCCGAACTTTCTGCAAGATAAATATCACGGAGACTATAACGTATTTTATAGGAATGGATCCACTCCTGACCCCATGTTGTTCATGGTGGATAGATACGGTAGTGGCGGTGAAGTAAATACCTCTCTGGCGGAATGGCAGGCGTTTACCGGTCAAGATGCCCATTCCATTGAAGGGAATCCTCAATTTGTAAACAACGCCGACGTACCTTTCGGCCACTACTTTCTCTCAAATAGACTCGCGGGTGATCCGGTAGATTCTCCTGCATTGAATTTTGCTGATGAAACTAACGCAGGTGTTGAACTAGTTCCGAAGTATACATCGTAGGTAACCGGATCTCCCTCAGGGTCTCCGCCGTTCCAGGTGATATCTGTATTGATACTTCGGTCAATTGCGCCATTCGCTGGTGCTGGGTTATAAGGTTCATTGGGTGGCAATGCTCCAGCAACCACCGGACCGATCATAGGGTTACCGTGTGCATCAACTTCAGTAGGCACCTGATCTGCATAGATCATTAATTCATCTATATATATGGCTTCGCCATAGGG
>JBHPFN010000064.1:0-2345 GCA_042571725.1 Candidatus Omnitrophota bacterium
AAACCTGCTTCAGCCAATGACTCGGCTAATTTCTTTCCTACGCCTGCAAGAGAAATAATTGAGATTTCTTCCTTTTCTTTAGCTTTTTCTTTCGGCTTCTCTTTGGACTTCTCTTTAGACTTCTCTTCAGGCTTCTCTTCCTTTTTAGTGCGTATATCCAACTCCCAACCGGTAAGCTTTGAGGCGAGACGCACATTCTGGCCACTTCGGCCAATTGCCAATGAGAGCTGATCTTCATCAACAACTATTTCAGCTCTTTTCTGTTCTAGGTCAATTTTAATCTCATTAATTTTCGCTGGGCTCAGCGCTGCGGTGATAAATTGCTTTGTGTCATCCGACCAACGTACGATATCAATCCGTTCACCATGTAACTCTGAGACGATATTTTTTACCCTGGAACCCCGCATGCCTACGCAGGCACCGACGCAATCCACCTTTTCGTCTTTTGACCAAACTGCGATCTTAGTTCTTTCCCCTGCTTCGCGTGAAATAGCTCGGATCTCAACAATGGACTCGTATATCTCAGGTACTTCTAACTCGAACAACTTTTTTACTAGAATTGGATTTGTCCTTGATAAAATAATCTGCGGCCCCCGCGACTCTTTCTTAACATCGAAAACAAAGGCTTTCACTCGCTCGCCTTGCCTAAATTCTTCCTTATGAGACTGCTCACTCTTGGGAATAAGGCCCTCAGTTTTACCTAAATCGACGATAATATTACCTTTTTCGAATCGATACACTGCCCCGCTTACAATTTCCCCAACGCGGCCTTGAAATTCTCCGTAAATTACTTCCTTTTCTGCCTCGCGTATTTTCTGGATCACGACCTGTTTTGCGGTTTGGGCAGCAATGCGGCCAAAATCTTTTGATTTAATCTCTTGATCTCCTGCAAAGGCGCTGATTTTTCCGGTCTCTCTGTTAAGCTCGACAGTAATAACCGCTTCCTCATCACCGGTCCAGACCTTTTTTGCAGCGCTTACCAATGCCGATTCAACTGCCTGAATTAACACTTCTTTCTTAATACCCTTATCTCGTTCAAGCTGCTCTAAGATTGCTAATAATTCTCCGTTCATTGTTCTTCCCCTACGTTAAATAACCTGTTTTGCTTTAGCGACTGTCTCAATGGGAATCTGTATCTCTTTTTCTCCGGAAATTACAGAAATACTTGCATCATTAACCGCAACAAGCTTCCCCTGGAGTTCTAATTTTTCATCGATGGGGCTTCTGAGGAAAAACCGCAGCTCCTTATCGATAACCCTTCTGAAATCTTCCCGCGTTACCAATGGCCTATCAAGCCCCGGAGAAGAAAGCTCAAGCACATAATGCTCATTAATTAAATTCTCTTGCTCAATTACCTGGCCAATTTTTGCGTTTAATGCAGCGCATTCTCCAACAGTAATGCCACCCTCTCGCCTATCGACCAACAATCGAATATCAATCTTACGGTTACCTCGATACGTGTGTAAGTCAACCAAAACCATGCCTTCGTTCTCAAGCAGTGGCACTATCCGTTCTCTAATCGTATCGCGAAGCATTGTAACCTTCCTCTTATAGTAACCTTACAATGGATTCTATTGCTTTTTTCCTATCTACCACTTGCGTCTTGTTGTCGGCGCGGATTTTAATCTCTACGTTTCCGTCTTTTAGATTCTTTTCACCGATAATAATGCTCAATGGAATTCCGACCAAATCAGCGTCTTTAAATTTTACTCCTGCAGATACATCCCGGTCATCCAATAGCACATCAATGCCTTTACCTTGTAATTCTATATAATACTTCTTTGCGATCTCCATAAGGGAGGCATCGCCTTTTACAGGGACGATGATGACTTTAAAAGGTGCAACCTCAAACGGCCACTGGATCCCGTGGGCATCGTGATGTTGCTCAATAATCGCAGAGATAAGTCGGCTGACGCCGATACCGTAACAACCCATGATAATAACATGCTGCTTGCCATTGCTATCTAAATACTGGGCACCCTGAACCTTGCTATATTTAGTGCCAAGCTTAAAAATGTGGCCAACTTCTATCGCCTGTTTTTTCTCAAATGTGGTTTTGCATTTAGGGCAAGGAGTTTTTACATCTTCCTGGGAACCCGTTTGAGCAAAACCGCATTTGTGACACACCAACACAACATCTTCTCCGCTGTCTGCAGGTATCATGAATTCATGAGAAAGATTTCCGCCCATTACCCCTGGATCTGCTTCGGTAATCACAAAGTTAAGGCCCATTCTCGTAAATATCTTTTTATACGCCTCAAACATACTGGCATAACTTTTGTCTAAACCTTCTTGGTCGCGGTCAAAACTATATGCATCCTTCATAATAAATTCACACCCGCGGA
>JBHPFN010000065.1:0-2213 GCA_042571725.1 Candidatus Omnitrophota bacterium
ATTTTATGCTTCCTCTTTACTAATCTGTCAAGCCCGCGGAAAACAGACAACACTCCCACAGCAAGACTAATGATTAACAATCCATCCATCAACCACCCAAATCCCACAAAACAACTCGCTTGACTTCCTCCATCAGCAGGCTTCTTAATACTAATCTGCATGTTTTTACCTTTTAAAATAATCGTGGCTAATGGAGGCAGGGTTAAACTTACTGAATATGGATGACCATGAAACGGTATTGCTTCAGCTTCTACCGCTCCGAAATTGCCCACTCCACTTCCGCCGTAGTCTTCGGCATCGCTATTAAAGACCTCATGCCAGGTTCCAGGGAACGGCACGCCAATGCGGTAGTCGTGGCGCACCACCGGGGTATAATTTGATGCGACCGCAAGCACGTTGTCAGGATCGCGTCCCTTTCGGATATAGCTTATGACACTATTGCCCGCATCTTCGCAGTCGATCCACTCAAAGCCGGTATGCTCAAAATCACGCTCATGGAGTGAGGGTTCTCTACGATACAGCATTACTATATCCCTCACCATTTGCCATAGGCCGCCATGCAGGGGATATTGCCAAACCCAGTTCTCTTCTTCTCCTTCTGCTGCAGTGTTAACTTTATTGAGCAACCACCAATCAAGAGAACCGCTGTGGTCCCATTCTTTAAACTCACCGAATTCTCCACCCATGAAGAGCAGTTTCTTCCCGGGAAAGGTAAGCATATTACATAAAAGAAGTCGAAGGTTAGCAAACTGCTGCCATTCATCCCCTTCCCCTGGCATCTGATGCTTAAGAGACCCTTTACCGTGCACCACCTCGTCGTGCGAAAGAGGAAGCATAAAATTCTCATGAAAGGCGTAGAGAAGGTAAAACGTCAGTTTGCCCTGTTCATAGCTTCTGTGAATCGGGTCAAGCGCCATATATTTTTTAAGCATATCATGCATCCAGCCCATGGACCATTTGATGTCAAATCCTAAACCGTCAAGAAAACTCGGCCGCGATACCCCTGCCCAGTTTGTGGACTCTTCAGCGATGGTTAAAACTCCAGGGTGTCTTTCATGTACTATCTCATTAAACCTTCGCAAGAATGCAACTGCCGACCAATTTATGTTGGTGCCACGCTTCTCGATTATCCAGCGTTTCTCTTCTTCACCGCGGGAATAATCCAAATAGAGCATTGAGGCAACCGCATCGACCCGTATTCCATCTATGTGATATCGCTCGCAAAAGACCAGGGCGCTACCGATAAAGAAATTGCGCGCTTCATTTCGATCATAATTGGGAATAAGTGTACCCCAATCAGGATGTTCACCAAAAAGAGGATCTTCATGAGAATATAGTTCTGTGCCATCAAAACGCTCTAGTCCGTGACTATCTTTAGGAAAGTGCGCCGGTACCCAGTCAACGATCACCCCGATACCTCGTTTATGCAGCTGGTCGACCAAATACATAAAGTCCTGCGGCTCGCCGAACCGGGAGCTCGGCGCATAATAATTGCTTACCTGATATCCCCAGGAAGGATCATAGGCGTACTCGGTTACCGGCAGAAGCTCTACATGGGTAAAGCCAAGCTCAGCTACGTAGTTAACCAACTGGTCTGCGTGTTCACGGTAGGTAAGCCATCGGTCATACTCACCTCGACGCCAGGAACCAAGATGCACCTCATAGACCGCCATAGGTTTATCCGGGGCTTGAGTTTCTCTGCGATTTCCCATCCATTTTGCATCTTGCCACTCATAGGAAAGATCCCAAGAAATAGAGGCGTTGCTAAAGAGCTCATCGCCGGTAGGGAACTGATTAAAAAACGAATAAGGATCTGCTTTTTGACGTCTTACCCCGTCTGCGCCCAATATAGAATATTTATACAGGGTCCCTTCCTTAATATCAGGAATATAGATGTACCAGATGCCGGTATGTTCACATCTCTGCATCCGGTGTGCATGGGGATTCCAATGGTTAAAATCTCCCATTACCGATACCTCTCGGGCGTTCGGCGCACAGACCGCAAAATAAGTACCTACCGTACGGCCTGCCAGATGGATCGGGTGCGCGCCTAACTTGTTATGAGCTCCCCAAAGCTCACCTTTTCCTGCATAGAGATACTGATCGTCTGCGGTAAACCTCAGCGCCTCGAGTTGTCTGGTTGCCTCATCATCAAACGTAACTCCTAAGACCATGCCGCTCAATGTAAACTGCGCGAGGAATTCAAATGCCTT